>NZ_CP017674.1:2105094-2806792 GCF_001792815.1 Microbacterium sp. BH-3-3-3 | reverse complement strand
ACCTGCGGCACCAGCGCGAACGTGCCCACGAGCGAGTGCGCCGGGTCGGCGAGGAACGACACACGGTGCCCTGCGGCCTCGGCCCCCGTCGCGACGATGGCGTCGACCCCCGCGCCCTCGAGCGCCACCGCCTCGGCGACCGAGGTGGCGGTGCCGATCACGCGGATGCCGAGAGCTCGCGCGCGGGCGAGGGTCTCGGCATCCGGGATCCCGTACACGACGCTCAGCACATCGGGGCGCGCATCGAAGACGGCCTCGAGCTGGTCGGTGATGGGCGTGAGGTACGCGGCGGGAACGACGGGCGGGGCGATGCCCGCGGCGGCGAAGAGCTGCTCGGCGGCCCGCAGGAACGGTGCGATGTCGACGTCGGTCGGAGTCACCTCGTCGCCGCGCGGCAGCCACAGGTTCACCGCCACGGGACGCGGCGTGGCCGCCCGAAGGGCGGCGATCGTGTCGCGGATGCGCTCGGGCGTGTATCCGTAGAGGCCGAACGAGCCGAGGCCTCCCCCGTCGCTGACCGCCGCCGTCAACGCGATCGACGACAGCCCGCCGAAGGGGCCGAGAACGACGGGCGAATCGATGCCGAGCAGGTTCTCGAGGCGGCGCATGGATCCACGCTACTCCGGGAGTTCCGACGTCCCGGTCGGATCGGGGCCGTCGAGGGGGTGCAGCAGGCGGTTCAGGAAGCGACGCGTGCGCTCCTTCTTCGGCGCGCGGAGCAGATCCGCGGGGGCGCCCCGCTCGACGATCACGCCCTCGTCGAAGAACAGGACCTCGTCGGCGACCTCGCGCGCGAAACCGAGCTCGTGCGTGACGATGACCATCGTCCAGCCCTCGTTCGCGAGTTCCCGCAGCACCGTCAGCACCTCGCCGACGAGTTCGGGGTCGAGAGCACTCGTCGGCTCGTCGAAGAGCAGCAGCTGCGGTTGCAGCGCCAGGGCTCGGACGATGCCGACGCGCTGCTGCTGGCCGCCCGAGAGCTCCGACGGGTAGGCGTCGCGCTTCTCGGCGAGGCCGACACGGGCCAAGAGAGTCTCGGCGCGGGCGATCGCGTCGGCCTTCGGCACGCCGTGCGCCTGGATGGGCCCCTCGGTGACGTTCTGCAGCACCGTGAGGTGCGGAAAGAGGTTATGGTGCTGGAACACCATCGCCGATCGGTCGCGCAGAGCCGTGCGATCGGCCTTGGACACCTTGGGCGCCGAGAAATCGACGACCGGACCGCCGTCGAACGCCACCACTCCGGCATCCGGGGTCTCGAGACCGTTCAGGCAGCGCAGCACCGTCGTCTTGCCCGACCCCGAGGGACCGATCAGCACCAGCACGTCACCGCGCCGCACCGACAGGTCGACGCCGTCGAGCACGCGGTTGTCGCCGAAGCTCTTCTCGAGGCCCGTGACCTGCAACAACGGGGCGTCAGTGGGCGACATGGCGGTCCAATCTCTTCTCGAGAGCGTTCTGCCCGAACGACAGCACCAGGCAGAACAGCCAGTAGATGAGCGCGGCCTCGAGGTACACCGCCATGAACTCGTACGAGAACGCGGCGATGTTCTGGGCCTGGCGGAACAGCTCCGACACGAGGATGAGCGACGCCAGCGAGCTGTCCTTCACGAGCGAGATGAACGTGTTCGACAGCGGAGGGACCGACACCCGCGCGGCCTGCGGGAGGATGATGCGGGTCAGCGTCTTGCGGTGCGAGAGGCCGACGGTGTGCGCCGCCTCCCACTGCCCGCGCGGGACCGACAGGATCGCGGCGCGGATCACCTCGGCCGCGTAGCCGCCGACGTTCAGCGAGAAGGCGATGACGGCCGCGGGGAACGGGTCGATGACGACACCGATCGCGGGAAGGCCGTAGAAGATCACGAACAGCTGCACCAGCAGCGGCGTGCCGCGGATGACCGAGATGTAGAACCGCGCGAAGCCCGAGAACACGACGTTGCGCGACAGACGCAGCAAGGCCATCGCGAGTGCCAGAGCGAGCCCGATCGCGAACGAGGCCAGTGACAGGGGGATGGTGCCCGTGAGGCCCGCCAGCAGCATGGGCCAGAACGAGTCGAGCATCAGCGTCCAGATGTCGTTCATGGGCCTCCTTTCTCCGGTGGGCTCGGGGCCCGACTCCTCGCGCGCGCGTTCGCACACGCCGACGCGGACCGTCCGCCTCCCACGCTAGAGGGGGAAGGCGGACGATCCGCGGGGGTTTACAGCCGGGTGTTACTGGGTGACGTCGGCGCCGAAGTACTTCTGGCTGATCTCGGCGAGCGTGCCGTCGGCGCGCAGCTCCTCGAGGGCGCCGTCGACGGCCTCGGCGAGCTTGTCCTGACCCTTCTTGAACGCGAAGGCGCTCTCGGAGGTGTCGTCGGTCTCGGCGGCGATCTTCAGACCCGTCGGGCTGTTGGTCTTCTCGTAGTCGAGGTAGGTCAGCTGGTCGTTGATCGTGGCCTCGACGCGACCCTGCTTCAGCAGCGCGACGGCCTGCGCCCAACCCTCGACGGCCTCGACCTGCGCGCCGCTGTCGGTGGCGAGCTCGTACCAGTTGCTCGTGAGCGACTGGGCGGTGGTCTTGCCCGAGAGGTCGGCGAAGCTCGAGATCGCGCTGTCGTCCTCGTTCGTGACGATCACGCCACGCGACACCGTGTACGGCGCGCTGAAGGTGTACTTCTCCTGGCGCTCGGGGTTGATCGACACCTGGTTGGCGATGACGTCGAAACGACCGGCATCCAGGCCCGCGAAGATCGCGTCCCACTGGGTCTCTTGGAACTTGACCTGCAGACCCAGCTTGTCGGCGACGGCCTTCGCGATCTCGACGTCGAAACCGGTCAGATCGCCCGCGCCCTCGTGGAACGAGAACGGGCGGTAGGTGCCCTCGGTGGCGACGGTGAGGGTGCCGTCCGAGATGAGGCCGAGATCGGCTCCCGCTCCAGGCGTCGCCTCGGACGACGCACCGCCGCTGCAGGCGGTCAGCGCGAGGGCGCTGAGCCCCAGGGTGGCGGCGAGGACGGTCAAACGACGACGGGGCATAGCTGTTCCTGACATGGGTGATGTGGGGACAAGTGATGGGGGGGAGGGCACACGGAGCGCCTCTCACGACAACACGTTCACCCGCCGGACTCTTCCCGGATGACGCCGTGTTGCACGTCCGTGCACGCGAAAGCCCCGCCGGCACGAGGCGCAGCGGGGCTTTCGGTGACGGATGTCAGGCGAGGACGTTGACGTCCAGCGGGATGCCGGGGCCGAACGTGGTCGACACCGCACCCTTCTGGATGTAGCGGCCCTTCGAGCTCGACGGCTTGAGGCGGACGATCTCCTCGAGCGCGGCGGCGATGTTCTCGTCGAGCTGCTCGGCCGAGAACGACGCCTTGCCGACGACGAAGTGCACGTTGGCGTGCTTGTCGACGCGGAACTCGATCTTTCCGCCCTTGATCTCCTCGACGGCCTTGGCCGGGTTGGGGGTCACGGTGCCGGTCTTGGGGTTCGGCATGAGGCCGCGGGGTCCGAGGACCTTACCGAGGCGTCCGACCTGGCCCATGAGCTCGGGCGTGGCGACGGCCGCGTCGAACGACGTGTAGCCGGCGGCGACCTTCTCGATGAGCTCGGTGCCACCGACCTCGTCGGCGCCGGCGGCGAGAGCCGCTTCGGCCGCGGGGCCGTTGGCGAAGACGATGACGCGCGCGGTCTTACCCGTGCCGTGGGGCAGGATGACCGTGCCGCGGACCATCTGGTCTGCCTTACGGGGGTCGACCGAGAGCTTCAGCGCGACCTCGACGGTCGAGTCGAACTTCTTCGAGCCGGTCTCCTTCGCGAGGGCGACGGCCTCGGTCGGGGTGTAGAACGTGTCGGCCGCGATCTTCTCAGCAGCGGCGCGGAATGCCTTGGACTTGGTAGCCATTGTTATCTCCCTCAGTCCTCGACCGTGATGCCCATGGAACGGGCGGTGCCGGCGATGATCTTCGAGGCGGCCTCGATGTCGTTCGCGTTCAGGTCGGGCTGCTTCGTGGTGGCGATCTCGCGAACCTGGTCCTTGGTGAGCTTGCCCACCTTGACCGTGTGAGGCGTCGACGAGCCCTTGGCCAGGCCGGCCGCCTTCTTGATGAGCTCCGCCGCGGGCGGGGTCTTCAGGACGAACGTGAAGCTGCGGTCTTCGTAGACCGTGATCTCAACGGGGATGACGTTGCCGCGCTGGGCTTCGGTCGCCGCGTTGTAGGCCTTGCAGAACTCCATGATGTTGACGCCGTGCTGACCGAGCGCCGGACCGATGGGCGGCGCGGGGTTGGCCGCGCCCGCCTTGATCTGGAGCTTGATCAGGCCGGTCACCTTTTTCTTGGGTGCCATATCCTTTTCCTCTCTCGAGCGGGGGCCTCGCGGCTCCCTCTCTCCCGCGCATCCGGCGGTTCCGGACAGCGGTCATCGTCGCGCTGACGCACGAGCAACCTTCACATCATACGCCATGGCGCCGGCATCCCGCGTCTTCTCCTCGCCCGCGCAGTCGCCCGCGCGGTCGCGTCTCTCGGGTCGCCGCCCCGCCGCGGTCTCGGTGGCCCCATCCGTGCGATGCGCCGTCTCGGGCCCCCGCCCGGTCCGCACCCCCTGCATAAACGCTCATCCTGCGCATAAACGGTCAGGCAGCGCGTTTATGCGCAGGATCGGCGTTTATGCGTCGGGAGGGGCGGCAGTTGTCCACAGGCCGCACATCGCCTACCGGCCGACCTGCCACCCTCGCCGAATGGATGCCATCCCCCGATCGCTGCGTGGATCACCGGTGCACCTCTTCCGTGCGTCGAGCCTGGTGGGCACCGCGCCGTACCCGTCGCGCGATGCGAGCCTGCACAAAGTACGGCCCGGCGTCTACGCCGCCCGGGACGCATGGAACGCGCTCGCCCCCTGGGACCGGTACCTCGCCCGCGTGCACGCCTTCGCGTTGGTTCGCCCCGATGCCGTGTTCTCGCACGAGTCGGCCGCATCGGTGCTCGGGCTGCCGACGTTCGGCCACCCTCGCAACATCCACATCTTCGATACGCGGCGTTCGCGTTCGGTGGCGTACGGCGATGTCACCGCGCACACGAGCGCCGACGCGCGATCGGTGCAGCGGGTCGGCGGCATCCATCTCACGACCGTCGAAGACCTGGTCGTCGATCTCGCGCGCGTTCTGCCGCCGGCGTTCGGCCTCGCCGTCGCGGATGCGGCCCTCCGCGACTCCTCGCTCTCGCGCGACGAGGTGATCGATCACGCCGCGGCGCAACGGAACACGTTCCGGATGAAGCGCGTGGAATGGGTGCTGACTCGGGCCACCCCGCTCTCGGAGTCCGCGGGAGAATCCCTGAGCCGAGCGGTCATCGAGTGGTGCGGATTCCCCGCGCCGACGCTCCAGATGACGCATCGTCTCGAGGGGCGGACGTATCGCTCGGACTTCAGTTGGCCGGAGCAGAAGGTCATCGGCGAATCAGATGGGTGGCTCAAGTACGGCGGCGGCGATCCCGTCGCGGCCGCCGAGGCCGTTCGCGCCGAGAAGCGCCGCGAAGACAGCTTTCGGCGTGCCGGTTGGCGTGTCGCCCGGTGGGATTACGCGGGGGCGCTCGGCGCAGACGGACTACGCGCGGCTCTCGCCGCTGCCGGGCTCGCGCCGTCGCGCCGCGCCGACCCCGCTGCCCTGGCGTCGGTGGGGCGAAACCCGCGCTCGCGGTGATCCTCCGCCGGGCATAAACGCCGATCGTGCGCATAAACGGTCAGGCAGCGCGTTTAGGCGCAGGATCAGCGTTTATGCGAGAGGTGCGACGGTGCGCGGAACGACGAACGCCCCGCCGGCCGGAGCCGAGCGGGGCGTTCGTGCGACGCCGGAGGCGTCAGAGCATCTTGGTGACCTGGTCGAACGACAGTTCGACCGGGGTCTCGCGCTCGAAGAGCGACACGAGCACGGTGAGCTTGCCGCTCTCGGGCTTGATCTCGCTGATCGTGCCGGGCAGGCCCGCGAACGAGCCTTCCTTGATCGTGATGGTCTCGCCGGTCTCGAAGTCGACCTCGGCGGGGATGACGCGCGCCGTGGTGGGCGAACCCTTGGCGGCACCCGACTTCGAGGGAGCGGCTTCCTTGACCTCGACGAGGCTCTTCAGCATGTTGAAGGCCTCTTCGAAACGCAGGGGGGTCGGGTTGTGGGCGTTGCCCACGAAGCCGGTGACACCGGGCGTGTGGCGCACGACCGACCAGGTGTCTTCGTTGAGGTCCATGCGCACCAGCACGTAGCCGGGGATGCGCACGCGCGTGACCATCTTGCGCTGGCCGTTCTTGATCTCGACGACGTCCTCCATGGGGACCTCGACCTGGTAGATGTCGTCCTCGACCTCGAGCGTCGACTTGCGCTGCTCGATGTTGGCCTTCACCTTGCGCTCGAACCCGGCGTAGGAGTGGATGACGAACCACTTGCCGGGGAGCGAGCGGAGCTCGGCGCGGAAAGCGTCGTACGGGTCGACGTCGTCGTCTTCGGCATCGGCATCATCGAGATCGATGGGGGCCTCGGCGGCGTCGGCGGGCGACTCGGAGGCCTCGACCTCGTCGACCACACCGGCGGCGGTGGCGACCTCGTCGACGAAGTCCTCGTCGAGCACGGGGGCGTCGGGCTCGCCGTTGACGTCGGGACCGTCGTAAGGGGTGACCTCGTCGGCAGCCTCGGCGGCCTCTTCGGCCTGCTCCTCGGCGAGAGCGTCGTTGAGCACCTCGGCGGCGGCCTCGGCCTCGCTGGTCTCGTCGATCTCGAGAGCGTCGTTCACGATCGCGTCCGCCTCCGGGTCGGTGATGTCGATGTCGCCGAGGTCGGCGTCATCGGTGTCGGTCTCGTCGTCGACGATGTGGATGGCAGCGTGCTCGGCCGAGTCGGAGGCGTGCTCCTGCGAGGCCAGCACGTTGCCCTCCTGGGCTTCGTCATCCTCGCTCGACTGCTCGGCCGCGGTGGCCCAATCGGCGTCGTCGACATATCTTTCAGACACTGTGATCTCTTCCGTTCAGAGGCGGCCGCTCTTGGCGCCGCGCGTCCGCCCAGACGCCGGTCAGGCGCCGGCGGTACCGGGGACGCCGAAGACGGCGGTGGTGATCCACACGAACAGCACGTCGAGGCCGTAGACGATCGCCATCATGACGACGACGAACCCGAGGACGACGGCGGTGAACTTGAGCAGTTCCTGCCGCGTCGGGGTGACGACCTTGCGGAGTTCCGCGAAGACCTGACGGATGAAGAGAGCGATCCGCGCGAAGAAGTTGAGCTTCTTCTCGCGGGGCGCGCCGCGATCAGCGACGACTTCGCCCTTCGTCTCGTCCTGCGTCATCGAACCACCTAGGTCTCTGTCTGTGCCAGCGTGCGCTGTGCGCAGGGCGGACAGGAATCGAACCTGCAACCTGCGGTTTTGGAGACCGCTGCTCTGCCAATTGAGCTACCGCCCTAAGATCCCGAGGGATCCAGGATTCGAAACCGACATGCGAACGCCTGGAATCTCTCGGGGAGGATGCCGAGTGCCCGGGGGCACGGCGAAAGAATGCAGATTTCGACTGCACTCCCCAGTCTATGTCATGTCCCCCGACGAGGCGAACCGGGCCGGGGGACGCGACATCGGTCAGGCCGTGCGGATGAGCTTCTTGTTCACGAACTCGTCGGCCGCGAGAAGGCCCATCTCGCGGGAGGTGCCGCTGCGCTTCACGCCGCCGAACGGCAGCTCCGGCGAGTCGGCGAGCACGACGTTCACGTAGACCATTCCGGCCTCGATCTGATCGGCGATGCGCTGGGCCTGCTCGGCATCCGTGGTGAACACGTACGAGCCCAGGCCGTATCCGGTGTCGTTGGCGATCGCCACGGCCTCGTCTTCGCCCGAGACCCGGTAGACGGTGCCGACGGGTCCGAAGAACTCCTCGCCGTAGGCGTCCATCTCGGGCGTCACACCGGTGAGGACGGTGCCCGGGTAGAAGGCACCGTCGCGGGTGCCGCCGACCTCGACGGTCGCGCCCTGGGCGATCGCTCGCTGCACCTGCTCGTCGAGGCGTTCCGCCGCGGCCAGCGACGACAGCGGACCGAGCACGGTGTCGTCGGCGAACGGGTCGCCGACCTTGGCCTCGCCGAGCGCGGCCGAGAACTTCTCGACGAACGCGTCGTACAGGTCGTCGACGACGAGGAACCGCTTCGCTCCGTTGCACGACTGCCCGTTGTTGTCGAGGCGCGCGTCGACGGCGGCCTGCACGGCGGCGTCGAGGTCGTCGGTGGAGAGCAGGATGAACGGGTCGGAGCCACCGAGCTCCAGCGCGACCTTCTTGAGGTGGCGGCCGGCCAGCTCGGCCACGGCCGAGCCCGCGCGCTCGGAGCCCGTCACCGAAACTCCCTGCACGCGACGGTCGGCGATGATCGTCGCCGCCTGGTCGTTGGTCGCGCGGATGTTGACGTAGGCGCCCTCGGGGAAGCCCGCGTCGGTGTAGATCGACTGCAGGGCTTCGGCCGACTCGGGGCACTGGGGAGCGTGCTTGAGCAGGATGGTGTTCCCGACCGCGAGGTTCGGGGCGGCGAAACGGGCGACCTGGTAGTACGGGAAGTTCCACGGCATGATGCCGAGCAGCACGCCGAGACCCGAGCGCCGGATGACCGCGGAGCCCTCGCCGAGGATGTCGATGGGGGTGTCGCCGGTGATCTTGTCGATGTTGTCGGCGTAGTACTCGGTGATGTCGGCCGCGAAGTCGACCTCGCCGAGCGCCGCCTCGAGGGGCTTGCCCATCTCGCGCACGATGATCGCGGCGAGGTCGTCGCGGCGGTCGCGGTGCAGCTGCGCCGCGCGGCGAAGGGCCTCGGCGCGCTCGGCCGGGGCCGTGCGCGACCACGCGCGGTAACCGTCGTGGGCGGAGGCGATCGCGCTCTGCACTCCTTCGTCGGACAGCGTGTCGTACTCGGCGAGGGTCTCACCGGTGGCGGGATTGACGACGGCGTAGTCGCTCATGGTGCTCCTTTTCGTTTCGTTGTCAGGACGTGCGGCGACGGCGGGCGCTGGCGGGCGCCTCGCGTCCCAGGGTCTCACCGCGGAAGAAGGCGGGGCTGGCGATGCGCTGGGCGATCATCAGAACCACGCCGACCACGATGATCACGACGGTGATGACGAAGACCAGTCCGACGCCGGCGATCTGCGAGCCCGAGCCGTAGTCGGGGCTCGCGCTGTCGATGAGGGTCGTGACGAACAGCACCGCGAGGATTCCCCCGCCCACGAGCGGGGCCAGCAGCGTCAGCAGGACGTTGCGCACCGAGTCGAACCACTGCTTGCGGAAGTACCAGACGCACGCGAAGGCGGTGAGCCCGTAATAGAAGCAGATCATCGCGCCGAGGGCCGTGATGGTGTCGGTCAGCACGTTCTCGCTGAGCACGCGCATGATCGCGTAGAACGCCGAGGCGACGACCGCCGAGACGATCGTGGCGTAGCCCGGGGTGAAGAACCGCGGGCTCACCTTCGCGAACTTCTTCGGCAAAGCGTCGTAGTGCGCCATGGCCAGCAGGGTCCGCGCGGGCCCCACGAAGGTGGCCTGGAGCGAGGATGCCGAGCTGGTGAGGACCGCGAGGGACACGAGGAACGCGAGGGGCCCGAGGATGGGTCCCGACAGGTGGAAGAAGACGTTCTCCTGGATGTCGGGGTTGCCCAGGCCCAGCTCCCCCGTGCCGTTTCCCGCGAACATCAGCAGGGCGACGGCGATGACCAGGTACAGCGCCACGATGAGGAAGACCGTGACGGTGGCGGCGCGGCCCGGGGTGCGGTCGGGGTCCTTCGTCTCTTCGTTCATGGTGAGGATGACGTCCCATCCCCAGAAGATGAAGATCGACAGCGACAGACCGGCGGCGAAGGCGCTGAACGAGGGCACCTCGAAGGGGTTGAACCACGACAGCTGCACGGGGCTGGGGTCGACGGCGTTGCCGTTCATCGTCTCCACGACCGCCGCGCCCGCGAAGACGAGCAGCACGAGGATCTGGAAGCCGACGAGGCCGTACTGCAGGCGCTGGGTGGTCTGCAGGTCGCGGTACGACACCACCGTGGCCAGGAACATGAACACCAGGCACACCGCGATGTTGATCGGGACGACGCGGGTGAGCTCCGCGATCTCGGCGTTGCCGCTGAGCTGCGCGATCAGCAGGAAGAGGAAGTCCACCGCGATGCCGGCGAGGTTGGAGAGCACGATGACGGTGGCGGCCACCAGACCCCACCCGGCCATCCAGCCCACCCAGGGGCCGAAGGCCCGCGCCGCCCAGGTGAACGAGGTGCCGGCATCCGGCATCCGGGAGTTCAGTTCGCGGTAGCCGAGGGCCACCAGCAGCATCGGGATGAAGCCGACGAGGATGATCGCGGGAACCTGGAACCCGACCGCCGAGACCGTCGGACCGAGTGCCCCGGTGAGCGTGTACGCCGGGGCGATGGTGGAGATGCCGATGACGACGGCGCCGATCATCCCGATCGAGCCGACGCGCAGGCCCTTGTTGGAGATGCCGGTGGTGACGGGGCTGTCGGGTGCAGGGCTCGCGCCGTTGCGAGAGGTGGTCATGAGGCCTCCGAGGTGCGGGGCACCACGATCATGGGAACGGGAAGGGCCCGCAGGATGCGTCCTGCGGTGGAGCCGAGGAACAGGCGCCGGGGCTGGGCGAGCCGGCTGGAACCGACCAGGGCGATCTCGCCCGGCATCCACTCGATGCGCCCGACGGCGTCTTCGATGTCGGAGCCGGCGCCCACCACCGCGTGAGCCTCGATCTCGGGCGGGAGCGCGGCGCGAACGGTCTCGAGCACCTCCTCGGCGTGGGCCTGTCCGGTCAGACGGGTCAGCCCGGCGTCGACGCGGGCGGGGAGGTCGACGCCCGCGAGCGAGAGCAGCCGGAGCGGTGCATGCGCGCGGGCCGACAGGGATGCCGAGGACTCGAGCAGCACGTCGGCACCCGGCCGCGTGCCGATCGCCGCGGTGATGCGCGGAAGACCCGCGTCGACGGCGATGTCGCGCGCGCCCTCGGGGGCCAGGGCCACCGGGACGGGAGCGGCGTGCACGAGCTCTTCGGCGGTGGTGCCGAGGCGGTGCCGACCGCGCGGTCCCCCACCTCCGGTGCCGACGACGATGAGGCCCGCGTCGAACTCCTCGGCGGCGGCGACGAGTCCGGCTGCCACCCCGTGCGCGGGACGCACGTGCCCCCGGATGCCGGATCCCCCGACCCGCGCGAGACCGTCGCGCAGCCAGCCGCGTGCCGTGTCGGCGACGAGCCGGTCGTAACCGGCGTCGGCGGGGATCGAGACGTTGTTCTCGGCCGCGGGCAGCACGATCACCGCGTGGACGGGCGCGTCGAGGGCGTTCCCGAGCCGCGCCGCGAGGGCGAGGGCGTCGGCACCCGCCTCGGTGGCGGTGTAGCCGACGACGATCGCGGAACTCATCCGCGCGTCCGCTCGAGGATCTCCTGCGCCGCGCGGTGACCCTGGCGGATCGCGCCGTCGACGTGCTGGTAGCCCGCGCCGGCCATGTCGCTGCACGCGACGTGGATCGCGCCGACGGGCTCCCGCAGGTCGGCGCCGTAGCGGTGGAGACCGCCGAGGTCGAAGCTCGCGGCGTAGGCGCCGCGCGTCCACTCCTCGGTGCCCCAGTCGCTCTCGTAGTAGACGACCGTGTTCTTCGCCTCGGGCCCGTAGTAGTGCGAGAGCGACTCGAGGATGCGCTCCTTGCGCTCCTCGGCGCTCAGACGGAACAGGTCGTCGGCGTTCTGGTCGGACACGAAGCCCACCAGCGTGCCGCGCTCGTCACCGTGGTTGGTGTTGTCGTAGGCCTCGTGCACCAGCTCGTAGGGGCTGAAGGCGGTGCCCGACTGACCCTGCGCGCGCCAGAACGGCGTCTCGTAGACGGCGTGCACCTTGATGACGAAGCCCATCGAGATGTGCTGGTGCATCTGGTGCTGGAGCCGGGGCAGGGGCGGCTCGAAGGAGATGCGGGGGTAGAGCACGGGCGCGAGCGCCAGGATGGCGAAGCGAGCGCGCACGGTGAGGCCGTCGGCGATCACGGTGACTCCCGCGGCGGAGGCCTTCGCGGCCTCGACGCGAGCGGTCAGAGCGCGCAGCTCGTCGACCCGCTGCCCCGTCGCCGAGTCCGCAGCGCGGTCGGGCCTGGCCGAATCGGCACCCCAGATGATGCGGCGCACCGGCTGGTTGAGGAAGACGTCGTCGCCGAGACGCTCGGCGAGCAGTTCGGGCACCGCCTGCAGGCCACCGGCGACGCGCTTGTCGAGGATGAAGTCGGCGTCGACGAGGTTCGAGTACGAGCCCGCCGATGCCGCCATGAGCAGCGACTGCAGCAGCGAGAAGGTGTGGGTCGGCTTGGTGAGCATCGCCGAGCCGGTGGCGAAGGCGAGGTTGCGGACGGCCTCGTCGTCGTCGGTCTGCTGACGCAGCCATGCGTCCCACGAGACCGTGTCCCACTCGGCGGCGTTCGGGTGCTCCCAGGGACGGTCGGGGTCGATCTCGGCGACCATGGCGTCCAGGCGCGCGGTGATCTCGTCGATGATCTTCTCGGTCTCGGGGGCCACCGGGAACATCTCGCCGGTGAAGCGCTTCGCTTCGCCGTCGGCTCCGACGTACACGCTGTCGCCCTCGCGGTAGCGGCTGTAGGTCGTGAGTCCCAGCTCCTCGACGGTGTCGATGAGCGCCTGCTGGTCGGGCGAGACCCACTGACCGCCGAGCTCGAGCATCGCGCCCTCGACCACGTCGGTCCACAGTCGCCCGCCCACGCGGTCGCGCGCCTCGAGGACGGCGACCGAGAGGCCGGCCTTGCGCAGGTCGTTGGCGGCGGTGAGACCGGCGGCGCCGGCTCCGATGACGACGACGTCTCGGGTGATCTCGTCCATGGAAGCTTCCTTACTTGTCGTTCGCTCGGGAATGTCGTGGGTGGTCCCGACGGCGGCGGGTGTGCGCATGCTCCTCCGCCACCGCCGGGACGAGTGTCAGTTGCGCAACAGGGCGGCCGCGACGACGTCGAGGCCTTCGTTCAGCAGCTCGTCGCCGATCGACAGCGGCGGCAGGAACCGGATGACGTTGCCGTAAGTACCGCACGTGAGCACGATCACTCCCTCGGCGATCGCGGCCTTCGCCACGGCCGAGGTGAGGGCGGCGTCGGGGGCTCCGGTGGTGGGGTCGACGAACTCGGCTGCGATCATCGCGCCGTGGCCGCGTACGTCGCCGACACGCGGGTCGTTCGCCTGCAGCTCGTGCAGACGGCGCGTGAGCAGCTCGCCGATCTGCTGCGCGCGCTCGAGGAACCCCTCGTTCTCGAAGGCGTCGATGGAGGCCAGGGCCGCGGCGCAGGCGATCGGGTTGCCGCCGTAGGTGCCTCCGAGACCGCCCGTGTGGGTGGCATCCATGATCTCGGCGCGACCGGTGACGGCCGCCAGCGGCAGCCCGCCGGCGATGCCCTTGGCGGTGGTGACGAGGTCGGGGACGATGCCGAACAGCTCGCTCGCGAACATCGCGCCGGTGCGGGCGAAGCCCGACTGCACCTCGTCGGCGATGAAGACGACGCCGTTGTCGCGGCACCAGTCGACGATCGCGTTGAGGAATCCGTCGGCGGGGACGATGAAGCCGCCCTCGCCCTGGATGGGCTCGATGATGACGGCGGCGAGATTCTCGGCGCCGACCTGCTTCTCGATGAGCGAGATGGCCTTGGCCGCGGCCTCGGGGCCCGTCAATCCGTCGCGGAAGGGGTACGACAGGGGCGCGCGGTAGACCTCGGCGGCGAAGGGGCCGAAGCCGCTCTTGTACGGCATGTTCTTGGCCGTGAGCGCCATCGTGAGGTTGGTGCGGCCGTGGTACGCGTGATCGAAGGCGACGACGGCCTGGCGGCCGGTGTGCTTGCGCGCGATCTTGACCGCGTTCTCGACGGCCTCGGCGCCGGAGTTGAACAGCGCGCTCTTCTTCTCGTGGTCGCCGGGGGTGAGCCGGTTGAGCGCCTCGGCGACGGCGACGTACGAGTCGTACGGCGACACCATGAAGCACGTGTGGGTGAAGGCGGCGACCTGATCCTGGACGGCCTTGACGACGGCGGGGTGGGCGTTGCCGACGCTGGTGACCGCGATGCCCGCACCGAGGTCGATCAGCGAGTTGCCGTCGGCGTCGACGACGACTCCGCCGCCCGCGGCGACCGCGTGGATGGGGACGGTGTGGCCGACACCGGATGCCACGGCCGCGGCCTTGCGGTCGAGGAGCTCCTGCGAGCGGGGGCCGGGGATGGCGGTGACGAGGCGGCGCTCCTGGACGAGGGACGGACCGCCGACGGTGGGGAGGGTGTCGAGGCTCATGGCGGCGATGCTACGGACGCGGCGTCTCGGCCCGCACTCTCCCCCCTGTACAGTCGCAGGCACTGTCGTATACGTCTTGTACAGGAGGACTCATGGTCGACACCGCCGTCGCCCCACCGAGCCTGCGCGCCCTCCTGGCTCGAGCCGACCTGGGCCTGGGCCTGATCGTCGACGAGGCCGCCCTTCCCACCGGCAGCGTGGACCGCCCCGTGCGATGGGTGCACTCCAGCGACCTCGCCGATCCCACTCCGTTCCTCAGCGAGGGGCTGGTGCTGCTGACCACCGGCACCCAGTTCGCCGACGCGACCCCCGCCGACTACGAGGCCTACGTCGGGCGACTGCTCGCCCGCGGGGTGCGGGCGCTGGGATTCGGCACCGAGGTCGTGCGCGACGGCATCCCCGCGGGGCTGACCGCCGCGTGCCTGGCCGCGGGGATGCCCCTGTTCGAGGTGCCCTACCGCACGCCGTTCATCGCCGTGGCCCGCGCCGGAGCCGAGGCGATCGCCGCCGACGCCTACGCCCGCCGCAGCTGGTCGCTCGCCGCCCAGCGGGCCGTCTCGCTGGCGGCGCTGCGCCCCGACGGTCTGGCCGCCACCCTCGCCGAGCTCTCGCGACAGCTCGACTGCTGGGTCGGCCTCTTCGACGCGGCCGGGGCCGTGCGCACCGAGTACCCCGTCGACGCCCTCGCCCCTGCGGCGCTCGACGCGGTGACGGCGGAGGTGACGACGATGCTGCACCGCGGCACGCGCGCCGCGTCGACGCTGCGGATCGACGGGACCGCGGTGAGCCTGCAGACCCTCGGCCGGGGCGGGCATCTGCGCGGCGCTCTCGCGATCGCCGCCGACGACCTCGACCACGAGGCCCGCAGCGTGGTGACGGCCGTGGTGGCGATGGCCGCCCTCGTCCTCGAGCAGCAGGATGGGCTGAGCCGCGCGATCGGTACCTTCCGCGCGGGACTCGTGCAGTCGCTGTGCACCGACGACCCCGCTCTCGCCCGCCGCGCGTCGCGGGATCTGTTCGGCCCCCTTCCCACGGCCCCCGTGGTGGTGGCGCTCACCCCCGCCACGGCCGCGCGCTCCGGTGCGCTGGCCGAGTGGCTCGAGATGCGTGCCTCGGAACGGCGGGGGGAGCTGTTCTTCGGCCGGGGCGACGACGGGTTCGTCGTGGTCGTGCCCGCCGCGGCCCGAGGACTGCTCGACGAGATCGCGGACCGCTTCGAGATCGTCGTCGGATGCTCCACCCCGACCGGGTACGAGGCGTTCTCGAGCGCTCTCGCGCAGGCGCGGACCGCGCGCGAGCGGCTCTCGACCCCCGGGGTCGCCGACTTCGCCGACACGGCGCGGGCGGGACTTCTCGCCGCGCTCGGCTCCGAAGCCGCCCGGAGCGTCGCCGCGGGGGTGCTGACGCCCCTGCGAGCGCACGACGAGGCGCAGGGCTCCGCACTGCTCGAGACCGTCGACGCCTGGCTCACCCACGACTGCTCGCACGAGGCGACCGCCCAGGCTCTCGGCATCCATCGCCACACCGTGCGCGCGCGCATCGCGCAGGCCGAACGGGTGCTCGGGCGCGACCTGTCGTCGTTCGCGGCGCGGGCGGAGACCTGGACGGCGTTGCGTCTGGCCGAGTAGCGGCGCCGACGGCCGGTACACCGGCGCCCGGATCGCGGGGTCACGTCGGCCGGACGAATGCCCCGCACCGGCGGTCAGCCGGCGTCGCCGAGGTTGTCGGAGAGGATCTCGAGCACGCGCTCGCGCGAGAGATCGGCCTCGCCCGCCCGCGCGCGCGCCACGGCGTCGACGAAGGCCTCGGCGAAGACCGCGTGCGCGATGCGCGAGGTGTGTTCGAGCTCGTCGCGAAAGGTTCCGCCCGAGGCGAGCACCAGCGACAGATCGGCGCGCTCCGTGAGGGGAGACGCCATGAACGAGGTCACCGCGATCACTCGAGCGCCCGCGGCTCGCGCCGCCTGAGCCGCGCGGAGGCTCGCCTCGTTTGCCCCCGACCCGCTGATCACGACGCACACGTCGTCGGCCGAGAGGTGCCGCGCGGCGATCTGCTGACCGATCGGGTCGCCGAGGGTCTCGGCGGGGCGACCCACCGCGGTCAGGCGCATCGCGAGATCGGTCGCGACCGGAGCCGACAGGCCGCTCGCCACCACCAGCAGCCGTCGCGCACCCACGACCGCCTCGACAGCGGCGTCGACCCCGTCGGCATCCAGCAGGCTCGTGGCCGCGCGCAGATCGTCGGCGATGCGATCGATGGCCGAGCGGATGCCGCCCAGTGCGCCGTCGCCCGCGTCGGTCGTCGGCGCCGGTCGACGCCCGCGCTCGGCGGCCAGGGCCACGCGCAGCTGCGGATACCCGCGGTACCCGAACGTCTGGCAGGCGCGCACGACCGTGGACCGTCCCACCCCCACGCGGTCGGCGAGCTGCTGCGCGGTCAGCTCGATCACGGCATCCGGATCGTCGACGATGAGGTCGGCGACGCGGCGTTCGCTGGGCTGCAGGGAGTTGCGCACCGCGGCGATCCGCGCGGTCGTGGGCACCTCAGCTGCGGACACGAGGACCCTCCATGATGCGGCGGCGAATGCGGGCCGAGACCGCGTCGATCGCGACGGTGACGATGACCACGACGATCAGGAGCATGCCGACCGTCGACCACTCACGGTACTGGGTGTACGAGGTGAGCATGTCGCCGATGCCGCCCACTCCGATGAGCCCGAGCACGGCCGAAGCGCGCACGTTGATCTCGAAGCGGTAGAGCCAGAAGGACAGGAAGGTGGGAGCAGCCTGGGGCCACACACCCCACCGCAGCACCTGCGCGGTGGATCCCCCCGCCGCGCGGGCGGCCTCGATCGGCCCCGGGGCGACGTTCTCGACGGCTTCGTAGCCCCACTTGCCCAGGGTTCCGACCCCGCCGATCGCGAGGGCGAGAGCGCCGGTGAGAGGGGTGAGACCCGTGACCGAGAGGATGATGATCGCGAAGACGAGCTCGGGGACGGCCCGCACGAGCGAGAAGACGAAGCGCAGCACGGCGCGCACCGGCGCCGGACCGAAACCGCGCGCCGAGATCAGCGACAGCGGCGTCGCGATCAGGATGCCGAGGACGGTGCCGATCCACGCCATCTCGACGCTGCGCCAGGTCTGCCAGAGGGCCTCGGGGAGCTTGGCCCAGTTCGGCGAGACGAACATGAGGCCGAGGTAGCGCGCGATCTCGGCGGGCAGTTCACCGAGCCGCGACCAGGTGATGTCGGCGGACCAGAACGCGGCGACGACGATGACGCCGACCACCAGCCACGACAGGGTGCGCAGGGGCCGCCGACGGCGGGGCGGTAGGTCGAGGGCCGCGGGGCGGGCGGGGGCGAGGGCGGTCATACGAGTCTCCGGCGGATCGCGTCGCTGACGGCGTCGAGCACGACGACGATCACGAGGATCTCGACGATGACGAGCGACAGCTGGTCGTAGCGGTAGAAGGTGCGCACGGCGTCGATGAGCAGGCCGATGCCGCCCGCGCCGACCAGGCCCAGCACGGTGGAGGCGCGGACGTTGAGCTCGAAGACGTAGAGCGTCTGCGACACGAACGCGGGCCAGGTGTCGGCCAGGGCGATCGCGCGGTTGATCTGCGTCTGCGTCGCCCCCGCGGCCCGTCCCGCCTCGAGCGGGCCGATGTCGCTCGCATCGATCGACTCCGACACGAGCTTGACGATGATGCCGACGTTGAACAGCACCAGCGCCAGGATGCCGGGAAGAGCCCCGACTCCGACCATCGCGACGAGCACGGCGGCGTACACGAGCTCCGGCACGGCGCGGATGACGTTCAGGATGCCGCGCACCAGCGACCGCGTCCACCCCGTGGGGTTGGTGGGTCGAGCGGCCCAGAAGCTCAGGGGCAGCGACACCGCGGCCCCGACCGCCGTGCCGATGACGGCCATCTGCAGCGTCTCGAGGATGGGGCCGACCGTCCGCGGGAAGAACGACCAGTCGGGCGTGAGCAGTTCGCCCACCCGCAGAGCACCCTGCTGCCAGTTGCGGGCGATGGCCCCGACGTCGAGGCCCACCCCGACCACCGGCAGGCACATGAAGACGGTCACCGCGACGACGACGCCCGCGGCGGTCCACGGCATCCATCGGCCCTTCGGGCGGGTGGGGACGCTCCACGCCGTCATCGCTCGAGCCTGTCGGCGGCGGTCACCGAGCGACCGTAGATCTGGGCGAAATCGGCGTCGGTGGCGGATGCCGCCGGCCCGTCGTAGACGATCTCCCCGGCGCGCATGCCGATCATGCGCGTGCCGTACTCGCGGGCGAGGTCGAGCAGGTGCAGGTTGACCAGCACCGTGATGCCGAGGTCGACGTTGATGCGACGCAGGTCGTCCATGACGCCGCGGGCCGTGGGCGGGTCGAGGCTCGCGACCGGTTCGTCGGCGAGCACGATGCGGGGCTGCTGGGTGAGCGCGCGGGCGATCGCGACGCGCTGCTGCTGGCCGCCCGACAGCGCCGAGGCGCGGTCCCACACCTTGGGCAGCAGGCCGACCCGGTCGAGGGCCTCGAAGGCGAGGCGTCGGTCGTCTTCGCGATACGCGCCGAGGAGCGTGCGCCACAGCGGGGTGTGCGCGAGGCGCCCGACCAGCACGTTGTTGAGCACGCTCGTGCGCCCGGCGAGGTTGAAGCTCTGGAACACCATGCCGATGTGCCCACGGAGTTCGCGCAGGCGCCGACCGGAGGCCCCGTCGACGCGGCGACCGCCGACCTCGACGACGCCGGAGGTCGCGGGCACCAGACCGTTGATCGTGCGGATGAGCGTGGACTTGCCCGAGCCCGAGAGACCCACGACGGCGATGAGCTCACCGGGCGCGATGTCGACGCTCACGTCGCGCAGCCCCATGGTGCCGTTGGGGTAGCGCACCGAGACGCCGTCGAGACGGATGCCCCAGGGCGCCGAGGCCTGCGCCTCGACGCCCGGGGTGAGCGAACCGGTCGTCACTGGAGTCCGAGCTGCTGAGCGGCGCGGGCGACGACGTCGAGCGAGGCGGGGTCTGCCGGAGCGAGCTTGGTGATCGAGTAGACGGCCTTCAGAGCCGCCGAGCCCTCGTCGGTGGTGGAGTACTCGGCGAGCGCCGACGAGATCTTCTGCTGCAGCTCGGGCGAGAGGTCCTTCGAGACGGCTACGCCGTCGTTGGGGATCTCGGCGGTGAGGCCGAAGACGACGACCTTCTGGCCCACGTCGGGCTTGTCCTTCTTCACCAGGGTGCGGGCGTCCCAGAAGCTGAACCCGACCTCGGCGTCGCCGTTGTAGACCGCGAGCACCGAGGCGTCGTTGGCCGTGACGGGCACCTGCTGGAAGCCGCTGTCGATGTCGACACCGGCCTCTTTCAGCGCGAGCATCGGGTAGATGTAGCCGGCGGGCGAGCCCGGGCCGAGGACGGCGACCTTGGCTCCGGCGATCTTGGTGATGCTGTCGAGACCGGCGGGTCCCTGCAGTGCGTCGGCGCCGTTGCAGAACGACATGCCGTCGCGCTCGATCACGGGGGTGTCGCAGTACTTGTCGGGGTCGTTCGTCATGAACTGGCCCGGGTAGGTGATGTTGCCGTTGCGCTCGGTCTGCAGCACGACCGAGGCACCGTATCGGTCGTTCGCCTGCCACAGCTGCAGCGAGGGCAGGAAGCCGATCTGGGCCTGCCCCGCTCCCATCGCCTCGACGGCGGCCTGGTAGTCCTTCGACACGACGCCGCTGACCGGGATGCCGAGCTTCTCGGTGAGCATGTCGGTGAGGGGCTTCGCGGTGTCGACGAGGTTGGCCTGGTCCTGCGAGGGGACGAGGGCGAGCACCAACGAGCTGGGGTCGGCGGCGGGTTCGGAGGCGGCGCCCGCGGTACCGGAGCAGCCGGCCAGGGCGATCGAGGCGAGAGCGGCGGTGGCGAAGGCCGCGGCGAGACGGATGCGACGAGTGTTCATGATTCCTCTGCGATTCGGGTGGGGTTCAGGCGTGGGAGGGGAGGTGATCGGCGGGGGGAGCGTCGACGTGGGCGGCGCCGACCCACCCGGCGAGCGCGGGCAGCAGCTCGTCGAGGGTGTCGGCACGGAAGGTGGGGTCCGCGGCCGGATCGGCGTAGCCGCCGACCAGGGCGGTGGCGAGACCGCGGGCGTGGGCGGGGGCGAGGTCGTTGCGCCAGACGTCACCGATGGCGAGGACCGGGGTGCCGGCGGCGAGCTGATCGAGAAGCAGTTCGAGACCGGCGGGCTTCGCGGCGTCCGTGACGATGCGGTCGAACAGGCCGTTGAGGCCCACGGCGGCCAGCGCGTCGTCGAGTCGCGTCGCCGGGGCGTTCGTGACGAGCAGGCGCTCGGCATCCACCTCGGCGAGGAACCCGGCCAGATCGGCGGCGGTCGACACGGGCGCATCGGGGCCCGCCAGTTGGGCGCGGCTCGTCGAGTAGGCCGAGGCCAGCGCGGCGTCGTCGACCCCCGCGTCGAGTGCGAGGCGTCGGACCGCGTCGTACCCGTCGATGACGTCGGCCGAGGGCGCGGCGAGGTGGGCCGAGACGGTGGAGACGAATTCGGCGGCGGATGCCGTGTGCACGGCGACCGCGCGGGCGTAGGCCAACAGGGGGCCGTCGCCGAGGGCGACGGTACCGTCGAAGTCGAAGATGAGGACGGGGCGGGGCACGGGGGAACTCCTGTCGTGGACGTTGCGTCCATGGTGCACCTCAAATATGGACGCTATGTCCACGCCGTGTAAACGCTGGATGAACGGCTCCTGTGCGCCCCGGCTCACGGCTTAGCGTGAAGCGGTGACCTCCTCCCCCGCTCTCGACACCGCCGCGGCGCTCGGTGCCCTCGACCCCTCGTCGGCGATCTCGTCTCTGCCGTGGCTCGCGGCATCCCTCGCCGACGACGCCGCCGCGGGCCGGTTCGCCGCATGGGGCCGCTCGACGGTGGTCGACGAGAACGTCGGGGAGGCGGTGCTCTCCCGGGCGCTGTTCGACGAGCTGCACGGGCGGGCGGGGCTCGAGGCCTCGTGGCCCGTGGGCAACGCCGGCCTGCTGCACGTCTACGGCTACCTGCTGTCGACCACGCCCACCCCCTACGGCCTCAAGCGCGAGCGGTGGCTCACCGACGACCTGGCTCTCGCCTGCGGACTGTCCCGCGGGGCTTTCTCGCCCTGGGCGGGGTCGGGCACCCTGCTCTCACGCGTCACCGCCGCCGCGGCATCCCTCCTCTCCCGCGCCGACGCGATCGACGAGGCCGTCGAGGGCCGCTCGACCCGCATCGCCCTCGGCGACCCGCTCCCCGACGGCGCCGCCGCCCTGGCCTACGCGGTCGACGGTCTCATCGTCACGATGTTCCCCGTCGCCGACCCCGCCGCCCTGCGGTCGGGACTCGGCGCCCCGCGGCTGCGCTGGAACGCCGCCTGAGGGGCGCGGCCGGACACAACGGCGGGGGGATTTCCGACACGCCGGGGACTCGGCATCCGTCGACGGCGCGTCGCGGAGACGACCCGCCGTTGTGCACGGGATGCCGGTGCACAGCCGTCCGGATGTCGGCCCACCGGCGCCCGGACCGAGCCCACGGCCGTGGGGGCACAACGGCGGAGGGACCTCCGACACGCCGGGGCATTGGCATCCGTCGACGACGGGTTGCGGAGACGATCCGCCGTTGTGCACGGAGATGCCGATTCACCGGCGCCCGAGTCGAGCCCACGGCCGCGGGGGCACAGCGGCGGGGGAATTTCCGACACGCCGGGGCATCGGCATACGTCGACGGCGCGTCGAGGAGGCGCCCCGCCGTTGTGCACGGGATGCCGAGGGGCGATGCACCGGTGACGGCGGGGTGGCGGCTCCTCCCCAAGAGAGGACTGTCCACAGGTTCCGGGTTCGGGGCTGGCGCGGGTGCACTCCGGCGGCATCCTGTCGTGATGTGCGCACCGGGTCAGGGAATCGAGACGTTCTCCGGCCTGCGCGCACGGGGACGATCGCGCCGAAGCATCGCCTCGGCCGTCGAGGCGGGAGAACTACGGCATCTGCGCCGCGGGGTCTATGCGGAGCGCGGGGCCTGCGCGCCCGTCGTGACCGCGGCACTCCACGGAGGGCGAGCGGCGTGCGTCACCGCGGCGAGGCACCTCGGGCTGTGGACTCTCGCCGCGGAACAACCGATCCACGTCTGGATGCGCGGAGGAGGCCACGCGTACGCCCACGACGAGTGCACCTGTCGTCTGCACTGGGACGATGCCGCCCCCGGACACGCTTTCGCTCTGCCGTCGGTCCCGCGCATCCTGCGCCAGATCCTGCGGTGCCGGGGAGTCGAGGAGTTCTTCGTCTCAGTGGAGTCCGCCCTCCGCCTCGGCATGCTGACGTCGTCGGGGAAGACGTGGCTGCGGAGCCACACGAACGACCTCGCGCGCGACGCGCTCGACTTCGCGCGGTCCGACGCCGACAGCGGCCTCGAGTCGATCGTCCGGTGGCGACTGCGGCACAGAAACCTTCCGGTGCGCACTCAGATGCACATCATCTCGGTCGGCCGCGTCGACCTGCTCATCGGCGACGCCCTCATCGTCGAGATCGACGGAGCGGGTAACCACGAGGGCACCGCGAACAGGCACCGCGACCTGCGGCGCGACGCTCATGCGGCCGCGTGGGGCTTCGTCTCCCTGCGGTTCGACTACGCCCTCGTGGTCCACGACTGGCCCACGGTGGAACGGGCGATCATGGCCTACGTGGAACGCGGCCTCCACCTGGCCCGCTGACGTCCCGGTCCTTCCGGGCACTGGGCTTGTCCGCGCCCCGGCGCCCCGACCCCGAGCACAACGGCGGGACAATTACCGACACGCCGACCCACCGGCATCCCACCCCGGCGCGTCGCCCAATACCCCCGCCGTTGCGCACACGGGCGCACCGCGCGCGGCACGGGCACACCGCACAAGGCACAGGCACACCGCCCCCCTAGCCGCGAAACCCACCTCACCCCCGCGGCGCGTGCGCCTCCAGGAACTCGTACAACTCCGTCGTGTCGACGCCGGGGAAGGCCCCGGTCGGCAGGGTCGCCAGCAGCGTCCGCGGGGTGCGCACGTTCGGCCAGGCCTTGTCGCGCCACGCAGCCTCGAGGTCGGCGGGCGCGCGGCGGCAGCACGTCTCGACCGCGTGCCGCGAGACCCCGCGGTTGGGGGTGTCGCGGCCCCGGAACCAGCGCGTGTCGTCGAAGCGCACGCCCACGCTGACCGAGTGCGCGCCCTCGCTCGACTGCTCCACGCGCGCGGTGCACCAATACGTCCCGTTGCCGGTGTCGGTGTACTGGTAGTACGGATTGAAGAGGTCGTCCTCATCGAACACCACGCGGCTCGTCCACCGTCGGCAGCACATCTGGCCCTCGATCGAGCCCAGCCGGTCGGTGGGGAAGTTCACGTCGTCGTTCTCGTAGGCCTTCGTGATCGTGCCCGACTCGTGCACCTTCAAGAAGTGCACCCGGATGCCGAGGTGCACCGTCGCGAGGTTGGTGAAGCGGTGCGCGGCGGTCTCGTACGACACCGAGTAGGCGTCGCGCAGGTCTTCGATGCTGATCGTGCGCCGCTCCTTCGCCTCGCGCAGCGCCGGTACGACGTGCGCCTCGGGCATGAGCAGCGCCCCGGTGAGGTAGTTCGTCTCGACGCGCTGGCGGAGGAACTCGTCGTAGCTCGTCGGCTCGCCGTGGCCGAGCATGCGGCTCGACAGTGCCTGCAGCACCGCCGCCCGCGGGTCGCCCTTCGCGACGGTGGTCGAGAGGTAGAGCCGCCCGTTCTTGGCATCCGCGATGCTCCGCGTCGACGACGGCAGGTCGGGCACGTAGTGCAGCGAGAAGCCGAGGTGCGCGGCGATGTCGCTCGCGCCGCGCTGCGTGAGGGGTCCGCCGGGGTGCTCGATCGCCGTCAGCATCTCGGATGCCGTGCGCTCGAGGTCGGGGAAGTGGTTGTCCTGCGTGCGCATGAGGCGGCGGAGCGCCACGTTGGCCCGACGCGCCTCCTCCGGGGTCGCGGAGCGCTCCTCGCGGAGCCGCTCGATCTCGCCCCGCAGCGCGAGCATCGCCGACAGCACCTCGTCGGGCACCGACCGGCCGACACGGAACGGCTCGATCCCGAGCGCCTGAAAGGTCTGCCCGCGCATCGCGCGCTCGACCGAGATCTCGAGCGCCGCGCGGGCATCGAGCGGCTCGGCATCCAGGATCTGATCGAGCGTGCACCCGAGCGCCCGCGCGATCGCCTGCAGCAGGGTGAGCTTCGCCTCGCGGCGGCCGTTCTCGATCATCGACATCTGGCTCGGGGCGCGGCCGACCGCGGCGGCCAGGTCGTCGAGCGTCATGCCGCGAGCGGTGCGCAGCTGGCGGATGCGTCGGCCGATGGTGAGGGTGTCCACCTCGTCATCGTCGAACGGGAGGGGTGTCGAAGAAGCGGAGACGCCGGTGTCCATGCGCCATGTTCTCACTGGAACAGAAGATCGCGCGATCTTCACACGAGAAACTTCGATTGGCGGGGTTGTTCTTCGCGGACAGTGGTCTCCACGGGGCACCGCAGCCCCGGCATCCGAAGGAGAACGCTCATGACGATCCAGGCCACCCCCGCCCCGCAGCCCCTGCGCCCCGGCGACCAGACCGAGACCGCCGACGAGATCCGCACCGCGTGGGAGAACGATCCTCGCTGGGACGGCATCGAGCGCACGTTCTCGGCGGACGACGTCGTCCGCCTCCGCGGAAGCGTCCGCGAGGAGTCCACCCTCGCCCGCCGCGGAGCCGAGAACCTCTGGAACCTCATCCACACCGAGGAGTACGTCCGCGCCCTCGGCGCCTACACCGGCGGACAGGCCGTGCAGCAGGTGCGCGCCGGCCTCAAGGCCATCTACCTGTCGGGCTGGCAGGTCGCCGCCGATGGCAACCTCGCGGGCCAGACCTACCCCGACCAGAGCCTCTACCCCGCCAACAGCGTGCCCGCGGTCGTGCGGCGCATCAACAACGCGCTGCTGCGACAGGACCAGATCGAGCGCGCCGAGGGGGAGATCACCCAGGACTGGCTCGCGCCGATCGTCGCCGACGCCGAGGCCGGCTTCGGCGGCCCGCTGAACGCCTACGAGCTCGCGCAGTCGCTGATCCAGGCGGGGGCTGCCGGCATCCACTGGGAGGACCAGCTCGCCAGCGAGAAGAAGTGCGGTCACCTCGGCGGCAAGGTGCTCGTGCCGATCCAGCAGCACATCCGCACCCTGAACGCCGCGCGCCTGGCCGCCGATGTCGCCGGAGTGTCGACCGTGATCATCGCGCGCACCGACGCCCTGGCCGCCGACCTGCTCACCAGCGACGTCGACCCGCGCGACGCGGAGTTCCTCACCGGCGAGCGCACGAGCGAGGGCTTCTACCGGGTGCGACCGGGGCTCGAGTCGGTCATCGCGCGCGGCCTCGCCTTCGCGCCCTACGCCGACCTCCTCTGGGTCGAGACGGGCGAGCCCGACATCGAGCTCGCGCGTCGCTTCGCCGAGGCGATCCACGCCCGCTACCCGGGCAAGAAGCTCGCCTACAACTGCTCGCCGAGCTTCAACTGGAAGCGCCACCTCGACGACGAGCAGATCGCCACGTTCCAGGCCGACCTGGCCGCTCTCGGCTACGCCTTCCAGTTCATCACGCTGGCCGGCTTCCACGCCGTGAACCACTCGATGTTCGACCTCGCCCGCGGCTACGCCGAACGCGCCATGAGCGCGTACGTCGAGCTGCAGGAGGCCGAGTTCGCCGCCGAAGCCCACGGGTACACGGCTACGCGCCATCAGCGCGAAGCCGGGACCGGCTACTTCGACGTCGTCTCCACCGCGCTCAACCCCGACAGCGCCACCCTCGCCCTCGCGGGCTCCACCGAGACCGCCCAGTTCCACTGACCCCCACCCCTTCGCCTCCCGTCCCCGCTCCCGTCTCCGTCCCCGCCCCATCCCCGTTGAGTGTCCAAGACCCGCCGTAACCGCCGCGTCCTTTGCGGCGTGTCCTGGACACTCAACGGCTTCACCCACCCGAGAGGGACGGTGGAGAAGGACAGCGGAGAGGGACGACGGGGGAACGCACAGAAAGCCAGGACCATGACCCTCCTCACCTCTCCCCCGCCCATGACCGAAGAATCCCGGATGCCGAACCCTCCGGCATCCGCCCCGCACCTGCGCCTCGAGCGGCCCCTCGACGGACGCGACGGCGAGATCCTCACCCCCGCCGCCCTCGCCTTCCTCACCGAGCTGCACGACCGCTTCGCGCGCCGTCGTCACGACAGGCTCGCGGCGCGCCTGCGTCGCCGCTTCGAGATCGGCACGGGCGACGACCCCCACTTCCGCGCCGACACCGCGCACATCCGCGACGACCCGTCGTGGCGCGTGGCCGGGGCGGGACCGGGGCTCGAAGACCGCCGCGTCGAGATCACCGGCCCCACCGACCCGAAGATGACGATCAACGCGCTGAACTCCGGCGCCCGCGTCTGGCTCGCCGACCAGGAGGACGCCACGAGCCCCACCTGGCGGAACGTCCTCGGCGGGCAGCTCTCGCTGTTCGACGCGATCCGCGGACAGCTGTCGTTCACCAGTGCCGAGGGCAAGCGCTACGAGGTCACCGCCGCCCGAACGCCGACGATCGTGATGCGCCCGCGCGGGTGGCACCTGCCCGAGAAGCACGTGACGTTCATCGACCGCTCCGGCCGCGAGCTGCCGGCATCCGGTTCCCTCGTCGACTACGGCCTGTACGTGTTCCACAACGCCCACGCGCTGATCGCCGCGGGCCGGGGACCGTACTTCTACCTGCCGAAGATCGAGTCGGCGGAGGAGGCCCGGCTCTGGGACGACGTGTTCACGTTCACCGAGCAGCGACTGGGCCTCGCGCACGGCACCATCCGCGCCACGGTGCTCATCGAGACCCTGCCGGCGGCGTTCGAGATGGAGGAGATCCTGTTCGCGCTCCGCGACCACTGCGCGGGCCTGAACGCCGGGCGATGGGACTACATCTTCTCGATCATCAAGACCTACCGCGGCCGCGGGGCGCGCTTCGTGCTCCCGGGGCGGAGCGACGTGACCATGACGGTGCCGTTCATGCGCGCCTACACCGAGCTGCTCGTGCAGACCTGCCACAAGCGGGGCGCGTACGCGATCGGCGGCATGAGCGCGTTCATCCCCAACCGGCGTCGCCCCGAGGTGACCGAGGCCGCGTTCGAGAAGGTCGCCGCCGACAAGCGTCGCGAAGCCGGAGACGGCTTCGACGGCACGTGGGTGGCGCACCCCGACCTCATCCCGGTGGCGCGCGCCGAGTTCGACGCCGCGTTCGGCGACGGATCGAATCAGCTGCACCGCCTGCGCGAGGACGTGGAGGTCGAGCCCGCCGATCTGCTCGACCTGCGCATCGGCCTGCCCATCACCACGGCGGGGGTGCGGGGCAACGTCTCGGTGGCCATCCGCTACATCGAGGCGTGGCTGCGGGGCCTCGGGGCCGTCGCGATCGACGACCTCATGGAAGACGCCGCCACCGCCGAGATCTCACGCTCGCAGATCTGGCAGTGGATCCACCAGGACCGCGTGACCGACGACGGCACGGCGATCACCCGGTCGTTCATCGAGCAGCTGGTGACCGAGGTGCTCGACGATGCGCACCGCCTCGACGGCGACCGCTTCGACGACGCCGCCGAGGTGTTCCGCGAGGTGGCGCTGCGGGCGGAGTTCCCGGCGTTCCTCACCCTGCCGGCGTACGCGAAGTACCTCGACTGACGCCCGGGTTCATGCGCCCCTTCCGCCCACGCGGGAGGGGCGCATCGCCGTGCACCGGTGGAGACGGACGCGGCGCGACGCGCGGGTTCAGGGACGCGCCGGGTCGATCGGCGCGAAGCGGCGCAGCCCCGCCCGCGACGACAGGCGCGACGCGGCGAGCGACCCCGCGACCGCGAGGAAGATCGGCAGCAGCAGGGTGAAACCCGTGTCGGTGAACTCGATCACCAGCGCGATCGCGGTGAAGGGGGCGCGCATGTTGGATGCCAGGAACGCCGCCGCCGCGACGATCGCCAGCGCCGTGCCGTCGGCTCCGGGCCAGACGAACGCCCACCCGGCCGCGGCCGCGGCCCCCAGCGCCGCCCCGATCGCCACGGAGGGCTGAAGGGTGCCGCCGATCGCGCCCGAGCCGAGCGACACGGTCGTGGCGACGTACTTGAGCAGAGCGAGCAGCAGCAGGATCAGCGCGGGCTGCGACAGGTCGAACCCCGCCGTGGCGAGCGCGCGACCGTTACCGAGGATCAGCGGGAAGAACGCCCCCACCGCGCCGACCGCGGCGAAGGTCAGGGGCAGGACGACCAGCAGCTTCCAGCCGGTGGGACGGAAGCGCGCGAGCTTCTTCGTGACCGTCGCGAAGCTCGTCGCCCCCCACCCCATCAGCGGGCCGATGAGCAGGGCCGCGACCACGAGCGAGGGGTTCACTTCGACGGATGCCACGTGGTAAAGCGACTCGTCGCCCACGAGCGGACGAGCCACGAAGGTCGCGATCGCACTGACCGACAGGGCGACGACCGCCGCTCCGACGCTGAACTGCGCGAGCAGGATCTCGAGCGTGAACAGCGCCCCCGCCAGCGGCACGTTGTAGACGGCGGCGAGGCCCGCACCGGCGGCGGCGGCGATGAGGATACGGGCCCACCGGGCATCGAGACCGAACCAGCGGACCACCTTCGAGCCCGCCATCGCCGAGAGCTCACGGGGGGCGACCTCTTTGCCGATCGAGGCGCCCAGGGCCACCGAGGTCACCTGGATGACCGTGTCGGCGAGCGTTTCCCACCACGGCATGTGCGCGCCGTCGACGCCCTGCTCGACGGTGGCGAGCCGGCGTCCGAAGCGACGGAGCAGGTACCACCCGAGCGCCGCCACGACCCCGGCCCCGCCGACCGTGACGATCGGCAGCCACCACACGGCGGGCATCGCCAGACCGTCGAGGAACGGTCCCTCTTCGTGGCCCCAGACGAGGTGCTCGATCGTGTGCACGATCCACACGAGAAGGAGCACGGCGAGACCGGTGGCGACGCCGACGATGAGGCTGGCCAGGCCCAGCTTCAGCAGGGCCCCGATCGCGCGACGGTGGATACGCGGGGGCGCCAGGGGTTCTGCTGTCACGCCCGCCACGCTAGCCCACGCGCGCACCCGCGCCGGACCGTGCGCGGGGTCGGCCTGTGCGCGGGCGTCGGCGGCTCGGCATCCGGACTCCGGCGATGCGGCCCCGCTCCCGGCGGAGACGACCTTCGCGGGCCGTCACACCTCTCGTCGGGCGCGGGCGCGAACAGTAGGCTCGGACCGTGACTTCCCGCGCCCCGCTCTCTCGCAAGCTGTCCGCCATCGCCGAGTCCGCGACCCTCAAGGTCGACGCGAAGGCCAAGGCCCTCCAGGCCGCCGGCCGACCGGTCATCTCGTATGCCGCGGGCGAGCCCGACTTCGCCACCCCCTCGTTCATCGTCGATGCCGCGGCCGAGGCGCTGCAGAACCCCGCGAACTACCGCTACACCCCCGCCGCCGGGCTCCCGGTGCTGCGCGAGGCCATCGCGGCCAAGACGCTGCGCGACTCGGGGCTGCAGGTCGCCCCCACGCAGGTCGTCGTGACCAACGGCGGCAAGCAGGCCGTGTACCAGGCGTTTCAGACCGTGGTGAACCCCGGCGACGAGGTGCTGCTGCCCGCGCCGTACTGGACCACGTACCCCGAGGCCATCGCGCTGGCCGACGGCACGCCCGTCGAGGTGTTCGCCGGAGCCGACCAGGACTACAAGGTCACGGTCGCCCAGCTCGAGGCCGCCCGCACCGACAAGACGACGGTGCTCGTCTTCGTGTCGCCGTCGAACCCGACCGGTTCGGTCTACACGCCCGAAGAGACCGCCGAGATCGGCCGCTGGGCTCTCGAGCACGGCATCTGGGTGATCACCGACGAGATCTACCAGAACCTCACGTACGAGGGCGTCCGCGCGGTCTCGATCGTCGAGGCCGTGCCCGAGCTCGCCGAGCAGACGATCCTGCTCAACGGCGTCGCCAAGACCTACGCCATGACCGGGTGGCGCGTGGGCTGGATGGTCGGACCGGCCGATGCCATCAAGCTCGCCGCCAACCTGCAGTCGCACCTGTCGAGCAACGTCAACAACGTCGCCCAGCGCGCGGCCGCCGCGGCCCTCAACGGTCCTCAGGACGAGGTCGAGCAGTTCCGCGCGGCGTTCGACCGTCGTCGTCGGCTGATCGTGTCGGAGCTGTCGAAGATCGACGGCGTCGAGGTGCCCAACCCGCTCGGCGCGTTCTACGTCTACCCCGACGTGCAGGGACTGCTGAACCGCGAGTGGGGCGGGGTCACCCCGACCACCTCGCTCGAGCTGGCCGACCTCATCCTCGAGCAGGCCGAGGTGGCCGTGGTGCCCGGCGAGGCCTTCGGCCCCAGCGGCTACCTGCGCCTGTCGTACGCGCTCGGCGACGAGCAGCTGCTCGAGGGCGTCCAGCGCCTCCAGCGCCTGTTCTCCTGACGTCCGCGCGCCGTCGGGCGTGACGAGCGGAGGAGCAGGGACCGGCGGAGGATCGCACCGCGCGATCCGTCCTCCCCTCGTCCCCGCTCCTCCCTCCGTCACTCACCCCGGGGCCAGCCGATACCGACCTCGCGCCACCGAGCCGGCTACAGCTCGACGTTCACCAGCACCGGCTCGGGCTGCAGCAGCAGTCCGAACTCGGACTGCACGCGGCCCTGCACGAAACGGGCGAGCTCCGCGATCTCGGCGGCCGTCGCCTCGCCGCGGTTCGTGAGCGCCAGGGTGTGCTTGGTCGACAGCCCGGCGCGCGAGCGCGGGAAGCGGAAGCCGCGGCCGAGACCTGCGTTCTCGATCAGCCACGCGGCGCTCACCTTGACCTCGTGCCGCTCCACGGGCGGCGGGGGCAGGATGCCGTCGAACGCGGCGAGCGGGATCACGGTCACCGGGTCGAGCACCGGGGTCATCGGCCACCGGGGGCACGCCGCGGGGAGGGCCCGCGCGAAGGACTGCGACACGATCGCGTTCTGGAAGAACGAGCCCGCGCTCCAGGTGTCGGGGTCTTCGGCGTCGAGCACCATGCCCTTGCGGGCACGGGTCGCGAGCACGTGATCGCGGATCCAGCGCAACGACACCGCGTCGCGCTCCTCGAGCCCCAGGGCGTTGCGCAACTGCTCGCCGGTGATCGGTCGCTCACCGTCGCCGACGCGCTCGAGCTCGAGGGTGACCGACAGGATCACCGCGGAACGATCCGGCACCGAGCCGTAGTGCTGCTTCAGCACCGAGGTGCGGAACCCGAGCTCCAGCTCGGACGCGGGAACGACCGACACCTCACCCGTCGCCTCGTCGATCAGCTCGACCTCGACGAGGGTCTGCACGATCTCCTGACCGTAGGCACCGATGTTCTGCACGGGGGCGGCACCGACCGTGCCGGGGATGCCCGACATCGCCTCGATGCCCGCGAGACCCCGCTCCACGGTCTCGGCGACCAGCGCGTCCCAGTCATGGCCCGCCTGCACGCGCACGCGCACCGTGTCGGGACCCGAACCGGGGAGCTCCTCGACGCCGGTGGTGCGCACGCGGATGACGGTGCCCTCGAACGCGTCGTCGCCGACGAACAGGTTCGACCCGCCGCCGATCACGAACCACGCCTCACGATCGGCCCACACCGCACGCAGGCTGGCGATGAGCTCTTCTGCGGTGGTCGCCTCGATCATGCGGGCGGGGGCACCGCCGGTGCGCAGCGTCGTGAGCTGCGACAGGGGGATCGGAACGACGTCGGGCATCAGGACACCCGCACCCGCACCTGCGCCTTGCCGAGCACGGTGGTCTCGGCGAACGTCACGGTGAGGTCGATGCGGGCGATCTCGTCGTCGACGGCGCCCACCTTGGCGCTGATGTGCAGGTCGGCGCCGGTCTCGGGGTCGACGACGACGGGACGCGTGAAGCGCACGCCGTAGTCGGCGATGCGTCCGCTGTCGCCCAGAGCCTCGGCGAGCGTGCCGACGGCGATCCCCATCGTGAGCATGCCGTGCGCGAGCACGCCCGGGAGCCCGACGGCGGTGGCGACATCGTCTCGGTAGTGGATGGGGTTGAAGTCGCCCGACGCCCCCGCGTAGCGCACGAGCGACTCGCGCGTGAGGTGGACCGAGCGTTCGGCGATGACCTCGCCGACGGTGAAGCCGCTCATGCTCCGGCCTCCCCGGCGAGAAGGATGCTGGTCGTGGTCACCACGTGAGCGCCCGCGGCATCCACGATCTCGGCCTCGCTGGTGATCATGGCGTTGCCCCCCATCGAACGGATGCCGGTGACCGACAGCGTCGCGACGAGCTCGTCGCCCGCGACGATCGGGCGCGTGTAGCGGAATCGCTGTTCCGCGTGCACGAGGCGCGACAGCTCGATGCCGGAGTCGGGGTCGCCGAGCAGCTGCTGGAGAGTGAGGTCCTGCACGACCATCGCGAACGTCGGCGGCGCGACCACGTCGGCGTAGCCGAGCGCGCGCGCGGCGTCGGGGTCGGAGTGCTGCGGGGCGTCGGCGAAAACGGCACGCGCGAACTCGCGCACCTTCTCACGGCCGACCAGATAGGGAGCGGTCGGCGCGAAGGCTCGACCGACGAGTTCGGGGTTCACGGGCACGGGGCAAGTCTACGGCGGGGCGTCGGCCGCGCTCGGCGAACGTCCCGCTCGGAGCGGTCGATCGAGGTCAGCGCTGGTGACGCCCGCGCACGGCCTTGACCGCGATCTGCGAGGCGATGAAGACGAGGAAGATCGAGAACAGCACGTTGGCGACGAAGGGGTCGACGGCCTTCGCGATCTGCGCCCCCACGGCGGTCGTCGCGCACGCGGCGGCACCGACGCACACGGCGGCGACGAGATCGACGTTGCGACGGCGCAGGTTGCCGACGGTGCCCGAGATCGCGGTCGGGATCATCATGAGCAGCGAGGTGCCCTTCGCGATCAAGTCGCTCGTGCCGAACAGCAGCAGCAGCGCGGGGACGACGATGATGCCGCCCCCCACCCCGAGCAGTCCGGCCAGGATGCCGGTGACCACACCCAGGACGACGAGTCCGGGCCCGGTGACCCAGGTGAGCACCAGCTCGGCGTCGCGCGAGGGGATGACGAAGTACAGGCTGACGATCACGGCGAGGAGGAACACCACGAACGACCATCGCAGGGCCGTCTGCGACAGCTTCGGCAGGAGCCACGTGCCGATCTGCGCACCGACCACGGCGCCCGCGGCGAGGATCAGCGCCGGCAGCCACGCGACGTGCCCGTCGACCGCGTAGGTGATCACGCCGACCGAGGCGGTCGGCACGATCGCCGCGAGGGAGGTGCCGGCGGCGAGGCGTTGGTCGAAGCCGAGCAGCAGCACGAGCAGGGGCACGATGACCGTGCCGCCGCCGACACCGAACAGGCCCGACATGAGGCCCGCGAGAAGACCGACCCCGATGCACACGGCGAAGAAACGGGCGGTGTGCGGTGGGCGCGTGGCGGTGGTCACGGATGCGGCTCCTCGAACGGGACGGGAGAGAGGGGACCCTCGCCGACGCACCAGTCTTCCACCTCGTGGTCAGGACTCCGACGACCGTCACCGGGAAAGAAAGCGGCCCCCGGTGGTCCGAAGCCGCGTCCACCGGGGGCCGTCGCCCTCGCAGGTCCAGCAGGACGGTGACCCGAACACCGGCCGGCGACCTCATTCGCGAGGGTGCGACAAGAAGGACGTTATTGGGCCTGATGTCGGCACGCGGACCCGTTGACACGGATATCTAGAGCTGCTAATTATTTAGTCCGCTGATGGTCAGGCGACCGTCGCCCGGGAATGCGTGCGGCGCTCGAGCAGTTGCCGGTCAGCATGACAACAGTAGGAATCATCGGAGCAGGACACATCGGCTCGGCCCTCGCGAAGGGGTTCGCGAAGAACGGCTACGACGTCGTCATCGCCAACTCGCGCGGTCCCGAGACCCTCACCGACCTCGTCGCCGCCGTTGGCGACCGCGCGCGCGCCGCGACCGCCCAGGAAGCGGCCGAAGCCGGCGACATCGTCGTGGTGACCGTCCCGCTGAAGGCGTACACCGACGTGCCCGTCGCTCCCCTGGCCGGCAAGACCGTGCTCGACACCAACAACTACTACTTCGAGCGCGACGGCCACATCGCGGCTCTCGACGACAAGCAGACGACGACCTCGCAGATGCTTCAGGAGCACCTTCCCCAGTCGACCGTCGTGAAGGCGTTCAACCACATCCGCGCGGCCGACATCCTCACCGACGGCTCCCCCGCCGGCACCGAGGGGCGCCGCGCCCTCGCCACCTCGGGTGACTCCGACGAGGCGGTCGCGCTCGTGACCCGCATCTACGACGAGTTCGGCTTCGACACCGTCAACGTCGGACCGCTCAGCGAGAGCTGGCGCGTCGAGCGCGACCAGCCGGCGTACGTCGTGCGACAGAACGCCGAAGAGCTGACGCAGAACCTGGCCCGCGCCGAGCGCTGAGCCCGCCACCCACCGGCGTGAGGTGCCGATGTCCGTCGCTTCGACGACGTACATCGGCGCCTCACGCGGCGCACGGGGGTCAGAGCGCGGCGAGCGCTCGATCCACGTCGGCCACGAGGTCCTCGACCGACTCGATGCCGACCGACAACCGCACGATCGTGTCGGGCACGGCGAGTTCGGTTCCGCGCACCGAGGCGTGGGTCATGGCATCCGGGTAGTTCACCAGCGACTCGACCCCGCCCAGCGACTCCGCGAGCGTGAACAGACGCGTGGACTCGGCGAAGCGGCGAGCAGCCGCACCGTCGGCCAGTGCCAGTGACACGATGCCCCCGAAGCCGCTCATCTGCCGCGCCGCGAGCTCGTGCCCGGGGTGCGACGGGAGTCCGGGGTAGTACACCTTCGCGACGCGGTCGTGGCCGGCGAGGTGCTCGGCCACCGCCTGCGCGTTGGAGCTGTGACGCTGCATACGCACGGCGAGGGTCTTGATGCCGCGGGTGGTCAGGTACGCGTCGAACGGGCCCGAGACCGCGCCGGCGGCGAACTGCAGGAACTGCACCTTCTCGGCCAGGGCGGCATCGGCGAAGGCGAGGGCCCCGCCCACGACGTCGCTGTGCCCGCCGAGGTACTTGGTCGCGGAGTGCACCACGACGTCGGCGCCGAGCGAGAGCGGGCGCTGCAGCGCGGGCGAGGCGAAGGTGTTGTCGACGACGACGATCGCGCCGGCCGCGTGGCCGAGGCGGGCGAGACCCGCGATGTCGGTGATGCGCAGCATCGGGTTGCTGGGGGTCTCGACCCAGACCATGCGGGGCGCGCGTTCCTCGATCGCCGCCGCCACGGCATCCAGGTCGCTCATGTCGACCACGCGCAGCTTCACGCCCCACGGCCCGAGCACGCGGGCGAGCAGTCGGTACGTGCCGCCGTAGACGTCGTTGCCGAGCAGCACCTCGTCGCCGGGCACGAGGGCCGCGCGCAGCAGGGCGTCTTCGCCGGCGAGACCCGAAGCGAACGACAGCGCGCGGGTCGCGCCCTCGAGGGCCGCGATCTGCGTCTCGAGCGCCGTTCGCGTGGGGTTGCCGCTGCGGCCGTATTCGTAGCCGCCGCGGAGTCCGCCGATGCCGTCCTGGGCGAAAGTGGTCGAGACGTGGAGGGGCGGGATGACCGCGCCGGTGGTCTCGTCGGGCGCCTGGCCCGCGTGGACGGCGAGACTGTCGAAGCCGCGGGCGGCGTCGTGGGTGCTCATGCGGAGTGCTCCTCGGTGGGGGTCGGAAGAAGGGATGCCACGGGTGCAACGTCGTAACCGCGCTCGATCATCCAGTCGTCGTCGAAGATCTTGCTGAGGTACCCGCGTCCGTGGTCGGGGAGGATCACGACGACCACGGCATCGGCGGGGAGATCGCGCGCGACGCGGAGGGCGCCGACCACGGCCATGCCGCTGGAGCCGCCGACGAGAAGTCCCTCTTCTCGGGCGAGGCGCCGCGTCATCGCGAACGACTCGGCGTCGGAGACGCGCTCGTACGCGTCGACCAGGGTGGGGTCGAAGGCCGTCGGCCAGAAGTCCTCGCCGACCCCCTCGACGTCGTAGCCGTGGATGTCGCCGCCCGAGTAGATCGAGCCCACCGGGTCGACCCCGACGATCCGCACGCCGTCGCCGGCGACCTCGCGCAGGTACCGACCCGACCCGCTGATCGTGCCGCCGGTGCCGACTCCGGCGACGAAGTGGGTCAGCTGCCCGTCGGTGTCGCGCCAGATCTCGGGACCGGTGGTCTCGTAGTGGCTGCGCGGGCCGTTCGGGTTGCCGTACTGGTTGGGCTTGAAGGCGCCCGGGATCTCGCGGACCAGACGGTCGGAGACGCTGTAGTACGAGCGGGGGTCCTCCGGCTCGACGTTCGTGGGCGTGACCACGACCTCGGCGCCGTACGCCCGCAGCACGGCGCGCTTGTCTTCGGCGACCTTGTCGGGAACCACGAACACGCAGCGATACCCGCGCTGCTGGGCGACCAGTGCCAGGCCGACCCCGGTGTTGCCGCTGGTCGGTTCGACGATCACCCCGCCCGGGCGGAGCGAGCCGTCGCGCTCGCCGGCGTCGACGATGTTCGCCGCGATGCGGTCTTTCGCCGAACCGCCGGGATTGAAGTACTCGATCTTCGCCAGCACGGTGGCGGCGATGCCCTCGGTGACGCGGGTCAGACGGACGAGGGGGGTGTTGCCGACGAGGTCGGCGACGCTCTGGGCGTAACGCACGGTGGGGTCCTGGTGGGTCGATGCGCCCGGGGGCGCGGCTGACGGGGTCGTCGAAAAGAGAACGCGAGGGCGTTCAGCGACAACAGCGACAGGTCAGCACGCGGCCAGCATAGCCGACCCGCACGTCGTCAGGAGACGGCGCCGAGGAACTCCTCGAAACTCTGCGCCGGCCGGCCGGTGACCCGCTCGACGTCGCCGGACACCCCGGCCTGGTCGCCGCCGGCGATCGAGGTGTACGTGCTCACCCAGGCATCGACCTGCCAGCGGGGCGCACCGAACGCGGCTCGCGAGGCGTACGCCTCGTCGATCGTCTCGTCGACGAAGCGCACCGGGTGCCCACGGACCGCCGAGATCTTCTCGGCCACCTCGGCCATCGTCAGCGCCTCGGGGCCGGTCAGGTCGTACGAGACATCGGCGTGGGCGGCGGGATCGAGCAGCACCGACACCGCGGTGGCCGCGACGTCGGCGCGCGAGACGAGCGAGCACCGCCCCTCGCCCGCGGGACCCCGGATGACCCCGTCGTCGCCGGCGAAGAGCTCCATCATGTCCATGTAGAAGTTGTCGCGCAGGAACGTCCACCGCATGCCGGAGGCGCGGATGATGTCTTCGGTCGCCGCGTGGTCCCGCCCGAGGGTGAACACGGCGTCGGGAGCGGCGGCGAAGAACGAGGTGTAGACGATCGAGCCGACCCCCGCGGCCGCGGCGGCCTCGACGAAGGTGCGGTGGTGCTCGACCCGGTCGGCGGTCTCGGAGGCCGAGACCATGAAGAGCGTGTCGACGCCCTGCAGCGCCGCGCGGGCGGCATCCGCATCGGAATACCGGGCCACGTGCACCTCGGCGCCCTCCAGGGCGGGGGCGCGCGAGGCGTCGCGCACCAGCAGACGTTGCGGAATGCCACGGGCGGCGAGGTCGCGGGCGACGCGACCTCCCACGGCTCCGGTGGATCCGGTGACGGCGATGAGGGGCGGCGTGGACATACGGCCTCCGGGAGGTGTGAGCGGTCCCCCCAGCGTAGGCCGCTCCGCCGACACGCGGCCGCGAACGTCCTACGAAGCGGGCGCCACGAGTCGCGCGACGCGCACGCGGACGGTCGAGGGCACCTCGTCGCGCGCGGCCCCCCGCGCCGCGATCGCGACGGCGGATGCCACGGCTCCGGCGTCATCGTCGGCGGAGACGCCGACGCAGACGGTGATGGCCCGGGCTCCACCGGCCTGTTCGACCTCGGCGAGAGACCCCTCGACGTCGGCGACGTGCTCGTAGGCCCGCGTCACCACGGGACGTGCGGAATAGCTCTCTCGCACGCCCTCGACGGCCGTGACGGCGAGGTCGATGCGCGGCGCGAGTTCCGCGGCGGAGATCCCGGTCATTCGTCTTCTCCCTCGTCGAGGTGCACGTCGCCGACGGTGACGTCTACACGACCGACCCGCAGGTCGCCGTGCCGTTCGATGGCCGAGCGGATGCCGTCGCGCATCTCGTCGACGGCCTCGGTCATCGCGCGCCCGAACCGCACGCTCACGGTGACCCGCACGTCGAGAGGCGCCCCGGGCTCGACGTGGTCGAGACGCACGCGGCCCACCAGGAGCCCCTCGATGCCGTCGCCCACCGAGCGGATGAGCTCGTAGATCGCGCCCTCGGTGACCACCAGTTCGACGCCCTCGTCGGACTGCGCCAAGGGGATGTCGCGGCCGGCACGGAACTCCCGCATCACCTCGCGCATGATGCCGTCGTACCAGGACTCCGCGAGCGGTTCCGCGGCCTGCTCGTCGACGATCGCGCGCGAGAGCTGCCCCATGCGCTGCATGGAGGCCAGGATGGCCTGGCACTCCGCGTTCCGTTCGATGGCGTTGATCCGCGGCACTCGGCCGCGATCCAGGTACGCGGAGAGGTCCTCGAGCGAATAGCCCGAGCCCCCGATGTCGTCGCTGTGCTCGTTCATCCGGTCACCTCCACTCCTGCATGCGGTCCAACACGGTCTTGCGCGCCCGGGCGAGTCGGCCGCGCACGGTTGCCGCGGGCTCCCCCACCTCGATGGCGATCTCGTCGTAGCTGTGGCCGCCGATCTCGCGCAGCACCCACACGACGCGCAGTTCTTCGGGGAGATCCGCCAGCACCTTCTTCAGCGCGTCCATCTGCGACGATGCCACAACTGCGCGCTCCGGGTCGTCTGCCGCCGACACCATCTCTTCGTCGATCTGCTCCGAGATCTTGCGTGAACGCATGCGGTCGGTCACCTTGCGCGACACGATCGTGGTCAGCCAGCTACGCACCTTCTCGGGCTCGGTGAGGTCGGGCAGGCGCCGCCATGCGGTGATCAGTGCTTCTTGCACGCAATCGTCGGCGTCGGCCCGGGAGCGCGTCAGGCGCGTCGCGAACGCGACGAGGAAGGGCGCATGGCGACGCACGAGAACCCCGAAGGCGAGCTGGTCGCCGTCGGCCGCGCGTGACGCGAGGAACGCGTCGGTGGCGGAAGACAAAGAGGGCATCGCGGTTCCTGTCAGCAGACTTTCAGCCTCGTGCTCGTGACGTTTCACGAGTCGAGCCCGTCCCCATAGCGAAACACCCCGGACCCGATTCGGTCCGTGATCTTGACGAAAGGATGTTCCTCATGGCAAGCACCGACACCCCCACGCCCGCCACCCGCACCGACGCCCGCCGCGACGGCGGTACCACCGTCATCGTCGACCCCGTCGTCGCCAAGGTCGCCGGCATCGCCGCGGCGCAGGTTCCGGGCGTCCACGCCCTCGGCGGTGGCGCTGCCCGTGTCATCGGCAACATCCGCCAGGCCGTCGGCGCGAAGGACTACGCGCAGGGAGTGAGCGTCGAGGTGGGCGAGACCGAGGTCGCCGCCGACATCTCGATCCAGGTCGACTACCCCGAGCGCATCCAGCGCGTGGCCGCGAACGTGCGTTCTGCCGTGCAGCAGGCCATCACCGAGATCGTCGGCATGAAGGCGGTCGAGGTCAACGTGACCGTCGTCGACGTGTTCATCCCCGGCGACGACGAGGACGAGCAGGAAGAGGCGCGCGTCAACTGACGCCACCACGGGCCCGCGAGCGCATCGCTCGCGGGCCCTACGCATCGTCGCGCGTCTCGGCCACCCCCGTGTCGATGTCGGCGGATGCCGTTACCTTGGGCGACACCGTCTCCCGATACGAAGGATCCCCATGCGCATCGCCCTCACCGGTTCATCCGGAAAACTCGGTACCGTCGTCGCCCGTGAACTGCGTGCCGCCGGCCACGAGGTCATCGGTCTCGACGTGCGCGGCGAGCGCGGTCCCGGCTTCGTGCAGGTCGAGCTGACCGACTACGGCCAGGTCATCGACGCCCTCGCGGGGGTGAACGACCAGCACGACGGCTTCGACGCGCTCGTGCACCTCGGCGCGATCCCCGCCCCCGGCATCCGCTCCGACATCGCGACGTTCCACAACAACATGACGAGCACGTTCAACGTGTTCTGGGCGGCCGTGCGGCTCGGCATCCAGAGAATCGTCTACGCCTCCAGCGAGACCGTGCTGGGACTCCCCTTCGACGTCCCGCCGCCCTATGTCCCCGTCGACGAGCAGTACCCGGCGCGTCCCGAGTCGGTGTACTCGCTGGTCAAGACGCTCGAAGAGCACCTGGCGACCGAGCTCGTGCGGTGGCACCCCGAGCTCTCGATCACCGCGCTGCGTTTCTCGAACGTCATGGTCCCCGACGACTACGCCGAGTTCCCCTTCGACGCCGACGCCCGCACCCGCAAGTGGAATCTGTGGGGGTACATCGACGCCCGCGACGGCGCACAGGCCGTGCAGCGCGCGCTCGAGAACGCGCCCGCCGGCTTCGACACGTTCATCATCGCCGCGGCCGACACCGTCATGACCCGCCCCAACGGCGAACTCGTCGACGAGGTCTTCCCCGGCGTCGAGACGCGCGGCGACCTGGGCGAGAACACGACGCTGCTGTCGATCGACAAGGCCCGGCGAGTGCTCGGGTACGACCCGCAGCACTCCTGGCGCGACCACCGCTGAGGCGAGTCGCCCGCTGCGCCACGCCTCGAGCGGGCGCCGCGGGCGATCTCGGGCCAGCGGCGCAGCGCACCGGAGGGTGGGATGCCGCCGCCCGACATCGGCCACGTGAGCACGACGGTCTGGGACTGCGCGAGTCTGGCCCCCGCCCGGCGGGCGCGTGTCAGACTCGCACCATGGACGCCGACGAGCCGATCATCCCCCTTCCGACGGCGCACGAGAAAGAAGTGAACTTCCTCGCCCGGAGCGGCGCGGTGGTCACCCTGCGGCTCATGGACACCGGCCGCTTCGAGGTCAAGCTCGACACCCGTGGCGACTACACCGCCGTCCTGCTGCATGACGGCGAGACGTTCGAACTGCACCCGGCTCCGGGCGTGCGCGCGATCGGCGGAACGGGCCTGACCGCCACCGATCTGTACGAAAGGTTCTGAGCCCGCGCGCAACCCCCACCGTCGTCCGGGTCGATCGCACTTGACTGGTGCTCTCACTCACCGACGGGGGATGCCGTGGACCACGAGCTCGACTCTTACGACATCGCCGTGATCGGCGCCGGTCCCGCGGGAACCGCGGCGGCGCTGCGTGCGGCCGAACTGGGCGCCTCGGTCGTCGTGCTCGAGGCCGGGCGCGTGGGCGGCACGTGCGTCAACACCGGGTGCGTCCCCACCCGCGTGCTCGCCAAGGCCGCGCGGCTCATGCGCGAGACGCGCGCGGCCGACGACTACGGCATCGTCGTCGACGAGCCGCGCGTGGATTGGCCCGCCGTGGTGGCGCGCGTGCACGAGAGGGTGGATGCCGTGCGCTCCATCAAACGCGAGGCCGAACGCTTCGCCGCCGCCGGTGTCGACCTCGTGCACGAGGGGCGCGCGCGCTTCGCCGACGAGCACACGCTCGTGCTCGACAGCGGTCGCCGCATCCGCGCCGAGAACATCCTCGTGTGCGTCGGCGGGCACTCCCGTCGGCTGCCGATCCCCGGCGCGGAGCTGGCCACGGTACCGGAAGACGTGCTCTCGCTCGCCGAGCTCCCCCGCCGGGTCGCCGTCATCGGCGCCGGCAACACCGGGGCGCAGCTGGTGACGGTGTTCCGATCCTTCGGCTCGGACGTCACGCTGCTCGACGTCGCTCCGCGCGTGCTGGTCGCCTCGGATGCGCGCATCTCCGAGGCCATCGCGGCCTCGCTCACCGACCACGGCGTCGACGTGCGAACGGGGATCGACACGGTCGAGCGGATCGACCGTACCGACGAGGGGTCCCTCACGCTCACCTGGCGCGAAGCCGACGGATCGCACTCGCTGGAGGTCGACGTCGTCATCATGGCCACCGGCTGGCCGGCCGACGTGGAAGACCTCGGGCTCGAGAACGCCGGCGTCGACGTCGAGCGCTCGGCGATCCCGGTCGATCGGTACTTCCGCACGATCGTGCCGCACATCCTCGCCGTCGGCGATGCCAACGGCCGCGACATGCTCGTGCAGGCGGCGCAGTTCGAGGGCGAGGCCGCGGCCGAGAACGCCGTGCTCGGCGCCAACCGGCGCACCCCCCACCACCTGTTGCCGGCGGGCGGGTTCACCGACCCCGACTACGCCGGCGTCGGCTTCACCGAGGAGCAGGCGCGCGACCGCGACCCCTCGTGCGTCGTGGCGACCGTGGACTTCGCCGACCTCGACCGCGCGGTGATCGACGACCGCGAGCGCGGCTTCCTCATGCTGATCGCCGACCGTCGTCGCGAGCTGATCCTGGGGGCGCACGCGGTGGGCGAGAACGCCGTCGAGGTCATCCAGTCGGTCACGACCGCGATGGCGGCGGGGATCGACGTCGCCACCCTCGCGGGCGTGCGTTTCGCCTACCCCACCTATAGCGCCGTGATCGGAAACGCCGCTCGCGCCCTGTTGCACGCGGACTCCCCCGCCCTGCTGGAGTGACACACTGAAACCGTGACCGCGCCCGAGCCCGTGACGACCCCTACGACCGCCGACGCCCCCGCGCGTCGCGGCCGCCCGGGTTACGACCGTGAGGGTCTTCTCGCCGTCGCGGTGCAGCTGTTCAACGAGCAGGGGTACGACGCCACGAGCGTCGCCGACATCGCACGCCGCCTGGGCCTGACGAAATCGGCGCTGTACCACCACTTCTCGTCGAAGCAGGAGCTGCTGGCGGTCGCCCTCGACGCCGCTCTCGGTGCGCTGGAGGCCGTGCTCGAGCAGTCCGGCGCCCGCGAGGGCGCGGCATCCGATCGCCTGCGCTTCGTTCTGACGGGGGCCACCGACGTGCTGGTCGCGCAGTTGCCCGCGGTCACCCTGCTGCTGCGGGTGCGCGGCAACGGCGACGTCGAGCGGGCCGCCCTCGAGCGCCGCCGCGTCTTCGACCACCGCGTCACCGATCTCGTCGCCGCCGCGCAAGCCGAGGGCGGGGTGCGCGACGACGTCGATGCCGCGGTCGCCGCCCGGCTGCTGTTCGGCATGATCAACTCGGTCGTGGAGTGGTACCGACCCGGCGGAAGCGTCGACGGCGACCGTCTCGGCGCCGACATCGTACGCATCGCCCTCGACGGCCTGCGCACGGACTGAGACCGCACGCCGGAGGGGCCCCGCACCGCGCGCGAGGCCCCTCGATCGGCATCCGGGGTCAGGCCCGTAGGTCGACGCCCTTGGTCTCTTTGATGAGCGAGACCGCGGCGAGCGAGACGAGGGCCGCCACCGCGATGTAGAGGCCGATGGTCCACGACGCTCCGGTGGAGCGCAACAGCGCCTCGGCGATCATCGGGGCGAAGGCGCCGCCCATGATCGCCCCCAGGGCGTACCCGATCGAGACGCCCGAGTACCGCACGTTCGCGGGGAACATCTCGGCGTACAGCGCCGCCTGGGGACCGTACGACAGGCCGAGGCCGAGCGTCATGACGAACAGGGCGACGAAGTACCAGACGATGTTCCCGGTGTCGATGAGGAACCACATCGGCACCGCCCAGACCGCGAGGATCAGGTAGCCGATCTGGAAGGTGCGCACGCGTCCGAGGCGGTCCGAGAGCCGGCCGCCCCACAGGGTGAAGACGAGCCAGCCGAAGGATGCCAGGGTCGTCGCCAACAGGACGGTGGGGCGTTCGAGTCCGAGCGCCGTGACCGCGTAGGTCGCGAAGAAGGCGATCAGCAGGTAGCCGGCGGCGTTGTTGCCGATGAAGACGAAAGCGGTCAGGGCGACCTGGCGCCAGTTCTTGCGGAACAGCTGGCCGAGAGGGGCCGACGATTCCTTGCGGCGACGCACGAGGTCTTCGAAGACGGGGCTCTCCTCGACCGAGCGGCGGATGACGTAGCCCACGACGATCAGCACGATCGAGAAGAGGAACGGCACGCGCCAACCCCAGGCGAGGAAGGCTTCGGCCGACATCGACGAGGTGAGGATCCACAGGGTGGCCGTGGCGAGGATCATGCCGATCGGGACGCCGATCTGCGGATAGGCGCCGAAGTAGCCGCGACGGTTCACCGGCGCGTGCTCGACCGAGAGCAGAGCCGCGCCGCCCCACTCGCCACCGGCCGAGAAGCCCTGCAGCACACGCAGCAGGATGAGCAGGATGGGGGCGCCGATGCCGATGGCCGCATACGTGGGCAGCACTCCGATGAGGGCCGTCGACACACCCATCATGATGAGGGTCAGCACGAGCATCTTCTTGCGCCCCAGGCGGTCGCCGAGGTAGCCCGCGACGACCGCGCCGAGGGGGCGGAAGAGGAACGAGATGCCGATCGTCGCCCACGACAGCACCTGCGCGAGTCCGGGATCGGACTGCGCGAGGGGCGCCAGGAACAGGGGCGCGAGCACGAGGCCCGCCGCCTGGGCGTAGATGAAGAAGTCGTACCACTCGATCGAGGTGCCCACGAGGGTGCCGGCGAGGACGCGCCGTTCCTCGCGTTTCAACCCGGTGGCGGGGACGGTTGCGGCGGTCTGCGAGGCCATGAGAACTCCATCGTTCTGTGGGGCAGGGGCGGGAAGACTCGATCAGCACTATTACCAACCGAGCGTTCAGTAATAGTGTCAGAGGTGCGCGACCCGAGCAAGGGCGACGCGGAAGGAGACAACGATGACCCCCTGGACCATCGTCCCCGGCGCGCTCGACGAGCGCCTCGGCATCACGATCACCGCGCAGTCGGCGGAACGGGTGGCGGCCGACATGCCCGTCCGCGGCAACACCCAATCACTCGGGCGTCTGCACGGGGGCGCCACCGCCGCCCTGGCCGAGGCCGTCGGCTCGTGGGCCGCGATGATCCACGCGAGCACCCTGGGCAAGGTGTGCGTCGGCGTCGACCTGAACATCACGCATCACCGCGGGGTGCGGTCCGGTTCCCTCCACGCGGTCGCCACGCCCGCGCACCGGGGTCGTCGGGTCGCGACGTACGACATCCGCGTGACCGACGACGACGATCGACTCGTCGCCACGGCCCGCATCACCAACATGATCGTCGACGCCGACTGAGCCCGGCCCTCCGCCGCGCACGACCCGCGCCGCGCCGCGCCCTCGCCGTCCGACGCCCCGGGGAGCGACCGGAGCACGCCGTGATCAGCGCCAGGGGCGCTCCGACCGGCGTCGCCAGTACTCGTCGGGCTCGACCGCCCATCTTCGGCGCGTGGCCTCGTCGATAACGACCGGGCGCGCGTCGACGCCGCGGCGGAGCTGCCCCGGCGTGCTCGCCCCGCTCAGCACGATGTCGGCCCACGGCTGTGCCCGTGCCACGCCGAGCGCGAAGGCATCGGGAGAGACTCCGGATGCCGCCGCCACGCGGTCGGGGTCGGCGGGAGTCGCCGCGAGCTCGCCGTTGGCCAGGGCCTCCTTCACCACCACGGTCCATCCCGCATCGTGGGCGCGCGCCAGGGCGGGAGCCGCCGACGGCTCGAACAGGTTCCACGTGGCCTGCACGGCCGAGAACGGCGAATCGGGCAGATCCCTGGCCGCATCGACGACGCGTGACTGATGCGGACCGCTCGTCGACAGCCCCACGCGCACGCCGCTGCCCGCCAGCCCGCGCAGTCGGCCGAGCAGGACGGCGTCGCTCAACGCCGGGCTCTCGGGCGTCACGGAGTGGACGAGGTACAGATCGGGCGCCGATCCCAGCGCCTCCAGGGTCTCGGGCCATTGCCGGTCGAACATCGCGACGGAGTGCTCTTTGCGCTCGTGCACGGCGGCATCCATTCGCCACCCGCCGACGTAGGCGTAGCCCCACTTCGATCCGACGGTGAGCTCGGCACGCCGCTCGGGATGCCGCGCGAGCCACGCGCCGAGGAACCGCTCGGCGTAGCCGTACGACCGCGCCGCATCGACGACGCGGATGCCGAGGGCCCACGCCTCGTCGAGCAGCGCGTGCGCGCGCTGCTGCAGGGCCTCGACGGAGCGGTCGGCCGGGTCGCCCAAGTCGTCGTCGCGCCCGGTGGTGATGTAGGCCGGGCGGCCGACGGCGGCGAGACCGAGGCCGAGTCGCGCGGCGGGGAGGTCGTCCATGAGACGACCGTAGCGGCGACCACCGACACCCCGGTGGACGAGGAACAAGCCGAAGGGCGACAGAGTTGTGATTCCTAGACGCCGGGCGACGCCCGCGACCCACGGTGACGAGCGGAACGGTCATGACCTACAGAGACCCCTACGACGAGGGCGCGCAGCCGATCTGCCCCTCGTGCGGCGTGACGATGCATCCGCTGCTCGAAGAGGGCGGCGGGGCCGACGAGTGCCGGGAGTGCGGTTTTCAGCTGGAGTGGTCCGAGCCCGGTTCCCCACGCGACGACGGCGATCGCCCGCGGGATCGCTGGGCCGACGAGTCGTGACGGCCTGAACCGCCCTCGACCCCGAGCGAGGCGCGGGGCCCTACCGCTCCAGCACCACCGCGAGGCCCTGACCCACGCCGATGCAGATCGCCGTCACCGCGACACCGCCGCCGCGGCGCTTCAGTTCGTGCGCGGCGCGGGCGATGAGGCGTCCGCCCGAAGCGCCGAGCGGGTGCCCGATGGCGATCGCGCCGCCGGTCTCGTTGAGTAGCTCCGGGTCGAGCTCGGTCCAGAGCTTCGCGCACGCGAGCGACTGCGACGCGAACGCCTCGTTCAGCTCGACGAAGGTCACGTCGGCCCACGTGCGGCCCGCGCGGGCGAGCGCGCGGTTGGCCGCTTCGACGGGCGCGATGCCGAAGACGTCGGGATCGTTGCCGAACGCGGCGCGGCCCGCGATTCGCGCCAGGGGCTCGGCATCCAGTGCCCCTTCCGCGCCCAACAGCACGGCCGAAGCGCCGTCGTTGATGGGCGAGGAGTTGCCCGCCGTCACCGTGCCGTCCTTCTGGAACGCCGGGCGGAGCCCGGCGAGCACGTCGGCGGTGGAGTCGTCGCGGATGCCCTCGTCGCGGGCGAGCGCGTGACCCTCGACCTGCACGATCTCGTCGTCGAAGCGCCCCTCGGCCCAGGCGGCCGCCGCGAGACGGTGGCTGCGGGCGGCGAAGGCGTCCTGCTGCTGGCGCGAGATGTCGTAGATCTCGGCGAGCTTCTCGGCGCTCTCGCCGTTCGAGATCGTCCAGTCCGTGCGCAGGCGCGGGTTGGTCATGCGCCAGCCGATCGAGGTGTTCCACATCGTCTGATTCGCGGCGGGGAAGGGCCGCGGGCTCTTCTCGACCACGAAGGGCGCGCGGGTCATCGACTCGACGCCGCCCGCGAGGATCACCTCGGCATCACCGGCCTCGATCGCGCGCGAGCCCTGGATCACGGCATCCAGAGACGAACCGCACAGGCGGTTGATGGTCGTGCCGGGCACCGACGAGGGGAAGCCCGCGAGCAGCGCGCCGAAGCGCGCCACGTTGCGGTTGTCTTCGCCGGCCTGATTGGCGTCCCCGAAGACGATGTCCTCGATGCGGGCCGGGTCGATCCCCGTGCGTTCGACGACGGATGCCATGACGGTCGCCGCGAGATCGTCGGGGCGCACGTCGGCGAAGGCCTTGCCGTGGCGCGCGAAGGGGGTGCGGACGGCGTCGTAGACGAACGAAGCGGGCATGTCAGGCGTCCTGTTCGATGAGGGTGAGACCGAGCAGGGTCTCGATCTCGGCGTGCGTGTTGTCGCCGAAGAGCTCCCGTACGCGGAAGCCCTCGGCGGTGACGTCGAAGACGCCGTGGTCGGTGTAGACGCGCGAGACGCAGCCCACGCCGGTGAGCGGATAGGTGCACGCGGCGACGAGCTTGGGATCGCCGGACTTGGTGAGCAGGTCGGTCATCACGAAGACGTCCTTCGCGCCGATGGCGAGATCCATCGCCCCGCCGACCGCGGGGATCGCCCCGGGCTCACCCGTCGACCAGTTGGCGAGGTCTCCCCCCGCCGACACCTGGAAGGCACCGAGCACGCAGACGTCGAGGTGGCCGCCGCGCATCATCGCGAACGAGTCGGCGTGGTGGAAGTACGCCGCCCCCGCGAGGGCGGTCACGGGCTGCTTGCCCGCGTTGATGAGGTCGGGGTCGACGCGTCCACGCTCGGGCGCGGGGCCCATTCCGAGCATGCCGTTCTCGGTGTGCAGCACGATCTCGAGACCCGCGGGCAGGTAGTCGGCCACGAGGGTGGGCGCCCCGATGCCGAGGTTCACCACGGCGCCTTCGGGGATGTCGGATGCCACCCGCGCGGCGAGATCCGTGCGGGAGATGCGGGTGGTCACTGTGCTGCCCCTTCTTCGGCCAGAGCCCGGCCCTCGATGTCGACGCCACCGACGAAAGCTCCCTCGCGGAGCCACCGACGCTCACCCACCGAGACCACGCGGTCGACGTAGAGGCCCGGGGTGACGACGGTCTCGGGGTCGAGGGTGCCGAGTTCGACGATCTCGTCGACCTGCACGATGGTCGTGGTGGCGGCCGCCGCCATGATCGGTCCGAAGTTGCGCGCCGTCTCGCGGTAGACGAGGTTGCCCCACCGGTCGGCGGCGCGGGCGCTGATCAGCGCGGCATCCGCGTGGATGGGGTACTCGAGCACGTAGTCGCGGTCGCCGATGCGCCGCGTCTCTTTGCCCTCAGCCAGCTGCGTGCCGAAGCCGGTGGGGGTGAAGAACCCGCCGATGCCGGCGCCCGCGGCGCGGATGCGCTCGGCGAGATTGCCCTGCGGCACGAGCTCCAGCTCGACCTTCCCCTCACGGTAGAGCCGGTCGAACACCCACGAATCGCTCTGGCGGGGGAACGAGCAGATCATCTTGCGCACCTGCCCCGCGGCGAGCAACGCGGCCAGGCCCGTGTCGCCGTTGCCGGCGTTGTTGTTGACGACGGTGAGGTCGCTCGCGCCGTGCGCGATGAGCGCGTCGATCAGTTCGACGGGTTGACCTGCGCGACCGAAACCGCCGATCATCACGGTCGCACCGTCGGAGATGCCGGCGACGGCGGTCGCGAGGTCGGGAACGGTTTTGTCGATCATGCGGAGAACCTCCCGTTGTTCGCCTGGCGCACACTCGTACGTCTTGCGAACACAATACTCCCGCCGCGCGCGGGCGACAAGGGTCGATCGAGCACGGCACCTCGCACGAATCCATGGCATCCGGACCCGCGCTCGGTCGCGCCGCGGGACAGCGGCGCCCGGTCAGACGAGTCGGATGTCCGCGTCGATCTCGGCGGCGGCGGCGCGCAGGGCTGGCAGGCAGGCATCGCGCCATGCGTCGGCGTCGCCGCGGGCGCTCGCCGAGATGTTCACCGCCGCCACCACGGCTCCCGAGCGGTCGTGCAGCGGAGCGGCCAGCGACCGCAAGCCCTCCTCGAGCTCTCCGTCGACGAGCGCCCACCCCTGGGTGCGCACCGCGTCGAGTTCGGCGACGATCGCGTCGACGTCGGTGCGGGTGCGCGGGGTGAGGCGTTCGGGATGCGACGCCGCGACGACCTCGCGCGCACGCTCGGCGGGGATCGCCGCCAGCAGCACGCGCCCCATGCTGGTGGCGTACGCGGGAAACCGCGTCCCGATCGTGATGCCGACGCTCATGATCCGCCGGGTGGGGACGCGGGCGACGTAGACGATCTCGGCGCCGTCGAGCACGGCGGCCGAGACGCTCTCACCGACCTCGCGAGACAGGTGTTCCAGGTGCGGCTGGGCGAGAGCGGGCAGCGACAGGGCCGAGAGGTAGCTGAAACCCAGCTCCAGCACGCGCGGGGTGAGCGAGAAGACGCGACCGTCGGCGCGCACGTACCCGAGGGTCTCGAGCGTCTGCAGGAAACGTCGGGCCGCCGCGCGGGTGAGGTCCGCCCGACGGGCCACCTCGCTGAGGGTCAGGGCCGGGTGCTCGGCGTCGAAGGTACGGATGACCTCGAGGCCGCGGGCCAGCGACTGGACGAACTCGCCCGTCGCACCCTCGCCGTCGCCCGTCGCGCTCACGCGGCTCACTTTATCGGGGCGTCGACCTCGCGCTCGCCGGACGCACGTGCGAGGGGCGGTTGCGTTCGCCGAACGGACGAAGCACCTGTGCGCCTCCCTGACCGGGCGCCTCACGCCGTCATAGCGGGCGACCACGCTCTTCAGGTGGAACGCACGTCGAAGGGCACTCTCGATACACAGGCCACGAAACGCAGTCTGGCGCATGGCCGCGCCCACACGGGCATACCGTCAGCCCAGGGGCGCACACGCCACTGCCTCTCCGGGACCCGCATGCAGATCATTCGCGGCGGACGTGAGTTCACGACCGGCCCGGGCCGAAGAGGAGTACGCAGATGATCGACCCTTCCCCGCCCTCGTCGACGCCGTTGGAACGTCAGCTCGTCGAGATGATCACTCGAAATCTGCTCACTCGCGAACCCCGATCGGTCATGGACGAGCTGAGAGCCGCCGCGGGTGACGACGTCGAAACCCTGGCGAAGGTGTGCGGCGAGGTGGCCGGTTTCTGCCGCGATGAGCGGACCTCGACGATGTGCGACGCGCTCACGACCGAGATACAGGGCGCAGCCGTGTGGGGAGAGAAGGGCCGGCAACGGCGCGCCCGCGCAACGAAGTACAGCGCCGCGGACGAGTGACCGTTCGCGTCAAGGAACCGGCACCTCCGACGACCCGAGGCGCACCGCCAGTTCCATGCAGCGGAGGCGTGCCGGAGAGAAGTCGTAGGGCATCGCCCAGATGATGTCGGCCGCGCTCTGCGCGCGCGCCTGCCTCGCGGGGTGAGGGTCGGGCACCGTGTCGACGCCCTCGGGCGGGTGCGACTCGTCCCAGGCCTCGAAGAGGGCATCGTCTTCCTCGAACTGGCCGGACTCTTCGACGACGCGCATCAGCGCGGTCTCGAAAGCGTGCCGCTCGGCGGCGATCTGCGCCACCCGGGGGTCATCGACGGCGACCAGGTCGTCGAGCGCTTCCTCGGCGGCAGAGACGCGGTCGGACTCGGCGCGCAGATCGGGGTGCAAGGCCAGGGCGACGAAACGGCCCGCCTGAACGGCGGCGCCGAGCGGACCGAAGATCCGCTCGGTGACCAGCAGCACGTCGAGGTCGTCTTGGCGGAGCGAGCCCTCGGGAGCGCCCTCGAGGCGGCGCGAGACGATGTCGTCGAGCAGCCCACGCCGGCTGCCGCGCGTGCGCATCCGCTGCACCGCAGCCCTCTTCCGCTGCAACTCGGCTTCTTGCGCGGCAAGGGCCTCGTCCAGGCGTGCGAGGACGCTCTCGACCGCCTCGTCACCGCCGTCCTCGCCCGGCGCCGCGTCGGCGAACGCGTCGCGGATGTCGTCGAGGGCGATTCCGGCGTCGGTCATCCGCCGGATCCAGAGCAGCCGGATGACGTCTTCGTACCCGTATCGGCGGCGACCGTCGGCGCCCCGCTCGCGCTCCGGCAGCAGATCGACCTGGTGGTAGTGCCGGATCGCCCGGGGAGTGATGCCGACGAACGCCGCGGCGTCGCCGATCAGGACCTGACGGGGCGGGACGGGGAACGGGCGCATGGGGGACCTCTCGGAGTGAGCTGCGATGGACAGGCTTCGAGCAGATCACATGACGTTGCGAGAGGTGCAAACGGACCACAGGGCGGATCCCGACCCCGCCCGCACGCGGCGCGCCGTCTTGCCGGAACGTCTCCCGCCGGCGGATGCCGGGGTCGAAGTGCGTCGCCAGGGTCGGCCTGCTGCGTTAGATGAGGTCCACGTAGCCGCTGGCGTACGGATCGATGTCGCCCACATGCGCAGTCGGACGGGTCGCGTCGATGATGTCGGCATCCACCCGCACCGTCTTCGCCGAGATCGTCACCGGGGTCGTGGAGCTGAAGAAGATGCTGAGCCGCTGGCCTCCGTCGACGGACACGTCGACGAACCCTCCCCCGGCTCGAACGACTTCGGTGATATCCCGTTTCAGATTGCCGACCGTCTCGAGGGGCGCAAGCGCATGCGTGACACCCTCAACGCTGATGTGCAGCCGTTCGATGGTGTGGGACATACCCCGAAACCTAGGCCCGTCGTCGGCGTTCGAGACCGGGGTTGCGCTATCGCGAAACGGCGCGGCTCGCGCGAGCGCGCTGCCCTCCGGGCAGATTCACTGAGCACGGGACGTCATCGCAGGAAGACCATGCCGGTGAGAGCGAGAAGCACCAGCAGAGACGAACCCCCGACGGCGAGGAGGTTGCGGGAGAACGTCGCCGGGGAGCTGCGACGTGCGCCGCTCGCCTCGACCGTGCGCGCCTGGGCGCCGGCGAGCGTGTGGTGTCGTCCGATCGGTGTCGCCGTCGCGTCGAAGGAGATGAAATCGCCATCGGGCGTGTCGACGACGTGTCCGAGAACGCGCTCATCCATGACGAGCACGTAATGGCCGGGCTCCTCGACGCGCCACCCCGCGACGGCGGCACCGCCCAGCCTGCTGATCGAGCACCTCAACGCGATCCCGATGACGCCGTGACGAACGGGGCGGCCGTCGGTGTCGCGATCGGATTCACGCGGTCGAGGGTGAGACCGGTCGGCGAGGCGGCGTCCGCCATCAGTCGGTCCAGTATCGCCGGATCGAGGCGGATCTCCCGCGCCGCGCCGATGACGAACATCAACGGTATCGAGGGGTGAAACCAGAGAGAGGAATGGTCCCCCGCGGTATCGCGGGGGTGACACCACGAGGCCAGAAATTTCTCGCGTCGACGGAGTTTCGCGACCGCGACGACTTGCAGATACGCAAGCGGAAGATCTGAGAGGAATATCGGCTCGCGAGCCGAACCATAAAACAAATGCCCCACGACGTGCCCCGATCCGCGCGAAAAAGAAAGTCGGCCGGGGACTGGGGACAACTGCGCACACAATACGGCGACCGGCTCCGAAAGATCAAGGGCCGCGTCGAACCGCTCGCAGAAAGTCGACGCAAAGGAGTGGGCGGGAGGCCGTACAGTGAGATCGAGGCGTTCCCGAGACCTAGGTCCTGCCGTTTGCCCAGGTCAGGAGCATCATGTCGACGTCTGCACCCTCGTCTGCGTCCCTGTGCATGTGGTTCGTGTCGACTCTTCCCGTCCAGCACGTGGCCATCTCGACGCTGAGCGATCCGTTCGAGTTGGGCATTGTCTGCGCGAGCGACGATGTCGCCACCGAACTCGAGCAGACACAGCTCGATCTGGGATTCGGGCCCGGCTGGCAGGCGAAGACGGCGCGAGTTCCGACGCTCCTCCCTGACGTGGAGCACGCTCACCCCGCTGCGTGGTCCGCTCTTCTGACCGCGGCTCATGCTCACCGGATTCGAGCCGTGTACGCGTTCCCGATGACGGTGGGAGCAATAGATGTGGGGGTTGTCGATCTCTATGCGACGACCGCGCACGCCTTGAATACGCGGCAGGTCGAGAATGCCTGGGCGATGGCGGGTGTCGCTGCCGTTCGCGTCGTCGATCGGATTCTCACCGAACTGAATTTTCCTCCCAGCCCGCAGGGTCTGCCAGGGCGATTCATTCATCAAGCGACGGGGATGGTGATGGCACAGTTGCGGGTGCCCTCGACCGATGCGCTTGTCGTGATACGCGCCCACGCTTTTTCCACGGGCACGTCGATTCCCGACGTCGCGGAGGCCATCATCCGACGTGACATCGATTTTTCGGTCTGACTGCGGAGCAAAGGAAAGTACATTTCCGGTATGACGAAGACGACGCGAGAGAGAGAACTGGTCGATACGTTCGTCGAACTCGCCGACACGATGGTCAGCGGCTACGACGTCGTCGACCTTCTGCACCGACTGGTCACCCGGTGCGCCCAGACCCTGAACGTGGCGGGAGTCGGCATCCTGATCCCGGATGCCGACGGAAACCTCGAGGTGGTGGCGTCGACCAGCGAGCGAAGTCAGCTCATCAGCCTTCTGCAGTTGAGTGAAGACCAGGGGCCGTGCGTAGACGCGTACCACTCCGGAGAGCCGGTCACCGTCGTCGACATCGCCGGCATCCAGGAGCGGTGGCCGCGGTTCGCTCGCGCAGCCGGCGAACTCGGGTATCGATGGATGCACGCGATCCCGTTGAGGCTCCGTGACGAGGTCATCGGCTCCCTGAACCTCTTCGGCGATCACGCCGCAGCGTTGAGCGCCGATGACGCGTTGGCGGCTCGCGGACTGGCGGACATCGCCACCATCGGCATTCTGCACGAGAGGGCGTTTCGCGAAGCCGACCTCGCGCGTCGGCAGCTGCAACGTGCGCTGGACAGTCGGATCGTCATCGAACAAGCGAAGGGGATCCTGTCGCACGTTCATCACATCGATATGGATGCCGCCTTCCACCAGCTGCGTGAACGCGCTCGAAGCACTCAGCAGAAGCTGTCGGATGTCGCTCGACGAGTGATCGAGGACGCGACGGAGGGCCGCAGTGCTCCGGGTGGAGTGGCGGACGATGCCCGCCCGTCTCTCATCGACAGGGGCTCCCCCGAAGTACGGGGGCCGGAGGCACGGGGTCGTCAGGACGGCGACGAGAAGACGTTCTGACGCTCGCGCGTTCCTCGCCCTGCACCTCGACCGACCGCGCAAGACGGGGGATTCGCGCTGTCGCGCGCGACGGTTACTGCCACCGGCTCATCGCTGCGTTCTCCCAAAAAAGAAAGCTTTGTCCCCCATTTGGGGGACAAAGACGTGTAGCGTCTGGAATGTCCCCGCCGTCAGGCACACAACCGCCCCCCTTACTGGCGGCGGGGAATAATCCTCCGAAACGCCTCGACCCCGGCATCGAGAATCACCTCGCGCCGGCGTGAAGGTCGAGAACGTCGCCGAGAATGACCTCCGCGTCGGCATGGAGGTCGAGAGCGTTTGTGAGTATGCGGGGTCTGCGCGGGGTTGACCGTACCCGCGAACACGACAAAGCCCCCGAGGATCATACGATTCCGGGGGCTGACGTAGCGGGAGCGGGGCTTGAACCCGCGACCTCACGATTATGAGTCGTGCGCTCTCACCAACTGAGCTACCCCGCCGCACAGCATTCCGATGACGATGAGAATGCCTTGAGCCCCGAGTCAGGATTGAACTGACGACCCCTTCCTTACCATGGAAGTGCTCTGCCACTGAGCTATCGGGGCGTACCCGGATCACTCCGGGCAACTAGAAGAGAATATCAGACCGCGACACTCTCACACGAATCGATGATCACCCTCCGGCGTGCTGACGCAGCCAGACGATCGGGTCGATCGGCGTGGTGCCGTTCTGCAGGATCTCGACGTGGGTGTGCGCACCGAACGACCGACCCGTGTTGCCGGTGCGTCCGAGGAACTGGCCGACCTTCACGTGCTGACCCTGCGTGACCTGGAGCGAGCCGTACTGCATGTGTCCGTAGCGGCTCGAGACCAGTTGTCCGTCGATCTCGTGATCGATGAGCACGGTGACGCCGAAGGCGCCGCCCTGCTCGGTCGCGATGCGCACGGTGCCGTCGGCGATCGCCTGCACGGGCGAGCCCTCACCGGGAACGAAGTCGGCGCCCTCGTGCATGGTCCCGTCGCGCATGCCGAAGCCGTACGTGATCGGCACACCGACGGCGAAGGGCCACTGGATGGGCGCCGTCGGGTCGTTGACGTAGAAGTTCGAGGGGTTCGTGATGCCCGAGTCGGCCGCCATCTTGGCGTACGTCGTCGCGCTGTATCCATCGGCACGGTCGACCACGGCGGCCTGCGCCTGCGCGGGAGCGACGTACGCCTGGATCGCGTCCGTGGCGTCGCCGCCCTGCACGTCGCCACCGAGCGCGAGGCGCGTCGTGGCGGTCGCGGGGGCGGTGACACTGTCGGTGCCGTTCGCCGAGGCGAGCGCGCTGACCGGCATGGTCATGCCCACGGTCAGCAGGCCGACGACGCCCATGACGCCCACCGAGAACGATGCGGTCGCGATGCGGCGCACGTTCCGACGCGTGCGGGGAGCGGCGGCCGCGGCGGGCAGCCCCTCGACGACGGGCTCGGATGCCGTGGCGACGGGCGCGGGCCGCTGAACGGCGGTCTCACCGGTGAACGCGAAGAGACGGGCGGCCGAGGCGAACTCGTCGGCGGAGTCGTCATCGGTGGCCGTCGGGGTCGCGGGCACGCCATGGCCCTCGGGCGACGCGGCATCCGGCATCTCGACGGCGGGCGATGCGTCATCGGCCTGGGTGCTGTCGATGATGACCGCGGCCTGCGGACGACGACGCGCGCGTCGCGTCACGGGCAGGGTGATGGGAGAGGTGGGCAGCGCCACGGGGGTGGTGGCGACGTCGGTGTCGGCGCTCTGCAGGATGACGGCGACATCGGCGTCGGCGGTGCGGCGCTCGTCGACGACGGTGACCTCGAGGGCGTCGGCGTCGGCAGCGGCATCGGGCGCCGAGACCTCGGGGAGCGTGGGCTCGATCGTCGCGGCGATGACCGTCTCGATGACGGCGGCGGCGACGGTCTCGAGCATCTCGGACTGCGCGGCGACCTCGGCGTCGACCGGGGCGGGCTCCGACGACATCTGTGCGGTGGGGGCCGCGTCGTCGATCGCCGTCGCGGCGACCTCGCTGCGCGAGTCGTCGCTCTGCGCGGTGTCACCCACCGTGAGGCGGCGCATCTCGGCGCGGGTCAGCCGGGGAGCGGTTTCGGAGGCGGGAACAGCGAGGGGGCGACGAGACCGCCGAGTATGGGCAGGCTCAGTCGAAAAGGCTTCTGACGGCAACGCGCGATGGCTCTCGTGTCGTGTCGCAAGCGCGACGGCTTCGGGCTGTGGGGCTTGGCCGTTTCCGCGGGTTCGGGTCGCGGAAAATAACGAACAGGTAACCACACTACCTCGGGCGGTCTGGGAAAGCCATGAGCGCCCCGGGCGTCACCCCTCGATGTCGAGCAGCGGCTCGAGGCGCGCGTAGAACGCCGCGCCCGCCGCGATGACCATTCCGTTCCCCGGACGACCACCCGGCGCGCCACCCACGACCCCGCCCGCTTCCTCGACGAGGAGGGCTCCCGCCGCGTGATCCCAGGGCTGCGTTCCGCGCTCGTAGTAGGCGTCCATGCGGCCCGCGGCGACCGAGGCCAGGTCGAGCGAGGCCGCGCCGATACGGCGCACATCGCGCGCGATGGGCATGACGCGCGACAGCTGCGCCAGCGCCGGACCGTGCGTCGCGGGGTTGTACCCGAAGCCCGTGGCCACCAGACCGCCCGCCTCTCCCACGTGGGCCGAGACCGAGAGACGCTGATCGCCGAGCCAGGCTCCCCCGCCGCGCGAGGCGCGGAAAAGCTCACCCGTCACCGGGTTGAAGACGACGCCGGCGATCGCCGTCCACGTCGCGGTGTCGGCGGTGCCCTCGACCGCGGCGATGCTCACGGCCCAGGCGGGAATGCCGTAGGCGTAGTTGACGGTGCCGTCGATCGGATCGACCACCCAGGTGATGCCGCTCGTCCCCACGTCGGCGCCGGACTCCTCGCCGAAGAAGCCGTCGTCGGGACGCACCCGCGCGAGTTCCGCGCGGATGAAGGCTTCGACCTCGCGATCGGCGGCGGTGACGATGTCGGCGGCGGCCGACTTGGTGGCGGCCACCGTCACCCCCTCGATGCGGCGACGGTGCGCGAGTTCGCCCGCCTCCCGAACGATCCGCGTGGCGATGTCGAGCAGTTCCGCAGCGAGAGTCATGGCATCCACGCTACTGCGCCACCCCCTCCGCAGAAGTCGTCGCCGTCGTTAGCGTGGATGCATGACCGCTTCGGATACTCGCCGGTACGACGTCGTCATCGTGGGAGGAGGGCACAACGCCCTCGTCGCCGCGGCCTATCTCGCCCGCGCCGGGCGCCGCGTGGTGGTGATCGAGCGATCGGATGCCGTGGGCGGGGCCGCCGTGTCGGAGCGCCCGTGGGCCGGGGTCGATGCCCGCCTCTCGCGCTACTCGTACCTCGTCAGCCTGCTGCCGCAGAAGATCATCGACGACCTGGAACTGCGCATCGACCTGCGTCGGCGTCGCTACTCGTCGTACACACCCGACCCGCACGACCCGACCCGTGGCATCCTCGTCGACACCCAGGATGCCGCGGCGACCGCCGCCTCGTTCGTGCGCACCCTGGGCGAGACCGGGGAGGCCGAGCGGTTCGCCGCGTTCGGCGAACGCCTGGCCCCGCTGGGGCGCGCGGTCTTCCCCACCATGACCGGTCCCCTGCCGACGGCCGACGAGGTGCGCGAGAGCGTGGGCGACGATGAGCTGTGGACGGCGCTGACCGAGCGTCCGCTCGGCGACCTGCTGCGCAGCGCGCTCGACAGCGATCTCGCCCGCGGCATCGCTCTCACCGACGGCCTCATCGGAACCTTCGCCTCGTCGGACGACCCCTCGCTGGCGCAGAACCGCTGCTTCCTGTACCACGTCATCGGCGGCGAGACCGGGCACTGGGACGTGCCGGTGGGCGGCATGGGCGCCGTCGCCGCCGAACTAGAACGCGCGGCGCGCGACGCCGGTGCCGAGATCGTCACGGGCACCGACGTCATCTCGATCTCGCCCGACGGCGACGTGCACACGATGACCGACCGCTCCGAGGTGTACCACGGCACGCTCGTGCTGAGCGGAGTCGGTCGCGCGGTGCTCGACGACCTGCTCACCGCGGGGGGATCCCCGGCGAGCGCAGCCGAGGCGCCCGAGGGCGCGCAGGTCAAGGTCAACATGCTCCTGTCGCGGTTGCCGCGGCTGCGCGACTCCTCGGTCACCCCCGAGGCCGCCTTCTCGGGCACCTTCCACGTGAACGAGACGATGACCCAGTTGGATGCCGCGTACGTCGCGGCATCCGGGGGGCTCATCCCCGAGCCGCTTCCCGTCGAGATCTACTGCCACTCGCTGACCGACCCGTCGATCCTCGGCGACGACCTGCGGGCGAGCGGGGCGCAGACCCTGACGATGTTCGGCCTGCAGGTGCCCCACCGCCTGATCGACGACACCGATCCCGTCGCCGCGGGAGCGCGCCTGCTGGCCGCGGCGCAGCAGTCGCTCGACTCGGTGCTGGCCGAGCCGCTGCGCGACTGCATCTTTCGGGCGCCCGACGGGCGGCTCTGCATCGAGGCACGCACGACAAGCGACCTCGAGCGGTCGCTGAATATGGTGGGCGGCGACATCTTCCACGGCGGGCTGTCGTGGCCCTGGCTCGCGGCGCCGGCCACGACGCCGGCGGCGCGGTGGGGCGTGTCGACCCCGCACTCGCGCGTGCTGCTCTGCGGCTCGAGTGCGCAGCGCGGCGGCGCCGTCAGCGGGATCGGCGGGCAGAACGCGGCGATGGCGGCGCTCGAGATCCTGGAGGGGTGAGGTACGCGGTGCGGTCGGCGACGGCTTGCCCCTCCGGTCGACGACGCGCCGTGGGAGCGCCCTCACGCGCGGAGCCCTCAGCTCGGCTGGGTTCGGGCGTCGGGGTCGGCGCGTGGCCCCGGCGCGCGTGCGTCCGCAGAACGGTGAGCATCACGCCGACCGCCTCGACGAGCGCGACCGTCGTGGGCTCGGCGTATCCGAAGACGATCCCCGCCGGGGCCTCGGAGCGCGCGGAGACGACGCCGGGATCGCTCGCCGCTGAATCGGCGGACCCAGCGGAGTCACCACCCACCGCGTAGCCCGCGAGCGGCGCGACGCGGATGCCGCGCGCGAGCAGCTCCGAGACGACGGCGTTCTCGGCGCCTTCTCCGCCGCCCGTCAGCAGCGCCACGGCGTGCAGTCCGCCGTCGGTGGCGGCCAGCTCGACGCCGGGCACACCCGCGAAGGCCTCGAGCAGCAGGCGGCGCCGATGGCGGTACTCGCGCCGCCGCCGCGCGGTGTGGCGGGCGAGGGCTCCTTCGGCCAGGTACAGCGCGAGCGCGTGCTGCTGCACGAGCGAAACGGGAGAGTCGAGGTCGTCGCGCGCCGCGCGGATGCGTTCCCCCACCGCGCCGGTCGCGACGATCCACCCGCACCGCACGGCCGGGGTGAGCACCTTCGACAGGCTTCCGATCAGCACGACCCGCGCCGGATCGAGCAGGTGCAGCGGCGGAAGCGGCGCGCGCCCGTGGGGGAACTCGCTGTCGTAGTCGTCTTCGACGACGACCACGTCGTCCCGCGCGGCCCAGGCGAGCAGGCGGGCGCGGTCCTCGGCATCCAGACGACTCCCGAGGGGGTAGTGGTGGTTCGGGGTCACGATGACGGCGTCGAGATCGCGCTGCCGCTCGAGCGCGTCGAGGTCGAGCCCCGAGCCGAGACGGACCGGCACGGGGACGGCCTCGATCCCCAGACGGCGCAGGATCATGCGCACGCGGGGGTAGCCCGGGTCTTCGATACCGACGCGCAGGCGCTGCCGGTCACCGCGCGGCGCGAGCGCGATCAGCGTCAGCAGCATCGCGTCGCTGCTGCCCGCCGTGATCAGCACGTCGCCGACCGAGACGTCGACGCCGCGCGTACGCCCGAGGTGCCGCGCGATCTCGGCCCTCAGCGCCATGGCGCCCGCGGGGTCGGCGACGTCGGCGACGGGATCGGTGGCGCTCGCCCGCCGCCAGGCGGAGCGCCACGCGGCATCGGCGAGGCCGGTCGTGCCCGGGCGCCCGGGCCGCAGGTCGAGCACCGCGGGTTCCACGACGAGGCGGTCGGGCGAATCGGCCGCCGCGACGGGCGCGCGCACGGCGATGTCGGCGACGACCGTTCCACCCCCGGGCCGCGTGAGCAGGTATCCCTCGCCCGCGAGGATCTCGTAGGCCGCGACCACCGTTCCCCGCGCGACCCCCAGGTCGGCCGACAGTGCCCGCGTCGAGGGGACCGCCTCGCCACCGGCGACGCGCCCCGCGAGCACCGCCGCACGCAGACCGTGCGCGAGTTGCTCGTGCAGGGGCACGGCGGAGGATCGATCGAGGACGCCGAGGGAGATCACGGCGACAGTCTCGCACTGGTCCAGACGAAAGTGCGAGAAGCGGACTATGTGATGGACCACGCGAGCGAATGGAATCGGACCATGACCGATCTTCCCCTCACCGCGCGCACGCGGGTGCGCCGCCTTCCGCACTACCAGGTCACCGACCGCACCGCGCTCTACGACGTGATCGACGGTGCCCTGGCCGCCACCATCGCCCTCGTGCGCGACGACCGCCCGGTCGCGCTGCCGATCGGCATCGCCCGAGACGGCGACGACCTCCTGCTGCACGGATCCACCGGCAGCGACTTCTTCCGGCGCATCGCCGACGGCACCCCCGTCTGCATCACCGTGACGCACCTCTTGGGCCTGAAGTACGCGCGGTCGCTCTTCGACAGCTCGATGCGGTACCGGTGCGCGGTCGTGTACGGGGTGGCATCCGTCGTGCCACCCGAAGAGAAAGAGGCGGCCCTGCTCGTGCTGTCGGAGCATCTGATGCCCGGCCGCAGCGAAGACGTCCGCCCCATGACGGCCCGTGAGCTCGCCGCCACCATGGTGCTGCGCATCCCCCTCGTCGAGGCCAGCGTGAAGGACAACGCGGGCTCGCTCGTCGAGGAGGACGACGACGGAGAGGACCGCGCCGTCTGGGCCGGCACCCTCCCCTTGCGCTGGGTCGCCGACGAGCCGAAGACGTCTGCGCAGACGCACCCCGGAACACGCGTTCCGGACTCGGTGCGCCGCGCCGCCGCGCGGGTGGCCACGACCGGAACCGCGTGATGAGCACCCACGCGGGCCCCGCAACAGCCGCGGGGCCCGCGTGCGCTCAGCGCGTGACGAGCGGCGGCACGACGTACCGGCGCGGCGTTCCGAAGCGGTGCGCCGTGATCGACACGGCCTGCTCGCGCAGGAACGGCAGCAGCTCGACGCGCCCGGCGCGGGTGACCTCGCCCGCGTAGATCGCGACCGAGGGCGAGCCGCCCACGGCGTCGGCCGTCGCGACGGTCGAGCCGCCGAGCAGGCGCACCCGCCCACCGGTGCGCGCCAGGCGCGCGGCGCGGCGCTTCCACTCGTCGGCATCCTCGACGCTCGCGCGCACTCCCACGCCCTCGAGCCACGCGCGCACGGCGGGCGACAGCGCGCGGGCCGTGCTCACGGTCACCGGGGCGCCGGCGCGCACACCGGCGGCGACGACGCGGACGAGCGCCGTCTCGGTCGCGTCATCGAATCGCACGGTGACCGGCACCGTGCCGTAGCGCAGCACGTTCTGCTCCGACTCCAGGCCCGTCACATCGCGGGCCAGTGAGAACTCCGCAGCCCAGGCGGCGGCGTCGCTCGCGAGAGCGGATGCCAGCCAGTCGCGGTCGGCCGAGGGGACGGCCGCGAGCGCCGGGGCGGCCAGCGCATCGCCCGAGCGGGGCGCCGAGGTCTCGGCATCCGCCCACGAACCGAATCCGAACAGGTACGACGGCCCACCGGCCTTGGTGCCCGCGCCGACGGCCGACTTCTTCCATCCGCCGAACGGCTGGCGCTGCACGATGGCGCCGGTGGTGCCGCGGTTGACGTAGACGTTGCCGGCCTCGATGCGCGAGAGCCACCGCTGGATCTCGGCCTCGTCCAGCGCGTGCAGGCCCGAGGTGAGCCCGTACTCGATGGCGTTGACGATCTCGATGGCCTCATCGAGGGTCTCGGCGGTCATGATGCCCAGCACGGGTCCGAAGTACTCGGTGCGGTGGAACTCGCTGCCCGCCTGCACGCCCTCGCGAATGCCGGGGCGCCACAGCGACCCCTCGTCGTCGAGACGCTGCGGTTCGACGACCCAGCGCTGGCCGGGCTCGAGCGTGGTGAGCGCCCGCAGCAGCTTGCCGTTCGCCGGCTCGATGAGCGGTCCCACGCGCGAGGCCTCATCCCACGGCATCCCCACCTCGAGCGAGGTCACCGCGTCGACCAGCTGGTCGCGGAAGCGCCGCGAGCGCGCGACCGAGCCGACGAGCACGACGAGCGAGGCCGCCGAGCACTTCTGCCCCGCGTGGCCGAAGGCCGACATCGCGACGTCTTTCGCGGCGAGGTCGAGGTCGGCGCTGGGCGTCACGATCACGGCGTTCTTGCCGCTCGTCTCGGCGAGGAGCGCAAGGTCGGGACGGAACGAGCGGAACAGCTCGGCCGTCTCGTACGCGCCGGTCAGCACGACCCGCTCGACGGCGGAGTGCGTGAGCAGCTGCGTGCCGAGATCGCGTTCCGACAGCTGCACGAGCTTCAGCACCTCGCGGGGTACGCCGGCCTCCCACAGCGCCTCGACCATGACCGCGCCCGAGCGCTGGGCGAGGGCGGCGGGTTTGATGACCACGGCGGACCCTGCGGCGAGCGCGGCCAGGGTCGATCCCGCGGGGATCGCGACGGGGAAGTTCCACGGAGGGGTGACCACGGTCACGCCCACGGGCGTGAAGCGGGCTCCGTCGACGTCGTCGAGGGTGCGGGCCTGCTCGGCGTAGTAGTGCGCGAAGTCGATGGCCTCCGACACCTCGGGGTCGCTCTGCTCCAACACCTTGCCGCACTCGACGCCCATGACCTCGAGCAGATCGGCGCGATGCTTCTCGAGCGCGTCGCCCGCCCGGTGCAGGATCGCGGCGCGCGCCTCGGCGCCGAGCTCGCGCCACGCGGTGGCGGCGGTCGCGGCGTCGTGGATCAGCGCGTCGAGGGCGGCGGCGTCGGTGACGGTGTGCGCGGCGATCGTGTCGCTGCCCAGGGTCGAGTCCTGCATCCGCGCGACGATCCCGGCGCCCCAGCCGCGGTTGGCCTCGATCGCGGGGTCGGAGTCGGGGGTGTTGTGGAAGCCCGTGGCGGGCGCCGCGGGCGCCGGCGCGGTGCGGTCCTGCACGCGGTTCGACGCCGGTACGCCCTCGGGCATGTCGGCGAGAGAGGCCAGGAAGCGGTCGCGCTCGCGATCGAACAGCGCCGCGTGGGTGTCGAGGTCGAAGACGGCCGACATGAAGTTCTCGCTCGACGCGCCCTCTTCGAGGCGGCGGATCAGGTATGCGATCGCGACGTCGAACTCCTGCGGGTGCACGACGGGCGTGTAGAGCAGGATCGAGCCGACCGTGCGGCGCACGACGGCCTGCTGCGCGGTGGCCATGCCGAGCAGCATCTCGACGTCGATCCCACCGGTCACCCCGCGCCGCTCCGCGAGCAGCCAGGCGAGGGCCACGTCGAAGAGGTTGTGTCCGGCCACGCCGATGCGCACGTGCTGCGCGTGCTCGGGACGCAGCGCGTAGTCGAGCACCGCCTTGTACGAGGCATCCGTCGCCTGCTTCGACGGCCAGGTGGCGAGCGGCCAATCGTGCACGTCGGCGTCGACGCGTTCCATGGGGAGGTTCGCGCCCTTCACGACGCGCACCTTGATCGTCGCGCCCCCGGATGCCACGCGCCGGGCGGTCCATTCCTGCAGGCGGATCATGGCGGCGAGGGCATCGGGCAGGTACGCCTGCAGCACGATGCCGGCCTCGACGTCGTGGAACTCGGGCTCGGCGAGCAGGGTCTCGAAGACCGCGAGGGTGAGGTCGAGGTCTTTGAACTCCTCCATGTCGAGGTTGACGAAGGTGCCGGTCTCTTTCGCGACCCGGTAGAGGGGGCGAAGCGCCGCCACCGCGTCGGCGACGGCGGCGTCGAACGCCCACGGCGTGTGCGGGGCGACGGTCGACGACACCTTGATCGAGACGTAGTCGACGTCGTCGCGGGCGAGGAGCTTGCGCGTTCCGGCCAGGCGGCGCGCGGCCTCTTTCTTCCCGAGGATGGCCTCGCCGAGCAGATTCACGTTGAGACGGATGCCGTCGCCCCGGCCGCGGATCGAGGTGATGGCATCGCCGAGCTTGCGGTCGCTCGCATCGACGATGAGGTGACGCACCATCGAGCGGAGGGCCGTGCGCGCCGCCGGCACGACGACGCGGGGAAGGATCGGCGCGGTCAACGCGCCGAGCCGGATCGCGGCCTTGAGGTGCAGGGGGAGGAACCCGGGGATCAGCGGGGTCAGGGCGGCGAGGTTGCGCGCCGCCACGCTCAGGTCTTCGGGGCGCACGACTCCGTCGACGAACCCGACCGTGAAGTCGAGCCCGTGCGGATCGCGCAGCACGCCGGCCAGGCGCTGGGCGGCGGCGTCGACGGGCTCGTCGCGACTCTCGGCGAGCCAGCGGCGCACGAGGGCGATCGCGTCGTCGGCGAGCTCGGCGGGTGAGACGAGAGTCTCGGGCGTGGTGCCGGACGTGGTGCGGGGGGCATCGGTGAGCGACATGGCGGTCCTTCCTCGGATGTGATCAGCATGGGACCCGCATCCATTCGAGAAAAGCGATGATTAATGATGGGTTATGTTCGATGTCATCGAAGGGATGCCATGTTCGATCTCCGCCGTCTGCGCCTGCTGCACGAGCTGTCGCTCCGGGGCACGCTCGCGGCCGTCGCCGAGGCCCTGTCGTACAGTCCGTCGACCATTTCGCAGCAGCTCGCCCTGCTGGAGCGCGAGGCCGGCGTCGCCCTGCTCGAACCCGACGGTCGGCGCCTGCGCCTCACCGCGCAGGGCGCGGCCCTCGCCGCGCACGCGGCCCGCATGCTCGCCGCCGACGAAGCAGCCCGCGCCGAGCTCGAGCACCTGCGTCCCTCGCTAGCTCCCGTACGCGTGGCCGTCATGCAGTCCGCCGCGCACGGGCTCCTCCCCCACACCCTCGACGCCCTGGCCGAGGCCGAGCCCCAGCTGCGCGTCGAGGTCGCCGAGCTCGCCCCCGAAGAGGGACTGTTCGAGGTGGCCGCCCGCGGCTTCGACCTCGCCGTCGCCGAGCAGTATCCGGGGCACACGCGCGAGCACCGCGACGGCATCGAGCGGAGCCTGCTGGGACGGGATGCCATCCGCCTCGCGGTGGCGCGCACCGATCCCGCCGAGCGACTCGACGACCTCCGCGACCGCGCCTGGGTGATGGAGCCCGAGGGCACGGCCGCGCGTCAATGGGCGACGCAGCAGTGTCGAGCGGTGGGGTTCGAGCCCGACGTGCGCTTCGAGATGGCCGATCTGACCGCGCACGCGCGGCTCGTGGCATCCGGTCACGCGGTGGGGATGATCCCCGACCTCGTCTTCGCCGGCGAGGATCCGCCCGTGCGCCTGGTCGGCCTACCCGGCGAACCCCGGCGCGAGGTGTTCACCGCCGTCCGCCGCGGAACGGCCGACCGCCCCGGCGTACGCGCGGTGCGGGGAGCACTGCAGGTGGCGTACGACCGGGGCGGCCGGTGATGCTCAGCGCGTGAGCGCCATCTCGTTGGGCGTGACGTCGAGGGTCGCCGTGGCGGTGACCTCGCCGGTGGTGAGGTCGACCGCGTGCACGGCGTTCTTCGCCGGCTCGGTGACGTAGGCGATGTCGCCCGACACCTTGATCGCGGGGTGGGCGTCCTGCCACTCGACCGGCCCCTCCCACGCGTCGATCACGGGGAACGCCTCGGTGAAGGCCCCCTTCTCGAGGTCGAAAACGTGGATCGCGCCGTCCGACGCCAGGATGTAGCCCCGATCCTCGGGGCCGCGGGCCAGGTCGCGGAAGGTGTACTCGGCGCCGGCGGGCATGTCGACGACGCTTTGCGTCTTGGCGGCGGTGTCGATCAGCGAGACGCGCTGCAGCAGGTAGCCCTCGGCGTCGCGGTCGTCCTTGTAGTCACCGAGCACCAGCGGGCTGGTCTCGCTGACGAAGAGGTTGCCGGTGCGACCGTAGGGCTGGTCGGGGGCGTCGACCTTCGTGATCTCGCCGTCGTCGTAGATCAGGGCGCCGTTCTCGCAGCCGAAGACGACGACCTCGTCTTTCGCGGTGCCCTCGCCGTGCACGCCGGGGCAGGTCGCGTCCTGGGCGATCGTCGCACCCGAGGCGTCGGTCACGGCGATGCCCGTGCGGCCGTTGGCGTTGCCGACCGTGGTGACGAACGACCCGTCTTCGAGCATGATCGACACCCCGTGGTGCGCCTCGACGCCCGGGATGGTCTCGACGGCGGGGAGCGCATCGGTCGAGGCGAGCAGGGCGTCGGTGTCGAAGATCGTCGAGTCGCTCGTGCCGTCGGCGTAGAGCACGGTCTTGCCGCCGTGCGTCACGACGTGACCGGGCTTGGATGCCGGGAACACGAGGTCGGTGAGCCGGGGCTGCTCCGAGGCGGTGCCGGCATCGAGCACCTGGAAGCCCTCGCTCGTGGTCACCATGACGTGACGGCCGTCACCGGCGGAGTTGAGCCGCGTGAACTCCTCGGACGAGAAGTCGCCGATCGTCTCGAGGCTCTCGCCGTCGAGCACGACGATGCCGCCGGGGTACGACAGGGCGACGCGGGTACCGGTGTCGCTCGTCGACGACGGGGCCGAGCTCGTGGCGGGAGCGGCCGAACCGGCGCCGGCGCCGCCGGCGCACGCCGACAGGGCGACGGTCGCGCCGACCGCGAGCGTGAGCAGGCCCGCACGACGGAGGGCGTCCCCGCGGCGGTGGGAAGAGGTGCGCATGTGATTCTCCTTCTGGGTGGGTGGCCGGTCGCTCACGGCGACAGGCCGGTGGCGATGCGCTCCGTGTTGACGCGCATCATGGTCAGGTAGTCGGGGGCGCCGCCGTCGGCGTCGGTGAGCGATTCGGTGAACAGCTCGGTCACCTCGACGTGGCGGTCGGCCTCGTCGGCGAGCGCGCGCACCAGGCGGTCGGGCGACGACGACTCGGCGAAGATCGTGGGCACTCCGGCCTCGTCGATCGCCGACACCAGGTCGGCGAGGTCGCTCGTGCTCGGCGCCGCCAGCGTGGTGCCGCCGGGGATCACGGCCCCCACCAGGCGGAACCCGAAGCGCTCGGCGAGGTAGCCGAAGACGTGGTGGTTGGTCACGAGTGCCCGACGCTCGGCGGGGATCGCGGCGAACGCGGCCGTCATCTCGGCATCCAGGTCCTCGATCTCGGCGCGATACGCCGTCGACCGCTCGGCGACCGCGGCGGCGTCGATTCCGTCGATGCGCGAGAGCACCGGGGTCAGCGCGTCGACGACCGCGGCCATCTGGGCGGGATCGGTCCAGAAGTGCGGATCGTCGGCACCACCCGCATCGGTCGAGGTGTACGGCAGCACGGTGACCGCGTCGCCGGCGACGAAGGTAGCCACCCCGTCGGCGGAGGCCGCGTCGAGATGCTGCTGCAGACCCTCTTCGAGGCCGATGCCGTTGGCCACCAGCAGGTCGGCCGAGCGCAGACGCGCGGCTTCCGACGCCGAGATCTCGAACGAGTGCGGATCGGCGCCCGGGCGCATCAGGGTGAGCACCTCCACGTCGTCGCCGACCAGATGCGACACGACGTCGCCGAGGATGTTCGTCGTCACCACCACGAGCGGGCGATCGGATTCCGCTCCCCCGGCGCACCCGGTGAGGGCGAGCAGGGCGGCGGTCAGGGCGACGCCCAGAGCTCTCTTCATGTCAGCGTCCCGTCTCGGCGAAGAACAGCGGCGCGCGCTCGGGCGCGAACTCCCGGGCGACGCGGGCGTCGTCGGCGAAGTCGATCTCCCACATGCGGTTCTCGGTGGGGCCGTTCAGATACGCCCGCTGCTGGTCGGCGACCAGGCTGACGGTCTGGCCCGCGGCGAGGCTCGCTCCCACCAGGGCGGGGGATGCCGCGCGCTGCGCGCCCGTCTCACCATCGAGCACGAGCACCCGCCCGTCCGGGGTGAGGGCGAGGAGGTTCGCGTCTTTGTCGTCGACCGCCGTGACCTGCACGACCGGCTCGGGGGTGGGCAGCAGCGTCCACGTGCGCTCGCGGGTGTCGAGGATCCACACCCCGGCGTCCCCGGCGACCGCGGCGACCTTCGGGCGTCCCTCGCGGTTGGCGAAGACCGTCGCCCGCGGCGCGGTCGTTCCCGCGGGGTAGGCGATGCGTTCGACGACGGGTGCGTCGTCGTCGACGCTGATGAGGAGGGCGCCGTCCTGGCATCCGATCACCGCTCCGACGCGGGTGGTGATCGTCCCCGCGGGTTGGATGCACGCGGCCGGTTCGCCGACCTCGGCGCCGTCGGCGTCGTGCAGGTTCACCTCGTCGTCCGCGGCCACCGCGGCGAACGATCCGGCGGGCACGACGAGGCCGGCACCGGGAGACGTCGAGAGGCGGAACCGCTCGACGACCTCACCTCTCGACAACGCCTCGGTGTCGAGCAGCACCGCCTCACCCGATCCGGGGAAGAACAGGCCCGTCCCGCCCGTGGTCGACGAGTTCGAGGTCGCCACGACAGCGGTTCCCTCACCCTCGACGTCGCCCAGCAGGCGGGCGTCGGCGCGGTAGTAGTGGAAGTGGTCGACGTGATCCCAGGTCCACACGCCGCTGTCGACGATCGAGACGCCCGTGTCGTCGGCGGCGAAGAGGTACCGGCCGTCCGAGTGCACCGCCGAGGGCGGGCGCACGGTGCCGAGCGCGGTCGTGGTCTCGTCGAGCAGATCGAGGTGCGACACGCGTCCGTCGCCGTCGATCGAGGTGAGACCCACAGCGGGTTCGGCGAGTTCGGCGGCACCCGCGATCTCGCCGTGCGTGTCGGTCGAGGGTGCGGTGTCGGGGGCGGCGGGCGCCGCGCAGCCGGCGAGCGAGAGGAGCAGCACCGCGCTGAGGGGCGCGAGGCGACGGGAGAGGTCGGGGTGGGGCATGGGGGCTTTCCGGTCAGGCGGGAACGAGAACAGGGGATGCCACGCGCCGGCGCGCGGCGTCACGGCAGGCGCGTAGGGCCCACGAGACGCCGGCCGCGGCGATGGCGGTGGCGGCGATGGTCGCGCCGGCGGCGGTCGCGGCGTGCCACGAGACGAGCAGGCCGACGGCGACGGCGACCGCCCCGATCACGGCGGCGAGCGCCATGGTCGTGGCGATGCGGTGGGTCCACTGGCGCGCGGCGACCGCGGGCGCGATGAGCAGGCCCACCACCAGCAGCGAGCCGACGGCCTGGTACGACGCGACGACGGCGAGGGTGACGAGCCCGACGAGAACGGTCTGCGCGACGCGCGGGCCGAGGCCGAGCACCTGGGCGACCCGCTCGTCGATGGCGAGGGCGACGAGGCCACGATGGGCGACCGCGGCCGCCGCGATGCCCAGGCCTGCCGCCACCGCGAGGACGACCAGATCACCGGCCCCGATGGCGAGGATGTCGCCGAACAGGATCGCCGTGGCATCGGTGGCGAAGCTCCCGGCGTGCGAGATGACGATGACGCCGAGGGCGAGCATGCCGACGAAGAGCAGGCCGATGCTCGTGTCGTACGAGAGTCGGGCGCGCCGCTGCAGCACACCGATGCCGAGGCTCATCACGACGGCGCTGGCCGCCGCCCCCAGCAGAACCGGAAGGCCGAGCACGGTGGCGAGAGCGACGCCGGGCAGCATGCCGTGGGCGAGCGCCTCGCCCAGGAACGCCATGCCGCGCACAATGACCCACGTACCGGCGACGCCGCACAGCACGGCGACGAGCACTCCCCCGAGCAGCGCGCGCTGCACGAATTCGAGAGAGAAGGGATCGAGGAGCCAGGTCACGATGCCCGACCGTATCGAGAATGAGAACGATTCTCAAACTCATACAATGGATGCCATGCCCCTCACCGCCGTCATCGCACGCGCCCTGCGCGTGGACTACTCCGGCACCCTCGCCCTCGACGGCGTCGACGTCGATCTGCACGCCGGAGCGCTCACCGTCATCGTGGGCCCGAACGGTGCAGGCAAGTCGACGCTGCTCGAGGTGCTTGCCGGCGCACGGGAGCCGTCAACCGGCACGCTCGAGGTCGCGCCGCGCACGCGCGCCTTCGTGCCGCAGCGCGCAGCCGTCTCGCCCCACCTCCCGCTCACCGTCCGTGACGTCGTGTCGGTCGGAGCGTGGGGACGCACGGGGCCGCTCCGGCGACTCAGCGCCGCGCACCGGGCCGCCATCGACGGCGCGATGCAGCGACTCGACATCGCGCCGCTGGCACGGCATCCGTTCTCGTCGCTTTCGGGGGGCCAGCGACAGCGAGCGCTGCTCGCCCAGGGCCTCGCCCGCGAAGCCGACATCCTGCTGCTCGACGAACCGACCACCGGACTCGACGCGGCGAGCGCGCAACTCAACCGTGCGGCCATCGCGCACGAGGTCACCCGTGGGGCGACGGTCGTGTGCGTGAGCCACGACGACCGGCTCATCGCCGACGCCGATCACCTCATCCGGCTCGAAGGAGGCCGCGTGAGGCCCGACGGCGCAGAGTCCGCGATGACGGCGCCGAGGCGCCCGCTCAGCTGAAGGTGCGCACGCGATCCGTAATGCGACGCAGCAGCTCGGCGGCCACCTCGACGACATCGCGCGACTCGGCGCGCACGGCGGCGTCCACCTCGACGGGGAAACGCCGGAGCGCCGCCCAGGGCTCCTGCTCCATGTCGATCTCGAGGTGGATGTGGTTGACCCGACGGTCTTCGGCATCGAGCTCGCGGCGCACGAGGCCTCGTCCGATCAGACGATCGACCATCGTGGTAACCCCGGCTGCGGTCACACCCAGATGGGAGCGCAGGATCGAGGGGCGGATGCCGGGCTCGTCGGCGATGCAGCACAGAGCCGTCGCCTCGAGTTCGCTGACCGACAGGTCGGTTCTCGCCTTCGCGACGGCATCATCACGTGCGGACACGTAGTCATCGAGCGCTGCGGTCAACGCGGAGGGATTCGTCAACGCCGCACCTCCTCAGTCCTGGGGCAATCCGGCCGATTGCTAAGGCCTACCTTACTCAAGGTCGTGAACATTTCAGTTAATTAATTAACTTTGTGAAATACGTGCTACTTTAGTGATTAGCCCGCCGACCCCGACTCTAGGAGATCGCAATGGCCACTCTTTACTACGGTTCCGACACCGCCCCCATTTTTCTTCCCGATCGCCTGATGGGTTACATCAAGGTCATCGCCTCGACGAAGCTGCGCCGCGGCGAGTCGTTCACGTTCACCTGGACCGGCACGGAGCAGGATCCCGGACGCTCCACCATCTGGCTGCAGCCTTCGATCCCCCTGCGGTTCGTGTTCGAATCCGTCGAGCCCGAGCAGCTGGTGGGCGAGTACCTGCGCACGCTGGCCGACCAGTCCAACGCCGCATCGGGTCTCGTCATCGACGTGCGCGAGTGGGAGGTCGCCGAGAAGGCGACCCGTAGCCCCGCCCGCACGCCCGTGCGATCGATGCGCGCCGCCTGAACGCACGAAGCCGAACCTCTCCGCACCCGACATAATGTGGTGACGCGCGATCTCGCGCGAAGGAATCGGAGAGAGCCGTGCCGGTACGCCGCCTGCTGAACAAGGACCTGCTCGAGGAGTGGCTCGCGGAATTCCGCGCCCTCGGCTACCTGACGGGAAGCGACATCCGCCTCCTGGAGCAGGATGACGAAACCGATCCCGACTCGGGTCTGATCGTCGTCGACCTCAGCGAGGCGAAGACCGTGACCTACCTGCAGCCCGTGACCGGCGGTGACGGGATCTGGACGGCGACGATGGAAGCGCGAGACGCCACCATCGAGCTGGACGCCGTCGCGCTGGTCAACCTCGGCAACGAGGTGAACGTGCTCGGCGCGCTCGTCAACTTCTTGAACGGCAAGTCCAAGACCCTGCTCGCCGCCTCGGTCTGACGTGAGCCGAGCTCCCGGCATCACAAGTCTGGGAACTGTGCCCGCAGATCGTCGAACGCTTCGCGGTACCCGTCGCGCCCGTGCACGTAGGCCAGGCAGACGACGATGTTCAGCACGGCGATGAGCGAGTCGCGTCCAGTGGAATCCATCAGCGTGCGGGTGGCCCACTCCTGCGGCGATTCGGTGCTTTCGCCATCCAGAGGCGCCGGCACTCTCGTTCGCACAGGGCGCGACCATGCGAGGACATCCCAGCCGTAACGGAGTTCGTCGAATGGCGGAGGCGCCGGATCTCCGTGGCGAAAGGCGTGCACTGCGGTCTCGTAGAGGGGCAGCGCGCTCAGCCCGGATGCGTCCAGGCACCGCAGGGCGGCCCACGCCGCGATACGGCGATGGAGGACATCATCGGCTTCGGCCAGGGCGAACTCGAGGTCCACGTCCAGCTCCGTCAGGGCGCTCAGCGGCATCCCGGCATCGACGAGTTCGAGCAGACGCGCATTCGGAACACGATCTCCCCACCGCAAACGGCCGCGCTCCTGCCGTTCGGCAACCTCTGCGAGCTCTTGCTCGGTCATCTCCTCCAGACCCAGAGTGCGCCGGGTGCGGTGCCAATATGAGGCTTCGGTGCTGGTCTGGACAAGGATTCGGCCGGGGGCGGGCGGAGCCAGCCAGAACTGCAAGAGGTAAGAATCTTCCGCCTCATCGCTGTTGTGAGCTTCACCGAAACCCTGGGCGCAGTAGCGGACACGGTAGTCGCCGCGGGGAAGCGGGAAAGGGAATTCATCACCCATGAGGCCGGTCAGGAACGCCTCGTCGAGCTCCGTCGTGAACGAGACTTCCACGACCTCTTCCCACATCGGGTCGACGGCGGGCTCAGAATCATGCAACTCGACGCGGAACGACACCCGGCCCGTGTGCGTTCCCGTAACGAGTTCGAGCACTCCGGGGATACCGGCTCCGCACAGTCCGTTGCTCTCATCGACCCAAGGGGCACCGAGGTCGCCGCGGTCCACGCCCTCATCGGTGGTGATCGATGCCGAACAGTAAGACACGTCGACCTTCGGCTCGTCTAGCAGGATTCGCACCCACGGAGACTATCGGCCGCCACCGGCGCGAGGCTCCGGACACAGGCGGTGGGCGCACCGCCAGTACTCTTTCGGCATGCCTACAGTCGATGTGCTGGTGCGCACGGCGGTGGCGATGCTGGTTCTCGCCGGCATCGCGGTGAGCATCCTGCTCGCTTCGGGAGTGCCGCGGTGGCACGGTCCGGCCTTTGCTCTCGTGCGGGCGACCGTGCAGCTCACCCTTCTCAGCGTCATCTTGACGGGGGTCATTCAGGATGCCGTCTGGGTAGGCGCCGCGCTCGTGGTGATGTTTCTGGTGGCGGTGTCGGTGTCAACGAATCGCATCGGAGATCCGCCCTCTCAGGCATGGAGGACGGCGCTTGCCCTCTTCGCCGGGGTGGGTGTGGCCGGAAGCGTGGTGTTCCTCACCGGCGCCGTCGAATACTCACCTCGGTTCGTTCTCGCGGTCGGGGCGATGGTGATCGGCAACGCCATGACCGTCGCCTCGGTGACCGGTCGCACCTTCGCGCAGCTGCGCGCTGACCGCTGGCCCGAAGTGGAGGCCTGGTTGGCGCTGGGAGCGACACCTCGCCGCGCCACCCGCGACCTCGGGCGGCGCGCGGTACACGACGCCCTCCTCCCCGGGATCGACCAGGTCAAGACGACCGGCGTGGTCGTTCTTCCCGGAGCGTTCGTGGGAGCGATCTTTGGCGGACTCTCACCCGTCGAGGCAGGACGCTTTCAGCTGGTCGTCCTCGCGGCGATCATGGCCGCGGGCGCCATCACGTCGGTCACGGCGATTCGGCTCACGGGCGGGACAATCAACCGCCCACCGAGGGCGCCGGTGTGACGACTGTCGCTCTACCCGTTTCAGCGTCCGGAGTGGGGCCGAGCGCTGCGTGAGCGAGCGCAGACAGCTGAGGGGCGCTCCGGACGCACTCTCCTGAAACAGGAAACGTCCGTCTCGAGAGACGGACGTTTTGTGGCGAGTGAGGGATTCGAACCCCCGAATGCAATGCAGTCTGATTTACAGTCAGATCCCTTTGGCCGCTTGGGTAACTCGCCATGCGCGCCCGCCCGGCTTGTTCAGTCGACCAGAGGCGCGAGAAACCACTCTACTATCTCGCAGAGGGTGCCTCCAACCACGGTGGGGTCACTCCGGCGTGCGCAGCAGGGCCCCCTCGTGGCGGCAGGTGGCGGCGGCGACATCCATGGCGCGGGTGAGCACGGCATCCCACTCCTCGGCATCAACCGGAAGGCGGTCGCGCACGAGCGCGACGGTGGTCGCCAGCACGGCGTCGCCACCACCCATCGTGTCGATGATGCGGCCGGGAAGCTCCGAGATCCCCCGCGCGACCGAGGTTCCGGCGGCGTCGATCGCGGCGCCGCCCGCGCCGTAGGTCGCCAGCACGGCACCCACGCCGAGGCCGACGAGCCGCACGCGCAGGTCGTCGAGCGAGCCGCCGTAGAGAAGCTGCGCGTCGTCATCGCCCACCTTCACTAAGAGGGCTCCGGATGCCGCCCGCTCGAGGCCCTGCACGAACGCGGCGCGGTCGTGCAGCATGCCGCTCCGCGGGTTCGGGTCGATGGCCAGGGGCGTCGACGGTGAGGCCGTGGCATCCATCAGGAGGCGGGTCTGCTCCGCGTCGTCGAAGGGGAAGCAGCTGACCACGACCATGGGGGCGTCGGCGATCGCCGCGCGCTCGGCGTCGCCGTAGCGCACCCGTCGGTTCTGGGCCGCGTCGTTGAAGACGTACTCGGGCTCTCCGCCCGGCGAGCGGGTGCTCACGGCGCGCGATGAGCCGTGCTCCGACGGACTCGCCAGCAGCTCGACGCCGTGCTCGGCGAGGAAGCCGCGGATCTGCTCGCCCGCCGCATCGTCGCCCACCATCGCGATGAGCGATGCCGGAACGCCCAGGCGCGAGAGCCCCACCGCGACGTTGAGGCCCGCGCCGCCGACGAACTCGCGCACACCCGTCTCGTCGCGCAGCTCGTCGATGAGGGCGTCGCCGATGACGACGACCCGCCCGCTCATCGCGTCACCTCGGCGGTCTCGAGCACGCGGGCGACGAAATCCTCGGTGCGGCGCCGCGTGCCGTCGATCTTGCGGTCGACGCTCGCGCGGATCTCGCTCGGCGCGAGGGGAGCCGCCAGGCGCACCGTCTCGTGGCACGACAGGTCGGCGCACATGTAGGTGCCCACCGTGTCGCCGTGCTCGCCGGCCGCGCCGGCCTTGCGTGCGGTGAACAACGTCACCTGATCACCGGGCTGCATCGTGTGGCAGAGGTTGCACATCGACGACCGGGCGCGCGACTGCCCGTCGGCGGCGCGCAGCAGCACTCCGATCGGCTCCCCGTCGCGCTCGATCACGAGGTATCCGCGGCCCCGCGTGCTCGGATCACGCCAGGCGAGGAAGTCGAGATGATCCCAGTCGGTCAGCACGAAGTCGTGAGGAAGCGCCAGAACGCGCACCTCGTCCGGCGTGGCGTTGACGAACGCGGCGCGGAGCTCGTTCTCGGTGAGTGCTCGCATGGCATCCGAGTCTACGAGCGCGCATACCGAGACGGGGCGGGCGATGTCGAGGGGGTGTGGATCGGGGGCCCGCGAATAGAATCGGATCATGGCTGATTCTTCCTTCGACATCGTTTCCCGATAACGGTCGAACGACGCGGGATCGCTCCACAACCTGCGTTGCCGCGTCCGAGAACACTCATGAAAGGCTGCTGTGTTGCGGCGTCGCGACCGGGGCGCGGATGGTCCCACAAGCCCCATAAGAAACTGGATCGGGCTGACTGTACTTGTCGTCCTGACGATCGTTGTCGCCATAGTCGCGACCACGATGATGCTCGATCGCATCGAGCCATCGACGTGGGGCACCTTTACTCAGGAGCGGTGCGTCGAGAACCGCGGGGGATGCCGGAGCATCGGCCGATGGGTGAGCGACGATGGCAGCTCTCGATTGCACGGCGTTGTCTTGGACGGTGCTCCTGGTTCGGACGGAACGGTGTCGGCCTTCTTTCGTCCGACGGATACCTTCAACGTGAACAAGCCCTGGGTCGTGCGGACGCAGGCAGCTGAAGACGCGAACATCTGGTTCCCGGCCCTGATGCTCGTCCTGCTCGCGGGATGCACCATCCACGTAGGCGCAAGGATGCGATCTCGCTCGTCGCGCCATTGAGGGGCTCCCGTAGACGCCCTGAACGTCACGCTCCGGGTCGGTCGAGTCTACGAGCGCGCATACCGAGACGGGGCGGGCGATGTCGAGGGGGTGTGGATCGGGGGCCCGCGAATAGAATCGGATCATGGCTGATTCTTCCTTCGACATCGTTTCCAAGATCGACCGACAGGAAGCCGACAACGCGCTGAACCAGGCTCACAAAGAGGTCGAGCAGCGTTACGACTTCAAGGGCACCGACGCGTCGATCGCGTGGAGCGGAGACTCCATCGTCATCAAGGCGAACTCCGAGGAGCGCGCCAACGCCGTTCTCGACGTCTTCCAGACGAAGCTCATCAAGCGCGGCATCTCGCTCAAGAGCCTGGATGCCGGTGAGCCCGTCGCCAGCGGCAAGGAGTACCGCATCACCTCCACGCTGAAGGAGGGCATCTCGCAGGACGACGCGAAGAAGGTCAACAAGATCATCCGCGACGAGGGTCCCAAGGGCGTCAAGTCGCAGATCCAGGGCGACGAACTGCGCGTGCAGTCGAAGTCGCGCGACGACCTGCAGGAAGTGCAGCGCCTGCTCAAGGCCGCCGACCTCGACGTCGACCTGCAGTTCACCAACTACCGGTAACCCCTCCCCGGAGCACACCTTGCCCGTCCGCGTCGATCTGAACATCTCGCTCGACGGGGTGGCGATGCCCGCCGACCCGTCGCCCGAGAATCCGATGGGCGAGGACTGGGGGCGTCTCGTCGCGGACTACATGGCGACGAGAACGTTCCGTGAGCGTGTCTTCGGCGACACGTCGGGCGCGGGGACGACTGGCGTCGACGACCGGTACGCCGCCGCGTACTTCGAGGGCATCGGCGCCGAGGTCATGGGCGCGGGCATGTTCGGCCTGCATGCCTTCCCCGACGATCCCGACTGGCGCGGGTGGTGGGGCGAGGAGCCGCCGTTCCGCGTACCGGTGTTCGTCCTCACGCACCGCGAGCGGCCCGAGATCGCCTTCGCGAACGGCACGCGATTCACCTTCGTCTGCGAGAGCATCACGGATGCCGTGACACGGGCGTCCGCGGCCGCCGGCGACGCCGACGTGCGCATCGGCGGGGGTGTCGGGGTGGTACGCGCGGCCCTCGAGGCCGACCTCGTCGACCACCTGCACATGGCCATCCGCCCCGTGATCCTGGGGCGGGGAACGCGCCTGTGGGACGACCTGCGCGATCTTGACCGCCGCTACACGGTGACGACCGAGGTCGCCGAGAGCGGCGTCGTGCACGTGACGTTCTCACGATGAACAGCCGGCCGAGTCCGCTCCCCTGCCCCACCTGCGGCGACCCGCTCTCGTTCGAGATCCTCGACGACGAGCGGTTCCTCGTGGCATGGTCGTGTGTGAGCTGCGGCCTCATCCGCACCACCGAACCGATGTGACGCTCCGCGCTCCCGGCGCGCACGGGCGGCTCAGTAGGTGAGGGCCTTCAGCACGCCGTCGGCGATCGCGCGGTGCCCGGTGTCGTTCGGGTGGAAATAGTCGCCGGTACCGGCGAACGAGTCGCGCCCCTCGGGACCGTGGTACGCGGACGTCGAGAAGGCGTCGGCGAGCCCGACGTACACCCCGCCCCGCGCGGCGCAGGTGCGGGCGATCGCCTCGTCGTACGCGGCGCCGTCACTCGTCCAGGTACCGAGGCAGACGAGCGCGGCCTTCGGCGACGAAGCGCGGATGCGATCGAGCAGGCCGACGTACTGCTGCTCGAAGTCGGCCACCGGAGTGGGCAGACCGACGTCGTTCGTCCCGAGCTCGATCACCGCGAGACCGAGGTCGTCGGGCACATCCGTGATCGCGGCGACGGTGGTGAGCGTCTGGTGTGCCTGGGCCGCGGTGGTCATCTCGACCGGGCCGACGGCATCCGCCACGAGAGAGGTGAAGCCCCGATCCTTCTGCGACGCGAAGAAGCCCGCGGCCAGTGAGTCGCCGGCGACGAGCATGCGCACCGCGCCGCCCTCGCCGCGCGTCACGAGAGCCGTTCCCGGCCGCGCCGTGGGGGTCGGCGCGGCTGTCGGGGTGGGGGTCCGCGTCGGAGTCGCCGACCGCGTGGGGGTGGCCGATCGCGTGGGGGTGACGGATGCCGAGGACGTCGCCGTCGCCGGAGAGCTCGGCTCCGCGCGCGAACCGGCGGTCATGACCAGCAGCACGGCGACACCGATCGCGACGAGCACGATGCCCGCGCCGATCAGCCACGCCACTCGCTGTCGCACGGCGGACTCAGCCCCGCCCGCCGCGCGCGCCACACCGCAGGACGGCGTGTCTGGTCATCGCGGCAGGGGTCGCCGCGACAGAGTGCGCGGTCGGCCGGTCGTCGAGCAGGTGCATGAGTCGATGTTCACACGCCGACGAGGCCGGCGCGAACCGTTGCGGCGCGCGGATCAGCCCCGCAGGGTGGCATCCGTCCATTCCACGCACACGACCTCACCGCGCGCGGCGGCCTCTTCGCGCTGACGAAGCTCGACGCGGCGGATCTTGCCCGAGATCGTCTTCGGCAGGTCATGGAACTCGATGCGGCGCACGCGCTGGTACGGAGCGAGCTTCTCGCGGGCGTAGCGCAGGATGTCGAGGGCCACCTCGTCGCCGGGCTCGTATCCCGCGGCCAGCACCACGTACGCCTTCGGCACGGCGAGGCGCACCTCGTCGGGCGCGGGGACGACGGCCGCCTCGACGACTGCCGGATGCTCGATGAGCACGCTCTCGAGCTCGAACGGACTGATCTTGTAATCCGAGGCCTTGAACACGTCGTCGGTGCGCCCGATATACGTGATGCTGCCGGTCTCGTCGCGCCGAGCCACGTCGCCGGTGTGGAAGAGGCCACCGGCGAAGGCTTCGGCGTTGCGCTCGGCGTCGCCCACGTACCCCCTCATCAGGTTGAGCGGACGCTCGGTCAGATCGAGGCAGATCTCGCCCTCGTCGGCACGCGCGCCGGTGAGGGGATCGACGAGCACCACCGGGCACCCGGGCAGCGGGCGCCCCATCGATCCCGGTACGAGCGGCGCCCCGGGAGTGTTGGCGACGACCGCCGTCATCTCGGTCTGCCCGTACCCGTCGCGGATGTCGAGCCCCCAGGTGCGTTGCACCGCGGCGATGACCTCGGGGTTCAGCGGCTCGCCCGCCGAGACGACCTCGCGCAGTCTCCCGCGACGCCCCGACAGGTCGGTCTGGATGAGCATGCGCCAGACCGTCGGCGGCGCACAGAACGTGGTGACAGCCTCGCTCTCCAGCTCCTCCAGCAGCCGCTCGGCCGAGAATCGCGCGAAGTTCAGCGCCAGCACCGTCGCCCCGGCGATCCACGGCGCGAAGAAGCAGCTCCACGCGTGCTTCGCCCACCCCGGCGAGCTGATGGCGAGGTGCACGTCGCCGGGTTCGAGCCCGAGCCAGTACATCGTCGTCAGGTGTCCCACGGGGTACGAGGCGTGCGTGTGCTCGACGAGCTTCGGCTTCGAGGTGGTGCCCGAGGTGAAGTAGAGCAGCAGGCGGTCATCGGCGGTGGTTCCCGGATGCCGGGCCGGCGGCGCCTCGGTGACGAACGCGTCGTCGTACGCGGCCCAGCCCGGGTGGGTGCCGCCCACGACGATGCGGCCGAGCCCCTCGGGCAGGTCGTCGAACTTCGCGGCGTCCGCCGCCCCGACGACCACGTGCCGGATCTCGGCGCGCTCGACGCGGTCGGCGAGATCGGCGGTGCCGAGCGCGGTCGTGGTGGGAGCGATCACCCCGCCCAGCTTCATGAGGGCGAGCATCGCCTCCCACAGTTCCACCTGGTTGCCGAGCATGAGCAGCACGGCGTCGCCGCGGGCCACCCCGCGGGACGCCAGCCAGGCGGCGACCTGGTCGGACCGCCGCGCGAGTTCGTCGAACGTGCGCTGGTGCCGCGTGCCGTCGTCGTCGACGACGATCAGCGCGGGTGCCTCGTTGCCCCGCGCCATCGGGTCGAACCAGTCGATCGCCCAGTTGAAGGCACCGTCGAACACCGGCCAGGTGAACCCCGCCGCCCGGGCCGGATCGGTGCGCGCGGCCAGAAGCTCGTCTCGTGCGGCACGGTAGCGCTCGGTCGCGGACGCGGCAGTGGGGATCATGGGGCTCCTTCGATCGCGTTCTACGCTAGCTGCGTCATCCAGGTCTCGAGCGCGGTGAACGCGGCGTCCTTCGCCTCGGGCGCCGACAGGAACACGTCGTGCAGCGCCCCGTCGATGCGCGCGATCGTCACCGTGCGGGCGATACGGGTGGCCGCGCGCGCGATGTCGTCGACGACGAGCACCGAGTCGCTCGAGAGCATCGTGTCGTTCCAGCTGAGCGCCGAGGTCGAGCGCTGCGACAACAGCACGAGGGTCGGGCATCCCACGTCGACGCCGGATGCCACCCGCGCGTGCCCCGCGATGACGGCGGCCAACCAGCCCGGGTGGGTGGGGAATCCCTGCGCCGGGCGCCAGCCCTCGGGACTGTCGGGCAGGGTCCCCAGCTCCCGCTGCGCGCGCGTGTAGAAGCCGAGGTCGACGACCGGGTGCGTGCCGAGCGGGTCGAATCGCGCGCGGGCGTTCACCAGCGGGGCGAGCGCCTGGCGTCCGAGCGGGCCGAGCTGCAGCTCCAGCCACGGACTGTTGAGAACGAGGGCGTCGGCGACCCCCGGATGCCGCGCCGCCCAGAGCGTCAGCGTGAGTCCGCCCGTGCTGTGTCCGAGCAGCACGAGACGTCGTCCCTCGCGCGCGGTGCCCAGGACATCCAGAGCCGCCGCGATGTCGGCGTCGTACACGTCGAGGGACGCGACGTAGCCCGGCGCCTGCCCGGGCCGCAGGCTCCGGCCGTAGTTGCGCAGGTCGAGCGCCGAGAATCGGGCACCGCGATCGGTGAAGAACCGGGCGAGCTCGACCTGGAAGAAGTAGTCCGACCACCCGTGCACGTACAGCACGTCGATGTCGCGAAACTCACCGAACAGACGGGCGCCGGCGCGCGGCTGCGCGCGCACGAGCGTCGCGACGACCTCCCCCTCGGCATCGTCGCCGAGCGGCAGGGTCTGCTGTTCGAAGCCGTCGCCGAGGACGTCCGGATGCCACTCCCCCATCGCCCCAGCCTAGGCATGCGGGGCGGGGGCCGGCATACCCCCACGGCGGGCCGAACTCCTGAGAAGTCGGGCCGTGCGGGCTCGCCGGCGCGCCGAGGGGGCTGTGGCGCGCGATGACTCAGGAGTTCGGCCCGGCCCGTCGGCGCCTCAAAGACAGCGAGCCGCCCACGTCCGTGCGGACGGGGCGGCTCGCTGTGCAAACGTGAGGGTTACTCGCCGCGCGAGATCGAGATCATCTCGTCGCGGGGCACGACCTTGACGCGGGCGCGCTCGTGCGGGGCGCCGAGGGCGACTTCGTGCTCGTCGAGGCGGTGCCAGCCGTCGAGGTCGGTCCAGCGCACGCCGCGCTCCTCGAGAAGGGCCGGAATGGCCTCTTCTTCGGGGTGGGCCGGCTGCCACCACTCCCCCTGGTCGTTGATGACGTGGCGCACCGTTTCCATGGCATCCGACTTGGTGTGTCCGATGAGGCCGACGGGGCCGCGCTTGATCCACCCGGTGGCGTACACGCCCGGCAGGCGGTCGTTCGAGTCGGCGGCGAGCACCTGACCCTCGTGGTTGGGGATGACGCCGTGACGCTCATCGAAGGGCACGCCGGTCAGCGGCGAGCCGAAGTAGCCGACCGCGCGGTAGATGGCCTGGATCGGCACCTCGCGGATCTCGCCCGTTCCCACGACGCCCCCCTCGGCGTCGGGCTTCGTGCGCTCGTACCGGAACGCGGCCACCCGGCCCTCGGCGTCTTTCACGACCTCGACGGGCTTGGCCCAGAAGTGCAGGTGCAGGCGTCGCGACGCTTCTCCGCCGGAGTTGTTCACGCCCGGGCGGGTGCGCCACTGCTGCAGGACGCGGTCGATGACCTTGACCTGCTTGTTGGTCTGGATGGCGGCCAGCGACGCCTCGTCGTAGTCGAAGTCCTCGTCGTAGACGACCATGTCGACGTCGCGCAGCTCGCCCAGCTCGCGCAGCTCGAGAGGCGTGAACTTCACCTGCGCGGGACCGCGGCGGCCGAAGACGTGCACGTCGGTGACGGGCGAGGCCTTGAGCCCCTGGTACACGTTGTCGGGCACCTCGGTGGGCAGCAGGTCGTCGGCGTGCTTGGCGAGCATGCGCGTGACGTCGAGCGCCACGTTGCCGTTGCCGATGACCGCGAGCGACTCCGCCTCGAGCGGCCACTCGCGCGGTACGTCGGGGTGGCCGTCGAACCAGCTCACGAAGTCGGCGGCGCCGTACGAGCCCTCGGCGTCGATGCCGGGGATGTCGAGGTCGGCGTCGCGGATCGCGCCGGTCGAGAAGATGACCGCGTTGTAGTGCTGCTTGAGGTCGTCGAGGGTGATGTCCTCGCCGAAGCGCACGTTGCCGAACAGGCGGATGTCGCCGCGGTCGAGCACCTCGCGCAGCGCCGTGACGACACCCTTGATGCGCGGGTGGTCGGGGGCGACGCCGTAGCGCACGAGACCGTAGGGTGCGGGCAGTTGCTCGAACAGGTCGATCGACACGTCGAACTGCCGCTCGGATTTCAGCAGGATGTCGGCCGCGTAGATGCCGGCGGGGCCGGCTCCGACGATGGCGAGGCGCAGCTTCGTCATGGGGTCCTCTCGATCGGGATCGGGGGGGTGGGAAAAGTTCAGGCCGAGCGGTCGGCGACCGCGCGGGCGAAGCGCGTCAGCGCCTCGCGCACGGCGCCGTCGGGCAGCGGTGCGAGGGCTTCGATGGCCTCTTGCGACCACTGGTGCGCGAGCTTCAGCGTCTCGTGCGTGGTCTCGTGATCGCGCAGCTCCGCGAGTGCGGCGTCGAGGATCGAGGGGTCTGCCCCGGCGGCGATGCGCTCCTGGCCCTCGTCGATGCGCGAACGCAGGTCGGCCGACGCCGCGTCGGAGCGGTGACCGAGCAGCAGGTACGGCATGGTCGGCACGCCCGCGCGCAGGTCGGTGCCGGGCACCTTGCCGGTCTCGGAGGGATCGGGAGACAGATCGATCACGTCGTCGAGCAGCTGGAAGGCCACACCGGCCTTCTCGCCGAACACGACCATCGGCTTCTCGAACTCCTCGGGGGCGCCCGAGTAGATGACGCCGGACTGGGCGGCCGCGGCGATCAGCGAACCGGTCTTGTCGGCGAGCACCCTGAGGTAGAAGTCGACGGGCTCGTCGCCCTCTTGCGGGCCGACGGTCTCGTGCATCTGGCCCAGCACGAGACGCTCGAACGTGTCGGCCTGCAGCTGGATCGCGCGCTCACCGCGACGCGCCATGAGCTGGCTGGCGCGGGCGAAGAGCAGGTCGCCGGTGAGGATCGCGATGTTGTTGCCGAACACCGTCTGGGCGCTGGGCACCCCGCGGCGCTTGTCGGCGCCGTCCATGACGTCGTCGTGGTAGAGCGAGCCCAGGTGCGTCAGTTCGAGCGCCGTGGCGACCTCGATGACCTCGGGCGTCGTTCCGCGACCGAGCTGAGCGGTGAGGATGGCGAGCATCGGGCGAACGCGCTTGCCGCCGGCCTCGTACAGGTACCGGGCGGTGACGTCGGCCAGACGGTCGGCGCTTCGGACTTCGCCCTCGAGGGTGCCCTCGACCTGGGCGAGACCGGCCTCGACGGTGGAGAGCAGGGTGCGCGAACGCAGGCCTGCGAAGATGCGGTCACTCAGGCCCAGCTTGCCCGACAGGCGGGTGCCGGCCGCAGGCGGTCTCGGGGTCACGCTTTCACCCTATCCTGGCGCCGTTGCGCCCCGCCGCGAGTATCTCGACGGGGTGACACCCCGGGCCGGGGCCCCCGGCGCATCACGCGCTCTGCGCGACGACGCCGCGGTGCAGCGCCACGATGCCGAACGTCAGGTTGCGGTAGGCCACGTCGTCCCAGCCGGAGTCGCGCATCCACCGCGCGAGCGTCGGCTGGTCGGGCCAGTCGCGGATCGACTCGTTGAGGTAGTCGTAGGCCTCGGCGTTCGAGCTGACCGAGCGAGCGACGATCGGCAGCACCCGGTTGTTGTAGAAGCGGTAGAGCCCGTTGAAGACGGGGGACGGCGGATGCGAGAACTCGCACACCACGATGCGTCCTCCGGGACGCGTGACCCGGCGCAGTTCCCGCAGCGCCCGGCGCGGGTCGTTGACGTTGCGCAGACCGAACGACATCGTCACGGCGTCGAACTCCGCGTCGGCGAAGGGGAGGTCGGTGGCATCGGCCTGCACGAACTCGAGGTTGGGCACGTCGCCGTGACGGCGGCGCCCCTCGGCGATCATGCCGCGCGAGAAGTCGGCGGCGACGACGTGCGCGCCGCTCGGGACGAACGCCATCGACGAGGTGCCGGTGCCGGCGGCCAGATCGAGGATGCGCTCCCCCCGCTGCGGGGCCACGGCGCGCAGCGTGGCGGCACGCCACAAGCGGTCGTTGCCGAGACTCAGCACGGTGTTGGTGCGGTCGTAGGCCGCTGCCACCTGGTCGAACATGCCGCTGACGCGCTGCGGGTCTTTACCGAGGTCGGCGCGGTTGGGGTCGCTGCTCACCCGTCGAGTCTAGGCCGGGTCACCCGGGTGGTCGCCGGGGGTTGCCAGCGCCGCGAGCCGATCGAGCCAGGGCCGGGTGACGGCATCCGAGAAAGGGGCGACCCCCTCGCGCACGCGGTGCTCGAGATCGAGCGCCGTCGCCTCGAGGTGCGCCACGATCTCGGCCGGGTAGCCGTAGCGCACGCGGTGCTCGTCCCACTCGTCGCGATCGTCGACCCAGGTGCCGCGGCCGTCGGTGCGGCGCACGACGTCGAGGTCCATGTCGATGCCACGGGGCACGCCGTCGTCGCCCCAGCGCACATCCCACGCCAGGTCGATGTACACCGCGACCGGATGCGGTGCGGCGTTGTGGGTGAAGGCCCAGTCGGCGCTCGCCGGCACCAGGGTCACGTTGGGCTCGCGGCAGACGAAGGCCGCGCCCGGCCGTTCGCTGCGCCACCCCACCTGCTGGCCGAACCACTCGCCCCACTCGTCGGAGCCGAGGTAGACGCTGTCCTGCACCCAGTGCGGTGAACCGTCCCACTTGCGCCACTCGAACAGCAGGCGGGTGCCGGGAGCGGGGCGATTATCCATGCTCGGAGTCTAAAACGCCGTCCGGCGTCGGTCTCCGCGCCCGGCGTCCGCGGCCTCGGCCGGCGCCGCGGGTCTACGCTGAAAGACGTGCTGGAACCCGCGGATGACGTCGTGCCGCGCCTGCGCGTGGTCACGCGCGAGCTGCCCCCCATGGACGACGTGCTCGCCTACACGACCCCCTACGATCCCCTGTTCTGGACGCGGCGGGGAGAGTCGCTGGCGGCCTTCGGCGACCTGCTGACGCTGCGCTACACGGGGCACCAGCCGGGCGATGCCACGATCTCGGCGCGCTGGCGGGCGATCGCCGCCGCCGCCGAGGTCGACGACCCCGTGCAGCTGCCGGGCACCGGACTCGTCGCCTTCGGTTCGTTCGTGTTCGACCCCCGCTCGGAGCGCGAGAACGTCCTGCGCGTACCCGGCATGATCGTCGGGCGCCACGGCGGACGCGCCTGGGTCACCCGCCTCGCCTTCGACGACACCCCCGACGAACCCGAACCCGAACTGCCCCCGCGCTCGCCCTTCGGCCCCCACTGGTCGGCGACCCTGGGTCCCGGTCGCCAAAGTGCCGAGGGGTATCAGGATGCCGTCCGCACGGCCATCGAGGCCATCGGCGCCCGCGAGGTGGGCAAGGTCGTGCTCGCACGCGACATCGTGGGCACCGTTCCGGCCGGGTCCGACCTGCGCCGGCTCGTCCGGTCGCTGCTCGAGGGGTATCCGGATTGCTGGGTGTTCGCGGTCGACGGTCTGATCGGCGCGAGCCCCGAGACCCTCGTCACCGTGTCGAAGGGCACGGTGACCGCCCGCGTTCTGGCGGGGACCACCGCGCGCGGCGGCGACGCCGACGCCGACGTCGCGGCATCCCTCGCCCTCACCCGCAGCTCGAAAGATCAAGAGGAGCACCGTTTCGCGGTGCAGAGCGTGCTCACCTCGCTGCGCCCGCACACCTCCGCGCTCGCGGCGGCGGAGCAGCCCTTCACCCTCAAGTTGCCCAACGTCTGGCATCTCGCGACCGATGTCGAGGGAACCCTCAGCGAAGACGCGTCGTCGTTGGACCTGATCTCGGTGCTGCACCCCACCGCCGCCGTCGCCGGCACCCCCACCGCCGCGGCGATGGACGTCATCCGCCGCCTCGAGCCCTTCGATCGCGGCCGCTACGCCGGCGCGGTCGGGTGGACGGGGGCGTCGGGCGACGGCGAGTGGGCCATCGCCCTGCGGTGCGCGCAGGTCGACCGCGCGGCGCCGTCGTCGCCCACCGCCCCGATCACGGCCTACGCCGGTGCGGGGATCGTCGCCGACAGCGTTCCCGAGTCGGAGCTGCTGGAGACCCGCGTCAAGTTCCGCCCCATCGTGGAGGCCCTCGCCTGACCCGGCTGGGCGTCACGATGCCGCGAGGCGCGCCTTCTCGGCCTCGACGTCGTAGTCGGCCGCGGGCCACCGCGGGTCGATGTCGGCGAGCGCGTCAATGAGCAGCTGCTGCACGGCCAGGCGGGCGTACCACTTGCGATCGGCCGGAATCACGTGCCACGGGGCGACGGGTGTCGAGGTGCGGTCGATCGCCACCTGGTAGGCCTGCATGTAGTCGTCCCACAGCGCCCGCTCGTCGACGTCGGACGGGTTGTACTTCCAGTGCTTGTCAGGGCGGTCGAGGCGCTCGGCGAGACGCGCGCGCTGCTCGTCCTTCGAGATGTGCAGCATGACCTTGACCACTCGGATGCCGAGATCGGCCGCCTCCGCCTCGAAGTTCACGATCGCGCCATAGCGTCGTTCGATCTCGTCGGCGGGGGCGAGTTCGCGCACCCGACCGATCAGCACGTCTTCGTAGTGCGAGCGGTCGAAGACACCGAGGTGGCCCGCGTCGGGCAGGCGCTTCTCGATGCGCCACAGGAAATCGTGCGCGAGCTCCTCGGCGGTGGGCTTCTTGAACGACGCGAGCTCCACGCCCTGGGGGTCGACCGTGCCGACGACGTGGCGCACGATCCCGCCCTTGCCCGCGGTGTCCATGGCCTGCAGCACCAGCAGCACCGAGCCGGTCGCGGTGCCCGCCACGCTCTGAGCGAAGAGGCGTTCCTGCAGGGCTTCGAGGGGTTCACGGCCCGCGTCGAGGTCGGCTTTGCCGTCGGTCTTGTCGCCGTCGTAGCCGGGCGTCGATCGCGGGTCGATGTCGGTGAGGCGGAATCCGGGCTCGACGCGCAGCGCGTCGGAGGCGGGCGTGGACCATCTGCGGCGTGTGCTCATGTCCCCATCGTGTGGGGCGTCGGCGGCACGCGCCAGTGGTTGACGCGTCGACGTCCCGCCCGTCAACGCGGCAGCGGAACCTCGATCAGCTGGCGACCGCCGGTCGGCGAGGTCAGCACCTGGTCGAGCGCGACGCGGGTGGTGCAGCGGTGGTACTCCCAGCCGAAGGCGAGGGCCAGCTGCTCGAGGCGCGCGGTGTGCGGGGTGTACTGCACGCGCGACATCGCGTCGGAGCCGGCGATGCCGGCCACCTCGAGGCCGTCGAAGATCGTGCCGCCGCCGTCGTTGCCGACCACGACCTGCAGGCGCGGTTCGTCTTCGCCCGGGGGCAGCAGCAACGCGCCCACGTCGTGCAGGAAGGCCAGGTCGCCCAGCAGCACGCGGGTCACGCCCGGGCGCTCCTCGATCTGGCTGGCGAGGGCGACGCCGGTCGCCGTGGCGATGGTGCCGTCGATGCCGGCGAGACCGCGGTTGGAGTGCACGGCCACCTTCTTGCCGCCGAGCACCTCGTCGGCCACGCGCACCAGACGCGAGGAGCCGAACATGAGGCGATCGTGGGGCCAGGTGGCCCGCCAGACCGCGTCGACGAGGGTCGCCCGGTCGAGGGGGGCACGGATGACCTGCACCTCGGCGTTCAGGGCGCCCAATCGCTCGTGCGGAACGGCCGAGGCCAGGCCGTCGGCATCGGGAGCGGGGGGCGACAGGTCGACGGCAGCGTCGCGCGAGGCGCGCATCCACTCCCCCAGCCAGGCGCGGTCTCCCGACGAGGGGTGAGGGCGGATCAGGTCGACGGCGATCGTCGCGCCGTTGAGGTTGACGGGTTCTCCGGGGCCGCGGGCGGCGATCACCTCGACGTCGTCGCGCGACAGCAGGCGCGTCACCTCGCGGCTCAGGGTGGGACGACCGAAGACGACGACGCGCTCGATGCGCCCCCCGAGGGCAGGATCGTTCAGCAGTGCCCGGTAGCCGTGCACGATCTGCCGACCGAAGCGAGCCCCGCTGACGATCTCGGCCACCAGCGGGAAGCCCCCGTCGTGCGCGAACTGCTCGGCCGCCGCGCCGGCATCCGCTCCGGCGACGACCACGGTGCGCGGGCCCGGCGCGAGCGTGTGGGCGTCCTCGACCTCGGGTGCCACGTCGGCGACACCGATGCCGCCGCCGCCCTGGTACAGCGCTCCCGACGCCTCCGCGTCGCCGTGCGCATCACTCTGCGCGTCGGACGAGGGGGCGATCCCGGATGCCGCCCGCGCGGCGAGCCAAGCGGGCGCGGCGCCGGCGAGGGGCTCCCGGAACGGCACGTTCAGGTGGACGGGTCCGGGCACCCGGGCGCCTTCACCGAGCGCGGCCGAGAGGGTCGCGGCGGCGAGGGCATCCGCGTCAGCGGTCTGGACGGATGAGCCGTCGTCGTCGACGGTCTCGGGCACGGGGAGGTCGGCTTCGAACCGCACCGCCGAGCGGAACAGCCCCGGCTGGCGCGTGGTCTGGTTGGCGCCGACGCCGCGCAGCTCGGGCGGCCGGTCGGCGGTGAGCAGCACCAGCGGCACCCCGGCGTGATGGGCTTCGAGGGCGGCGGGCAGCAGGTTGGCGACGGCGGTGCCCGAGGTGCAGACGAGGACCGCCGGCATCCCGGTCTCGCGTCCGATCCCGAGGGCGGTGAAGCCGGCGACGCGCTCGTCGATGCGCACGTGCAGGTGCACGAGACCCGCGCGTTCCAGGTCGGCGGCGACGAGAGCGAGTGCCTGCGAGCGCGATCCGGGGCTGACGACGATGTGCCGCACCCCGCGCGACACGAGGCCCGCGAGCAGAGCGGCGGCGGCGTCGGTCGCGGGCGCGGCGGAGCGGTCGTTCGACGAGGTCATGGTTCAGCCGACGGAGCCGCGCTGGCCGAGCGTGTCGTCGTCGCCCTTGCCGGGGATGTCGCCCGGGTCGTCGGTGGGCTTCGGGGCGCGAGGGTCGTCGGCTTCGGAGTCGAGCTGCGCCAGCTCTTCTTCGAGCCGCCGGATGCGCTCGTCTTGATCGGCGCGCGCGGTGTCGGACATACGGCCCAGGAACTCGGGGTCGTCGTCGGGAGCGCGTCTCACCACGGGCTGACTCGCACGACCTCGGCCGATGACGAACCACAGGATGCCGCCGAGCACCGGCAGCAGGATGACGATGGCCATCCATGCGCCCTTACTGACGCCGCGGTGACGTCCCGCCGGCTGCACGGCGCAGTCCACGATCGTGTACACCCAGAAGACGGTCGCCACGAGCGCGAGGATGAGGAGCAACCGTGCCATGACCTGAGTCTACGTGTGCCCGCTGGACGCGGGCCGGGCGCCGGCGGTTTCCGAGGCCGCCGTAGGATGGGGGCATGCGTGCTCGCTCGGCCCTCGTCTACACCGTGCTGCGACTGCTCGCGTTCCTCGTACCGCTGGTCGTACTGCTGTTCTTCCCCGTGTTCCAGGAGTTGCCCTGGCTCGCGGCGATCTTCGCGGCCCTCATCGGACTGAGCCTGTCGCTGTTGTTCCTGCGTCGTCCGCTCGACAGCGTCACCGGCGGTCTGGCCGAGCGTCGCGCGCAGCGCACCGCCACCGGGCGCCGTACGGGCGCCGAGACCGACGCCGACACCGAAGACGCGGTGGTCGATGCCACGCGGCACGATGACGCGCCCGCGACCGGCACTCCCGAAGGCGACGCTCCGCTGCGCTGATCCCTGCGCGTTCTGCGAACCCGCCGGGGGCTCAGAACGCGAAGGCCCAGAAGAGCAGGGCGCCGTAGGCGACCGACGTGAAGCTCGTCACCTGCAGCGCCGTGATGAGCTCGCGCGGGGTGCGGTAGGTCCAGACGATGAGGATCGCCGCGAGTCCGCCGAGCAGGGCGACCAGGGTCAGCCACGCCACCGGGTAAACGAACGCGAGTAACACCGCGATCCCGAACGGCGCGAGGACGAACAGGGTGAACAACATCTGCGTCGCGCGGCGCCCGATGAGCACCGACAGGGTGCGCTTCCCCGCGAGGCGGTCCTGCTCGATGTCGCGCAGGTTGTTGGCCAGCAGCACCGCGCAGGCCAGCAGGCCCGCGGCGACCGCGCCCAGCCAGGCCTCCTGCGGCAACGACTGCACCTGCAGCCACGTCGTGCCCAGGGTCGCGACGAGACCGAAGAAGACGAAGACGAACAGCTCGCCCATCGCGTTGTACCCGTACGGGCGCTTGCCGCCGGTGTAGAACCACGCGGCGACGATGCAGACGGCGCCGACCAGCAGCAACCACCACTGCCCCGTGCGGATGACCAGGGCCAGCCCGATCAGGGCGGCGAGCGCGAAGAACGCCAGCGCGACGATCAGCACCGTCCGCGGCTTCGCCTTCTTGCCGCCGGTGAGACGGCCGGGCCCGACGCGCACGTCGTCGGTGCCGCGGATGCCGTCGCTGTAGTCGTTGGCGTAGTTCACGCCGATCTGCAGAGCGAACGCCACGGCGAGACAGGCTAGGGCGATGACCCCGTGCAACTGATCGTCGACGAGGGTGGCCGCACCGGTGCCGATGAGCACCGGGGTGATGGCCAGCGGCAGCGTGCGAATGCGGGCCGCCGCGATCCAGTCGCGTGCCGTGGCCGGCGCGACGGCCTGCGGTGCACCGCCCTTGGGCTTCTGGGGGTTGCCGCCGGGGCGACGCTTCGAGGACGACGTCGAACGCTTACGAGACTGTGCTGCCACGGTGGCTCATCCTAAGCCCGTGGTCACCGTCCTCCTTCGCGGACCGGTCGACCCGCGAGCCGGGCGACGCCACCGCTCCCGGGTGTCAGACCCAGGGATCCTGCGCGAGGCGCGCGCGCACGGCGGCCCGGTCGGGCTTGCCCGACGACAGCGTCGGCAGCTCGTCGACGACGACGAGACGCGACGGACGCGCGGGCGCCCCGACCGCGTCGGCGACCACCGCGCGTACCCGTTCGAGCAGCACGGCATCGGCGGCGGGCGTCGGCCGCGGCACGACCACCGCCGACCCCTGGCCCCAGGTGGCATCCGCGACGGGCACCACGACGGCGCTCTCGAGTCCCGCGATGCCGCGCACCGCGGCTTCCACGCGATCGAGCGAGACGTTCACCCCGCCCGAGACGATGACGTTGTCGAGGCGTCCGGTCACGCTCAGCACGCCGTCCACGACCTCTCCCCCGTCGCCCGTGCGGTACCAGCGGGTGCCGGCGTCGTCGGAGGGGAAGACGGATGCCGTCCGCGCGGGGTCGCCGAGATATCCGTCGGCGAGCATCGGCCCCGTCAGGCGCACCTCGCCGTCGACGAGGGCCACCTCGACGCCGTCGAGCGGAACCCCGTCGTACACGCAGCCGCCGCTGGTCTCGGTCGAGCCGTAGGTGCGCACGATCCGCACCCCCGCGGTCTCGGCGCGCTCGCGCACCGTGGGCGCCAGGGCCTGACCGCCGATGAGGACGGCCTCGAACGAGCGCAGCGCCTTCGCCACCGTCGGATCGGTGTCGGCGGCATCCAGCAGTCGTTGCAACTGGGCCGGGACCAGCGAGGTGTACGTCGGCACCCGGGCGCCGTTCTCGTGCGACGCCATGCCGAGCGCCGCGGCGGCGAACGGTTCGGGGCGGAAGGGACCCGCGACGACCGCCGGCTCGCGATCGGCGAGCAGAGCCCGCACGAGCACCTGCGCCCCCGCGACGTAGGTGGCGGGAACGGCCAGCAGCCAGGCGCCCTCACCGATGCGCGCCGCCGTCGCATACGCACTGCTGATCAGGGCGTTGCGGCTGAGCAGCACCGACTTCGGCACGCCGGTCGATCCCGACGTGGTGACCACGGCGGCCGTTCCCGGGGGGACGTCCGCGGGCAGGTCCGCCCCCGCCCCCAGCGACACCGCGGGACCGGCGCCGAGCACCGCGGTACGCAGGGCGCGCAGCACGTCGCGGGGATCGCCGGATGCCGGAGCCTCGAGCCTCATGAGCGCTCGGCTCGACGGCATCCGGGGCTCAGTAGTGCCACGGGACGTCGGACCAGTCGGGGTCGCGCTTCTCGAGGAAGGAGTCACGGCCCTCGGCGGCCTCGTCGGTGCCGTACGCGAGACGGGTGGCCTCACCGGCGAAGACCTGCTGGCCGACGAGCCCGTCGTCGACTGCGTTGAAGGCGAACTTGAGCATGCGGATGGCCGTCGGCGACTTGGTGAGGATCGTGCGGGCCATGGCGAGAGCTTCGCGCTCGAGTTCGGCGTGCGCGACGACGCGGTTGACCGCGCCCATCTCGTACGCGCGCTGGGCGGAGTACTCCTCGGCCAGGAAGAAGACCTCGCGGGCCAGCTTCTGCCCGATCTGGCGGGCGAAGTACGCGGACCCGTACCCGGCGTCGAACGACCCGACGTCGGCATCGGTCTGCTTGAAGCGACCGTGCTCGGCGCTGGCGATCGACAGGTCGCACACCACGTTGAGCGAGTGGCCGCCGCCCGCCGCCCACCCGGGAACGACCGCGATGACGACCTTCGGCATGAAGCGGATCAGCCGCTGCACCTCGAGGATGTGCAGACGCCCCGCGCGACCCGGGTCGTGCACGGTGTGCTCCTCGTGCGAGTACTTGTACCCGTCGCGACCGCGGATGCGCTGATCGCCGCCGGAGCAGAACGCCCAGCCGCCGTCCTTCGCGCTCGGACCGTTGCCGGTGAGCAGCACCACGCCGATGCGGTGATCCTGTCGCGCGATGTCGAGCGCCGAGTACAGCTCGTCGACCGTGTGCGGCCGGAAGGCGTTGCGCACCTCGGGCCGGTCGAACGCGATGCGCGCCACCCGCCCGTCGTGGGTGACGTGCGCGGTGATGTCGGTGTATCGCTCGGCGCCCGGCGCCAGCGTCCACTCGGCGGGGTCGAACAGCTCGGAGACGGTCACCGTTCCACCCTACGACCCGACGCGGCGGGCGGATCCGGCGGTCGCCGCCCGGAACCCCCGCCTCGCCGTACAGGTGCCCGACCGGAATCAGGCGTTCTTGCCGTCGCGCCAGGTGAGCCACCGCTCGATGAGCGAGTAGTCCCACTCGGGCCCCGAGAAGCCGAGGGTGAACAGTCGCGTGCCCGCCTCGAACAGGGCGTCGGCGTCGGACTCGTCGCGGTCCTTCAGCTCGTTCGAGACGACGAGGGTCGACAGGTCGCGTCCCTCGGTCTCGGCCCACTTCTCGATGACCCCGAGCTTGTGGGGCAGTTCGTCGGGGGTGACGAAGCTGTGCCAGATGTCGGCGTGACGCGCGACGATGCGCAGGGTCTTCTGCTCGCCCTTGCCGCCGATCATGACAGGGACCTTGCGGGTGGGGGCGGGGTTGAGCTTGCCCCAGCGGTCGACGATGCGGTCGAGGTCGGTGGCGAGCGCGTTCAGCCGCGAACCCGCGGTTCCGAACTCGTAGCCGTACTCGTCGTAGTCGCGCTCGAACCAGCCCGAGCCGGTTCCGAAGATGAAGCGGCCGGTGTCGCCGCCCTTCTTGCTGATGTGGTCGATGGTGCGGGCCATGTCGGCCTGCAGGTCGGCGTTGCGGTAGCTGTTGCAGTTGACCAGCGCGCCGAACTCGACCCGTTCGGTCTGCTCGGCCCACGCCGCGAGCATCGTCCACGCCTCGAAGTGCTCGCCGTCGGGGTCGCCGTACAGCGGGAAGAAGTGGTCCCAGTTGAAGAGGACGTCGACGCCCATCTCCTCGAGACGCAGGACGGCGTCGCGGATGTCGGAGTACTGCACGTGCTGCGGCTGGATCTGGACGCCGAGCCGGACCGGGGTATCGAAGAGCATGCGGTCAGCCTATTCCCGGGCGCCGGCCCCGAGGCCAGGATGGGGGGATGAGCTCCACGTCCCTTCCCCCGCTCGCCGACGTCCTCTCCACCGCGCGGGTGGTCGCCCTCCCCCTGGCGGCGCGGTTCCGCGGCATCGAGACGCGCGAGGCCGTCGTGTTCGAGGGCCCCGAGGGGTGGACGGAGTTCTCGCCGTTCCCCGAGTACGACGACGCCGAGGCGGCGACCTGGTTGGCCGGTGCTCTCGACTTCGGCTGGCGCGCCGCCCCGGCCGCGGTGCGGGACGCCATCCCCGTCAACGCCACGATGCCCGCCGTCGCAGCCTCCGAGGTGGCGCGGATCCTCGCCCGGTACGACGGATGCCGGACGGTCAAGGTGAAGGTCGCCGAGGCGGGGCAGGTGCTCGCCGACGACGTCGCGCGCGTCGGGGCCGTGCGCGCGGCGATGGGGCCGGAGGGACGCGTGCGGATCGACGCGAACGGCGCGTGGAACGTCGACGAAGCCGAGCGGGCCGTGCACGCCCTGGCCGAGTTCGACCTCGAGTACGTCGAACAGCCGTGCGCCGCCGTCGAGGAGCTCGCCGAACTGCGCGAGCGCATCGCCTACCTCGACATTCCGATCGCCGCCGACGAGAGCGTGCGAAAAGCCGCCGATCCCCTTCTGGTCGCACGCGCCGGGGCAGCCGACCTGCTCGTCGTGAAGGCGCAGCCGCTGGGCGGGGTGCACGCGGCGCTCGACCTCGTGGCACAGGCGGGCCTGCCGGCGGTGGTGTCCAGCGCGCTCGACACCTCGATCGGGCTGGCGATGGGCGCCGCCCTCGCCGCGGCTCTTCCGCAGCTGGACTACGACTGCGGGCTCGGCACCGCCGCCCTCTTCACCGCCGACGTCGTGGCATCCCCGCTGGTGCCTCGGGCGGGCGTGCTGCACGTCGAGCGCCCCCGCCCCACGTCCGTCGACCTCGACCGCGTGGCAGCCCCCGACGAGCGACGCGACTGGTGGCTCGCGCGACTGCGGCGTTGCTATCGCGCCCTGGAACTCACTCGAGGATGAGGTGCACGATCTGCGCGAGGCGCTCGCCGAGCTGAGCGTGCGACGCCGCCGGCGAGACCCGCGTCATGAGGGCGGTCTCGGCAGTCGACACCCACGCCGACAGCAGCAGCTCGGTCGCCGCCTCCGCCGGCACCCGCAGAACCAGCCCCCGCGCCTCGGCGATGTCGCGTACGAGCTGGGCGACGCTGTCGCCCAGGGCCTGGTTCGACGAGAGATACGCTGCGGCGAACTCGGCGTTGCGCAGCGCCTGCAGACGGATCTCGGCGCCGAGCAGCACGTCGAGGCGATCGTCGCCGGTGACTTCGAGCACCCCCTGCACCAGCTGCAGCACCTCGCCCGTGGCATCCAGCCCCCGGTCCTCGATCGAGGTGACGCGCTCGCGGACGGCCGAGATCGTCTGCTCCGCCGAGCGGGCGCACAGAGCGAGGAACAGCTCCTCTTTCGAGGCGAAGTTCGAGTAGAAGGCGCCGCGGGTGAAGCCGGCGCGCTCGCAGACGGCTTCGACCGAGGCGGAGTCGATGCCGACCTCGGCGAACATCTCGGCGGCGGCGTCCATCAGGCGGGTGCGGGTGTTCTCGCGCCGGCGCGACGGTGCGGGGGCGGTGTCGGTCATCCGCGTCCTCCTGTTCACGGAGGAGATCCAGGTACGACCACCCCCTCGGCGACTACGATACATTGATGTATCCGATACGGTGATGTATCGACCCGTTCACCTATCTGGGAGCCACCGTGTCGACATTCCTGTACACCCTGGGCCGTTGGTCGTTCCGCCACCCGTGGCGCGTTCTGACCGCCTGGCTCCTGGTGCTCGTGCTGGCCGGCGGCGGGGTGGCGCTGCTCGCCAAGGGCACCGACAACACCTTCACCATCCCGGGCACCGAGTCGCAGGCCGGTCTCGAGATGCTCGAGCGCACCTTCCCCCAGGTCAGCGGGGCGAGCGCCGAGATCATCGTGGTGGCCGCCGACGGCGCGAGCGTGCGCGACCAGGCGTACCAGGATGCCATCACCACCACCACCGGCGACATCGGCAAGCTCGACTTCGTCGAGGCCGTCACCGACCCCTACGACGCCCGCATCTCGGGCGGCATCGCCGACGACGACCGCGCGGCGATCGTGCGCATCCAATTCGCCGGAGAAGCCACCGCCGTCCCCGCCTCCACCGAAGACGGGCTCCGCGAGGCGGCCACGGCCCTGGGCTCCGCCCTGCCGAGCGGATCGCAGGCCGTGCTCGGCGGCCAGCTGTTCGCCAGCGAGGTCCCCGGCGCCACCCTCACCGAGGCCCTCGGCGTGCTCATCGCCGCCCTCGTGCTGATGGTGACGTTCCGCTCGTTCCTCGTGGCCGGCATGCCGCTGGCCACCGCCATCCTCGGCGTCGCCCTGTCGGTGGCCCTGATCTTCATCGCCACCGGCTTCGCGACCGTCTCGTCGACGACGCCGCTGCTGGCGGTGATGCTGGGTCTCGCGGTCGGCATCGACTACGCCCTCTTCATCGTCTCGCGACATCAAGACCAGACGAGAGCGGGAATGGACCCCGAGGAGTCCACCGCGCGCGCCGTCGGCACCGCCGGTTCCGCCGTCGTCTTCGCCGGCATCACCGTGCTCATCGCCCTCATCGGCCTGAGCTTCGCCGGCATCCCGTTCCTCACCACCATGGGGATCGCCGCGTCGGTCGCCGTCGCGATCGCGGTGTGCGTCGGACTCACCCTGACCCCGGCTTTCCTCGGCTTCGCCGGGCACCGCGTGGTCGGGTGGGGGTACAAGCGACCCAAGAAGCGTTCCCGCCGGGCCCGCGGCACCTCCGATGACGACGCAGCGGCGGTCGCCCAGGCCGCCGCCGAGCGCGACGAGAAGGTCGCGGCCGCAGCCTCGCGCGCCGAACGCAACGGCCCGGCCAAGCGCTGGGTGGGCCTGGTCACCCGGCATCCGGTCGTCACCACTGTCGCGATCGTCGGTCTGCTGGGGGTCACCGCGATCCCCGCCGCCAGCCTCGCGCTCACCCTGCCCAACGCCGGCCAGCTCCCCGAGGGCGACGAGGCCCGCGTCGCGTACGAGCTCACCGACGAGTACTTCGGCCCTGGTGCCAACGGCCCGCTCATCATGACCGGCACGATCGTCACCTCGAACGACCCCCTGACGCTCATGACCGACATCGGCGACGAGATCGCGAAGATCCCCGGCGTCGCCGAGGTCGCCCTGGCGACTCCGAACGAGACCGCCGACACCGGCATCGTGCAGATCGTGCCCGAGACCGCCCCCGACGACCCCCGCACCGCCGACCTCGTGCGGGAGCTCCGCGCGCAAGAGGACCGCCTGTACGACCAGTTCGGCGTCCATCTGCTCGTCACCGGCTACACCGCCGTGACCATCGACATCTCCGACCAGCTGGGAGCGGCGCTGCTGCCCTTCGGCCTCTTCGTCGTCGGCCTGTCGCTCGTGCTGCTGATGATCGTGTTCCGCTCGATCTGGGTGCCGCTGACCGCCGCCGGCGGCTACCTGCTGTCGGTGGCCGCCTCGTTCGGGGTCGTGGCCGCGGTGTTCGAGTGGGGCTGGTTCGCCGACGCCCTGCACGTGGCCAAGGTCGGCCCCATCATCAGCTTCATGCCCATCGTGGTGATGGGCGTGCTGTTCGGCCTCGCGATGGACTACCAGGTCTTCCTGGTCTCGCGGATGCGCGAGGACTACGTGCACGCGGACCGCGAGGGGCGCACGCCCCGCGAGGTGGCGCTCGGCGCCGTGCGCAGCGGCTTCGCGGCCTCGGCCCGCGTCGTGGTCGCGGCCGCCGTCATCATGTTCGCCGTCTTCGTGGCGTTCGTGCCCGAGGGCGACTCGAGCCTCAAGCCCATCGCCCTGGGTCTGGCCGTCGGCGTGGCCGTCGACGCCTTCCTCGTGCGCATGACCCTCGTGCCCGCGGTCCTCGCCCTGCTGGGCGACAAGGCCTGGTGGATGCCGCGCTGGCTCGACCGCCTGCTGCCGAAGCTCGACGTCGAGGGCGAAGCCGTCGAGCGCGAGGTGCGCCTCGCCGACTGGCCGGCGGAGCCCGCCATGGCCGTCGCCGCCGACGAGCTGCGCACGGTCGGAGCCTCGGATGCCGAGGAGCCCGTGTTCCGCGACGTCTCGCTGCGTCTCGGATTCGGCGGCACCCTGCTGGTCACCGGTGAGAGCCGCACCACCCGCACGCTGCTCCTCGCCCTGTCGGGGCGCCTCGCCGGCATCGACGGGCGCCTGCGCGTCGACGGACTGCTCGTTCCCGAGCGCGCGGGAGCCGTGCGCTCCCGCGTCGGCGTCGCCCTGCTCGACGACCCCGCCGAGGCCGCGCGCACCGTCGCCGACGCGGTCGCGGGTCGCGCGCGCATCATCGTCGTGTCCGACGTCGACCGCCTCGACGACGACACCCGCGACGACGTCGCCCACGTGCTCCGCCGCGCCGCCACCGAGGCGCGCGAACGTTCGGGAGAGGACTCCTCCCCCTTCACGCTCATCGTGTCGGCCCGCGACGAACGTCGGGCCCTCGCCCTGCTGGCCGAGGCGCACCGCCCGGACGTGGCCTCGCTCGCCCTTCCGACACCGCGGCGCCATCGCGCGCCGGATTCCCCGCAGCCCGAAACCTACGCCGATCTCTCCGAGGTGTTCGCATGACTCTCCCCGTCGAGCGCTCCCGCTCGCGCCGCCCCGTGACCTGGCTCACCCTCGTCGGCGTGCTGCTGCTGCCGGCCGTCATCGGCGGCATCCTCGTGGGCGCGCTGTACAACCCCACCGACCGGCTCGAGAACATCACCGCCGCGATCGTCAACGACGACAAGGCCGTCGAGCTGAACGGTCAGCTCGTGCCGCTCGGTCGTCAGCTCACCGGCGGTCTGGTCAAGGGCGCCGACGACCAGTCGAGCAACATCGACTGGGTCATCTCGAACGACGCGGATGCCGCGGCGGGCCTCGCCGACGGCACCTACACCGCCGTCGTGACGATCCCCGAGAACTTCACGGCCGCCTCGCTGTCGACCCGCCCCGGAGAGAGCCCCGAGAAGGCCACGATCGGCGTCGCCACGGCCCCCAACGCCCGGGTCGTCGACGGTGCGATCACCGCGACCCTGGCCTCCACCGCCTCGAGCGTCTACGGCAGTGAGCTGTCGTCGCAGTACCTCAAGAACGTCTTCCTCGGCTTCACGACCCTCGGCGACCAGCTGGGCACCGCCGCCAGCGGGGCGCACCAGCTCGCCGACGGTGCCGGGCAGGCCGCCTCCGGCGCGACCGGACTGCGCGACGGTCTGGGTCAGCTCGCCGACGGTGCCTCGCAGCTGTCGAGCGGAGCAGGACAGCTCGCGAGCGGCGCGGGACCCCTGGCCGACGGCGCCACTCAGCTCTCGAGCGGCGCGGGCGCCCTCGCGCAGGGAACGCGCGATGCCGCCACCGGCGTCGGCAAGCTGGCCGGCGGAGCCGACGGCATCGCCGCCGGAAACCAGCAGCTCGCCACGCAGATCAACGGCCTCGCCGACCAGATCCCGCCCGGCTTCGAAGACGCCGCCACCCGCCTGGCGCAGGCCGCCCCGCAGGTGAACACCGCCCTGGTCGATGCGGCCGCCGCCCTGCAGAAGGCGGCCGACGAGTGCACCGGCACCCCCGAGCAGTGCACGGCGTTGCGCAACGCCTCCGACGAAGCCAACAAGGCGCTCCCGCAGGCCACCGAGACGGTGGCCAAGATCGGCGAGCTGGCCGGGCAGGCCTCGCAGCTCCCCGCCGGGATCCGCACCATCGCCGACGCCAACCAGCAGCTCGCCGACGGCGCAGCCGGCCTCGCCGGCGGAGCGCGCGAGGCCGAGACGGGGATCAACACGATCGCGGGCGGCATCGACGCCCTCTCCGGCGGCGCGAACCAGCTCGCCGACGGCGCGCGGCAGTTCGGCACCGGCGCGTCGGCCCTCAGCTCCGGCGCCGCACAACTGGCATCCGGCACCCTGGGCGCCCAGGACGGCGCCGGTCAGCTCGCCGACGGCGTGAGCCAGGTGGCATCCGGCACCACGTCTCTCGCCGACGGCCTCGACACCGCCGTGTCGCAGCTGCCGAAGTACTCCGACGCCCAGGCGACCACCCTCGCCGATGTCGTCGCCGACCCGGTGTCGGCCACCGGCGCGAGCGACTCGCTCTTCGGCCTGGCCGCCGTTCCGCTGCTCGCCATGGCCGTGCTGTGGTTCGGCGGGCTCGCCTCGTTCGTGGCCTTCCAGGCGGTGTCGGCGCGCGCGCTGACGAGCCGACGCCCCTCGGCGCTCGTCGCCCTGCGCGGCTTCGCCCCCGCAGCTGCCGTCGGCGCCGTGCAGGGCCTGCTGGTCGCGGGCGTGGTGCAGGTGGCATCCCAGTACGACTGGGACGACTGGGCCCTGTTCGCCGTCATCTGCATCGCCGCGGGCGTGGCCTTCGCCGCCGTGCACCAGGCCCTCGTCGCCGTGTTCGGCGGAGCGGGACGCTGGGTCGCCGCGGTGATCGGCGCCCTCGCCCTGGGGGCGACGATCGTCTCGACGGTGCCACCGGCCCTCGCCGCCGCCGCCTCTCTCATGCCCACCGCCCCGGTGTACGACGCGATGCTCGGCGCCCTGTCGTCGTCGAGCGGGGTCGCCGCCGGCATCGCCGGGCTGGTGGTGTGGGCCGTGCTGTCGCTCGTGGTGACGACGTTGATCGTGACGCGTCGCCGCACGACCTCGGCGCGCGCCGCAGCGGTCTCCGTCGCCTAGTTCCCCCCCCCCCCCCCGGTTGAGTGTCCAAGACACGCCGTTGAGCCGCCCCCGGCCGCGGCGTGTTCTGGACACTCAACGGAGGGCGGGCCGCGCCTGAGGGTCCTCCACAGGGAGGGTTGTCCACACGCGGGGCGGGGGCGCGCAGCGCGGGGCACCGTGCCCGGTGTCTGCTGTCGGGCATGCACCCTCGACCTCTCCCCGCCGAGCTCGACACCGCGTTCCACGTTCGCGACGCGGACCGTCTCGGCATCCCGCCCAGAAGGCTCCGCGCTCGCGACCTGCGGTCGCCGTTCCACGGCGTCCGGTACGCCGGCGACGACCCCGGACTCGGTTCCGTCGCGGAGCGATGCCACGCGTACCTCCCGCGGATGTCGGGGGGCCAGTTCTTCAGCCACGTCACGGCCGCCTCACTGTGGGGGATGCCGCTGCCTTTTCCGCACGGCGAAGAGCTGCACGTCTCGGCGGTACCGCCCGCTCGGGAGCCCCGCACTTCGAGGGTCACCGGACACCGCCTGGTGATGCCGCCCGACGGAATCACCCTCCTCGACGATCTGCCCGTCGCCGCTCGAACGGAGACGTGGGCGCAACTCGGCGCCGTGCTGCGCGTGGACGACCTCGTCGCGGTCGGCGACTGGCTCGTGGCCCAGGGCGATCCGGTGCCGGACCTCGAGGAGGTGGCGATGCGCGCCCGACGGCGCGGGGCGGTGGCGCTCCGTGAGGCGGCCGGTCTCGTTCGCCCGGGTGCGGAGTCACCGCGCGAAAGCGCCGTGCGTCTCGTCCTCGTGGATGCCGGTCTGCCCGAGCCCCAGCTCAACTGGACGCTCCGGACAGCCTCGGGGCTCTTCGTCGCCAGGCTCGACATGGCCTACCCCGAGCAGCGCGTCGCCGTGGAATACGACGGGCGCCATCACGCTGAAGCCGCGCAGTTCCGCCGCGACGCCGACCGGTGGCGGGCGATCAGCGACGCGGGATGGACCCTCGTCCGCGTCCTCGCGCATCATCTCGACGCGCCGAACCAGCTCATCGTCGCACCGGTTCGCAGCGCCCTGCTGGCCGCACCTCCCCATTGAGTGTCCAGGACACGCCGCTATGCGTGGCGGAGATGCGGCGCGTCTTGGACACTCAACGGGAAGGGTCCGGCCGCGGCGCAAGCCACGGCAGAGACCCGGCAAGAGCGCCCGCCCGCTCTCGGCGCGTGCGCGAGGGAGCCCCGCCCGCGCTCGGCCGGCTCCCCTCAGCGGCTACAAGACCGTTGAGTGTCCACAACACGCCGCCACGCACGGCGGGCACGCGGCGTGTCGTGGACACTCAACGGGCAAGCCCCGGCCGCGGCGCGAGCCACGGCAGAGGCCCCGCAAGAGCGCCCGCCCGCTCGCGGCGTGCGCGCGACGGAGCACCGCCCGCGCTCGGCGCGCGCCCCTCAGCGGCTACAAGACCGTTGAGTGTCCACAACACGCCGCCACGCACAGCGGGCACGCGGCGTGTCTTGGACACTCAACGGGCAGACCGACGCCCCGCGTCAGGTCGTCAGACCGCTGTACGCGTGCAGTCCCTTGAAGAACACGTTCACGATCGTGAAGTTGAACAGCACGGCGGTGAAGCCGATGATCGACAGCCACGCCGAGCGGGTGCCGCGCCAGCCGCGGGTCGCGCGGGCGTGGATGTATCCGGCGTACAGCACCCAGATCACGAAGGTCCAGACTTCCTTGGTGTCGAAGCCCCAGAACCGGCCCCACGCGTCGTTCGCCCAGATGGACCCGGCGATGAGGGTGAACGTCCAGAAGATGAAGCCGACGATCGCGAAGCGGTAGGCGAGCGACTCCAGCGCGTCGGCCTTGGGGACCGTCCGCAGGAAGCTGCGCTTGGGCGCGTCGTCCGACGGCGCCGCCTCGGCGAGCTTGCGTTCTCGGCGCGTCTGGATGAGCTGCACCACCGACAAACCGAACGCCAGGGCGAACAGGGCCGTGGCCAGGCTGGCGACGAACACGTGGACCACGAGCCACACCGACTTCAGCGGGTCGGCCAGCGGCACGACCTCGACGTGGAACGCGAGCGTCGCCCCGCCGAGCAGCAGCACGGTGAGGCCCGTCATCAGCGCGCCCAGGAAGCGCAGGTCGTAGCGGGTGAGCACGGCGAGGTACACCGCGATGATGAGCAGCAGACCGGTCATCGCGAACTCGTACATGTTCGACCACGGCACCCGCTCGGCGGCGATGCCGCGCAGCACGGTCGCGGTGAGGTGGAATACGAACCCGAGCGCCGTCAGCACCGTTCCCAGCCGCGCCCAGAGGTAGCGGGGCTTCGCTGCGGCAGGGGATGCCGACGACCCGGTGGATCCGCCGATCACTCCCCCGCCCCCCGCGGTGACGAGCTCGCGGGCGACGACGTCGTCCTTCGCCTTCAGCGCGAGGTCGGAGCGTCGTGCGAGGTCGATCGCGTAGGCGATGAACGCCAGCACGTAGATGGTGACCGCCGTCCACACCAGGAGGAGGGAGATCTCGTCGAGGAGAAGCGGGTCGGTTCCGGGCATGGTGTCAGTCTACTTTTCCGGTGTCGGGGTGGCGCGGGGTCGGAAGGGAGGAGGCGTGCTTCTCGGCGAGCTGGCCGACGGCGGCGCCGAGGGTGGGGTCTTCGCCGCGGGCCAGGCCCGCGTACTCGATGACCACGGCGTCGCCCTGCGGCGTCGCCTTGACCCACATGCGCCGACGCGGGACGAACAGCGCGGTCATGAGCCCGAACAGCGCGAGCAGCGCGAAGGCGAGCACCCAGGGACCGGCGAGGTCACGATGGATCGACAGCGAGGCGAAGCGCTTCACCGAACCGTCGTACCCGGAGGCGCCGGCGGGGGCCTCGTTCTCGAACGTGATGGTGCCGAGACCGTTCGGCAGATCCTGGGTCTCTCCCGGCATGAGCTGCAGGGCGGGGGTGCCGCTGTCACCGCCGGCGATCTGCGTCATCCCCGAGGGGTCGAGCGTGTAGACCGATCGGGGCGTGCCGTCGTCGATGCCGAGGTCGCCCTCGTAGACGCGCAGCGTCAGCACGGGGTACTCCAGCGCGCCGTAGGTCGAGGTGAGCGCGCCCGAGGGCAGCACGTCCATCGTCGGGTAGAAGAAGCCGAGTAGGCCGAGCTGCTGCGGCAGTCCGTCGGCGACCTTGATGACGCCGAGCGAGGTCATGTTGGCATCCTGGGGAAGGAAGGCCACGGAGTCGTGGAAGACCTCCCGTCCCTCGGCGTCGCGGATCGTCACGGTGGGCGCGTAGCCGTTGCCCAGCAGGTAGACACGGTCGCCCTGCACGTCGAGCGGGTGGTTGACGCGCACCTCGCCGTTCTCGGGCTCGCCGCCCGGGGCGCGCGTGGTCATGTGCGCCACGAAGTCGCCCGCCTGACCCGAGCCGGGCTGGCCGGGCGGCACGTAGGCGACGTCGAAGGCGTCGAGCGTCATGGAGTACGGCGTGAGCGTGTCGCCGCCGACGAAGCGGCCGGGGTTGAACGAGGAGTAGTCGAGCAGGCTGTTCGCGAACGCCTGGCCCTCCACGAGCACCCGCTGCCCCGTGTAGGTGAAGCCGCCTCCGACGCCGACGGCGATGAGCACGCCCACCAGGGCCGCGTGGAAGACCAGGTTGCCCGTCTCGCGCAGGTAGCCGCGCTCGGCCGACACCGAGTACGTGCCGCGCCCGTCGTACCGGGCGACGCGGTATCCGCTCTTGCGCAGCTGAGCGGCGGCGCTGTCGACGGCGGCCGCGGCGACGGCATCCGCGTCTCCGGCGACCGTGAGGCGGCGGGTGCGGTGGTCGTCCAGGCGCGACAGCCGCGCGGGCGTGCGCGGGGGCTGCGAGCGCAGGGCCTTCCAGTGGTGCTTCGTGCGCGGCAGCACGCAGCCGATCAGCGAGATGAACAGCAGCAGATAGATCGCCGAGAACCACGGCGAGCTGTACACGTCGAACAGGCTGAGCTTGTCGAGCACCGGCGCCAGGTCGGGGTTGTCGGTGAAGTACTGGGTGACGCCGTTGGGGTCGGCGGTGCGCTGCGGCACGAGCGAGCCGGGAACGGCGGCGATCGCGAGCAGGAGCAGCAGCACGAGGGCGGTGCGCATGCTGGTGAGCTGACGCCACCCCCAGCGCGCCCATCCCACGACGCCGAGGCGCGGCTGCACGATGTCGTCGCCGGCGCCGTCCGCGACGACGGAGTCGGCGTGGTCGGACGGGCGCAGCACGCCGTCGGCGGGTTCGGTCACGGTCTTTCCTCGATCAGAGCGGGAGTTGGACATTGCCGATCACTCCCTGCAGGGTCGACATCCACTGGCCCCAGACGCCCGTGACCATGAGCAGGCCGAGCGCGATGAGAAGGCCGCCGCCGATGAGGTTGACGACGCGGATGTGCTTGCGCACGAACGACACCGAGCGCGTCGCCCACCCGAAGCCGAGGGCGAGCAGCACGAACGGGATGCCGAGCCCCAGCGAGTACGCCAGTCCCAGCAGCGCCGCCCGACCCGGGTCGCCGAGGTTGTACGACACCGAGAGGATCGCCGCCAGCGTCGGGCCGATGCAGGGGGTCCAGCCGATGCCCAGCGCGATGCCGAGCAGGGGGGCACCGATCAGGCCCAGGTTGTCGCGCGACTGCAGCCGCACCGAGCGCTGCGCCACCCCGAAGAGGCCGATGAACACCAGTCCCATGAGGATGATGACGACACCCATGACGCGCGTGATGACGTCGCCGTAGCGCGTGAAGAACATGCCGGCGGCCCCGCCGAGCACGTTGATCGCCATGAACACCACGGTGAATCCCGCGATGAACAGGAGGGTCCCACCGAGCAGGCGCCCCCGGCCGGCTCCGGATGCCGAGCCCCCGCGCGGGGCGACGGCACCGCCGATGTACCCCAGGTACCCCGGCACGAGCGGCAGCACGCACGGCGACAGGAACGAGATGAGACCGGCGGCGAGCGCGAGGGGAAGAGCCACCCAGAGTGCGCCGTCGAAGACGAGAGCGCCCGGGTTCACGCGGGCTCCGCGACCAGCGTGCGCACCATGGACTCGAGGATCGAGGCCTCGGGGAGCTCGCCGATGACGCGGGCGGCGACGCGGCCCTGCTTGTCGAGCACGAGGGTGGTGGGCGTCGCGTTGATGGGGGTCTTGTCGGCGAAGGCGAGCTTGAGCTCGCCGTCGTTGACGGCCATCGCGCTCGAGTACGACACCCCGTGATCGCGGGCGAACGACAGCGCCGTGGCGGGCTGGTCGTAGGTGTTGATGCCGAGGAAGGCCACGTCCTGGCCCTGGAAGCTCTGATAGGCCTGCTCGAGGCGCGGGGCCTCGATGATGCACGGGCCGCACGTGGCATACCAGAAGTTCACGACGAGCACCTTGCCGGCGTAGTCGGCGCTCGACACCGGTGAGCCGTTGTCGAGGCTGCCCGAGAACTCCACGGCCTCGCCGCGGTCGGACTCGGGGATCTCCTGCCACTGCAGCCCGTTGGCGGCGATGTAGCCCTTGTTGTCACCCGCCCGGTACTGCTCGGCGAGGGGGTCGGGCGTGCAGGCCGCGAGGCCCATCACGAGGGCCGCGGCGGCGGCCATCGCTCCGGCGGCGGTGAGGATTCGGCGCATCAGACGGCTCCTACGTCGACGGCTCCGGCGGTGGTGGCCGGCTCGGCGTACGCCACCTCGACCCAGCGCGTCGAGCCGTCGGCGCCGTCTCGCCGTTCGAAGCTCGTCACGCTCGACAGCGCGCAGCGGCGCTTGCGGGGGTCGTGGCGGGTGGGTTGGTGGGAGAGGGCGAGGTGGGTCACCCAGATCGGCAGCTGGTGCGAGACGATGACGACGTCGCCCGAGGGGACGCGTTCCCACGCGTCGCCCATGGCCTCGGTCACCCGCGCCACGACGCGCTCGTAGGGCTCACCCCAGCTGGGAACAGCGGGCTGACGCAGATGCCGCCAGTTCAGCGGGTTGGCGAGCGCCCGCTTCATCCGCCGCCCCTCGAAGACGTTGGTCGGCTCGATCACCCGCTCATCGATCACGGGCTCGATTCCGAACAGCGTCACGAAGGGCTCCGCCGACTCTCGGGTGCGCTGCAGCGGTGAGGCGATGAGGGCCGAGACGGGCCGCCCGAGGCCGTGGACGTACTCGGCGGCCTGGCGCGCCATCTGCCGCCCGTCGACGCTCAGGCCGAATCCGGGGAGCCGACCGTAGAGCACGCGACGGGGGTTGTGGACCTCTCCGTGGCGCACGAGATGAAGGCGATCGGCGGGCACGATGCCAGTCTACGGGCGGGTTCTGTGGTCTGACTGAGCGAGGGGGCGGGTTGCTTCGACGTGGAGATACCCGCGGATACCGGGCCCGCAGGAGGTGTGCGCCCGCGTTGGCGGGAACTCGACCCCGCGATGTCCTCCGACGCTCAGGCGTCGGTGCGCGACGCCGGGGCGTCGTTGCGGGAAGCCAGAAGCGAACGGATGCGCGCGTACAGGAACCACGCGACTCCGATCACGACCGCGGCGATCACGACGTACTGCAGGATCGAGGCGTACTCCTCGACGATGTGCCAGTTCTCGCCCAGCAGGAAGCCCGACAGCACGAAGATCGTGTTCCAGATCAGGCTGCCGGCGCCCGTGAGCAGACCGAACCGCCACATCGGCATCTTGGCGACGCCGGCGGGGATCGAGATGAGACTGCGGAAGATCGGGATCATTCGCCCGAAGAACACGGCCTTGCCGCCGTGGCGCTCGAACCACGCGACCGTGCGGTCGACGTCTTCGGGGTGCAGCAGCGGCATCTTCGCGGCGAACGAACGCAGACGCGCGGCTCCGAGCCACCGCCCGAGGCCGTAGAGCATGAAGGCGCCGACGATCGAGCCGACGGTCGTCCACAGCAGCGCCTCGAACAGCGTGAATGAGCCGCGGCTGGCGGTGAGGCCCGCCATCGGCAGGACGACCTCGCTCGGCAGCGGCGGGAAGAGGTTCTCGAGGGCGATGGCGACGCCCGCGCCCACCGGTCCGATGATCTCCATGAGCGACACGGTCCAGTCGGCCAGCGACGTGAGCCACGACTGCCCGTCCTCGGAGCCGGAGCTCGCGCGCAGGGGGGAGAGAGTGAGGGTGGTGTCGGTCATCGGGTGCCTTCGCGCTCGGTGATCGGCCGCCCGACCGGACGCCCGTTCCAGGCTACGGTCCGGTCATGCGCGGTTCCTGGGGGTTGCCCCCGAGCGGTTCAGGATGCCGAGACCCCGGCGCCGACGAACGCGGCCGCGATGAACCACACCGCCGCCATCCCGACGATGGTGGCCAGCGGCACCCAGAACGCCAGGCGATGGCGCACGAGGCGCACGATCGCGGCGACCACGCCGATCAGCAGGATGACCCAGGGCGAGATGACGGCCGTCCAGAAGCCGATGTTCATCAGCCCCGTGTCGCAGTTCGACGGCCCGCACTGGTCGGCGGCGAACGCCAGCAGCACTCCCGCGTACGAGGCCCCGAGCGCCAGCAGGGGAAGGAGCACGAGCAGGATGATCGTGAGCGCGACGTCCCAGCCACGCGCCTTGCGCACTGTCGGTTCGGGACGCATCGTCCGGAAAGATTCCGGCGGCAACGAGTAGGTCACGCCCCCATCGTAGATTCGCGCCCGGGTGCGCGCGCACGGCGCACGTAGACTGGTCGATCGTGAGCGAACGCGTCCTGGTCAACCAGCTGAAATCCCTTCCCGCCGGCCCCGTCGAGGTGTCGGGATGGGTCGAAACCGTCCGCGACCAGAAGAAGGTGCAGTTCGTCGTCCTCCGCGACGAGACCGGCGCGGTGCAGCTGGTGAACCCGGCGACGCGTCCCTCCGAAGAGGCGACGGATCAGGATGCCGCCGCCCTCGCCCTCACCGAGACGATCGGCGCCCTGTCGACCGGCACCTTCCTGACCGTGCGCGGCGAGCTCAAGCACGACGAGCGCGTCAAGCTCGGCGGCGTCGAGATCAAGGTCGGCGAGCTCGTCATCGCGGCGGCAGCCAACCCCGAGACCCCGATCGCGGCCGACAGCAGCCCCGACAAGCGCATGGACTGGCGCTTCATCGACCTGCGCCAGCGCCGCAACAACCTCATCTTCCGCGTGCAGACCACTCTCGAGCACGCGATGCGTACCTACTGGGTCGAGCGCGACTACATCGAGGTGCACTCCCCCAAGCTCATGGCGTCGCCCTCGGAGTCCAACGCCGAACTGTTCGAGGTGCCCTACTTCGAAGACAAGACGGCCTATCTGGCGCAGAGCCCCCAGTTCTTCAAGCAGATGGCCCAGGTCGCCGGCTTCGGCAAGATCTTCGAGATCGCCCCCGCGTTCCGCGCCGACCCCTCGTTCACGAGCCGTCACGCGACCGAGTTCACCTCGATCGACGCCGAGATCAGCTGGATCGACTCGCACGAAGACGTCGCCCGTATGCAGGAGGAACTGCTGCAGAGCGCTTTCCAGGCCGTCGCCGACAAGCACGGCGCCGAGATCCAGGAGCTCTTCGGCATCGAGGTGCAGGTTCCGACGCTCCCCTTCCCGCGCATCCCCCTCGCCGAGGCGCGTGAGATCGTCGCCGCGCGCGGGTACGACATCCCGCGCACCGACGGCGACCTCGACCCCGAGGGTGAGCGTCAGATCGCGGCGCACGTGGCCGAGACGTTCGGTCACCAGTTCGTCTTCATCACCGACTACCACCCCGAGATCCGCGCTTTCTACCACATGCGCGACGAAGAGACCGGGCTGACGAAGTCGTACGACCTGCTCTTCAACGGCGTCGAGATCACGACCGGCGCGCAGCGCGAGCACCGCGTCGACGTGCTGATCGAGCAGGCGAAAGAGAAGGGTCTCGACCCCGAGCACCTCGACTTCTACCTCGACTTCTTCCGCTTCGGTGCCCCGCCGCACGGTGGTTTCGGCATGGGCCTCGCGCGCGTCCTGATGCTCCTGCTGGGCGAGTCGTCGATCCGCGAGGTGACGTACCTCTTCCGCGGCCCGACCCGCCTCGCTCCGTAAGGTTCGAGCGACCGACGCCCGGGGTTCACTCCCCGGGCGTCGTCGCGTTCATCGGCCGCCCTACCGTGGGGCCATGAACGCCCTCACCTCGGCCGCCCCGTCCCCGGCGGGACGATCGCGCAGGGGGTGGGCGATCTCGCTCCGCGACGTCGGCCGCGCGCGCGCCGGAGTCCCGGTGCTCGAGAACATCGACCTCGAGATCGAGCCGGGCGGCATCGTCGCCGTCGTCGGGCCGTCGGGCTGCGGCGCGTCGACCCTGCTGCGCGTGATCACGGGAGCCGAGCGGCCGGATGCCGGCACCGTGACGATCGACGGGCGCACCGGGGCCGCCGCGCCCCGCGTCGTCGAGGTGCGCGACCGCACCCCGGTCGCTCGTTTCGGGCGGGTGCGCGCCGCGATCCTGGCCGCCGCCCGTCGCGCGGGCACCGCCGACCCCGACGCCGAAGCCGAACGCCTGGGCGCGCTCGTCGGGCTCGGCGCCGGTGACCGGCTGGTGCACCGCCTCTCGCACGGCGACCGGCAGCGGTGGGCCGTCGCCCGGGCTCTCGCGTCGCGGCCGCGGGCCCTCGTGCTCGACGACGCGCTGGCCGCGCTGCACACCTCGGCGCGCGCCGAGACCCGCGATCGCGTCGTGCGGGAACTGCGTGCGACCGGGGTCACCACCCTGTGGGTCACGCGCGACACCGCCGAGGCCGCCGCCGTCGCCGACCATCTCGTCGTGATGGACCAGGGCCGTATCGCCGCGCAGGGGCGCCCCGACGAGGTCTTCGCGCGCGTCGGCGACCTCGCGGTGGCCGACCTTCTGGGTCCGGTCAGCGCCGTGCCGGGAATCGTCGAGGGAGCCGTCGTCGAGGTGTGGGGGCAGGAGCTCCCTCTCGCCGCCGCGGCGAGCGACGGTCACTGCGAGGTCGTCGTACGCCCGGAACAGGTCGTGCTCGTGGGCGACGGCGCCCCGGGAGTCGATGCGGTCGTCGAGGAGACCATCTTCCTCGGCAGCGTGCGCCGCTCGACCGTTCTCACCGCCGACGGCGATCGCGTCGTCGTCGAGCACGCGCCCGACCAGCGCCTCGACGATCGGGCACACGTCCGGATCGCTCTCGCATCCGGGCCGATGAGCGTTCGCCCCATCGGCTGAACGGGCGTCAGAACGGGTAGTCGACCGACGACCGCTCGGCGACGACCGAGCGCACGAAGGCCGCAGCCTCTTGGTGGGCGGGGTGCACCTGGTAGCGCTCCAACGCCTCGACGTCGGCGAACTCGCTCACCAGGGCGACGTCCCAGTTGTTCTGCGGGTACGCGACGTTGCGACCGATCTCGAGATGCACGATCTCGTCGATCACGCCGCGAAGAGCCAGCAGGCGCTCCGCGATCTGCTCGGCGTGCAGAGCCCGGGTGTCGGCGTCGTCGGCCGCGAGCTTCCACAGGACGATGTGTCGGATGCTCACGCGGAGGCTCCTTCGGGCTCGGACGCCAGCAACGCGGCGCGGAGGCGGTCGGCCGACACGCGCCAGTGCGCGTGCAGCTCGCCGTCGATCAGGATGACGGGGATCTTCTCCCACCACTTCTCGTACAACGCCGTGTCGTCGGCGATCGAGGCGTGCGCGATCTCGACACGGTCGGCGACGTCGGCGGGAAGATCGGCCACGACGGTCTCGACGATCTGCTCGGCCACATCGCAGAGATGGCAGCCGGGCTTTCCGATCAGCGTGAGGGTCGTCACGCCTTCATCCTAGGAGGGCCGTGGATCGCGGCGCTCGGGACGCGCGGGATGACGCGGGTCCGGGCACCGGATCAGGATGCGACGTCGTACCCCGCGGCGATCCAGTCGCCCGTGCCGCCCTCGACGTTCGTGGCGTCGTGACCGCGCGCGGAGAGCGCCTCGACCACACGCGCCGAGCGGCCGCCGGCCTGGCAGATCACGTCGAACGGCTCGGCGGGGAGCTCGTCGAGATGTTCGCCCAGGGTCGACATGGGAAGGTTCACGGCCCCGGGAACGTGCCCGGCGGCGAACTCGTGTTCCTCGCGCACGTCGATGAGCGGACGCTCGCGTCCCGCGTGCAGGTCGTGGATCGAGATGGACTGCATGCTTACCTCCGAGAGGGCGAACGGCGCGGGCGGATACACGAAGCGCCCGTCGCAGAGGACAGGCGCTCGGTGTCGTGCCGCGTTACTTCTTGTTGCGGCGCTGGTGACGAGTCTTGCGAAGCAGCTTGCGGTGCTTCTTCTTCGCCATGCGCTTACGGCGCTTCTTGATGACAGAACCCACGGAAAACCTCACTAAGTCGGGGTCTGGGTGCCGTGGTCGGCCCCCGGGAACAGCAGGCGATGAAAAAATGCCTCGGATCAGTCTAGCCGACGTCGGACACCGGCCGCTGCACGACCTCGGCGACGGCCGATTCGGGCACACGGTAGCTGCGCCCGAAACGCACCGCGGGGAGTTCGCCGGCGTGCACGAGACGATAGACGGTCATCTTCGACACGCGCATGAGCTCGGCGACCTCGGCGACGGTCAGGAATCGCACGTCGGGCAGCTCGGCCATGGTTCACCCCTCGTTACGGGTGAACTCACCCTCTGATGCTGTGCACACTCTAGGGTCTGGCTGTGAAGGCTGTAAACCTCTGGGCGTGCTGTGACGAATGTGCTTCCCGGATGCCGCTCTTCCGCGGCATCCGTGAACCTCACCGTCCCGGAAGCTTGCGGAAGGCCGTCGAGAAGGAATGCTTGACCGACGCCGCGGCACGACCCACCACTTCGGCGGCGTGGACGGCGGACTCGGGAAGTGCGGGCTCGTTCTCTTCGTCGACCGAGAAGAACGGCACGAGCCAGTCGTCGACCTCGTCGAGAGGCGCCACCGCGAGGCTGTAATAGCGGTGCTGACCCTCTTCGCGCACCGACACCAGCTCGGCCTCGCGCAGCACCTTCAGGTGCTTGGAGACGGTCGGTTGACTCACCCCCAGGGACGCCACGATCTGCGACACGCTCGTTCCGCGTTCGCCACCGGTGGCCCGGTCCAGAAGGAGCTGAAGGATGTCGCGACGCGTTCCGTCAGCGATCACGTCGAAGATGTCCGCCATGGCATCAGATTAGCGGCGCCCCGGCCCGAGTACCATGATTCGGGTTCGGGCACCGAAGGGAGCGGCGCATGGCGGCGACGCCGAACGAGGTGCGATTGGCCGTGCGCGTGAGACGCATCGCGTTCACGGCATGGGATCGACTGCGCAATCTGACCACCGCATCACCCGCGCGTTTCGCGGTGCTGGTGTTCGTGACGCTCATCCTTCTCTTCACTGCGCTGTTCTCGCTGCCCGCGGCGTCGGCCGACGGGCGAGCGACGCCCCTGGCCGACGCGCTGTTCACGGCGGTGTCGACCATCTGCGTGACCGGTCTGTCGACGGTCAACATGTACACGCATTGGTCTCCGCTCGGGCACGTCATCACCTACGTCGGGGTGAACGTCGGTGCGCTCGGCGTGCTCACCCTCGCCTCGATCCTCGGCCTGGTCATCTCGAAGCGCCTGGGGCTCCGCGCGAAGCTCATCGCCGCCGGAGACAGCAACCCCCTGCGGGCGCACGGCGGACCGGTGAACGAGGGGCAGACCGTCCGTCTGGGCGAGGTCGGCCAGCTGCTGCGCACGGTCGCGCTGTCGACGCTGGTGATCGAGGCCGGGCTCACCGTGCTCATCTACCCCTCGCTCATCATCGGGGGCATCGACCCGATCGTCGCCCTGTGGGAGGCCCCGTACTACGCCGCCATGGCCTTCACCAACACCGGGTTCGTCCCCAACGCCGACGGACTTACGCCCTTCGCCCAGGACTACTTCCTGCTCTCGGTGCTGATGATCGGCGTCTTCCTCGGCTCGATCGGCTTCCCGGTGATCTTCACCCTGTGGCGGCACCACTGGCGATTCCGTCTGTGGTCGCTCCACACGAAGCTCACCCTGATCACCACGGTCATCCTGTTCTTCTTCGGCGCGGGCGTCATTCTGTTGCTGGAATACGACAACCCCCTCACATTCGGAAGCATGGATGCGTGGGACACGACCTTCCAGGCGTTCTTCCTCTCCGCCATGACCAGGTCGGGCGGATTCTCGGTCATCGACATCGGCGATCTCAACGGCGCGACCCTCATCGTGGGCTCGATGCTGATGTTCGTGGGTGGCGGCTCGGCATCCACCGCCGGCGGCATCAAGGTGACGACCCTCGCCGTGCTCGCCCTCGCGGTCTTCTCCGAGGCCAAGGGGCGGCCGTCGGTGCAGGCGTTCGGGCGCCGGATCCCCAGCGACGTGCAGCGCGTGGCCCTCTCGGTCGTCGCGTGGGGCGCCACGATCGTCGCGATCTCGACCGTGACGATCAGCCGCATCACCGACGCCCCCATCGAGCACGTCCTGTTCGACGTGATCTCGGGCTTCGCGACCGTGGGCCTGTCGACCGGTCTCACGGCGGAGCTTCCCGACCCCGCCGTCTACGTCATGGCCGCCACGATGTTCATGGGCCGCATTGGTACAGTGACACTCGCCGCGGCCGTGGCTGCGTCGTCTCGATCGCAGTTGTACGCGCTGCCCGTCGAAAGGCCCATCGTTGGTTGAACGCATCCGCAGCGACGCGCCCGTGCTGGTCATCGGCCTCGGGCGCTTCGGCGCGGCGTGCGCCGGCGAACTCGACCGCCTCGACCGCGAGGTCCTGGCCGTCGACGGCAACCTCGAACTCGTGCAGAAGTGGTCGGAGCGTGTCACGCACGCCGTTCAGGCCGACGCGCGCAACATCGACGCTCTGCGCCAGATCGGCGCGCAGGACTTCCAGGTGGCCGTCGTCGCCGTCGGCTCGCTCATCGAGGCGTCGGTGCTCATCACCGCCAACCTCGTCGACCTGAAGGTCCCGCAGATCTGGGCCAAGGCCGTCTCGCAGTCGCACGGCAAGATCCTGGCCCGTGTCGGCGCCAACCACGTGATCTACCCCGAGGCCGAAGCCGGCGAGCGCGTCGCGCACCTCGTGAGCGGACGCATGCTCGACTTCATCCGCTTCGACGACGATTTCGTGCTCGCCAAGATGTACCCGCCGAAGCTCGTACGCGGCGTGGGCCTGAACGAGTCGGGTGTCCGCTCGAAGTACAACGTGACCGTGGTAGGGGTGAAGAGCCCCGGGCGGGCGTTCCGCTACGCCGAAGCCAACACCGTGGTCACGAACCACGACCTCATCATCGTGTCGGGGACGAACTCCGACATCGAACGCTTCGCGTCGCTCGACCGCTGAGCAGTCGCTCGGAGTCTCTCGCCCTGGAGCCTTCGCCCGTAACGGGCCCCGTGCTCGGCCGGCACGTCACCGCCCCTCGGCGAGCTCTTTCGCGCGCGCGAGTGCGGCCTCGGCGGCCTCGGTGAAGGTGTCGTCGAATCGGGCCTCCTGCAGCACCGCGACGGCCCGCTCGGTCGTGCCCTTGGGGCTGGTGACGCGGCGACGCAGCTCCGCCGGGTCGACGTCGGAGGCGGCCAGGAGCGTCGTGGCCCCGATGAAGGTCTGCTCGGCGAGCAGACGCGCCTGCGCGTCGTCGAAGCCCATGCGGACGGCCGATTTGGTGAACTCCTCGACCAGCAGGAAGACGTAGGCCGGGCCCGATCCCGAGATCGTCGAGAGCGCGTCGATCTGTTCCTCGGGCACCTCGAGCACCGCACCCACGGTCTCGAACAGAGCGCGGACGACGGCCACATCGTCGGCCGAAGCAGCCGGCCCCGCGGCCAGACCTGTCACGCCCTTGCCGACGAGCGACGGCGTGTTCGGCATGGAGCGCAGCGTCGCGACACCCGCGCCGAGGTGGCGGGCGAAGGTGTCGAGGGTGACCCCCGCGGCCAGGCTGACCACGACCGCGCCGTCCCGCAGGTGCGGGGCGATCTCGTCGAGAAGGTCGGGCACCATCGCGGGCTTGACGCCGATCAACACCACATCAGCGGATGCCGCGGCCTCGATGTTGCCGTTCGGGTGGGCCTCGAGCGCGACGCTCGTCACTCCCTCGAGATCGGCGAGCTCGGCGGCCTTCGCGATCGAGCGGTTGGTCGCGGTGACGCCGCCCGCGCTCAGGCCCGCGGCGACGAGGCCGTGCAGGATGGCCCCTCCCATCGAGCCGGCTCCGAGGATCGCGATCGGGGGCAGCGAGGTGATGGCATCCGTCATGCCTCCAGTCTACGAAGCGCCCCGACGCCGCGACAGGCAACCCTGAGTGCGACCGATAGGGGCGGGCGTTAGAGTCGGACGACGGTGTACCGGGGCACCCGCGATCGACACGGAGGACCTTCCATGACTCTCTTCGACGGCATCACCGCGCGCCTGATCGAGACCGACCGGCTGGGTGTCAATGTGCTCGAGCGCTCCGGCGACGACCCCTCGACGCCCCCGGAGCACACGGTCGTGCTGGTGCACGGGAACGTCGCGTCGTCGCTGTTCTGGCAAGAGATCATGCAGGACCTCCCCAGCGATCTGCGCGTCGTCGCGGTCGACCTCCGCGGCTTCGGTCGCACCGAGCACACCCCCATCGACGCCACCCGCGGCGTGCGCGACTTCAGCGACGATCTGCACGCGACGCTCGACGCCCTCGGCATCGCCTCCGCCCACCTCGTGGGATGGTCGCTCGGCGGAGGTGTCGTGCTGCAGTACGCCCTCGATCACCCGGTGCTCTCGCTGACCCTCCAGTCGCCGGTCTCGCCCTACGGGTTCGGCGGCACCCGACGCGACGGCTCGCGGCTCGACGACGAGGGTGCGGGCACCGGCGCCGGCGCCGCCAACCCCGACTTCGTCCAGCGACTCACCGACGGCGACACGAGCCACGACGCCCCGACGTCGCCGCGCTCGGTCTTCCGCTCGACCTACGTCGCGCCCGGGTACACGAGCGAGCACGAGGACGTCTGGGTCGAGGCGATGCTCTCGACGTCGACGGCCGTGGGCAACTACCCGGGCGAGTCGATCACGACCGCCACCTGGCCCGGCTTCGCCCCCGGACGCACGGGGGCGCTCAACACGCTGTCGCCCCTCTTCTTCGACGTCTCGGGCATCGTCGACCTGGCCGACAAGCCCCCGGTGCTGTGGATCTACGGAACGGCGGATGCCATCGTCTCCGACACCTCGTTCTCGGACGTGAACCACCTGGGCGCCCTCGGCGTCGTTCCCGGGTGGCCCGGCGACGAGATCGCCCCCGCGCAGCCCATGGTGTCGCAGACGCGCGACGTGCTCTCCGCCTACGCCGCCCGTGGCGGCGAGGTCACCGAGGTGCCCGTCGAGGGAGCAGGCCACTCGGTTCATCTCGAGCGTCCCTCCGCGTTCCGCCGGGCCCTGCTCACGCACATCGGCTACGTCGGCCGTCCGGCCGATCCCGCCCCGCCCACCGAGGCGATCATCCTGCGCTCCGCCGACTGAGCGCGGCCTCGACGCGGCCCATCCCGCACTCTCCGTCCCGCACTCTCCGTCTCGCACCGCCCGACCATCCCGGAGGCTCCCGTGGAGTACTGCCTGTTCACCGAGCCCCAGCAGGGCTTCTCGTACGACGACCAGCTCGCCTTCGCGCAGTCGGCCGAGCGGCACAGCCTCGACGGGTTCTTCCGCTCCGACCACTACCTGCGGATGGGCGAGGGCGACCCGCTGCCCGGGCCGACCGACGCGTGGACCACGCTCGCCGGTCTCGCCCGCGAGACGTCGCGCATCCGCCTGGGGACCCTGGTGTCGTCGGTGACCTACCGCGTGCCCGCGATCCTCGCCATCCAGGTCGCGCAGATCGACGCGATGTCGGGCGGCCGGGTCGAACTCGGCCTCGGAACCGGCTGGTTCGAGCGCGAACATGCCGCTTACGGAATCCCCTTCCCCGCCAAGCGCTTCGACCTGCTCGAAGAGCAGTTGCAGGTGGTGACGGGCCTGTGGCAGACCCCGGATGCCGAGACCTTCTCGTTCGACGGAGAGCACTACCGTCTCGACGCCGCCCCCGCCCTCCCCCGCCCCGTGCAGTCACCGGTGCCCGTGATCGTGGGCGGCGGCGGGCCGAAGCGCACGCCGGCGCTGGCCGCGCGGTACGCGACCGAGTTCAACATCGGCTTCGTCGCCGAGGAGCAGATCTCGGCTGCCTTCGCGCGCGTGCGCGCCGCCTGCGAGACCGCCGAGCGCGACCCCGCGACGCTGAAGCTCTCGGTCGCTCTGCCGACCATCGTGGGCACGGACGACGCCGAGATCGAGCGACGGGTCGCCGCGATCGGGCAGACCCGTGCGCAGTTCGACAACGGCGCCAACCTCGTCGGGACTCCGGCGCAGATCGCCGACAAGGTCGAGCGCCTGCGGGCGCTGGGCGCCGAGCGGGTGTACTTCCAGCTGTTGGATCTGCGCGACGTCGCACACGCCGATCTCGTCGGCGCCGAGCTGCTCCCCCTGCTGCCCCGCTGACGCACGCTGGCCGCGGGGCGGAGGGCGGGTGCCCGATTACGCGTCGTAGTCGTGCGGGTGTTCGCGCCGGACCTCGAAGAACGCCGTCAACTGCGCGGCGGCTTCGTCCTCGTCCACCCCGCCGACGACCTCGACGCGGTGCGGCAGGCGCCGGTCGCGCAGAAGGTCGTACATCGAACCCGCGGCGCCGGCTTTGGCATCCCACGCCCCGAAGACCACCCGGGGCACGCGCGCCTGCAGGATCGCACCGGCGCACATGACGCACGGCTCGAGGGTCACCACGAGCGTGCAGTCGGCGAGATGCCACGACCCGAGGGCCTCGGCCGCGGCCCGCAGCGCCAGCACCTCGGCGTGCGCCGTGGGGTCCGCCGTGACCTCGCGCAGATTGCGGCCCTCGCCGAGGATCCGCCCCTCGGCGTCGACGACGACGGCGCCGACGGGCACATCACCGTCGACGGCGGCCTCGGCGGCCAGCGCGAACGCGCGACGCATCGCGGAGCGGTCGGCGGCGGTGGGGGTCACGGGGGCTCCGAAAAAACGGACGAGGGAGATCAGGGGAAGCGACTAGCCTTGAGCCTATGCGTGTCCACGTCGCCGACCACCCGCTCATCACCCACAAGCTCACGGTGCTGCGTGACGTGCAGACATCCTCGCCGGTGTTCCGCCAGCTCACCGAAGAGCTGGTGACCCTTCTGGCCTACGAGGCGACTCGCAACGTGCGTGTCGAGCCGATCGAGATCCAGACCCCGGTGACCCTCACTCAGGGCGTCAAGATCAGCGAGCCCCGCCCCATCGTCGTGCCGATCCTGCGCGCCGGTCTGGGCATGCTCGAGGGCATGGTGAAGCTTCTGCCCACCGCCGAGGTCGGCTTCCTCGGCATGGTGCGCGACGAAGAGACCTTCGAGCCCACGACGTACGCCGAACGCCTGCCCGACGACCTGAGCGACCGCCAGTGCTTCGTGCTCGACCCCATGCTCGCCACCGGCGGCTCGCTGGGTGCGGCCATCAACTTCCTCTTCGCCCGCGGCGCGCAGGACGTCACCGCGATCTGCCTGCTCGGCGCCCCCGAGGGCGTCGCCGCCATCGAGAAGCAGGTCGAGGGACACGACGTCACCCTCGTGCTCGGCGCCGTCGATGAGCGACTCAACGAGAAGGGCTACATCGTGCCCGGTCTCGGTGACGCCGGCGACCGGTTGTACGGCACGGCCTGACGCGGTTGCGCAGCCCGATTCGGGGTTGCGAGCGGGCCGGGCTCGGCGCCATCGTCGACGGCGATCGGGCAGCCCGGCCCCTCACTCGACTCCGTCGACCAACCGTGCGAAGGCGCTGAGGCGCGCCACCCCCTCGGGGGTACGCGGAAGGTCGTCGAGCAACGCGGGTGAATACACGACGTACGCCGCCTGCATCGCACGCGAGATCGCGACGTTGATGCGGTTGCGCAGTAGGAGGAACTCCAAGCCACGCGGTGCCTCGCGCCCCGAGGACGCCGCGAGGGTGAGGATGGCGACCGCCGCCTCTTTGCCCTGGAAGCGGTCGACGGTGCCCACGGGGACGTCCGAGAAGCCCGCCGCGGCCAGGGCCTCTTCGACGGCCACCTGCTGAGCGTTGTAGGGCGTGATCACGATGATGTCGTCGGCGCGCAGGGGCCGCGGCTCGTGCACGACGGCCGAATCACCGGCCCCTCCCTCGGCGCCCGTCCATTCGCGGCCGACGAGGTCGGATACGAGGCGTGTGACCTCGGCCGCTTCTTCGGCCGACCAGGTCGAGTTGCCCTGGTGGCGTACCGGGACGACGTGCACCCCGGGTTCGACGCCGTCGAGTCGGCGCAGGGCCGTCGACGGATGGGCGGCCAGACGGCCCTCGTACGACAGCCGCGACACGGGACCCGCGACCGCGGGGTGCAGACGCCGGGTGCGTGCGAGGAAGTAGCCGAGCTCGGCGGGCACCACCTCGGCGCCGTCGATGATCCACCCCAGCGCCGACGTATCGACGGGTTCGGGGTGCGTGCCCTGGCTCACCTGCGGCAACTGCTGCGGGTCTCCGAGCAGCAGCAGTCGCTGCGCGGCCAGCGAGACGGCGATCGTCGAGGCGAGCGAGAACTGTCCGGCTTCGTCGATGACGAGCAGGTCGAGGCTGCCGCGGGGGATGCGCGTCTCGTGGCTGAAGTCCCACGCGGTGCCGCCCACGACGAAACCCTGCGCCGCGTTCTCGGCGGTGAAGGCGGCGACGCCGTTCTTCGGGAGAACCGTGAAGGCATGCGGGACGCTCGGGTCTTTCGGCGCCTTGCCGACCCGGGATGCCGGGACCCCGGCCGCGATGACCTGATCGAGCATGTGCTCGATCGTCGCGTGCGATTGCGCGACGACGCCGATGCGATACCCCCGCTCGGCGACCAGGCGGGCGATGACGTGCGACCCGACGTAGGTCTTGCCGGTGCCGGGCGGGCCCTGCACGGCGAGATAGCTGTGGTCGAGATCGGCCACGCTGCGGGCGATGGCGGTGACCTCGTCGTCGCCCGGGGCACCGTCGACGGCGGTGACAGGTGCCAAGGCGCCGGAACGGGTGCGCGGCGGCACTCGACGCAGGACATCGGCGGCGGCGCCGTCGGGCATCGCCGGGGCGACCGTCAGCACCGCGTCGGCCCACGCGTCGATCGCCTTCTGCTGGTTGCCCGCGCGCGGCGGGGCCGGCGGGGTCAGGGCGAGCGGCAGGTCGTCCCAGGTGACGCCGTCGGCGGCGATCTCTTCGACGATCGCGCCGTCGTCGAGCACCTCGCGCACCGTCACCCGGCGGGCTCCGTGGATCCAACGCGGGCGGGTGTCGAGCGGGAACGGCGCCGGCAGGTCGTAGACGGCGAAGGGCTCGGCATCCGGGCTCAGGCGCGTTCCGGGGGCGAGTTCTCCGCGCAGCTCCACCAGGCGGCGCTCGGAGCCCCGCCCCGACTCGGCGATGTGCCAGTCCGTGACGACCCGCGAGCGGGCGGCGTCGACGACCACGACGTCGCGCGTCTCTTCCCACACCGAGATCGGCTCGCGCAACCGCAGGAAGTGCGTCGCCCAGTAGCTCTTCTCTTCGCGGGGGTAGTAGTCGATCGCGGCGGCGGCGAGGCGCAGCGCTGTCGCATCGCGCGAATCGGCACCGGACTCGACGGCGGCGGCCCACCGCTGCAGGGCGGTCGCCCGGGGCGAAGGCTCGTAGGCCTGCTCGTCGGGATCGGCGCCGTGGGCCGGCACCGCACCGGCCTCGCGCGCCCGGTCGACGAGCCAGTCGCGCAGGCGGCGGGTCGACACGCAGTCGTAGCGGTTGTAGTCGGCGAGGTCGTCGAGCACGCGCTGCGCACCCACCGCGTCGCCGTCGGCCGCGAGCGCCCGGGCCTCGACGTATTTCACGATCGAGTCGTCGCCGCGCTGCACATCGCTCGTGCGCACCTCGTCGCCCATGTAGAGAGGTTCGAGCTTCTTGATCGAGTACGAGCGGGATCCCACGCGCAGGGCACGACGGACCACGGGATAGAGGTCGACGAAGATCCCGTCGCGCAGCAGTCGATCGACGTCGGCTTCGCGCACCCCGTAGGTGGCCGCCATCGTGAGCAGATGGGTGGGCTCGTAGGGGGCGTAGTGGTAGATGTGCATTCCGGGGTACTGCTGACGGCGCAGCGCCACCATGTCGAGGAAGCGCTCGAGCGCGACGCGCTCTTCGTCGAATGTGTGGGCCCAGAGCGCCCCGTAGGTCTCGCGCGTGTCGACCCAACCGAACAGGTAGTCGATGCCCCAGTGCGCGCCGACGCCCTCGGTGTAGAGCGGGTCGCCCTCGAAGTCGAAGAACAGGTCACCGTGGTCGGGGCGCGGCAGCACTCCCAGCGACTTGGGTGCGACGACCTCGTAGGTGGGCACGGCGTGCGCCGGCGTCGCGTCGGTGGGGACGCCCGCCGGGCTGTCGAGCTGCAGTCGCGCCTGGGTGCGAAGCGAGACGAAGGTGTCGGATCCCATGGCGGCCGGGGGCTCGGTCGCGCTGGCGAGCGCGTCGATGGTGGGGATGCCGCCCGCGCGCAGCCGATCGCGCTGCACCGGACGCATGCCGGCGACCAGCAGCAGATCACGGTGCGCGACGACCTCGAGCTCGCAGGTGGCGCAGCGGCCACAGGCCACGACGCCCAGGTCACCCCGCGCGTCGCCCCATTCGATGACCGGGCCGGCGACACCGAGCCCGACGCGGCGGTCGGCGATGAGAGCGCGCAGACGCGTGCGCCGCAGCCCGAAGACCGGCAGCAGGTCGTCGACACGGTGCGTGCTCGTCGAGCCGTCGCCCAGCAGCAGCTCCACGCGGTCGGAGCGCGCGACGCCCAGGCGATCGAGCTGGTCGACGTAGGCGGCGAGCTGCATGAGGGCGGTGACGCGGGCGCGGCGGGCGAGCTTCGTGTCTTGCACGACCCAGGGCCGCGTGCCGTCGGGGCGGGGGTGGGTCTCGCGCACGAGGAAGTCGGCGAAGCCGACGAACTCGTCGGTGGCGAAGGCGGCCTGGTAGACGACCTCGGCGGTGGGGTCGGCGAGGGCCGCGTCGGTGAGGCGCACGGCCTCGGCGAGCGCGACCGCGTCGGAGGAACGCGCGGCGGGGATCTCGCGGACCGCGCCGCCGAGACGGGCCCGGTAGTCGTCGAGCACCCGCAGTTCGTGCGCGGTGCCCAGCTGTGCGGCGCGTTCGAGCGTGGCGTCTGCGGGGTCGTCGACGGGGGCGATGCGGCCGATCTTGGCGTCGATGGCGCGCAGCCACGCGAATTCGCACTCGGCCGCCGCCTTGAGATCGCTGGCGCTCCAGACGATCCGCCCGTCTTGTTCGATGTACCGCATGGGAACCCACGCTAACGGGGACCACCGACATCACGATCCGTGCCTCCACAGGCCGGACCGGGCCGCGAAGGGACTGCCATCGTGTCGGAGGCACCTGACAGACTGGACGGGTGATCACCGACCTGCCGTTCGAGAGCGTCTACCGGCACGGCTTCGCTCGGGTCGCCGCGTGCACGATCCCCGTCGCCCTGGCCGACCCGGCGACGAACGCCGACGCCGTGCTCGACTCCGCCCGCGCGTGCGACGCCGAGGGCGTGGCCGTCGCGGTGTTCCCCGAGTTGTGCCTCACGGGTTACTCGATCGACGACCTCGTCATGCAGGACCCCCTGCTCGACGCGGTCGAGGCGGCGCTCGGGCGTCTCGTCGTGGCATCCGCAGACCTCCTCCCGGTGCTGATGGTGGGCGCTCCCCTGCGGCACGGCAACCGGCTGTTCAACTGCGCCGTCGTCATCCACCGCGGTCGAGTGCTCGGCGTCGTCCCCAAGGCCTACCTGCCCACCTATCGCGAGTTCTACGAGCAGCGCTGGTACGCCCGCGGCGACGACCAGGCGGGCCAGCACATCACCGTCGACGGCGCCACGGTGCCGTTCGGCCCCGACCTGCTGTTCGACGCCGTCGACGTGCCGGGGCTGACGCTGCACGCCGAGGTGTGCGAAGACGTGTGGGTTCCGATCCCGCCGTCGTCGGGTGCGGCTCTGGCCGGAGCCACGGTGCTCGCGAACCTCTCGGGCAGTCCCATCACGATCGGCCGTGCCGACGACCGCACCCTGCTGTCGCAGTCGCAGTCGCTGCGGTGCCTCGCGGCGTACGTCTATGCCGCCGCGGGCCAGGGCGAGTCGACCAACGACGTCTCGTGGGACGGCCAGACGATGATCTACGAGGGCGGACAGCTGCTCGCGACGACCGAGCGCTTCCCCGATGGTCCACGCCGGAGCGTCGCCGACGTCGATCTCGATCGATTGCGTCAGGACCGCCTGCGTCAGGGCACCTTCGACGACAACCGTCGCACGGTCGGCCCGCAGTTCCGCACCGTGTCGTTCGAGCTCGCGCCGCCCGCGACCGACGTCGGCCTGCGCCGCACCCTCGACCGCTTCCCGTTCGTGCCCGACGACCCCGCTCGTCTCGCTCAGGACTGCTACGAGGCCTTCAACATCCAGGTGTCGGGGCTCGTGCAGCGTCTGCGGGCGATCGGCGATCCCAAGCCCGTGCTCGGTGTGAGCGGTGGCCTCGACTCCACCCATGCGCTGCTCGTCATCGCTCAGGCGATGGATCGCATGGGGCGTCCCCGCAGCGACATCCTCACGTACACGCTCCCGGGCTTCGCGACGAGCGAGAAGACCAAGCGCAATGCCATCGCCCTCGCCGAAGCCGTCGGCGCCTCGATCGAAGAGATCGACATCCGACCCGCGGCATCCGAGATGCTCGCCCGCATGGGGCATCCCTTCGCCTCGGGTCAGCCGGTGCACGATGTCACCTTCGAGAACGTGCAGGCGGGGCTGCGCACCGACTACCTCTTCCGTCTGGCCAATCAGAACGGCGGCATCGTCGTGGGTACGGGCGACCTGTCCGAGATCGCCCTCGGCTGGTCGACCTACGGCGTGGGCGACCAGATGAGCCACTACTCGGTCAATCCCGGCATACCGAAGACCCTCATCCAGCACGTCATCCGCTGGGTGATCTCGGCCGGCGAGCTGAGCGCGGACACCGTCGAGGTGTTGCAGGCCGTCCTCGACACCGAGATCAGCCCCGAGCTCGTCCCGGCCGGTCAGGACGGGCGCATGCAGTCCACCGAAGACCGCATCGGTCCGTATAACCTCCACGACTTCACGCTGTACCACGTGCTGCGATTCGGGTTCCGTCCGTCGAAGGTCGCGTTCCTCGCCGCGCACGCCTGGAAGGATCCGGATGCGGGAACCTGGCCCGCGGGTTATCCCGAGGGTGAGCGGCCGGCGTACGACCTGGTGACGGTCGCGCGGTGGCTCGAGGTGTTCCTGCAACGGTTCTTCGGATTCGCGCAGTTCAAGCGCACGGCCATCCCGAACGGCCCCAAGGTCTCTCCCGCCGGTTCACTGTCACCGCGCGGCGATTGGAGGGCGCCGTCCGACGGCAACGCGCGGGCCTGGCTCGCCGACCTGCACGCCGCCGTTCCGCAGGCGTTCGGCAGCTGACGCGGTCTCTCCGCTCAACGAAGCCGGTCACTCCGTCATCGGTATAGCGGAACGCGGGCGCGGGTGACCCCGGGTCACCAGCCCATCGACCCCGGAACACCCTTGAACGGGCCGGCGAGGTCCTTCGTCACCCACCCGCCGTAGAAGCCCCCGGGTTGCGGCTGCACCGTCTCTCCGCCCAGCACCACGCGGTCCAACGGCCCGGCGTAGACGGCCACGCGGTCAGCCAGCATCTCGTACCCCGGCATGGGGTTCGGATAGTTCCACGCCGCGCGTGCGGCCACCGCTCCCCCACCACCGTGCACGTCGAAGTAGCGCGCTCCGCCCTTGTACTCACAGAACGACGCGCCCTCGCCCAGGGTCAACGCCTCACCGAAGGCGGCGATCGGCAGGTAGTAGACGGGCGGGTGGCTCGTCTCGAGCACGCGGACGACGTCATCGGTGTCGACGATGCGCACCCCGCCGAAGTCGATCTGCACGCGCTTTCGCACGGTCTCGACGCGAGGCGGGCGGGGGTAGTCCCACACGGACTCCTGGCCGGGGCGGACGGGATCGGGAACGGGGCGCGCCATATCCCTACGCTACGCCTCGGGGCGGGATGCGGATCGAGATCTGATCGTGCGTTCGCCGTCACGGGAGACATCCGGCTTTTCGGTAGCCTGGGAGCAGGGGGTCGACGTGAGCGAACAGAAAGTCACAGACGGCGGGGGCAGGTTCCGCGTCTACCAGGTGAGCGGCATCGTGCTCGCCGTCCTCTTCCTCGCGCTCGGCGTCGCCGCGTTCCTCGCCGGCGGCGGCCCCATCATCGCCGCCATCGCCGTCATCGGAGGTCTCACCGTGCTTGTCGTATCGATCGTGACGATGGTGCGCTCGTGAGCGTCCCCGATGGCTCCGACCGCCCCGACGGCAAGAAGAAGTACCCGACCGGCACGGTCGTCATCTGGATCGCCGGTGCGGGGATCGGCCTCTGGCTGCTCATCAGCGGCCTCATCGGCATCCTGTCGGGCGGTTCGTGAGTCGGCGGGGCTGAGCTCGCTCCGCTGAGCCCCGGGCCGGCCGCCCCTGCCGCGCGGCGGGTCACGGCGCGTCGAGGGAATGCCCGCTGCCGAGCATCGTTGTCCCTGAGGTCAACGAACCTCGACAGGAAGGGCATCATGACGCGCCTTGGACGCAGCGACCTCGACATCCTCCCCCTCTCGCTCGGCGGGAACGTCTTCGGTTGGACCGCCGACCACGACACCTCGTTCGCCGTACTGGACGCCTTCCATGCCGGGGGCGGGAACTTCATCGACACGGCTGACGGCTACAGCGCGTGGGTCCCGGGCAACTCCGGCGGAGAGAGCGAGACGTTGATCGGCGAGTGGCTCGCGTCACGCAAGCCGTCGAACGTCGTCGTCGCGACGAAGGTGAGCACCCACCCCGACTTCCGCGGCCTGTCGGCGGCGAACGTGCGCGCGGCGGCCGAAGCCTCGCTGCAGCGCCTGGGTGTCGACACCATCGACCTGTACTACGCCCACTTCGACGACGCCGAGACCCCGCTCGAAGAGACCGTGGCCGCCTTCGGCGACCTCGTGTCCGACGGTCTCGTGCGCCACGTGGCCGTGTCGAACTACACCGCCGAGCGCATCCGCGAATGGGTCTCTCTGGCCGAGGCCTCGGGCGTCGCCCTGCCCGTCGCCATCCAGCCGCACTACAACCTCGTGCACCGCACCGACGTCGAGCGCGACATCGTGCCGGTCGCCGAGCAGTACGGCATGTCACTCGTGCCGTATTTCGCCCTGGCCAGTGGCTTCCTGACCGGCAAGTACCGGACGGCGGATGCCACGGGCGACTCGCCCCGTGCCGAGGGCGCCGCGAAACTCGCCACCCCCGCCGGCCTCGCGCTGATCGACGCGCTCGAGGAAGTCGGACACGCCCACGGCGCTTCCATCGCGACGACCGCGCTGGCGTGGCTGCGCGCGCAGCCCGCGGTGGCCGCCCCGATCGCCAGCGCGTCGAAGGTCGAGCAGGTCGCCGATCTGCTCGCGAGCGCGCGCCTCGAGCTCAGCGCCGACGAGCTCGCCCACCTGTCGCGGGCGTCGGACGCCGCGCAGGACTGACGTCGATCGCAGTGAGGCCCCGGCACACACCGTGTCGGGGCCTCGCTGCGTCTTCGGACCCCGGCGGTCGGGCGACGCCCGAGCGCGTCATCCTCGTGACGTCATCGTCGTGACGTCATCGTCGTGACGTCATCGACGACAATGGAGGGGTGAAGCTCCTCGTCGCCGCCCATGTGTCCGAACTCGTCGCCTTCGAGGAGGACATCCCCGGCTTCACCCGGCTGCTGACGGGCGTGGGGAAGATCCCCGCGGCCTACGCCCTCACACGCGCCCTTTGCGAGGGCGACTACGACGAGATCGTCGTCGTCGGCACGGCGGGGGCGATCGACGATGACGTTGAGGGGGGCATCTACGAGATCGCCGGAGCCATCCAGCACGACGTGAAGGGGCTCGACGGGACGTTCGGCGAGCACGTGTCACTGCCGACGCGGGTGGACACCGGCGCCGAAGGGCTCGTCATCGCCACCGGCGACCACTTCGTCGACGACGCCGAGGCGGTTCGGCTCATTCGCGGCCTCGGAGCGCGGCTGGTCGACATGGAGTCGTACGCGCTCATCTGGGTCGCGCAGCAGTTCGACGTGCCGATCCGCATCCTGCGGGCCGTCTCGGACCGCGCGCAAGACGGCGCGACCGAACTGTGGGATGTCGTCGTCGAGCGCTGCAGCCACGAGCTGCGCGCGAAAGTCGGCGAGCTCTACGGGGTCTGAGACCCCGAGCGAGCCCGACCCGCCAGATCGCCGACGCCCACGATCAGCGCGATACCCAGGAAGACGCCCACGGTGATCATGCCGGACGCGTAGGCGTCGTGGTAGACCACCGTCATGTCGGCGGTGTCCTGCTCGCGATAGACCGTCGCGTAGAAAAGTGCGAGCGCGATGGCCGTGCCCACGGCGGTGCCGATGCGTTGTCCCAACTGACCCACCGAGCCCGCGACACCCCCGCTGGTGACGGGAATGTCGGCGAGCGTGAGGGTCTGATTGGGCGAGATCACCAGACCGCCGGCGAACCCGCCGACGACCATCACCCCGGCCATCGCCCACGGCGTCCACTCGGGTGCGGTGAACAACGCGACCAGCACGAGACCGGCGGCCGTGGCGACCATACCCAGGATGCCCCACACCACCAGCGGGCGCCCCAGACGCGTGACCAGATTGCCGCCGATCCACGAGCTCCACGCCGATGCGACCGCGAACCCGATCGTCACCATGCCCGCGAACACGGGTTCGAGTCCCAGCCCGCCCTGCAGGAAAAGGGTGCCGAGCAGGAACATCGCGGGGATCGCAGCGAAGTACGCGGTCGAGATCAGCACACCGTTCCGATACGACGACAGACCGAAGATCGAGAACGGCATGAGCGGCATCCCGCCCCGATCCGCGTACCGGCGCTCCCAGAACACGAAGCCGGCGGCGAAGACGACCGACACCACGAGCAGCCACCAGCGGCGGGGATCATCGCCGGGCGCACCCGTGGTGAAGAGGAACGGCCACATGAGGGCCAGGATCGTGAGAGCGAACAGCAGCACGCCGACGGGATCGAGGTCGAGCTTGCGACGCGACTTGGTGCGGGTGTCGGGCAGCAGCCACGCGGCCAGGGCGATGACGATCGCGACCAGCGGGATGTTGATCCAGAAGATCAGACGCCAGCCGTCGGTCTCGCCTCCCAGGGCGATGAGCAGACCGCCGAGCGTGGGACCGAACGCGGTGGCGATGCCGATGGTGGCCCCGAACAGTCCGAAGGCGCGACCGCGTTCTTTGCCCTGGAACAGCTGCTGCACCAGCCCGAGGACCTGCGGCATCTGGATGCCGGCGGCCACCCCCTGTAGCAGACGAGCGACCAGCAGCACTCCGGTGTTGGGGGCGAGGGCGCACGCCAGGCTCGTGACGAGGAACAGCGACAGGCCGACGAGGAACAGCACGCGCCGGGAGCGCAGGTCTCCGAGACGACCGGCGGGCACCAGCACGAGACCGAAGGTGAGGATGTAGCCCGACACCACGAGCTGCAACTCGGTCGGCCCGGCGTTCAACGCCGCCTCGATCGAGGGCAGGGCGACGTTCACCTTGGTGAGGTCGAGGATCGTGAGCGCGGCGACCGCCACGGCGACCCAATAGGCACGCCAGCGATGCTTCGACGACAGGACGATATCGCGCGTGGGGGGATGGGCGGAGCCCGAGGGGGCAGGGGGCTGATCAGACATCGCGTGCCACGCTACTCCGGGGGTCGGACACGACGGTCGGGCTTGCATCGACCGTCTCGCCGGCACCGTGATCTCGGACGATCTCGCTCGGCGGGCCGCCGGCGCCCGAGGACCGGGGCGCCGAGCGTTCCGCGCGCTCAGTCGATGTCGCGACGGGCGAAGACCGCGCGCAGGATGAAGAAAACGATCACCGCGACGATCGCCACGGCGACCACCCGGAACGCGAACGCGAGGATCGACAGGAGGATGTTCACGACGACCCAGGCGATGACCACGGCGACGATGACGCCGAGGATGGTCCAGAGGGTGCTCTTGCGCATGTGACCAGCCTAGGCGGGGAGCAGGGCGGCATCCTGGGAGATGACGCTCGGTCCCCTCGGTGTCGCGGTCACCTGCAACTGCGCGGGCAACTGGTCTCTCATCGACGCCACGTGGCTGATGACGCCCACGGTACGGCCGCCTTGCCGCAGCTCGTCGAGGGTGCGCATGGCGAGATCGAGGGTGTCGTCGTCGAGCGAGCCGAAGCCTTCGTCGATGAAGAGGGTGTCGAGCCGGATGCCCCCCGCCCGGGCCGTGACCACCTCTGCGAGCCCGAGGGCCAAAGCGAGCGACGTCAGGAAGGTCTCACCGCCCGAGAGCGAGTGCGGCGGACGGCACTGGCCGGTGAAGGCGTCCATGATCTCGAGCCCGAGCCCGCTGGCGGCCCCGCGGGCCGCGAGCGCGTCGGTGTGCTGGAGTCGGTAGCGGCCCGACGACATCTGCTCGAGACGCAGGTTGGCGGCCACGACGATCTCTTCGAGCTCGGCGGCCAGCACGAAGGTCTCGAGCGTCATGCGGCGGGTGTTCGGGGCGCGCCCGGCGAGGGTGTCCGCCAGACGGGCGACGACCGCGTGCTCTTCGGCCAGCTCCGCGATGGCCGAGTGTCCGGCATCGGCGCGCTGGGCGAGGCCTCGCAGACGGTCAGCGAGAGTCCGCGCCTCGGCGTGCGCGGCGGCGGCCTGCTGCACGGACTCGCGCGCCTGCCGCACGGCGGCGGTGAACGGCGCGAGATCGAGCGGCTCGTCGCTCGCGTCGACGAGCGCCAGTTCCAGGTAGAACAGGCGCTGACGGGCGGACGCGATCGCCGTCGCGTGCTCGGCGACGAGCGCGTCGAGACGTCGGCGGTCGGCGGCGGGCCGCAGGGCGCCGACGACCGCGTCGATGTCGTCGAACGAGGTGTCGGCCACGAGGTCGTCGAGGGTCGTCCGGGCGTCGAGGTGCGCGGCCCGCGCGGCGACCAGATCGGCGCGCGCGGTCAGCAGGTCGCGCACCGCCGTCCGATGCGACCGCAGGTCGTTCTGTCGCTCGGTGACGGTCGCGAAGTCGCCGCGCGCGCGACGCACGTCGTCGCGCAGGGCGTCGCCTCGCTGCTGCGCGAGGGCGGCATCCTGCCGCGCCGTGGCGAGGTCGGCCGTCAGGCTCTCGATCCGCGCCGCGATGGCGACGTCGATCTCGACGGCACGCGCCCGCTCCGCCTGAAGATGCTCGAGGTCGGCGACGTCGGCGAGAGCGCTCGCGAGCACGGTCTCGGCCGTGGCGAGGCGGTCGGTCAGGGTCGCGACGCTGTCTCCTCCCGCCCGAGCGGCGGCGAGAGCGTGGTCGTCGCGGGCGATCCGGGCGGCGTCGGAGGCGAGCCGGTCGGCGTCGACCGCGGCGTTCTTGCGATCTTCGGCGGCGGCGATCTGCTCGTCGGTGACCGAGGCGTCGCCGCCCACGGCGGGGGCCGGGTGCTCTCGGGAGCCGCAGACGGAGCACGGTTCTCCGTCGACGAGCTCGTGGGCGAGTTCTGCGGCGGCGCCCGCCAGGCGACGCCGCAGCAGCGTCGTCCACGCGTCGACCGCGCGCTGCAGATCGTCGGCGCGGACGAGAGAGGAGAGGTCGGCCTGGTCGCGCTGTTCGAGCAGTCGCGACGCCTGGTGAGCGGCATCCAGCCGACGTCGAGCCTCGTCGCGAGCTGCCAGCGCGGCCTGTCGCCGGTCGGGGGCGCCCTGGAGGGTGGTGAGGCGCTCGTCGAGCGTCTGGAGCAGATCGGGCACCTCGCGGCGCCCGTCGACGAGGGCGTCGCGCTCCCGCTCGAGCGTCTGCACGCGCGCGGTGGCCTGTGCGACCGCGGCGTCGGCGTCGACCAGTTGCTGCTCGGCGACACGCGCGGCCTCGGCCTGGGCGAGCAGTGCGGTCAGCTCATCGTCTCGTGCGGCGAGGGCATCGTCGGTTCCGGCGTCGCCTTCCCCCACGGCGCGCGCACGGTCGAGGGCTGTCCCGTGACGCTTCTCTGCGGCGGTCACCGCGGTCGCGGCCCGCTCCGCGGCGTCGACCGTCGCCCGGAGCGCCTCGGCCGCGGCCGCCGCGGCCGCTTCGTCGCGCGCGCGCTCGACCGCGTCGCTCTGCGCCTCGAGGGTGGCGAGCTCCCGGCGCACGCGCACGCGGTCGCGCTGACGCTCGTGCAGCGTCGCGGCCTCGCGTTCCGCCGTGAGAGCCGCATCGAAACCCGCATCGGCCGACTCTCGATCTCGGGCGAGGGTATCGACGAGGTAGGCGGCCCTCTCGACGGCGCGGACGACGAACGCCAGCCTGTCGGCGACGGCGCGGGGGGCGTCGTCGGACGCCGGGGAATCGCCGGACGACGACGTGACCTCGGAGTCGGGGGCACCGCCGTCGAGTTCCGCCGCCAGACGCTCGGCCTCGTCGAGGAGGGTCGAGACCTCGATCCCCTCGGCGGCGAGGCGCACCTGGGCGCGCTTGCGACGTTCGTCGAGATCTGCGGTGTACTGCTCGAACGAACGCGTGCCGAACAGGGTGCGCAGCAGCGTCAGTCGCTCGTCGTTCTTGGCCAGGAGGAATCGAGCGAAACGGTTCTGCGCCAGCAGGATGACCTGGAGGAACTGCTGCTGACTCAGCCCCACGATCTCGTCGAGGCGGGTCGCCACGTCGACGGGGCGGGCCGCGACGCCGGTCCAGCCCTGCGGGGTCTGCACCTCGAGAAGGGCGCGGTGCGGCTCTTTGGTGGTGCCGCCGCCACGACGCTTGGGCCGCTCGAACTCGGGCGAGCGGGTGATGCGCCATCTCTCGCCGTCGGCGCTGAACTCGAGCGTGACGCGCGTCGGGTCGTCGGGGGTGCAGTGGTCGCTGCGCAGGCGCCGTTCCGCTCCGTCGTAGCGGGGAACGCCCCCGTACAGGGCGTAGCAGACGCCGTCGAGCACGCTCGACTTGCCCGCCCCCGTGCGCCCCGTGATGAGGAAGATGCCGTCGTCGGCGAAAGCGTCGAAGTCGACCGCCTGCGTGTCGAGGAACGGGCCGAAACCCTCGAGTTCGAGCCGGTGGAGCTTCATGCGCGTGCCTCGGAGACCGCCCGGGTGTCGAGGACCTCGCGGATGAGGGATCGCTCGGCCTCGGTGGCGCCCTCGCCCTCGCGCACGTGAGCGAGGAACGCGTCGATGACCTCGGCGTCGTCGCGGGCCGCCCGCACGCGTCTCGCGTAACCGACGCCGTCGTCGGCCCGGGTCTCGGCCGGAACGTGCGCGACGGTGGCGCACCACGGGAATCGTGCCTGCAGCCGTCGCATGGGATCGGGCTGAGGAGTCGCGTCGGTGTACTCGGCGCGCACCCAGTGCTCGTCGTGGCCGTTGAAACGTTCGTCGGAGAGGAGGTCGTCGAGGGGGGCACGCAGGGTGACGAGGGGGCGCGGAACGGGCAGGTCGAGCCACCGCACCTCTGCGAGACCGTCGCCGTCGAGCTCGACCAGCCACGAACCACGCGGTTTGCCCGCCTCGCCGAAGCTGTAGTGCACCGGTGCTCCCGCGTACCGCACGCGATCGGACAGCTGCTGCCGGCCGTGGATGTGCCCGAGCGCGACATAGTCGGGCCCGTCGAAGGCCGAGAGGGGAACGACGTCGAGGCCGCCCTGACGGGTCTCGCGCTCGACGCCGGGGGTGGCCTCCACTCCCGCGGCGAAGCAGTGCGCCGCTACGACGGAGCGGCCGCCGCGTTCGGCCAGATCGTCGCGCACGAGGTCGAGGGCGTGCGCCATCGTCTGCGCCTGGCTGCGCAGCTCGACGCCCTCCCACAGGTGACGCACGATAGCGGGTTCGAGGTAGGGGATGCCGTAGATGTGGACCGGCCCGTGCTCGTCGTGCACGGTGACCGGCGTTCCCACCGACAGCGGATCGGTGACGACGGTGATGTCGTCGCGCAACAGCGCCGATTGGAAGCCGAGGCGGGCGGCGGAATCGTGATTGCCGCTGGTGACCACGACGCGGGCACCCGCGTCGGTCACCGCCGCCAGGGTGTGGGACAGGAGCGGGTAGCACGCGGCTGCGGGAGTGGCCGAGTCGAAGACGTCGCCCGCGACGATGACCACGTCGACGTCGTTCTCGCGGACCTGGACGACGAGGGCATCGAGCACGCCGCGCAGGGCGTCGAGCGTCGAGTGCCCGTGGAACGATCGCCCGATGTGCCAGTCCGAGGTGTGCAGGATGCGCATGCAGACACGGTACGTCGCACCTCCGACATCGGCTCGCAGCAAACGCCTGCCTGCGGTGACGACTCAGCAGAACCAGGGCGTCGCGAAGACGGCGCCCGCCCCGGGGTCACCGGGGCGGGCGCCGTCGATCGGTTGTCAGGCCCCGTTGACCTCGGCGACGAGGGCGCGGATGCGGTCGTCTCCGAGATCGAGACCGATGTCGGCGAAACGCTGACGCAGGACGTCGGCGACGCGCTCGTCGCTCTTGCCGCCGACGTCGGCGCGGGTCTGGACCACGACGCCGGCGATGCGGGCCTCGTCGTCGGTGGGGTGGGTGTCCATCATCGGCTCCGACTGCTCGTCGGGGCGCGCGGGACGCTTGCTCTCCTCGTGCACGGCACCGCCCACGGAGTCGGCGGGCGACGCGCCACCGTCGGGACCGGCGGAAGGTTGCGGGGCTCGGGTCTCGTCCGACATGTCAGTCCTCCGTGCTCAAGTCGGGGTCGATGCCCTGGCTGGCGGCATCCCCCTCGATCGGGTCCGAGGGCTCGGCGTCGTTGAGGCGCGGCGAACCCTTCGCGTTCTCGTTCTGCTGAGCGGTCTCGCCGTCGGCGACGGCACCACTCTCCCAGCCACCGGGCGGGTCGGCGTTGATGACACCCTCGGGCAGGTCGCGGTCGTCTGTCATGACTTCCCCTTTCGACCTCTCCAGCATCGCGGCGCCACCGTCCCCCGCAGCGGGGGTTGACGGCATTGCGGCTCCTGCATAGGCGTCGCCTCAGGCGGACGGCCGCGTATGCAGGAGGCCGGCGCGTTCCGGATGGGCCTCGAACCACTCCCCCACGTACCAGCACACCGGCAGGATCCGGCGGCCACCGGCCGCCTCGATCGCGTCGACGGCGCGTTCGGTCACCACACCGGCGTACCCATGCCCACGGAAGGTGGGAATGGTGAACGCGCGCGTGAGGGCGATGGTGCGCCCGTCGTCGCGATAGTCGAGCACCGACACGAGGTCGTCGCCGTCGTGCAGGGTGAATCGCGAGGCGGTCTTGTCGTCGGCGAAGTGCAGGTCGGCCATTCCGTGAGGGTACGCCGCTTCGCGACTCCGGGCGCCGATGCAGCAGAATGCTCGAATTGCGCGCGTGTGGGCGACGAACATCGCGCATGATGCGCAACGGGACACGCGATCGCTCGATTTGACGCGATCCGACTCGGTGCGTCATAATCCCCCCATGACTGTCAACGCGCGTTCTCTGTCCGCCCGGGAGGCGAACAGGACTGCCGGCATGATGATGCCCGGCCGCGTTGTCATGTGTTGTCGAATGTGCCGCTAACCGCGACCCCTCGTACGGACGACCTCGGTTTCTGAACGCCGACCTCGTCCCCCGGTCGTCTGGCATCCGCGTCGATCACGCGTACCCCGGCACCGCACCCCGGCCCTCTCGGCCCTCACCTCCCGCTGAACCCCGCATCGTGACGCACGGGTTCACCACCCAAGGACTTCATCACTCATGTCGATCTCCGCCGTTCTCGACCGCACCCAGCCCTCCACCGTCCGCACGCAGGCTCCCGCCGCCCCCGCCGCCCCGCGGCCCGTCGCCGGCACCGCCCCCCGCGGCTTCGCCCTCTACGTCGGCATCGACGAAGAGAAGGCCGCCGCCGCCGGTGTCAGCCTCGGCACCCTCGTCGAGGCCCTCCGCCGCACGCTGAGCGAGCTCGCCCCCGCCGCCGAGACCTACGCCACGGTGGCCCTCGCCCCGGCCGGCGCCGGTGGCCGCGACGTCGACGTCGTCCGTCTCGCGCTGCACGAGCCGTCGGCCGTCGCCCGCACCAAGGACGAACCCGTAGACGAGGACCGCGCCCCCGGCGGCGTGGTCGTCGACATCTCGCGCAAGCGCGTGCTCATCGACGGCGAGTCGGCCGCCTTCACCTTCAAGGAGTTCGAGCTGCTGCAGTACCTCGTGCTGCGCGAGGGGCGCACGATCGAACGCACCGAACTGGTGGCTTCGCTGTGGGAGGGCTCGACCGACGACGACGCCCCGGGCGAACGCACCATCGACGTGCACGTGCGGCGCCTGCGTGCGAAGCTCGGCGCCTACGAGGACATCGTGCGCACGGTCCGCGGCGTCGGGTACCGCTTCGACCGGCACGCCGACGTCTCGATCCGTTACGGCCACGGCACCCCCTCGCCCGACCGCTTCTGATCGCTCGCCGCCGCATCCGGTGTTCTGTGCGCACTGGTCGCGGTCAGTCTGCATGATCGGTGGGGCTGGAGTGCACGGGAGGGAGTGTAAGGACGCGAGCGGATGGATCGGTCATGCAGATGAGCCGAACACCAGCCGCGACCGGCGCCGCGAACCCCACGGCCCCGCACAGCCCGGATGCCGCGATGTCGGAGGGCCGACGTAGGGTGTCGGCATGAGATCGACCGGGGTGCGCGCGCGGCAGGCGCCGCGCGAATCGCCGGTCGTCGCGGATCGCCCGATCGAGTCGGAGTACCGTCCCGCGCGCCCCGTCGACATCGGTCGCGCGGTCTCGGCGCAGCGGCACGGTCGTAACGACCCCACGTTCTTCGCCACGGCGCCCCTGCGCGACGGAGGCGTCGTGTGGCGGGCCAGCCGCACGCCCCTCGGCGTCGCGACCCTGGCTCTCCGACAGAGCATGGGCGGTTCCGTGCGTGCCGCCGCCTGGGGACCGGGCGCCGAGTGGGCGATCGACCAACTGCCGGCGCTGTGCGGAAAGCTCGACGAGGCCGACGGGTTCGACGCCTCCCGGCATCCCCTGGTCGCCGAATGGCACCGGCGGCACCCCGACCTGCGCATCGGCCGCACCGACCTGGTGTTCGACGCCCTGGTCAGCGCCATCATGGAGCAGAAGGTCACGAGCATGCAGGCCTTCTCGGCCTGGCGCAGCGTCGTCACCTGGTACGGCGAGCGCGCACCGGGTCCCCCTCCGCGGCCCCTGTTCGCTCCCCCCGACATCGAGGGATGGCGCCACGTTCCGTCGTGGGCCTGGCACCGGGCCGGCCTCGAGCCGCCGCAATCGCGGACCATCGTCGAGACCGCGCGTCGAGGCCCGACGATCGTGCGCGCGGCGAGCGCCGCGGTCGACGGCGAGGCCCGCGACCGCGTCTTCATCAGCCTGCGCGGCGTCGGCATCTGGACGAGCGCCGAAACGCGCATCCGCGCGTTCGGAGATCCGGATGCCGTGAGCGTGGGCGACTACCATCTCGCCCACCAGGTCGGTTTCGCGCTGACGGGCCATCGCACCGACGACGACGGCATGCTCGAGTTGCTCGAGCCGTTCGCCGGTCACCGTCAGCGTGTCATCCGGTTGATCTACGCCGGGTCGGGCCTCGAACCGCGTCGCGGTCCGCGGCTGCACCCCGAGGACCACCGCGATCGCTGAGGGCGCACCCGCGGCGTCCGCCCGCGCGCGGCGCAGGGAGGTGGCGGTCGCCGTCGATCCCCCGGGTCAGTGTCCGCGCGGAGCCCGCCAGTAGCCGGTGAACGAGATCGCCCGTTTGTCGACGCCCGCCCGCACCCAGTGCCGACGCATCGCGCTGACCAGCGACTGCTCGCCCGCCACCCACGCGTAGGCCGGGAGTCCATCACCCGGCGCCGCCTCGGTCGCCGCGTCGCGCGCGGCCACTCCCGGCGTCGCGTGCGGATCGGCGCGCACGACCCACCGCACGTCGACGCCGTCCGGGGCGGCGAGTGTTCGCACATCGCCGGCACCCGGAACCTCGACGACGGCCGTCCCCGTCGCGGCGGGATCGAGCGACGCCAGAATGCCGGCGAGCGCCGGCAGCGCGGTCTCGTCGCCGACGAGGGCGATCGGGCCGGCGAGATCGGCGGGCGGGGTGAACAGCACCCCCTCGTCGAGGATGGCGACGGCGTCTCCCGGGGCGCACGTCTCGGCCCACGTTGCTGCCGGACCCGCCGTCCCCTTGGCGGCGGATCCGTGCAGGACGAAGTCGACGTCGAGCTCCGCCGGCTGCTCCCCCGCCGGGCGGAAGTCGGCGACGGTGTAGTTGCGCAGAACCGGGCGTTCCGTTTTGGCGATCGCCAGGTACCGCAGGTACGCGAACGAGTCGAGGCGCTGCCGGAGGCGGGTCAGGGTGCCTTCGGCGACCGGGAGGAAGAGGCGGAACCACTGGTCGCGACCGAGGGGCACGAAGCGCGCGAGATCGTCGCCGCCCAGGGTGACGCGGGCGAACGACGGCGACAGCCGCTGCCGGCGCAGGACGTGCAGGGTGAGCAGCTCGCTCTTCTCGGGCTTCACGCGTGTGGTCATCGGGCTTCCTCGTTCTTTCGGGGACGGGTGGGCGACGACCGGCGCGGACGCGCGCGGCCGCCTAGGCTGGGCGCATGATGCAGACAGGGACCGGCTGGCCGCGCGGACGCACGTACTGGATCCTCGGCACCCTGCTGCTGCTGGGTCTCGGCATCCTGTTCGGACTCGTGTGGCAGAACGTGTGGCTCGGTGTCGTCATCGCCGCGGCGGTGTCGGTGGGGTGGCTCATCGCCTACGAATCCAGCCGAGGGCGCAACGTCGGCGTCAACGATCCCGACAACGGCATCCAGCTGTAAGACGCCCCCGCGCGGGGATTGCCGTCTCCGCATGCCGGAGCGGCGGCGGTGCGTGCAGGTCATCGGTAGTAGACCGCCAGCGGATAGGGTCCGTCTCGGCGCACGTCGACGGGGGTGCCGAACACCTGCTCGAGCGTGGTCGGGGTCATGAGCTCGTCGGGGGTCCCGACGTGCACGACCTGCCCGTCGGCGAGCGCGACGATGCGATCGGCGTACGCCGCGGCGAAGTTGATGTCGTGGACGACGATGACGATGGTCTTGCCCAGTTCGTCGACCGCGCGGCGGAGCTGCCCCATCATCGCCACGGCGTGCTTCATGTCGAGGTTGTTGAGCGGCTCGTCGAGCAGGATGTAGTCGGTGTCCTGGGCGAGCACCATCGCGACGTAGGCGCGTTGCCGCTGCCCGCCCGAGAGCTGGTCGAGGTAGCGGCCCGACAGCTCGGTGAGATCGAGGAACGCGATGGCCTCGTCGATCTTCACGTGGTCCTCGGCGGTGAGGCGCCCCTGCGAGTGCGGGAAGCGACCGAAACCCACGAGCTCGCGCACAGTGAGGCGGGTGACGAAGTGATTCTCCTGCCGCAGGATCGACACGATCTTCGCCAGGGCACGACCCGGCGTGGTGGTGACGTCGTTGCCCGCGATGGTGGCGCGGCCGCTCGTGGCGGTCGCCAGACGCCCCACGATCGTCAGCAGGGTCGATTTGCCCGCGCCGTTCGGGCCGACGAGGGCCGTGATGCCCCCGGCGGGGATGTCGAGGGTCACGGGACCCAGGACGGTCAGGTCGCCGTAGGTCATGGTGACGTCGGTGAGGGAGATCACGCGACGTACCGCCCCGGTGAGCAGGAGAGCATCAGAGACTGCCCTTTCGCAGCAGGTAGACCAGGAAGAACACGCCACCGACGAACTCGATGATGATCGAGAGCATGCCCGCGGCGTAGAACACGTGGCGCAGCACGAAGTACCCGCCGAGCAGCGCCGCCATGCCGAGGAGCACGGCGAAGGGCAGCACGACCCGGTGCTGCGAGCTGCCGGCGAGTTGGTACGCCAGGGTGGCGACGATGAAGCCGAAGAACGTCATGGGTCCCACCATCGTCGTCGAGACCGAGATGAGCACCGCGACCAGGACCAGCATCCCGATCACCTCGCGACGGTAGGCCAGGCCGAGGTTGAGCGAGGTGTCGCGTCCCAGCGCCAGCACATCGAGTCGGTGACGGGCGCGCCAGACGAGAGCGAGCACCACGGCGACGACCAGGGCTCCCCACGGGAGGTACTCGGCATCCGAGTTCGACAGGTTGCCGAACAGGCGGGCAGAGAGGATGTCGAAATCACTGGGAGTGAGCAGTCGTTGCATGACCGTCGAGAGCGAGCCGAAGCCGACCCCCAGCACGACGCCGACGAGCAGCATGATGTGCAGGTTGCCGCGGCGCCCCGCGAACAACCAGCCGTACAGGAGCGTCGCGAAGCCCACCATGAGCACGCTCTGCACGACGACCTTGAGCAGCCCGTCGGTCGCCGACAGGGCGGCGCTGCCGAAGAAGAACACCAACGCGGTCTGAATCACGACGTACAGAGCGTCGAAACCCATGATCGACGGCGTCAGGATGCGGTTGGCGGTGGCGGTGTGGAACAGCACGGTCGCCACCGCCTGGCAACAGGCGACGAGGGCGATCGTGGCGACGCTCACCACGCGCAGGTTCACCGCGATCCAGAACCCCCGCGAGCCGGGCACGCCCGGCACGTTCCACGTGAGCACGCCGACGGCGGCCACGATCACGATGAACGCCAGGATGCCGAAACGCAGGCCGATCCGCCGACGGCGGGCCGCACGGGCGGGCGCGGGGCGGGTCAGGATCTCAGCCACGGGCACGCATCCTCAACAGCAGCGTGATGAACACCGCGGAGCCGACCACGCCGAGGATCATCGAGACGGGCACCTCGAACGGCATCCGTACGACGCGGCCGACGATGTCGCAGACGACGACGACCGCGACTCCCCCGAGGCACACCCAGGGGAGGTTCGCGCGCGCGTTGTCGCCGCGCCACATCGACACGAGGTTGGGAACGACGAGCCCGAGGAAGGGGAGGAAGCCCACGACCACGGTCGTCACGCCCGTGGCGACGGCGACGAGGGCGGTGCCGACGAGAAGGACGCGCGTGTGGTCGAGCCCCACCGAGGTCGCGAGGTCGCGGCCGAGACCGGCGACGGTGATGCGATCGGCGTAGAGGAACACGAGCACGACGATGAGCGCGACGATCCACAGCACTTCGTAGCGTCCGCGGACGATCGAGGTGAAGCTGCCCATGAACCAGGTGCCGAGCATCTGCAGCGAGTTCGTCGAGACGGCGAGGTAGGTGGTGAACGCCGAGACGACGGCGCCGAGCATGATCCCGATGAGCGGCACGACGAGCGAGGAACGCAGCGAGATGCGCTGCAGGATGCCGATGAAGACCATCGTCCCGACGAAGGCGGCGACGGATGCCGCGACCATGCGCACCGGAAGAGGCGCGGCCGGGGCGACGAGCACCGTGACCAGCAGCCCCAGCGCGGCCCACTCGGACGTGCCCGTGGTCGACGGTTCGACGAAACGGTTCTGCGTGAGCAACTGCATGATGAGGCCGGACACGGCCATCGCGCAGCCGGCGAGCACGAGCGCGAGGGTACGGGGCACGCGCGAGATGAGGAACATCTCGGCGCCGAAGCCGTCGCCGGCGATGTCGTAGACGCCGACGAACAGCGAGAGCACGACGAGGGCGGCGACGCCTGCGAAAGCGGCGGGCAACGCGAGCCGCGCACGAGGGCGGAGGGCGGTGGCGGTCATGGCATCCCTCCCTCCCCACTCGCGCGAGGGGTCGGATTCTCGACCCGTCGCGCGAGCGGGGGTGGGGTCGGACTTCAGGAGGCGAAGGCCTCGGCGGCCGAACGGTAGAGCTTCGTGTAGGCCTGGATGCCCTCGTCGAGGTAGAAGCTGCCGTCGAGGTAGACGACCTGGTCCTTCTGCACGGCGGGGACGTTCTTCAGCGCCTCGGCGTTCTCGATGAGGTCCTTCGCCGAGACGTAGCCGTCTTCGCCGAACATCGCGTCGCGGTCGAGCACGAAGAGCCACTCGGGGTTCGCCGCGGCGATGGCCTCGACGCTGATGTCGTCGCCGTGCGACGCATCCTCGGCGGAGCGCTCGAGCGCGGGGGTCAGGCCGAGCGTCGGGAACAGCGTGCCGACGCCCCGGCCCTCGCCGGGCGCGGCGTAGGCGATCTTGCCGCCCGAGGTGATGAGGCCCATGACGCTCTGCGACGGGTCGTAGGCCGCACGGGCGTCGGCGATCGCGGCATCCAGATCGGCGGAGAGCTGGGTGGCCTCGTCGTTCTTGTCGAACACCTGGCCGAGGATGGCCGTCTGACGCTTCAGCTCGGTCATGTGATCCTGACCGTCGCGCGGGCTCGTCTCGATCGTCGCGGGCTGGATGTCCTTGAGCTGCGCGTAGATCTCACGGAAGCGGTAGCCCCCGACGATGAGGTCGGGCTCGGCCGACAGGACGGCTTCGATGTCGGGCTCGCGGTGCAGACCCACATCGAGCACCTCGTCGCCGCCCGACAGCGAGGGCCACAGGTCGTACATGAGCGGCTTGGGCGCAGCGACGAGCGTGACACCCCAGTCACTGAGTGTCTGGAAGGTCGTGTTGTCGAGCGCGACCACGCGCTCGGGAGCGACGGGCACCTCGATCGAGCCGTGGTTGTCCTCGACCGTGACGGTGATCGCGGCGGCCGGGGTGTCGCCGGGAGAGGCAGCACCCGCGGCGCAGCCGGTGAGCGCGAGGGCGGCCACCAGGGAGGCGGCGGCGAGGGGACGGAACAGGCGGGTACTCATGCGAATCTCTCCAGTGCTGTGTCGGTTCGAGCCGCGACGGGAATCCCGAGACGGGTCGAGAAGTTAGGTTAGCCTTAGCTTTGTGAAGATGTCGAACCCGACCCTCGGAGCCCGTCTGGAGCCCCGCCGTCACGAGCTGGTGTTCCGCTCCGCGACCCTCGCGCGCCGCACCTTCCTGACCCCGGCGTACGTGCGCCTGCGCCTGGAGGGCGCGGAGTTGCGCGGATTCGACTCCCCGGGGGCCGACGATCACATCCGCGTGTTCTTCCCGGCCACGCCCACCGACGACCTGCGCGACTCCCCCAACCGCGAGTACACGCCGGTGAGCTGGGATGCCGCGGCGGGCTGGCTCGACATCGACGTCGCCCTGCACGCGAACGGCGTCGGCAGCCGGTGGGCCGAGCATGCTCCCCTCGGCGCCCCGGCGGGCGTCGGCGGACCCCGCGGATCCCTGGTGCTGGTCGGCCGACCCGATGCGTGGTTGCTCGCCGGCGACGAGACGGCCGTTCCGGCGATCCGTCGCTTCGCGGCGGCGATGGACGACGACGCCGTGGGCCGTATCGCGATCGAGGTGCCCGACGCCGCGCACGACCTCCCGGTCGCCGCTCCCCGGGGAGTGGAGGTCGTGCAGGTGCACCGCGGCGATCGCGCACCCGGCGCGGAGCTCGCCGACTGGCTCGACGCGCTCGACATCGAGGAGCAGCCCGACGGGTGCGTGTTCGGCTTCGTCGCGGCGGAGCAGGCGATCGTCCGCGCGGGGCGCGCCCTGCTTCTCGACCGGTGGTCGGGCGACCCCGCCGCCACCGTCGTGAAGGGCTACTGGAAGCGCGGCACAGCCGAGTACCACGCTCCGCACTGACGCGGGACTCGGCCGATCACGCGGCCGGTCATCGACTCAGTCGCGCTCCACCCCGGCGGCGAACGCCAACACGCGGGCCCGAAGGAACGGGGTGGCGTAGACCGTCGAGGCGCCCGGCGTGGGCGACGCGACGGCGGTGGCGGTCGCGTCCGCGAGCGCTCCACGCACGAGAGGCACCGCGGCGCCGGCGTCGGCGAGCGCCTCGACCGCGCGTACGGCGTACTCGTCGCCCACCGCGATCCGCTGCTGCACGGCGACGGCCGGGTCGACCCCGTCGGGGACGCGGACGCGGGATTGCGCCAGCAGCGGTGGGGTACTGCGTGCGAACGACAGCGTCGCGATCGCCACGGCGAGCCAGCTGCCGTCGTCGCCGGCGAGCGCCGCGAGGTCGTCGCGCGACGCCGCGAGCGCTCGGGAACGGAGGGCGGCCAGATCATCGGCGGCGACGGGACCGTCTCCGGCTCGCGCGTCGTAGGCGTCGGAGGCCGCGATCGCCGCGCGACGCAGGAGCGACGCGAGACCGTCGAGGTCGGCGTCGCGGTCGAGCGCTCCCGCGCCGTCATCGGCGACGTCGCGACGGTCGATGCTCGCCTGCGCCGTCGCCAGCGACGACGATGCCAGCGCCGAGGCGGTGCGTCCCCCCTCGAGGTCGCCGTCGTCGGCGTCGTCGGACGCAGGCTGCTCCGCCAGGGCACTGCCGGCGTACCCGGCCAGCGCGTACGCCTCTGCCGCGGCGCCGATGCCCTCGAGGGCGAGGTCGGCCGCGTCGAGGGTGTCGGGCGGGTTCTGGGCCCACGTCGCGAGGAGCTCGGCGGCCGCCGCGCGCGTCGCCGTGGCGGATGCCATCGCGTCCTCGACCGAGACCGCGGAGGCCGCCGCGACCGCGGCGAGGTCGGCCGCCGACACCGCAGCCGACAGCGCGCCGGCCTCGTCGCCCGCCTCGCGCAGAGCCTGCGCGCGGGCGAGGGCCGCTCGCGCGGGTACCGCCCGGGCGTCGTCGACCGTTGCAGCGAGGGCGGTGTCGGCCCGCGCTCGCGCGTCGTCGACGGCGGCGGCGATGGCCTCTGACCCGGGTGTGTCGGGGAGTGACTCGGAGCCCTCCGTCGCGCTGGGCAGCGGCGTCGGCGAGGCAGCCGGGGTGGGGAACGCCGCCTCGGGAAGGTCTTCGCCGGTCATGACCGCGTAGGCGCTCGCGACGTCGGCGACCTCGGCGATCGTCATTCCTCCCGTCGCCGCGAGCTGGTCGAGGTCGACGGCCGCCCCGTCGGCGTCGACCGCGATGCGCTGCCCCGCGGGCACGAGGATCGTGTCGATTCCGCCGGCCTCGATCGCCGCCGACACCTGCTCTGGCAGTCCGGCGACGGGGCTCACCGTTCCGAAGGGGGTGACCCCACCGGCGAGCGCGACCCCGGGCTGCACCTCGGTGCCGTAGTACAGCGCCAGCACCCCGACCGCGGTGACGGCGCCGGCCCCGGGAGTGTCGATGCGCGCGTCGAGGCCGAAGGTGTAGGCGGTGTCGGGACGGGCGCCGGTGAGCAGCGTCGCCGCGGCGACGGCGGTCCAGGTCGCGGACTGGGTGACGGGGGCGACCCCCGAGACGTCGTTCTCGGTGATGTCGATGCTCAGATCGCCGCCGTCGGCCGAGGCCGCGGTGATGCGCTGGGAGGTGACGCCGCCCTTCGCGCCGTGGGCGTACAGCACCGGGACCGTGAGCTCGTCCCCATCGAACGAGCCGTCGGATCCCGTACCGAAACCGAGCGAGAACCGCAGGTCGCACCCCGCGAGCACGACCACGCAGACGAGGGCGAGTGCGGTGGTGACGAGCGGACGGAACCTCACGCGTCGCCGCCGAGCCCGACGTACAGGGCGCAGGTGGCGTTGTAGTAGTCGCGCGTCTCGCCCGCCGGGCGCAGGCCGATGCGTTCGGCGACCGCACCCGACGCGGTGTTCGCCGGGTTCGTCACCGCGACGAGACCACGGATGCCCTGGCGCTCGGCGAGCGCGCGCACGGCCGAGGCCGCTTCGGTGGCGTAGCCGGCCCCCCACGCGTCGGGGTGGAAGTGCCAACCGATCTCGATGTCGTCGGGGCGGCCTCCGCCCACCCCCGATGACCACGGGATGCGCTTCAGCAGCACCGAGCCGAGGCGTCGACCGTCGGTCGTCTCGACGGCACGCACCCCCAGGATGCCGTCGGCCAGACCGACCCAACGATCGAGCAGGGCGTCGACCTCGGCGGTGTCGGTCATCACGTCTCCGGTGCCGAGGTACCGCCGCACCTCGGGCCGACGGTACATGTCGAACAGGAACGCGCGGTCCTCGTCGGAGCGGGTCCAGTCGCGCAGCACCAGGCGCTCGGTGGCGAGGCGGGTGCGCCGCATGGGCAGGTGCGGAATACCGTCTTCGGCGAACGGCGGCCCCGACACGACGAAGCCGAAGCGGGCGTACCAGGGGGCGAGGTGCGCCTGCGCGTCGAGCAGGATCGGGATGCCGGGAGCCTCGGCGTCGAGCACGTCGACGGCAGCGCGCATGAGGTCGGCCGCGATACCGCGTCCGCGCGCGGTGGTCGCGGTGGCGACGCGACCGATGCGCGTGTTGGCGGGCTCACGGAGCAGGCGGAGGGTCGCCAGGACGTCGTCGCCCTCGGTCGCCCAGAGCAGCTCCGCCCCCTCTTCGATGTCTCGGCCGTCGATCTCGGGGTACGCGGCCTCTTGCTCGACGACGAACACCGCCACGCGCAGCCAGAGGATGCGGTAGAGGGTGCGGGGGTCGATCTCGGCGACGGGCGCCCGGTGCAGGATGACGGCCATCATCCGACCGTATCGCGGGCGCCCGACATCGTCGCGCCGGACCCCCGGGGCGGGCGCACCGCGGCGTCGTCCCGGGGCGGCTCGACAGGCCTGGACCGATGTCGGAGGCGGACGCTAACCTCCGGTCATGTCCTTCCAGTCGTACCTCGACAACATCGAGACCAAGACGGGCCTCACCCCGCGACAGTTCGTCGCCCTCGCCGAGCAACGAGGCTTCGGCGCCGGCACGAAGGCGACGCCCATCCTGCAGTGGCTCAAAGACGATTACGACCTCGGTCGCGGTCACGGGATGGCGCTCGTGCACGTCATCACGAAGGGGCCGAGAATCTCCGACGCCCACGTCGGTCGGGCCGGTGCCCACGGCGATGCGAGCGACACGCTCTGGCTCGACGGAGCAGCGACGAATCCGAACGGCTGACGCGCGGGCGCGACGACCCGGCCGCCGCACGCGCGGTACGGGTCAGCCGGTGCCGAACCGTCGCGAGGCGGCGATCTGCTCCGCCACCCGCCGAAGGGCCAGCACGAGCGGTTCGACCAGCGCCGTTCCCAGTACGACGTAGCGCACCGCGTCCTCGATGGAGGTGTCGGGCGTCGCGGCGAGCTCGGCCTCACCGATCGCCGACAGGTGTTCGACGTACGCCGACATCACCGCTTCCGGCACCGTGAACCCGGCGCGATCCAGAGCGGCCAAGGCGTGGGCCACGGCCGCGATCTGGTCGGGGAAGCATTTCTCGGGGCTGCCCCCCATGCGCACGAGCAGTGCGGTGGCCTCGGTGAGGTCGACATCCGCGGTGATCTCGGGGGTCACCGCGGCGTTGGCGGCGCCGAGCAGGTCGTAGGGGTTCTGCGGCGGATCTTCGAGCACCGTGACGACGCGGCGCACGCCCGCGATCCCGACCCCCGCATCGACGAGGGCACGGATCACCCCGAGGCGCTGCAGGTGGGCCTCGCCGTACGAGGCCTGCGTGGGCGAGGTGCGCTCCCCCTCGGGCAGGAGCTTCTCGCGGAGGTAGTACTTGATCGTCGCGACGGTGACCCCACTCGTCATCGCCAATTCCGAGATACGCATCACTTCCCCCTTGACTCGATAGCAAGACTATCCAACACTAGATAGCACCACTATCCAGTAAGGACGAGCCATGGCATCCCTTCTCCGCGGTCGCATGACCCACCACCACGAGGGCGAACTCGTCGTCTTCCACATCGGCATGACGATCAACCGCTGGTACCGCCCCGACAAATGGATACCGATCCTCGGCGAGATGGGCCCGATGCTGCGCGAGCTGAGCACCGACCCCGAATCGGGGCTGAAGGGATTCACCGTCCTGCTGGGTGCGCGGGGCCCGTACCTCGTGCAGTACTGGTCGTCGCTCGAGAAGCTCTACTCGTACGCGTCGGCGCCGGGGCAGGCCCACCGCCCCGCGTGGTCGCGGTTCAACAAGCGGGCACGCACGGCCGAGGGCGCCGTGGGCATCTGGCACGAGACGTACGTGGTCGAACGGGCGGAGTCGATCTACGTCGACACCCCCGCGATGGGGTTGCCCCGGGCGACCTCGATCGTTCCCGTCGGCGCGCGACACGACGGCGCCCGCGCGCGCGTCGCCGATGGCGCCACCCCGCGTACGGCGGGGACCGAATGACACGGGCCCGGCACTCGCATACTGGGAGAATGAGCCGCATCCTCGTCACCGCGTCCGACCTGCAGGCCGCCCTCTCGGCCGGCGCGTTCCCCGACGGCGGTCCCGTGCGCGTCCTCGACGTACGCTGGCGCCTCGATCGACCGGACGGACGGCCGGATTACCGCGCCGGCCACATCCCGGGGGCGCAGTACGTCGACCTCGACCACGATCTCGCCGCGCACGGAGCGGCGACCGAGGGTCGGCATCCGCTCCCCCCGGTCGAGGCGTTGCAGAACGCCGCCCGACGGTGGGGCATCGATGCCGGCGACACGGTCGTCGTCTACGACGACCTGAACAACATGTCCAGTGCCCGCGCGTGGTGGCTGCTGCGGTTCGCGGGCGTCGCCGACGTGCGCCTGCTCGACGGGGCGTGGCGGGCATGGACCGAGGCCGGATTCGACCGTGAGACCGGGGACGCGGCGATCCCGACGCCGGGCGACATCGACCTCGCCTACGGCGCGCTGCCGTCGCTCGAGCTGGGCGAGGTGGGCGCGTTCGCCGACGACTCCCTGCTGCTCGACGCGCGCGCCGCGGAGCGCTATCGCGGCGAGGTGGAGCCGATCGACCCGCGGGCGGGACACATTCCCGGGGCGATCAGTGCGCCGACGACCGAGAACGTCGACGCCGACGGGCGTTTCCACACTCCCGACGCGTTGCGGTCGCGGTTCCGCATGCTCGGCGCCGAGGACGGCATGTCGGTGGGCGTGTACTGCGGCTCCGGGGTGACGGCGGCCCACCAGGCGGTGGCGCTGACCCTGGCCGGGTTCGAGCCGCGCGTGTTCCCGGGGTCGTGGAGCCAGTGGTCGAACCACCCGGAGCTGCCGGTGCAGACGGGGCCCGCACCGCGCTGAGACCGGCGCCGCCGACGGGCTAAGCCCAGAGGTCGCTCACCGGGATGTCGTGACCGAGCACGTTCTGCGCGGCGCGATGGCCCGACAGCATCGCGCCGGGGACGGTGGCCGGATCGTCGCCCCAGGTCGCCTCCCCCGCGAGGTGCAGCACTCCGCCGACGGGCTCGGCGAGATCGTCGTGGTCGGCACCGACCGATCCGGGCAGCATGTACGCGTAGGAACCGCGCGAGAACGGGTCGTCCTGCCAGCGCGTCACGATGGCGCTGGTCGGTTCCGTGACGACATCGCCGTACAGGCGCCGCAGCTGCGCCACGGTCGAGGCGACGATCTCGGCATCGGTCCACTCCCGCGTCGCGACGGCGGCCGGGCCCGCCGCGAAGGTGAGCAGCGCGTGCTCGTCGTGGAGTCGCCCGATGTCGTACCAGGAGTGCCACCACTCCCCCTCGTCGCCGAGTTGACGGATGCCGTAGACCCCGGCATCCCAGAATCGTTCGTCGAAACGCAGCACGACCTTCTCGAAGGCGTTCATGCGCACGAGGTCCAGGGCGCGGCGATGACGAGCGGGAAGCTCGGGCTCGAACACGACGTCGCCGGCGTGCAGGACTCCGACCGGAACCGTGACGACGGCCCGGGCGGCGGTGAAGGTGCCGTGGTCGGTGTCGACCCGCACGCCCTCGGGCGACCAGTGCACCCGCGAGACGAGGTGTCCGAGGCGCACGTCGAGGCCGTCGGCGAAGTTCCGGGCGAGTTCGTCGTACCCGTGCGGGAACACGACCTCGTCACCGTTGACGGTGTCGTCGTCGAGGCCGTGGGCGCCGAGGGCATCCATGCCGATGCCGTACTGCTCCTGGGCGCGGCGGTCGTTGTACTCGCGTACGCGTTCCGTCCGTTCGGCATCCCAATCCTGTGCGGCGAGCGCCTTCTCGACGACGTCGGCATAGCTGGCATCCGGATCGGCGTCGGCGATGATCTCGACGAGGGCGGCGTTCAGCGCGCGGATGTCGTCGGCGTACCGCCGCACCGCGTCGTCGTCGAGTCGCTCGCCGTCGGCGTCGAAGTAAGCCAGCGGGCGACTGTCGGGCTGGTATCCCCCGACGGTGAACTCCATCATCGGCATGCCGAACGCGCGGGCGGCCTCGGCGACCGGGCTGTCGTCGATGCCGTGGATCCACGAGGCCCCGCGGTCGGTGACGTGCCCGTGAGAGCGGTCCGAGAAGACGCGCCCACCGATCCGATCGCGTGCCTCGAGCACGACGACCCGGCGGCCGGCGCGGGCCAGCAGACGCGCCGCGGCGAGGCCCGAGATCCCCGCGCCGACGACGATGGTGTCGACAGTGTCCATGCGTCCTCCCCCGTTCCAGGCCGATCGCTCGACCCGACTTCCCGCGACCGTACTGCGGGCGGAGAGCCGGTGGCATCCGCCTCGCCGGAGCGTCCATGGCGTCGGAGTGGACACCGCGTACAGCGGGAACGCGCGCACGCGGAGCACGACGACCCGGCGGCCGAGCAGAAGGCGCCCGCACGCCGTCACGGGCCGCCGAGCGGGGTCAGGAGGCGGGCGCCTCTTCGTCGAGCGCCGCAGGTCCGACGCCGCGACGACCGTAACGCCACCAGAAGAACAGATAGCAGAGGCCCACGAACGGGATGCCGAAGTACAGCGCCGCGACCTGCTGCGGGTCGAAGGCGATCGCCACGATCGACGCGGTGAGCAGCACGAAGGCAAGGATCGGCACAAGCGGATACAGCGGTGTGCGGTAGGCCAGGCTCGACAGGTCTCCGCCCGCGCGCAGGAACGCCCGGCGGTGGAAGAACTGCGCGGCCACGATCGACATCCACACCGCGACCGCCGCGAAACCGGCGATCGAGACGAGCACGAGGTACACCGTCTCGGCGGCGATCACGCTGGAGATCAGCGAGACCAGGCCGATGCCCAAGCTCACGATCAGCGCGACCAACGGGATGCCGCGGCGGGTCAGGCGCGTGAACGAGCGGGGCGCGTAGCCCTCTTCGGCGAGCGAGAACAGCATGCGCGCGCACGAATACAGCCCGCTGTTGCCCACCGAGAGCAGCGCGGTGATGACGACGAAGTTCATGATGTCGGCCGCGTAGGGCACACCGACGTACTCGAAGACGTCGACGAACGGGCTGGAACTGAGTCCGGCCTTCTCGTACGGAAGCAGGGCCGCGATGACGGTGATCGAGCAGACGAACAGCACGAGCAGACGCAGCACGGTCGAGCGGAGCGCCCGGGGGATGTTGCGACCCGGGTCTTTGGTCTCGCCCGCGGCGACGCCGACGAGCTCGGCACCGCTGAAGGCGTAGAACACCGCGAGCGAGGTGATGAGCACGCCGCCGAGACCCGCGGGGAGCAGCCCCTCGGGGGTCACGAAGTTGCTGAACAGCACGGCCTCGTGAGGAGTGGTCGACAGGGGCGTGAAGCCGAAGATCGCCATCGTGCCGAGCACGATCAGCGCCAGGATCGCGACCACCTTGATGAGTGCGAACCAGAACTCGGTCTCACCGAACACGCGCGCCGAGATCGCGTTGAGCGTGAACAGGATGCCGGCGAACACCAGGCACCACACCCACACGTCGACCGTCGGGAACCAACGCTGCATGAGAATTCCGGACGCCGTGAACTCCGACCCGAGGGCGACCACCCAGCACAGCCAGTACAGCCACGCCGTCACGAAGCCCGTCGCCGGCCCCATGGTGCGTGCCGCGTAGATGTGGATGGACCCCGAGACGGGATAGACGACGGCGAGCTCGCCCAGGCACACCATGACCAGCCAGACGACGAAGGCGCCCAGCAGGTACGCGAGCACGGCTCCCAGCGGACCGGCCTGGTGGATCGTGTAGCCCGAGCTGAGGAAGAGTCCCGACCCGATCACGCCGCCGAGGGCGATCATCACGAGGTGGCGCGCATCCATCGCCCGCCGCAGGTGGCGTACGGGCGTGCCCGCACCGGAGCGCTCGAGGGGCTGACCCGTGGGTCGGTTCATGGGTGTTCTCGCATTCGTGCTCGAGCCGGTGGCAGACGGGACTCGCGGGCGCCGCAGGTCAGAGTAATGGATGCCGCCGACACGACCGTGCTCACTACGCTGAGGCGGTGCCGCTCCCTCGTCGGCGCGGACGGGAAGGACTCCGAGATGACCACGCGCCCCGATCGCACCGACGACCACTCACTGGGAGAGGCGAGCCTGGCCGTCCACGGCGGGAAGACGCTCGACAGCACTCGGGCGCTGAGGACGCCGCTGGTCATGTCGAACTCGTTCGCCCTGCCCGACGATCCGAGCGAGATCAGCTGGTCGGCGTACGAGCCGGGCCTGTACACCCGCAACACCGGGGTGAACCAGGCCGCGCTCGAGGCGAAGCTCGCCGCTCTCGACGGGGGCGAGACGGCGGTGGTCCTCGCCTCGGGCGTCGCCGCTCTGCACGCCGTGTTCTTCACCCACGTGAGGGTGGGCGATCACGTCGTCGTCAGCGACGTCGTCTACGAGGCGACGTGGCGACTGTGGACCGAACTGCTCCCCGAGCGGTACGGCATCCACGCGACTTTCGTCGATGTGACGGATCCGGATGCCGTCCGCGCCGCCCTGCGCCCCGAGACACGTCTCGTGTGCGTCGAAGCCATCGCCAACCCGACCACGAAGGTCGCCGACATCGCGATGCTCGCCGAGATCGCGCACGCGGCCGGGGCGATCCTGATGGTCGATTCGACCTTCACGCCGCCGCCGTTCTACCGCCCGCTGACCGATGGCGCCGATCTGGTCGTGCACTCGTTGACGAAGTACATCAACGGACACGGCGATGCCATGGGCGGGGCCGTGATCGGACGCGCCGATCTCATCGACCCGATCAAGGGCGACGCGATGGTCGACGTGGGCGGCGTCATCTCACCCTTCAACGCCTGGATGATTCAGCGCGGATCGGTGACGCTTCCGCTTCGACTGCGTCAGCATTTCGCGTCGGCGCAACGGGTGGCCGAGATGCTCGAGGCCGATCCGCGGGTGGCGTTCGTCGCGTACCCCGGGTTGGCGTCGCATCCGCAGCACGAGGTGGCCGCGCGTCAGTTCGGCGGCCGCGAGTTCGGCGGCATGATGGCGTTCGCCGTCGAGGGCGACCCCGCTGCGCAGAACCGCTTCGTGTCGCACCTGCGCCTGATCACGTCGGGATTCTCGCTCGGACACGAGGACACCCTGATCGTGCACACCGCGGCCGAGGGGCCGCGGACCGCGACCTACCCCGAGGAGTTCCGGCGTTACGGTCACCTGCGCCTGTCGGTCGGACTGGAAGACGCCGACGACCTGGTGGCGGATCTCTCCGCCGCGCTGGACGCGACCGCGCTCTGAGTCGATCAGCCCCGTCGATCAGCCGGCGAGCAGGTCTTCGATCGTCGTGATCACACCGTGGTCGACGTTCGACGGAGCCCGGTGGCGCGCGCGGGCGACGACGTCGGGGTGGGCGTTGTGCATGGCGAACGACCAGTCGGCGGCATCCAGCATCTCGAGGTCGTTGAGGTAGTCGCCGAACGCGACGGTCTGCGCGGGGGTGACGTCGAGGGCCGCCTGCAGACGGCGCAGGGCGACGCCCTTGTCGACGCCGGGGTTCATGATGTCGACCCAGTGCTGTCCCGAGACGACGACGCGATGGGTCTCGGCGATCTCGTCGAGAGCGCGTCCGACGCTGTCCTCGGCGAGCGCGAAGTCGTACACGGCGATCTTCAGGACGTCGTCGTCGATCGCGAGCACGTCGTCGACGATCTCGAGGGCGGCATAGTAGATCGCGGCCTGGGAGCGGAACGCCTCGTCGGTGCGCTCGATGTAGGCGGAGCGCTTGCCGCACACCACGACGCCGAGATCGTATCCCTCGGCGGAGAGGTGGCGCAGGCGCTGGACGGCCCGCGCCACGACGGCGGGTTCCAGGGCATCGGATGCCACTTCCACCCCCGCTCGTACGACGTAGGCGCCGTTCTCGGCGATGAAGGTCATGGCATCCGCAGCTTCGCCGAAGGTGGCGCGCAGGGTGGCGAGTTGGCGTCCCGACGCGGGCACGAACGTCACGTCACGTTCTTCGAGCCTGGGGAGCAGACCCCAGAGGGTCTCGGGCACGTTCCCGGACGCGTCGAGAAGGGTGCCGTCCATGTCGACGGCGATGAGGCGGATGTCGTGGGGCACGCGGCCATCCTCGCAGGCTCCGGAGCGGGGTACGCGGCGGCCGACCCGGCATCCCGAATGTCCGATGCCACGCACTTTGTCGCTGCTGGCGCTTGATCTCCCGCAGGATTTCGCAGAACAGTTGCATACTCGAATGGGCGCCGCTGCCACCGAACGTGTCAGTAGCCGACGCCAGGTGGTCGTGTGGCACTCTCAAAGAGTGCAATCGAAGGACAGGCTCATTCTTGGCGTCGAGAAAGCGGCAGCCCACGACGGCTTCATTCTCGACGCTCCGCAGCGTGAGCTACTCGAGCGGCTAGCGACTCTCGGGGCAGACCTCGACCGGAGCCCATTGCGTCGATCCTCCCCGCGCAGCCTCTACATCCACGGCGACGCAGGGCGGGGCAAGTCCTGGCTCGCTGACGCCTTCTACGCGGAACTCCCACTGCCCAGGAAGACGCGCCTGCATTTCCATGGATTCTTCGACGAAATACACCGCAGCATCCACGATCACCGAAACGAACGCGATGCAGTCGAGCGCGCGATCGACGACGTTACTCAGAACAGCCGTCTGCTCTTTTTCGACGAGCTCCACGTCCACGATTCCGGAGATGCCCGCCTCCTCACCCGCCTGCTCGATCATGTCTTCCAACGTGGCTTGACTGTTCTCGCGACCTCCAACTATGCCCCGGACGACCTGCTCCCGAATCCGATCTGGCACCACATCTTCGAGCCCGGCATCGCGCTCATCAAGACGCACATGGACGTGTGGAACCTCGCCGGCCCCGTCGACTATCGCAGCATCAATGAAGAGCACAACCACGGCTTCGCTGCCGGCACCTGGACGGTGGCACCCGCCAGTTCCGACGCACTTAAACAGCAGGCCCTCACTGTCGTCAAGGGACGAGCATTCACGGTGACGTCAGTCGATGACGGCGAGTTAGTCGCCACGTTCGACCAGCTGTGCGCGACAGCGACCTCGACGGTCGAGTATCTGGACTGGGCGCGATCCTTCTCCCGGTGGGCCATCACCGACATTCCTTCATTCGGGGCAGTCGACGCCGAGGCTCAGCAGCGCTTCATCAATGTCATCGACGTGCTCGTAGACGCCGACATTCCAGTGCGCTTCTCGTCGACGGTCGATCTGTTCGGCTTCCTCGCGGACGCATCTATACGGCCCGATGCCTTCCGAATGGCAAGCCGCCTCCAGCTCCTCGACACCACTTTCCGATCGAGCCACTGACAACTCGCGTTCCGGATCGCCGCGTCAGTCAGGTGAGTTCAGCTCGACGGCTTGCGCGAGAGGTCCGCGCATCCATCGCTCGACGTCTCGGTTGGACCTCAAACGCACCACCGACAAGCGTGGCAAGTCGGCTTCGAGTTGTGGAACCCGATCGCGATACTTGTGCCGCGTCGATACCGCCCACCGAACGATGTACTCCGGGTCGGTCAGAATCCGGCGGAACGGTGGCTCGATGTTGCCGTTCCAGATCTCCTCGCGACGAAGGCGCCGACGCACGGTACGACGTAACACCCGCGGGAAAGTCGTGGTCCAGAACGGCAGATCGAGCCAGACCAGTAGGTCGGCGTGTGCTGCGAGCAGCGGGCGCGCCGCAGCGTACTGCCACTCCGTGACCCACGCATCCTTGGCCACAAGGTCCGCTACATCATCGAGGAACACCGTTCGGGGCGTCCAGTTCGGCCCATGGAATAGTGCGTCGATCTCCGTATGGGGCACGTTTGCGATCTGACCGATAGGGCGTGAGGAACGAATCGGTGACAACTGATCGTTAGTGCCGGGAGGCGCTGACGGGAAGGATGTCATCATGCCCGGTCCCTATCCCAGAGAGTTCCGCGAGGACGTTGTCGCGGTCGCTCGTCGCCGTGAGAGCGGCGTCACCATCAAACAGATCGCCACCGATTTCGGTATCAGCGAAGCAACGCTGCAGAACTGGCTCCGCCAGGCCGATGTCGAGGAGGGAAACCGTCCCGGTCAGACCGCCGCCGACGCTTCTGAGGCGCGGGAGTTGAAGAAGCGGATCCGGTTGCTCGAGCAGGAGAACGAGGTGCTCCGGAAGGCCGCGGCGTATCTGTCGCAGGCGAATCTGCGCCTCGGTGGCTCCCCAAAATGACGTACCCGCTCGTTGCTGAGCTCGCCGACGCGGGGATCCCCGTGACGGTGTCGTGCCGGGTTCTCAAGCTCGCCCGCCAGCCCTACTACCGGTGGCGAAACGACCCGATCCGCGATGCGGACGTGCTTCGGGCGTATCGGATCAACGCGCTGCACGATGCGCACCACGAGGACCCAACGTTCGGATACCGATACCTCGCCGACGAGGCGCGTCGAGCCGGGTGGCGGATGAGCCGGCGGACGGCGTGGAAGCTGTGCTCGCAATCCGGAATCCTGTCGTCCGCGCAACGCCGGCGCCGCGGGAAGGGCAAGAAGGCCGGCCCGCCCGTGTTCGACGACCACGTGCAACGCGTGTTCCGCGCTGACGCCCCGAACCGGCTCTGGCTCACGGACATCACGGAGCACTGGACGAGCGAAGGCAAGCTCTACTGCTGCGCGATCAAGGACGTGTTCTCCAACCGCATCGTCGGCTACTCGATCTCGGATCGGATGACCGCGAAGCTCGCCGTCAACGCCGTCCGAAACGCCATCGCGCGCCGCGGTGAGGTCGCCGGGTGCATCCTGCACGCCGATAGGGGGAGCCAGTTTCGAAGCAGGGCGATGGCCCGCGAGCTGCGGCGCCACGACATGGTCGGATCGATGGGCCGCGTCGGCGCAGCCGGCGACAACGCGGCTATGGAGAGCTTCTGGTCACTGCTGCAAACGAACGTCCTCAACCAGCAACGGTGGGCCACCAGGCAGGAGCTGCGCCTCGCGATCGTCGTCTGGATCGAGCGAAAGTACCACCGACAGCGAGCCCAGGACACCCTCGGCGGCTTGACGCCCATCGAGTTCGAGGCCAAGCTAACCGAGCCGCTGACGCTCGCGGCCTAAACCCAACCTGTCACCAGTTCGTTCCTCACGCCCTCGGACAGTTCGGCGGGCACTACCGGTGTCAGATCCAACGCGTAGCCTCTCGATCGAGGACAGCGAGCCTGACAATGCCACCTCGGTGTGGTGCTCACTCCGGAACGTAGAACTCTGATCCGCCGGTCCGGGGCGGCGCGCCGGTCTACTGACAAACTTTTGGCAACGGGGACAAGGTTTTGGCGCTATGGACAAAGTTCTTGGCAGCACTGACAAAGTTCTGGCAATCGGACACCGAACCTGGGAAAACTATGAATAACAGAATCATCACGGCCGACTCTTCCGCTCCGTTACCCCACCGTTATAGAGTGCTCACACGGTAGTTGTTTTGCTGTGGCAGCTACCGACATGTGATTGCAGGACACTCTGGTGCAGGAAAGGGCCGGTCGGGTTTTCTCGACCGGCCCTTCGTCCTTTCCCGGGTCGCGGCGTTCCCGCGACCACTCCGCACGCGCGAGGATGGTTCCGTGAAGGACGACGACCTGACCGAACCCGACGGACGCCTCGTTCTGGTGCGCCACGGCGAGACCGAGTGGAGCCGCACCGGTCGCCACACCGGGCTCACCGACATCCCGCTCACCGAGACCGGCGCATACAAGGCCGAGCTCGCGGGCACCCTGCTGGCGACCCGCCGGTACGACCTCGTGCTCACGAGCCCCCTCGAGCGCGCCGTCGAAACCGCGCGGCGGGCGGGCTTCCCGCGGGCGCAGCACGAGCCCCGCCTGGTCGAGTGGGATTACGGCGCTTACGAGGGCCTCACCACGCCCGAGATCATCGAGCAGCTCGGCCGCCCCTGGACCATTTGGCAGTCGGGGGCGCCGGCCGGCGCGACCCCCGGCGAGAGCATCGAGCAGGTGACCGCACGCGCGGCGTCGCTTCTCGACGAGCTCCGCCCCCGCGTGCGCGCCGGCGAACAGGTTCTGCTCTTCTCGCACTCGCACTTCCTGCGTGCGCTGGCCGGCGTCTGGCTCGGGCTCACCGCCGCCGGCGGTCGCTACTTCGTGCTCGGCACCTCCGCGGTCAGCGAACTCGGCTTCGAGCACGGCTCCGAGGTCATCACGCAGTGGAACCACGTGCGCGGACGCTGACCCCGGCCTCCCGGCATCCGGTCTCGACGATGCCGTGCGCATCTCGGCGATCCGACGAGTGCAATCGGAGTCCTCGGTCCGGCGCGATTCCGGATGCCGAGCCCTCGGCGTCGCGCCACCGCGCACCCCGGACGGAGTGACAGCGGACGCGTGAGCCGTCGCCCGCCCGTCCGCTAGTCACGGGTCGGTACGGCGCGCAGGACGACGCCGGGTACGCGCGAGCCCGCCCACGCAACGGCGCCGGCCACGACGAGCGCGAGGAGGATCCCGATCGAATGCCCGGCGAGAGACCCGACGCCCCGCTCCGGCAGCAGGAACCCATACGGCACCCAGCCGTCCGTGGCTCCGCGGATGAGGACGACAGTCAGCCAGGCAAGCGGGTAGGGGAGGACGATCCACAACCTCCCCCACGACAGAGGGCGACGGTCTCCGACGATCAGCCAGTCGACCAGGACGAAGAGAGGGAAGAACACGTGCAGGATCGCGCTCACCCAGGCGGGCGCCGATCCCGTCCCCGGCACGAGCACGTTGTACACCGCGGCGACCACGATGAGGCACGCCACGGCGACGGCTCGTGCGCTCGTCAGCCAGCGCGGCGCGGGACGGCCGGAAACCATGAGAGCCCCCGTCGCGATGAGCACGCCGCTCGTGAGCAGGCTGGTCTGGTTCGTGAAGTAGCCGAAGTAGTCGAAGGGATTGTCGTCTCCGACGGCGACGCGTCCCGCGAAGGTGAGGAGGAGGACTCCCACGACGGCGACGGCAACCAGGATGCGCGTCCACCCGATGACGAGCATCACGCGACGATCGGCAACGGACGAAGACACGTCAAGCAGCCTAAAGAAGCTCCGGTCGAACGACGGAATCTCGTCAATGGTGATCACGCGGGTACCTCGTGCGCCTCACTGTCCGATGACAGTCATACTGTAGTTTTCGCCAGTGATTCTGTGGTTGGGATCCTCAGGATCCCGGCAAGTGGGGTCGTCCCGCTTTCCTACGCGACGCTTGTTCAGTGCTTCCGCGAGATGGCACAACCTCCCACGGCTCCATACATCCGGTCGAGCGCCAGTTGCGAGACCGTGAAGCTGCTCACATCGCAGCGCCCCCGATAGGAAGTCCGAGTTGGTGGGCAAGGATGATGGCCTGTACGCGGTCACGGAGGTCGAGCTTGGCGAAGATGCGGTTGATGTGCGTCTTGACCGTCGTAGGTGACAGGTGCAGCATCGCGCTGATCTCGCCGTTGGAGAGCCCAAGCGCGATCGCGTCGAACACGTCACGCTCTCGGGGAGAAAGGGCCGACAGAGCCTCACCGGCCGAGGCGGGCTGATCGCGACCCGTGTAAGCGTCGATGAGTTGCCGGGTGATGCGCGGGGTCACGATAGCGTCTCCGCGGGCGACGACGCGCACAGCGTCGACGAGTGCTTGGTGTGTGGCGGTCTTGACGAGGAAGGCGCTGGCTCCAGCACGGAGAGCACCGAAAGCGTACTCGTCCAGATCGAAGGTGGTCAGCACGATCACGCGGCTACGCAACCCGCGGTCGAGGATGCCGCGCGTGGCCTGAATGCCGTCCATGCCCGGCATCCGCACGTCCATCAGAACGATGTCAGGTTTGAGCTCGGCCGCACGCTGCATGGCCTCGTTGCCGTCGGCGGCTTCACCGATGACACGGATTCCGGGCGCGGAGTCGAGCACGAGCGAATTGCCCTCCCGGGCGAGCGGTTGGTCGTCCACGACGAGCACGGTGATGTCCGACGATTCAGACATCCGAACCTCCGATGCTGAGGGTGGCACGTGTGCGCCAGCCGCGGCCGGGCAGCGGGCCTGTTGTGCTGTGTCCGCCGTGGCTGCGCGCCCGCTCGCTGATGCCCGTCAGTCCGTGCCCGACCTTCGACTCAGAATGAGTGGGCATTCCATCGTCGATCACCTCGACGGTGACCTCGTCGTCGGCCACGGTGACGGTCACTGTGGCTATGCTCGCGCCGGTCGCGTGGCGGAGGGTATTCGTGAGGGCTTCCTGCACGATGCGGTAGACCGCCATCCGCAGCCCCGGGTCCTCGGGCAGCGGGCGCCCCTGTTCGGTCAGCTGCACGGGCAGGTCGGCATCTCGGTACGTTGTGGCGAGTTCTTCCAAGGTGGGCATGTTCAGGCCAGACTCGTGCAGGCTGTCGTCCAGTTCGGCGTCGGCGCCCCGGAGGATGTTCAGGACACGGTGGATGTCGGTGAGGGCGTCCTGGCCGACGATGCTGATCTTCGCGACCGCGGCGCGCGCCCGCGCGGGATGGGCCTCCCAGCCAGCGTCGGCACCGTTGGCGAGGGCAACCATGACTGAGATGGAGTGCCCCACCACGTCGTGCATCTCGGCAGCGATCCGCGCGCGTTCTAGAGCGGCGGCGTTCTCGATGCGCTCGTTCACGAGCTGGTCGAGCGCGACGCGGCGCTCACGGCGGCCCCGCACGATAAGTCCGATGACCAGGGCGATGAGGGCGAACGGGTCGAGAATCGCGACGAGCGGCGGGGTCGTGCCGCTCAGTGAGTACGGGATCGTCGCGAGTGCTGTCGCGCCGGCACCTACGCCGTAACCGATCAAGGCGCGGGTCGGGGGCTGAAGGGAGGCGACGGTGTACAGGGCGAAAGCGAACGGGATCATCGGGTACCCGAATCCCGGCTGTGCGAGCGGACTCGCAGCGCAGGAGATCGCGACGACGAAAAGCACCGTGAGCGGCCACCGACGACGCATCAGCAACGCTGCGGCTGTGATCGCCAGCAGCGGGTATCCCCACCATGTGGCATCGCCCGCCCGGTAGATCATCGCGATCAGATGCGGGACGCACGCGATGAGCACCACGACGACATCGACCATGACCGGATGCCGTTGCAACCACACCAACGGCGGCCACAGCGGACGCTGCAAGTCGGCGAGACGCACACTCGAGCTCTCGGTCATGTCCGGCCTCCTCTCGCCCGTTGGCGTGTCGATCACGATGCTCGACACGTGGTGTCTATCCAGTCTGCGTGAGATGACTGCGCAGCGCCCTCTGCGCGAAGACCCCTCCGACGATCAGCGCCGCCAAGAGCGCGACGATCCCGCCCGTCATCACGGGTCCGACCAGCCCTGCGGCGTCCGCGAGAGCCATGACGAGCGCGGCCACACCGGACACCGTCAGCAGGAGACCACCCCCGATCAGGAAGGGAGCGTATCCGCGGTGCGCAGCGTCCCAGGCGTCCGTGCTGCTCAGCGCCGCGCGGGTGCGGCAGCGCGATCGCTGGGCCGAGGAAATCAAGGATGGATGGTGACACAGTGTTCTCCTGTTCGTTTGCTTTAGGCGTCTCGCGCGCGGAGCATGACGGCGGCTGCCACCCACAGCACAGCGACCCAGCCCAGCAGCACGAGGTAGCCCTGCCAGGGCTGCAGCGGCGCGGTTGTCTCCAGATCCGAGATAAGCATCCGGCCCGCGGTGGTCGGGAAGTACGCGGCCGCGTCGCGGATCACCTGGACGGGGATGGAGGCGACGACGGAGGGCAGGATCGTGACCAGCGGGAGGGTGACGGCGAGCCCTGCGACCACGTTGCGCAGCAGTATCCCGATCGCGGTCGCCAACGCGGCGATCGCGGCGAGATACGCACCCGACCCGAATGCCAGGACCACCCCCGTTGGCAGATCGATCGGATAGTCGATCCCCGCGGCGGGCAGGAACGTAAGCGGGATGCTCAACGCCAGTCCCGCGCCGACCGTGCCGACCCCGAACCCGAGAACCGCGGCCGCGATCGTCTTGGCGGCTAGCACCGGCAGCCGGGTCGGGGCGGCCAGCAGTGAGACTTTGATCTGTCCCGACCCATACTCGCCGGTGACCGCGAGCACAGCGATGACGGCAATGAGCACTTGGGCCCACAGCACACTGTCTACGAACTGCATCGGGCGCGCCTCGATGAGCTGCCCGGCGAACCGCGGGTCGGTCAACCGCGATACCAACGCCAGCCCTTGCAGTACCCCGGAACCGACGACCATGACGAACGCCACGGCGGCAAGAATCCAGTTCGAGCGCAGGGTGGTCAGTTTCACCGTCTCGGAGGCCACCGCCCCCACGAGCGCGGGTCGACCGTGTCCCAGAGACGGGGCGGCGACGCTGATGACAGACATGGAGGTTTCCTTTCGTCACACGTCGCGGGCGCGCAACAAGCCGCCCGCGATGAGGGTTGCGGCGGCTGCCCACGCCAGCAGCACGAGATATCCGCCCCACCAGGACAAGGAGGCGTCGGGGTTGTCGGGGAGGAACACGAGCTGTCCCGCCGGGGTCGGCAGCCAGGCTGCGGTGCGCTGAACCCATTCGATCGGGATCAGGGTCACCATCAGCGGGGCCACCGTCAGCAGCACCGCCACGGTCAGCAGCGCGCCGACAAGATTGCGGACGATCGCGGCCACCGCGACCGACAGCGCCGCGATCGCCGCAAGGTAAAGGCCTGCACCTGCCACTGCCCGCACCGCGGCCCATACATCTGGAGGCACATCCAGCAGCAGCGCGTTTCCCCGAACGCGATCGCGGCCCCCGCGATACCTGCCAGCCCGGCGGGCACAGCGATGGCGAGCTGCTTGCCGAGCAGAACAGGGATGCGGGTCGGCACGGCCAGGAACGTCACTCGAGCCGAACCGGACGAGTATTCCGACGCGAAGAACACCACGGCGGGTACCGCCACCAACAATTGCACCCACGACATGCTCCCCAACACATCCTGGGCAGCGACCCCGGCAGACAACCCCGAGTCAGCACGGGCGGCGAGAGCCGGCAGTACGCCCATCACGGCCAGACCGACGACGACTGCACCGAACACCGGGAGGTTCGAGCGCAGCGTGACGAACTTGATCCACTCGCTGCGTAGCACCCTGCCGAAGCTGACCCGCCCGACCGCCAGGTCAGGAGATGTCGTCGTCACGGCTGCTCGCGCCCGTCGCTTCGTACTCCACCGCGCCGCGAGTGAGTTCTCTGTACGCTTCCTCGAGTGTGCGCCCCACCGGCGTCACCTCAAAGAGCACAATGTCGTGCTCGGCCGCGATACGGGCAATATCCTCCGCCTCGAGACCGCCGACATCCATTGTGTCGTCGCCGCGGACGACGAACGTTCCGCCCGCGCGCGTCAGAATCAGTTTCAGTGCGTTCAGTCCGTCCGTGCGCACTCGCACCGACGTACCGTGCGTCAGCGCGTCGACCGGGGTATCGGCGAGGATGCGACCCCGCCCGATCACGATCACATGCGAGGCGACCAGCGCCAGCTCGGTCAGGAGATGCGATGACAAGAAAACTGTTCGCCCCTCGGCCGCGAGACCGCGCAGCAGTTCCCGCATCCAGGTCACCCCGTCTGGATCAAGACCGTTCACCGGCTCATCCAGAATCAGCGTGCCCGGATCGCCGAGCAACGCGACAGCGATCCCGACCCGCTGCGACATCCCCAGCGAGAAGCTGCCCACCCGTTTGCGGGCGACCGACGTGAGCCCGGCCAGGTCGATCACCTCGTCTACCCTCGCCCGCCCGATCCCGTGGGTGGCGGCGACCGCGCGCAGATGATTGACAGCCGTGCGGGAGCGATGCGCTGACTTCGCATCCAGCAGTGCGCCGACCTGACGAAGCGGCAACCGCAAGCCGGCGTACCGCTGTCCGTCGATCAACGCCTCACCCGACGAGGGCCGGTCCAACCCGACCATCAGCCGCATCGTCGTGGACTTTCCCGCGCCGTTCGGCCCGAGAAACCCGGTTACTCGCCCGCCCTGTACCTCGAACGACGCATCATTCACCGCCGACTTGCTGCCGTATCTCTTACTCAAGGAACGAACCTCGATCGCCACAGAAGCCTCCATCCATCGCTTGTCACTCGACGGTACGGACGACACGATGAAGCCGACTACCAACCACGGGTTGATCCTCCTTAGCAGCGTGACACCACACAGAGCGCTGGGAACGGTGAACCGTCCCCGGTCCTGTGCCGGTCTTAGGCGGGCGCAAGGACCATGTCCATGACCTGAAGACCGAAAGCCAATCGCTGCCTATCGCGAGACCCGCCCACAGAATCAATGGCACGGACGACAGGATCACTGTCATCGGACACCGGCGCGCGATGCGATCACGAAAAGATAACGGCGAACTCTTCCCTTCCGTTATCTCGTCGTTATAGAGTGCTCGCACGGTAGTTGTTTTGCTGTGGCAGCTACCGACATGTGATTGCAGGACACTCTTGGTGCAGGGACAAGGGCCGGTCGGAAGCCTCTCCGACCGGCCCTTACTCTTTGTCCACAGGAGGGGCCCGAGAGCGCGTCCTCCCGAGGCGTCCTCCCTCTACGCTGAATGCATGACCGATCGACGTCTCGCCGTGCAGGCATGGGAGAGCCTCTTCCGCGCACAGCACGAGGTGTTCGAAGACATCCGGTCCGACTTCGACAGCACCGAGCTGACGCAGGCCGAGTACGACGTGCTCCTCACCGTCACGCGGTCACCGCGCATGACGGCACGCCTGCGCGACGTCACGGGCAACATGCTCATCAGCCAGCCGAGCGTGTCACGCCTGGTCGAGCGCATGGTCACGCGAGGCCTGCTCACCAAGTGCGCCGACCCCGAAGACGGTCGAGGCTCGCTCGTGACCGCCACCGAAGCCGGCGCCGTCACGTTCCGGGGCATCGCCGCCGCCCACGGCCGCTCGATCGCCGCGCGCATGGCGCGCCTCGACAACGACGAGCTCGCCCAGCTGCAGGCGCTCACCGCGAAACTGCGCGCCCCCGCCTGACGACGGCCTCCTGGCCGGTCCGCGGGCGCGCGGCGACCAGCCGAGCCGCGTGCGTCAGCACTCGATGACGTTGACCGCCAGGCCGCCCTCGCTGGTCTCTTTGTACTTCGTCGACATGTCGATGCCGGTCTGGCGCATGGTCTCGACCACCGCGTCGAGCGAGACGTAGTGCGAGCCGTCGCCGCGCAGCGCGAGCCGCGCCGCGGTGACCGCCGTCGACGCGGCGATGGCGTTGCGCTCGATGCAGGGGATCTGCACGAGCCCACCCACCGGATCGCACGTCAGGCCCAGATGGTGCTCCATCGCGATCTCGGCCGCGTTCTCGATCTGCCGGTTCGTCCCACCCATGACGGCGGTGAGACCACCCGCGGCCATCGCGCACGCGGAGCCGACTTCGGCCTGGCACCCGCCCTCGGCGCCCGAGATCGACGCGTTGGCTTTGAAGAGCGAGCCGAGCGCCGTCGCGGTGAGCAGGAAGCGTCGAATGCCACGGCGACGGTTCGCCTCGGCCACGTCACCGTCGTCCCACGCGGCGACCTCGCCGCGGGTGACAGCGTGGCCGTCGTACCCGAGAAGAGCGCTGCCCACCAGCTCGCCGTAGGGGGTCACGGCGTTGCCCGCCCCCAGTCCCGAGTCGGCGAGGAAACGCCACCAGTACATCGCCACCGCCGGAAGGATTCCAGCCGCGCCGTTCGTGGGCGCCGTCACGACTCGACCACCGGCCGCGTTCTCTTCGTTCACGGCAAGCGCGAACGCCCCGAGCCACTCCCCCGGCAACTCTCGATGACCCTCGGCCTCGATGGCATCCAGCTGTCCTCGGATGACGGCGGCTCGGCGCTTGACCTTCAGGATGCCGGGGAGCACCCCGTCGTTGCGCAGGCCGGCGTCGACGCAGGTGGCCATGGCGTCCCAGATGCGGTCGAGGCCCGCGGCGATCTCGTCGTCGGAGCGCAGGGCCGCTTCGTTGAGGCGCGCGGCTTCGGCGATGGTGATGCCGCGCTCGTCGCACAGCTCGATCAGGGTGGCCGCGTCGTCGAAGGCGAGCGGCATGGGCGCGGCCGCGACAGCCGACGGTTCGCCCTCGCGGCGGATGAAGCCCCCGCCGATCGAGTAGAACGTCTCCTCGACGAGGACGACCCCGTCGGCGTCGCGCGCGACGAGGGTGAGGGCGTTGGGATGCCCGGGAAGGCGCGTCCGGGGCACGAGGGCGACATCGCTCTTCGCGAACGGGATCTCATGCTCGCCGGCGAGGCGGAGGGAACGCCCGTCGGGCCAGTCCGACCACGCGCGGCGGACGGCATCCGGATCCACGGTCTCGGGCTCGAGGCCCTGCAGGCCCGCCACGACGGCGTCGGGGGTGCCATGGCCGATGCCGGTCGCACCGAGCGATCCGTAGAGCGCGCACGAGACGGATGCCACCCGCTCGAGGATGCCGTGAGCGCGCAGCCGGGCGGCGAAATCGACGGCCGCGCGCATGGGGCCGACGGTGTGGGAGCTCGAGGGTCCGATCCCGATGGAGAACAGCTCGAACGCGGAGACGTAGGCGCTCATGTCGCCAGCGTACGTGTCCCGTCCGACACCGTGTGGTCACCTGTGCGCCACGCCCGGGATGCACGCCGTTCGGGGCCGATTAGACGTGCCCCGGGGTCGCGGCTATGCTTGACCACGGCCTGCGCGCCGTTTCGCGCGGAGGCCCTGCGCCCGTAGCTCAATGGATAGAGCATCTGACTACGGATCAGAAGGTTAGGGGTTCGAGTCCCTTCGGGCGCACACTGTGTTGAGACAGTAGAGGTCCGGTCCGGAAGAAATTCCGACCGGGCCTTGTCTCGTTTTCGGGCGGAGACGATCCGCCGCCGCGATGCGGTGCTGCTCTCCCTGCCTCGCGGAGAGAGCAGGACCGGCCTCAGATCGTCGTCCGGCGCCTCCGCGGGGACAGCAGAACGCCGGCGGCGATGATCGCCCCCGCGACGGGAACAAGCCCGAGCCACACCACGGCGCCGCTCTGGGCGAGCCCGCTCGGACGGCCGGGGGCGGCCGACGCGGTCGGGTCAGCGGAGGCCGTCGGCTCCGGCGAGACGCTCGGCTCCGGCGAGACGCTCGGCTCCGGCGAGACGCTCGGCTCCGGCGACGCCGTCGGATCCGGCGACGCCGTCGGCTGCGGAGACACCGTCGGCTGCGGCGCGGGGTCGTTCATCGCGGCGGTCATCGTCGCGAACCACTGCCACGGTGCCGATGCACCGCCCGGAAGGGCCCCGGCGTATTCGTCCCCCCGGACTCCGCCGAACCGCGGCTCGGCAGCGACGATGTCCTGGAGCGATCGAGCGAGCTCGTCGGGCGAGGTGAACGCGCTTCCCGCGGGGCAGAGAGCGGGCGAGGTGCTGGCCGACAGGACGACCTTCTCGGGTGGCATCCCCAGTTGGGCGACCAACCGGCGGTAGCCGTCGCCGGTCACCACGGCGTCGCAGGCGAGGCGAAGGGCGAACCACGCCACGTCGTCGCCGCGCGCCGCCGCGACGGCGGGATAGTCGGGAGCCGAGTCGCTTGCTCCCGCGAACGCCGCCTCGTCACCGACGAGCGACACGGTGGACAGCGGGCCGAGGTCACGGCGCAGAGCGTCGACCAGTCGCACGATCATGCCCGTGTCGAGGTCCGTGCGGATGTCGAGCTCGACGGCGTCGAACGAGTTCATCTGCAGATACCCGCGGAGGTTTCCGTAGTAGCGGTCGAAGTCCCGGCTCAGCACCGACCAGATCGACGCGGATTCGCCGCCGAGGGTCACGACGACGGGAATCCCGGCGGCACGGAGCTCGGCGAGCTCGGCCCGTGCGTCCGGGTCGGTGTCGGCGAAGAAGGGCTCTCCATTCCGCAGGAACGCGCCGTCGTCCCTCAGGTCGAACGTGCCGAAGGCGACGGCATCCACTCCCGTGCCGCGGGTGACGAGGTCATCGAGCGGGATGACCTCGTCACCGTCGTTCGTGGTCCGGTACGTGGCGATCGTCTTCGTGGCGGTCACGGGCCGCGGAGTGATCGACGACGCGTCCACCCGTACGACATCGACGTCGGCGCCCGTGCTGTCCACGTGGATCGAGACGCCCGTCGCGGCATCCGTGTACGTCTCGCCGAGGCGCAGCGGGGCGTCCAGCAGCGTCGCCTCATTCCGGACGTCGGGATGCCGGCCATCGGCGAACTCGACCTGGATCGGGCCGTCGCCCGTCGTGCGAGACACGTCGACGGTGGACACGAGGACGCCCTCGTGGGGAATGCCGACGTCCCACTTCTCGGCGCGCCGGGACTCGACGGTCAGCACGCGCGAGGCGTCGAGACGCACCGCGGCGAGCAGGGTCGGGCCGTCGGACTGCACCGGCGACAGAGACACGGTGCGCGTCTCACCGGGCAGCACGCAGGCGACCTGTGCGTCGCTCGCCCAGCCGAGCATCCATCGGTGCCAGGCGAAGTACGCATGCCCCGGACCGATCGTCGAGCCCATCAGGTCCCACGGTCCGGTCCATCGCGTCGACGGCGCCCCGTCATTCGACGTGTCGTACAGGTCGGGCAGACCGAGGACGTGACCCATCTCGTGCGTGGGCACCCAATGGCCGCCCCCGTTGAGATCGACCTGCCGCAGCAGCGCCCCGTGCGTCAGAGTGCGTCCGTCAGCCACCACCCCGTAGTCGTTGCCCGCGTGAGAGCGGAAGGCGTCACGCGGGGTCTTCGTCGTCCAGACCACCCAGACCACGTCGACGGTCGAGAAGTCGACGACGTCGTCGGTGGCGGCGACGGCACTCGCGAGATCCTGCTGACCCTCTTCCCACTCGGCAGACGATCCGGCCAACCGCGTCCACTCGGGATGCGACCGTCTCTGAAGGGTCAGCGCGCCGCGCGAAGCATCGTCGAGCGCCTTCACCGAGACGTCGAGGGTCTCCTCGATCCCGGGGATCTCCCGAGGGTCTCCGGGCGCATCGTCGAAGTCGACGTACAGCGTCGCGACCACCGGGGAACCCGAGGGGGGAAGCGCGTTCGCCGGCAGGGGGAATCCCTCCCGAAGCGGGCTGTCCCCCGCCGGCGCACGGCACGCGGCAACCTCGGATGCCGACGGCGTATCGACCGCCGACGCGGCCGTGGCCACGCCGCTCAGCATGAGGGCGCTCGCCGTGAACGCCAGCGTCGCGAGGATGGTCAGGAATCGAGAGGGGCGACGCGGATGTCCCAGCGGTTTCACGGGCGAAGCTTATCGACTCGAGAAAGCGCGTTCTTCGAGCGAGATCGCTTCTCAGGAGAGCGGGTCGGCCTCGTCGCCGGGCGCGGCATCGTCCCGCGCTGATGTGCGCTGCAGGATCGCGATGGCCTCGCGCAGGGAATCGAGCGATGCCTCGATGTCGTCGTAGTGGTGCACGAACCCGTTCGCGTCGCGCGCGCTCACCGACACCATCGCGTACCCCGGCCGGGCGACCCGAGCCGTGCGTCCGAACCGTCGCTTCGCCATGGCATCCGCCTTCCGTGTAGCCGTCGACCGCGGCTGCGCACGGCGTCGGCATCCGGACGCCGCCCTCGCCGCGCTCCGGAGTCGCGTCAGAGCGCGGCCGACTTCTTCTTCTTGCCGCTCTTGCCGCCGCCGGTCGTCGGCGCGGCCTCGGAGGCCGCCTCGGCCGCCTCGGCCTTGTCTTTCGCCCGGCGCTTCGCCTGCGACGCGAGGCGGGCGAGGTCGACCATGCGCAGGGCATCCATGCGGGCACGCCGCATCGTCGCGTATTCGGGGTCGGCGTCGGCCGTCATCCCCTCGACGTCGAGACGCTGACTGAGATTGGCCTCGACGTCACCCCAGGCCGCGATGCGCGCCGCGGCGACGAGCTGGCGCACGCGCTCGGGATCGTCGGCGAGGGCACGCAGCTCTTTGGCGACGCCGTGCGACTGCTTGGCGCGACGCCGCAGGTTGCGGGTGTCACGGTCGCGGTAGTCGTGGGTTCCCGAGGAGTCGGAGAATCGGCCCCACGCACGCTTTCGCTGATGCGTCACGCGCTCGGCGGCCTGGTCCTGCTCGTCGGCGAGAGAGCTCAGCGTCTTACGGGCGAACTCCGCGAAGACGTCACCGTCGAAGTGACCGCCTCGGGCGATCGTCTCGACCAGGATGCGATTGCGCAGCGAAAGCCGGGCCGCGGCCGTCGCGATCGACAGCCCTTCGGCGATGGCTTCCTTCGTGCGCCCCACGTGACCTCCCGGTCCAGGCTATCGGTCGCGCGTCCCCCACGCGGTCCGTCGAGGTCAACCGAGCTTCGTCGCGAGGGAGGTGATGCGCCGCGCGCGGGTGTCGGCCGTTTTGGCTCCCTCGACGTTCGCGACGTGGGCCTTTCGCGCGCTGGGAGCGAGAGCGTCGAACGCGGCGCGCGCGCCCGCCGCGTCGAGAGCCGCGGCGAGATCGTCGGGTACCTCGACGGTGCGCGGAGCGGTGTCGAGTCGCAGCTCGACGACGATCGGATCGCCGCCCGACAACCCCGTCGCTGCGCGTTTGTCGGCCGAGAACGGGATGAGCTGCCGCCCGCCCATGACGGCGAGCGTACTGGGATAGACGTACCCGTTCACATCGACGACGACGGCGGCGCGTCTGCCGCCGCCGAGGGCCTCGACGACCTCGGGCGGCACCTCGATACCGGTGTTGTTGCCGATCTGCGACAGGGTCGTCTCGAAACGCATGACCGCAGTGTGGCAGAACCGCGGGTTACGTGAACACCGGGTGAAACGCAATGCCCCGAGTCGGCGTTCGCCTCTCACCTATGGTCGGCTATATAACGGAGGGCCTCGGAGAGTACTCGGGGGCCTTCTGTCGTTTTCGGGAGTCGCCCCACACCCCCGGGTTCTACCGGATCGCCTGCACTGACGCAAAGGCCAATCCAATCCATGCATTGCCTCCGAAGATGATGTGACGCGGCCGGACGGTCGCTGCCAACTCTCTGGGAGGTTCATCATGAGCTCATCACCCAACCGTCTCGTGGCCACCGTCTTCGGCGCTGTCTACCTGCTCGTGGGTCTGCTCGGCTTCGCCGTCACCGGCGGTGTCGGATTCATCGCCACGCAGGGTGGCCTGCTGCTGGGCATCTTCGAGGTCAACCCGCTGCACAACATCGCCCACCTTCTGATCGGTGGCGCGCTGCTCGTCGCGGGTCTGGCCAACGCACGCGCCGCCAAGGGCGTCAACACGACCGTCGGCGCCGTCTACCTGCTGCTCGGCATCGTCGGCTTCTTCCTGGTCGGTACCTCGGCGAACATCCTGGCCCTGAACGTGCCCGACCACTTCCTGCACCTCGCCAGCGCCGTCGTGCTGCTGGGTGTCGGCCTGGGCACCGAGCGCAACGTCCCCCGCACCGCAGCGGTCTGACGATGACCGCCGCGACGTTCGTACGGTCGTGGCCCTCCGTGTCTGCATGGGGGGCCGGGCTCATCACCGCCGCCCTCGGTGCGGGCGCCATCATCACCACCGGCTCCGGGGTCGCCGCGCGCGGCCTCGGAGTCGGGGCGGTGGTCCTCGGACTCGCCGCCCTCGTCTGGGGCGCCGCGGTTCTCTCCGCCGGGCGCCTCGTCACCCCCCGGGCCGCCCTCGCGGGCAGCCTGGTCTCTCTGTTCACCGTCTTCGCCCTGATGTTCGCCGCTCCCGCGCGCACCAGCATCGTGGCCGTCGCCGCGGCATCCTTTCTGCTGGTGGTCGTCGGCGCGACCACGGCCGTGCACCTACGCCGGCAACGCCGGGCCGCCGCACCCGAGCGCACCGCCAAACCCATGAGCGTGATCGGCCTGCTGGTCGCCGCCGCCGTCATCGCCGTCGTCGTCACCCCCGCCCTCGGCGCCACGCAGAACGCCGTGCTGCTACGCGACGACGGCACCGTGCCCGTCATCACCCACGAAGGTCACTGACCCTCTCTCCACGGAGCCCACCCGCTCAGACGGTGGCACGCTGGAAGGGTGACCGACGCTCCCCACTCCCCCGCTCCCGACTGGATCCAGTCGCTACGCGGGAAGATCCTCGTCGCCCTCGCGGGCGACCCGACCGGCATGGCCCCCTACGTGCGCGCGATCGCCGAGGGCGACGACGCCGGCTACTTCGTCGAGAACGGTCCCGCGTGGACCGTGCACGCCGGAATGGGCACGCTGGTCGCCGGCATCCGTGCCCTGCTGCTGCAGGCGCTGCACCCGGGGGCGCTGGCGGGCGTGCACGACTGGTCGCGCTACCGCGAGGATCCGATCGGACGCCTCACCGGTACGGTGCGCTGGGTCATCACGTTGACCTACGGCTCGCGCACGCAGGCGGATGCCGAGACCGCCCGCGTCGGACGCTTCCACCAACGGGTGAAGGGCGAGTACCAGGCGGGCGACGGGGAGGAACGCCGGTACACGGCCGAGGCGCAGGACCTCGTGCGGTGGGTGCACCTGGCCTTCACCGATGCGTTCCTCGCCGGGCACGAGGCCTCGAAGAAACCCATCCCCGGCGGACCCGATGCCTATGTCGCCGACTGGGCGACCGCCGGGCGCCTCATGCGGGTCGTCGACCCGCCCCTCACGCGCGCGGCCCTGCGCGCCGAGATCGACGGGTTCTGGGAGCGTGGCGAGCTGCGCGGAGACGAACGGGTCGCGGACGTGGTCTCGTTCCTGCGCCGACCGCCGTTCCCCGGCGTCATGGGGTTGTCGTACCGCGTGCTGTTCGCGGCGGCGGTGGCGACGATCCCCCGCCGCTACCGGAAGATGCTCGGCGTGCGGCGCTGGCCTCTTCCCGTCCTGACGCTCACGCGCGTGATCCTGCGCGTCACCGAGCGGGCCCTGGGCTCCGGCCCGCGGGCCCAGGACATGGCGCGCGAGCGGCTGCGGCGCCTGGAGCGTGAGGGGCGGGAAGCCGCGTGAGCGACGACCCCCGCCAGGCAGCCGAACGGTATCGCCTCGATCGCGCGCTCCGCGACGACGGCCTGCTCGAACCCGCGTCGGACGAGCGTCCGGCGCGGGGGTCGACGGCCGCCGAACGCGTTGCCTTCGTCGAGACGGCGATCCAGCAGGCGATCCGTCGCGGCGAGTTCGACGACCTCCCCGGCGCGGGCAAGCCCCTGCCCGACCTCGGCGCCGCTCACGACCCCGACTGGTGGATCCGCCGCAAGATCGAGACCGAGCAGCTCACCGGCCTCGGACCGCCCGCGCTGACCCTGCGCGTCGAGCACGCCGAGATGGCGCAGAGGCTGGACGCGCTCACGCGCGAGCCCGAGGTGCGGGAGGCCGTGGAGGACTTCAACCGCCGGGTCGTCGAAGCCAGACGTCAGCTGCAGGGCGGGCCGCCGGTGGTGACGCCGACGGTCGACGTCGAGGCCGAGGTACGGGCATGGGGCGAGCGGCGGCGGGCGCGGGAGGCGGCGGTCGCTGTGGCACCGGCGCGGCGTCGGCGTTGGTTCGGGCGGGGCCGCTGAGCTGCCGACCGGCTGGGGGCCCGGGGCGCTGAGACGGAGACCCGGCGACAGGCGGATCCCGACCTCGTCGACCTCACCGGGACCTGAATGCGGGCCGGCCCCGCGACAGGCTCAGGGCTGCGGTCAGAGCGAGGCCAGCGCCTCGGCGCGCTCCACCAGGGCGCGGGCACGCGCCAGGGTCGGGGCGTAGGAGCCGTCGACCGGACCGTCGGGCGTCGCCGACAGCAGCGCGAGAGCGGCGTCGACCTCGGCCGGCGACGGCGTGAACGCGGCGTGCGCGCCGTCGACGGCGGCATCGTGGAGCGCGAGCGTGCCGGTGAATCCCATCGCGACGGCGTGCGCGGCGGCATCCTGAGCCTGATCCACCGGACCGCACGGGCCGTCGATCGGTCCGGCGATACCGGCCGCGGCGGAGGCGACGACCAGCTGCGCCCGCGGCCACGACAGGGCGATGCGGTCGACCCCCATGCCGGTGTCGCGGCGGAAGTCCCCGGTGCCGAACGCGAGACGGCGGGTGGCCGGGTGCGCGGCGATCGCGGGGGCGGCCAACAGGGCCGCAGCCGATTCGACCATGGCGACGATGGGGACACCGGCGGGGAGGGATGCCGCCACATGGGCGACGTCGGCGGGCCCGGCGCACATCGCCAGCACGACGCCGGCGAGGCGGTCATCGAGCTCGCGACCGAGAGCGAGGTCGGCCTGGCCGTCGCGGGTTCCGGCGGCGCTGATGCGCAACCACACCGGGGCGTCGGAGGCCGCGGCGCGGGCGCGGTCCCGACCCTCGGCCTTACGCCCGGCCGGGAGGCCGTCTTCGAGGTCGAGCACCAGCACATCGGCCGACGTCTCGAGGCCGCCGGCGAGCGGCGAGCGCAGCATCCACGTGCGCGCGAGGTCGACACGCGCCGGGGCGGGGGCGACCGAAGCCGCCCCCGCCGAGGTGTCGTGCGTCAGGCTCACGAACGACCCCGCGCCGCCGCCTCCGCCGCCGCCTGGGCGCGGAACGCGTCGAGCGACTGCGTGTCGACCTTGACGGCGGGGCCGGCACCGACCTCTGCCGAGGCGAGCTCCTTGGCATCCGCCGCCGGGGTGGCCGAGTGGTCGTGACCGGTGAGCAGGGTCTCGTCGAACGGGATGTTGCCGGAGAGGACCTCGCGCACACGCTGACCGTCGTACTGCTTGGTCCAGACGCCGATCAGCATCGTGGCCACGGCGTTGCCGGTGAAGTTGGTGACCGCACGGGCCTCCGACATGAACCGGTCGATGCCGACGATCACGCCGACGCCGTCGACCAGGTCGGGGCGGTAGGCCGAGAGGCCGCCGGCGAGGGTGGCGAGGCCGGCACCGGTGACACCGGCCGCCCCCTTCGAGGCGATGATCATGAAGATCATGAGGCCGATCTGCTCGCCGATCGACATGGGCGAACCCATGGCCGAGGCGATGAACAGCGACGCCATCGTGAGGTAGATCGCGGTGCCGTCGAGGTTGAACGAGTAGCCGGTCGGGACGGTGATGCCGACGACGGGCTTCGAGACACCGAGGTGCTCCATCTTGGCGATGAGGCGGGGAAGAGCCGCCTCGGACGAGGAGGTGCCGACGATGAGCAGGTACTCGCGGCCGAGGTACTTCATCAGCGTGAAGATGTTGGTGCGGGTCACGACGTAGAGGAGCGTTCCGAGCACGAGGGTGATGAAGAGGAAGCACGTGAGGTAGAACGCGCCCATCAGGACACCGAGGCTGATCACGGCCTGGAAGCCGGTCTTGCCGACGACCGCGGCGATAGCACCGAAGGCACCGATCGGGGCGAGCCAGAGGATCATGCCGAGGATGCGGAAGACGAGCACCTGGAAGTTGCGGATGCCCTCGACCATGCGCGCGCCGCGCTCGCCCATGCCCTGCAGGGCGAAGCCGACGAGAAGGGCGATGAACAGCACCTGCAGGATGCTGCCGCCGGTGAACGCCGAGAAGAACGTGGTCGGAATGATCCCGAGGATGAAGTCCTGGGTCGTGGTCGCTTCGGCGGCCGCCTCGTACGTCGAGCCCGAGATGTTGAGGCCCTCGCCGGGGTGGATGATGTTGCCGACGACGAGGCCGATGATGAGCGCGAACGACGACATCACGAGGAAGTAGACCATCGCCAGGCCGCCGATCTTGCCGACCGTGGAGGCCTTGGCGATCGAGCCGATGCCCACGACGATCGTGCAGAAGATGACCGGGGCGATCATCATCTTGATGAGGCTGACGAAGCCCTTGCCGACCGGCTCGAGCGTGGTGGCGAACGCCGGAGCGACGAGACCGACGACGACACCGGCGACGACGGCGATGATGACCGAGATGTAGAGCCAGTGGTTGCGGTCGATCTTCTTGCGAGGCCGACCGTCTCGGGTGGTGCGGAGTGAGAGTGCCATGGGCGACTTCCCCTTTTCTGAACGCCTTCGTTGAGTCCGGCGGGGGTGCCGGTCGATGTCATGACTTTGATCGACGCGGGACGCGGGAGCGATTTGTGGTCGTATTGTTCACGGCAAGCGCGACGAAAGGTGCGGTGATGCGACTGAGCGTGGGTGGGCGCCTGGCGCTCGTGGCGCTCGGCGTCGTCGTGCTCGTCGCGGGAGTCCTCGCCGCCCTGCTCTCGATGCAGCTGAGCGACTCCGGCCAGCGCGAGGCCGAGCAGGTCACGCGCTCGGTCGCCGAGACGTTCGCGCACGAACCTGACGTCGCCGACCTCGTCGAACGCAGCGACTCCGACGCGCTGCAGCCCATGGTCGAGTACATCCTCGACGACGCCTCACTGTCGTTCGTGACGATCATGACCCCCGACGGCATCCGGCTCACCCACCGCAACCGCTCCGAGATCGGGCAGCAGTACCAGGGCTCGCGGGCCGAGGCACTCGCGGGCGAGTCGTTCACCGAGGTGTACGAGGGGACGCTCGGCCCCTCGGTGCGCACGATCGTCCCGATCCGCGACGGCGGCGACGAAAACGGCACCATCGTCGGACTCGTGGCCGTGGGCGTGACGCTCGGCGCCGTGCAGCAGGACCTCGCCGCCCGCGTGCCGGTGATCGTCGCCGCCGCCGCCGCCATCGTCGGCTTCGGCGTGCTGGGCGCCCTCTACATCCGCCGCAGTGCGCGCCGCGTGACGGGGTCGTACACCCCGGGCGAGCTGTCGCGCCTCGTCGAGAGCTACGAGACCGTGCTGCACTCGCTGCGCGAGGGGCTCGTGGTCACAGATCGCGACGGACGCATCGTGCTGTACAACGACGAAGCCGCCGACCTGCTCGCCCTGCCACCGGCGACGAGCGGGCAGGTCTCACTCGACCCCCGCGACGTCGACATGGACGCCGCCCTGGCCGACGCCATCGTCACCGGGCGGCGCATGGTCGAGGAGACCATCGTCAACGGGGACCGCGTGCTCCTGGTCAACCAGGAGGAGGCCCGCGACCTCGCCGGCCGCCGCGCCCCCGAACGCGGACACGTCATGACCCTGCGCGATCGCTCGGAGCTGCAGGCGCTGCTCGGCGAACTCGAGGGCGTGCGCACCCTCAGCGACACCCTGCGCTCGCAGACGCACGAGCACGGCAACCGGCTGCACGCGCTGCTGGCGCTCCTCGAGCTCGGGCGGATCGACGACGCGCGGCGGTTGATCGTGGCATCCACGGGGGAACGGCAAGAGCTCGCCGACCGCCTGGTGTCCGACGACGAGGGCGCCGTGGTCGTCGCGTTGCTGCTCGGCAAGCTCGACGAGGCCGCCGAGCGGGACGTGCGCCTCGACCTCGACGTCGCCGAACCGACGCCCGCACTGCCCCTGGCCCCGGCCGAGGCGGTCACGATCGTGGGGAACCTCGTCGACAACGCCCTGGATGCCGCGAGCTCGGGCGCCGAGCCGCGGTGGGTGCGCGTGGTGGTGCGCGAGGGCGGCGGCGACGTCGTGCTCGAGGTGAGCGACAGCGGAGCCGGGTTCGACCCCGCGCTGGACGACCCCTTCGCCTTCGGGGCGTCGACCAAACCCGCCCATGCCGTCGGCGGGCGCGGCGTGGGCCTGGCCCTCGTGCGCGACATCGTCGCGGCGCACGGAGGCACCCTGCAGCTGGGCACCGACCCCACGACCGTGCGCGTGTTCCTGGCGGGGGTGCCGTCGTGATCCGGGTGCTGGTCGTCGACGACGACGCGCTCGCCCTCGAACTGCACACCGCCTACGTCGCGCGGGTGCCGGGCTTCGAAGTGGTCGGGCAGGCCGCCGGCGCCCGGGCCGCGCTCACCGCCCTGTCGGACGCGCAGCGCCGCATCGACCTCGTGCTGCTCGACATGACCATGCCCGACGGCTCGGGTCTCGACGTCGCCCGGCGCGTGCGCGCCGCGGGCTCGCGCGTCGACATCATCGCCGTCACGGCGGTCCGCGACGCCGCGACCGTGCGCGCCGCGGTCTCGATCGGCGTCGTGCAGTACCTGATCAAGCCGTTCGCGTTCGCCGCCTTCCGCGAGCGGCTCGAGGCGTACCGCGCGTACGTCGAGGGCCTCGACCGCGCAGCCGGAGAGGCCACGCAGTCCGAGGTCGACGCGCTGCTCGGGTCGCTGCGCACCGTGGCGCCGCCCCTCATGCCGAAAGGCCTGAGCGATGAGACGCTGCAGGCCGTGGCTGAACGGGTGCGCACGGCATCCGGAGCCGTGTCGTCGACCGAGGTCGGCGAGAGCGAGGGCATGTCGCGCGTCACCGCCCGGCGCTACCTCGAGCACCTCGCCGACGTCGGCCGCGTGCGCCGCGAGCCCCGCTACGGCGGACAGGGGCGCCCCGAGATCACGTACGCGTGGGTGCGGGGCTGAGTCGCTCGAGCCCCCGTCGAGTGTCCAGGACACGCCGCTCGGGCGCGCAGGCGCGCGGCGTGTCTCGGACACTCAACAGGGGGTGAAGGACGTCTGGGGAGTCAGAGCGAGAAGGCGGCGCGGACGCCCTCGTTCACCACGACGCCGGCGCGCACGTTCAGCCCCCTCGCGAGGGCGGGATCGGCGGATGCCGCGGACTCCCAGCCCGCGTCGGCGATCCGCGTGATGTAGGGGAGCGTGGCGTTCGACAGCGCCCGCGTGGAGGTGTGCGGAACGGCGCCGGGCATGTTGGCGACGCAGTAGTACAGCGCCTCGTGCACGCGGAACGTGGGCGCGTCGTGCGTGGTCGGGCGAGAGCCCTCGAAGCAGCCGCCCTGGTCGATCGCGATGTCGACGAGCACCGAGCCGGGCTTCATCGACGCGACCATCTCGTCGGTGACCAGCTTCGGGGCGGCGGCGCCCGGGATGAGCACCGAACCGATCACGAGGTCGGCGTCGGCGAGCTGCTCCGCGATCTCGAGGCGCGTCGAGACGCGGGTCTCGATGGCGCCACCGAAGCGCTCCTCGAGCTGGCGCAGCTTGGGCAGCGAGATGTCGACGACCGTCACCCGGGCGCCGAGGCCCAGCGCGTTGGCCGCGGCGTGCTCGCCCGCGACGCCGCCGCCGATCACGACGACCTTGGCCCGCGGGGTGCCGGGAACGCCACCGGGAAGCAGGCCGCGCCCGCCCGACGCACGCAGCAGGTGGTGCGCGCCCTCGATGATCGACAGGCGTCCCGCGACCTCGCTCATGGGCGCCAACAGCGGGAGCGCGCGGTCGGCGGTCTGCACGGTCTCGTAGGCCACGGCCGTGGTCCCCGCGGCCATGAGCGCGTCGGTGAGAGGGCGGTCGGCGGCGAGGTGCAGGTAGGTGAAGAGGGTGAGGTCGCGGCGGAGGAAGCCGTACTCGGGCGCGATGGGCTCCTTCACCTTGACCAGCAGCTCGGCCCGCGCCCACGTCTCGTCGGCGGTCGGAACGATCTCGGCCCCCGCTGCGCGGTACTGCTCGTCGGCGAAGCCGCTCCCGACCCCGGCACCGGCCTGCACGAGGACCTCGTGGCCGCGGTGCACGAGCGCGTCGACCCCGGCGGGGGTCATGGCGACGCGGTTCTCGTTGTTCTTGATCTCGGTCGGCACAGAGACGCGCATGGGTTCCTCCTCGAGCGGATGGGCGTGCCGGAAGAATCGCAGAACAGGGTGTTTCGGTGGTGTAAACCCGCAGATTCTTCGCGCAGCGGTCGAGGAGCACGCGTATCGTCGGATCCTGACGCTCCGAGCGCGACCGACGGCCGAAGGATCTGCGATGCCCGACGACGAACTGCACCCGCACGACGCCCGCATCATCGAGCTGCTCTCGGTCGACGCGCGCATGACCAACGCGGCACTGGCCGAGGCGCTGGGGGTCGCCCCCTCGACCGCGCACTCGCGCCTGCGCTCGCTCGTCGACCGCGGCCTCGTCACCGGGTTCCACGCCGCCGTCGATCAGCGTCGCCTCGGCCGCGGGCTGCAGGCGATCGTCGGTGTGACATTGCGCCCCGGGCAGCGGCAGGAGAGCATCCACGCCTTCGCGCAGGAAGTGCGCCGGCATCCCGACGTCATCCAGCTGTTCTTCCTGGGCGGCGCCGACGACTTCCTCGTGCACATCGCCGTCGACGACTCCTCGGCCGTGCGACGCTTCGTCGTCGATCACCTCTCGGCGCGGCACAGCGTGGCATCCACGCGCACGAGCATCATCTTCGAGTACCACCGCAACGCCGTGGCGGCCGATTTCGACTGATCCCGCGTACGGCGACGTCGACTCCCTGTCACGTTCCACGCCCGGCGTCAACACCCGCCCCCACTCCACGGCGCGTGCGGCGCGGCGGCATGATGGGGCGCGGGGGTGCCATGCTGCTGTCGATCGGGGTGCTCGTGATGTGCGCCGGCCTGGCCGCCGGCATCATCGTCATCGTGCTGCCGCGCGTGGGAAGCCCCACCCCTCTCGGCGTCTTCCTGCGACTGTCATCGGTGGCGGGCGCCATGTCGGTGGGCGCGGGAACCCTGTACGTGGTGCGCTTCAACGGCGGTGGAGCGGTGTCGCAGGTGATGGCCGACACGGCCGTGGTGCTCGGTCCGGCGACGATGTGCCTCGCGGTGTCGGCACCCCGCGGGCGTCGCCTGCGCGTGGCGGTGGTTCTCGTGCTGGTCGTCGGGGCGGGGGTCGCGGCGAGCTCCGCGCTGCTTCCGCAGGACGGCGCACTCGTGGTCAAGGCGGCCGCTCTCGCCCTCAGCTGCGCGGTCTGCGCGCTTCTCACGGCGCGCAACCGCGCGCTCCCCCGAAGCTCTCGACGAGTCCTCATCGTGACGATGGCCACCTACGCCCTCTACTCGGCGGGTCGGGCGGTGACGGCGCTGCCCGGTCTGGGATCCCCCGCCGCCGACCTCGTCTTCTCGCCCGCGGGGATCGTCGTCGCAGCCATCACGGCGATGATGCTGACGGGACTCTCGGTCGCCCTCGTGGGGCGCCCGGCGACCGTCGGAACCTACGCCGATCGCCGGCCGCGCACCGCCGTGGTGATCGGCGACTGGAAGCTCGCGACCGCGGCGTACGGGAGAGACCGCGTGCTCGCCCTGCTGCTGGACCTGCGCTTGGCCGCCCGCGAGGTCGACCCCTCGGCCGTCGACGCGATGCACGGCGTCGAAGTCGCGCACCCCTCGGCCGTCTCGACGCTCAGCGCGCGCATGCGCGACTCCCACGGCTGGAAACCCGAAGAGGTCGCGCTGCTCACCACCGCCGCTCCGCGTTCGCTCCGCCGCAGCGATCGGGAGCTGCCGCCGTCGGCGACTCCGCTCGCCGGCGGGGAGGTCGTCGACGGGGGCGGCGCCGCGCTCCCCGGGTACGACGCGCAGTGACCGTGCGCGGTCAGCGCACCGCCGCCGCGATCGCGGCGATGTCGACCGGCATCGAGCGGCAGCAGCCTCCCACGATGCGCGCTCCCGCGGCGACCCACGCGGGTACGCCGTCGGCCAGCGGGGCGGTGCCGCCGTGCCAGGTGCGGGTCTCGGCATCCCACCGCTCCCCCGTGTTCGGGTAGGCGACGAGCGCGATGCCGGGCGCCTCGGCCAGCGCGGGCAGCACCGTGTCGGGCGCGCAGCAATTCACGCCGACGGCGAGCACACCGGGAACGGATGCCGCGAGGCGCAGCGCCGCGGCTCGAGAGCCGGGAACGGCGAAACCGGTGCTGTCGGCCGAGAGGCTCACCACCGCGGGGACTCCGAGGTCGGCGAGCTCGAGCGCCACCGCTTCGAGCTCGAGGGGCGAGGGGATCGTCTCGACCGCGAGCACGTCGGCCCCGGCGTCGGCCAGCACGTGCAGGCGCCGTCGATGGGCGCGACGCAGCTCGTCGAGCGACAGGCCGTACTCTCCCGTGTACTCGCTGCCGTCGGCACGCAGCGCTCCGACCGGACCCACGGATGCCGCGACCACGACGTCGGCGGCTTCTCGCGCGAGCGACACCGAACGTCGCAGGAGCGTCTCGACTTCGGCATCGGGGATCTCGCCGCCGAACCCCACCTGGTACGACGCCGTGATCACGATCTCGGCGCCCGCGGTGGCGAACTGCGCGTGCGCCGCGCGGATCTCGTCGGGGGCGTCGCGCAGCACCTGCGCCGACCAGAGGGCCGACGACACGTCGTTGCCACGGGCCTCGAGCAGGGTGCCGAGGCCGCCGTCGAGCACGACGGGACGCTGCCGCAGGGTCGCGGCGAGGTCGATCACGCCTCGTGCGTCTCGCCCGCAGCGAGCACGCGCAGGGCGCTGGCGAGCAGGGCCTGGTCGCCGCGGCTGACATCGCGCAGGGCCTCGCCCTCGAGGCGGACGAGCTCGGTCATCGCGGCGTCGACGCGCTCGATGCCCTCGGGAGTGATCGCGACGAGGATCGCGCGGCCGTCGGAGGGATTGGGGCGCCGGTGGACGAGAGCGCGCTCGGCGAGCTTGTCCAGACGATTGGTCATGGCGGCGCTGCCGATCATCGTGGCGGTGATCAGGCGCGTCGCGCTCAGCTCGGTGCCCGCGCGGCGGAGCACGGCCAGCACGTCGAACTCCCACACGGCGATGCCGGCGCTGGCGAACGCCTTCGCGCGCAGCTTCGACAGGTGGAACGCCGCACGGCGCAGGCGCGACATGACGTCGAGCGGGGTGAGGTCGACCTCGGGCAGCAGCTGCGACCAGGCGTCGATGAGGAGGTCGACCTCGTCGTCTTTGCTGCTGGCGGTAGTCACACCTCGACGGTACCGGAGCCGCGAGGGGATGCGGCGCGCGGCGGGGGCGTGTGCGGGGCTTTGGGAGGTGCGCCGGCCCGAGGGGCGCGGCGCCCTACCTCCGCCGGAGGGCGTCGAGTGTCCGAGACGCGCCGCGCGGCCAGGGACACGACCGGCGTGTCTCGGACACTCGACCTGGGGGAAACGCCGAGGAGGCGCAGCGGTCAGCGACGCCCGGCGGGAACCGGCGCGTCGCGGCGGGCGGCGGCCTCGAGGCGCTCGCGGCGAGCATGACGGGCGTGCTGCAGCACGCTCACCGTCACGATGATCGCGAGCAGCGCGTACAGCACGATGGTCAGCGGCGAGGCGACGAGGATCGTGGGGTCGCCCTCCGACACGGCGAGCGCCCGGCGCAGCTGCGTCTCGGCCATGGGTCCGAGGATCGCGGCGATGAGCACCGGAGCGAGCGGGATCGAGAAGCGCCGCATGACGAACCCGACGACGCCGATCGCCAGCGCGAGCCACAGGTCGACCACGCGCGAGGCGATCGCGTAGATGCCGAGCATCGCGACGACGGTGATGCCCGCGTACAGGTAGTGACGCGGGATGAGCAGGAGCTTGGCCCAGACCGCCGCGAACGGCAGGTTGATGATCAGCAGGATGATCAGGCCCAGGAACAGGCTCGCCAGCAGCGGCCAGACGAGATCGCCGGAGCGTTCGAACAGCAGCGGGCCCGGCTGCATCCCGTACTGCTGGAACGCGGCGATCATCATCGCCGCCGTGGCCGAGGTGGGGAGGCCGAGTCCGAGCAGCGCGCCCATGGCGGAGCCGGCGGTGGCGTTGCCGGCAGCCTCGGGGGCGGCGACGCCCTGAATCGCTCCGCGCGAGCCGAAATCGGTGTCACCGCGGCGGCGGGCGAGGCGCTTCTCGGTGCCGTAGGCCAGGAACGTCGGTACCTCCGACCCGCCGACCGGGATCGCCCCGAACGGGACGCCGAACGCCGTGCCCCGCAGGAACGCGGGCAGGGCCTGACGCCATTCGCTCCGTGACAGCAGCGGCGAGCCGCTGGGTGTGACGAGCTTGCCCGGTCCGCCCGCGCGGCGGATGTGCGACGACACGTGCAGCACCTCACCGATGGCGAGCAGACCGACCGTGATCACGATGATCGAGATCCCGTCGAAGAACACGGGGCTGCCGCCGGTGAAGCGTTCGGCTCCCGTCATCCCGTCGATACCGACCAGCGCCAGGGCGAAGCCGAGCCCCAGGGCGACGAGACCGCGCACGATCGAGTCGGCCACGACGGCCGAGATCGCCACGAACGCGAAGACGGCGAGCGCGAAGTACTCCGCGGGGCCGAAGACCTTGGCGAGTTCGACGATGTACGGGGCGAAGAACACCACCAGCACGCACGCGATCGTGCCGCCGATGAAGGCGCCGATGGCCGACGTGCCGAGCGCCTTCGCCGCCCTGCCGCTCTTGGCCATCCGATGACCCTCGAACGTCGTCGCGATCGCCGAGGAGTTGCCGGGGGTGTTGAGCAGGATGCCGGCGGTCGAGTCTCCGAAGAGCCCCCCGAAGTAGATGCTCGCGAACATGATGAACGCGCCGGTGGGGTCGAGGCTGAAGGTGACCGGCAGCAGCAGCGCGACCGCCATGGCCGAGCCGAGGCCCGGGAGCACGCCCACGGCGGTGCCGAGCACGGCGCCGATGACGAGGAAGAGCAGGTTCTGCGGCGTGAAGGCGACCGCGAATCCATCGGCGAGGTTGATCAGCTGATCCACGGCGAGAGTCCTTCCAGGATGCCGGCGGGAAGCGACAGGCCCAGGCCCGCGCCGAACGCGAGCTGGACGAGAGACGACACGATCACCGAAACGCCGATGTCGAGAAGGGGCCGGCGACTGCCGAACGCCCACGAGAGCACCCAGAACAGGGCCGCGGCCGAGAGGAGCCAGCCGAGCACCGGCAGCACCACGATGAACGCGGCCAGGCTGACGACGGTGATCCCGAGGGTCCGCCAGTCGACGCGCGCCGGCGCCGACGACGAGGCGACGTCTTCGGGTGAGACGACACGGATCTCGCCGGTCTCGTCGATCGCGCCGAGGTCCTCGAGCATCTCGTTCGAGATCTCGACGGGGTCGTCGGCGACGTGGGAGCGACGGGTCGTGCGGAGCACCTCGACGAGCAGGCCGACACCGGCGAGCCAGAGGAAACCGCTGACGAGCATCGGGAAGAACTGGGGACCGGGGACGGCGACGTCGGCGGGCACCTGCATGGTGACCGTGCCGTGGGTCATGAACCCGGCGAGGACGAAGACTCCCGCGACGACCACCAGCTCGCTGCGGCCGGTGTACCAGCGGGGCGTGCGCTGCACGCGCAGCGATCCCGTGGTGAGGGTGGACGGTTCGGTCACAGACCCAGCTCCTTCATGATCGCGGTCGTGCGTTCGGTCTCTTCCGCCAGGTATGCGGCGAACTCGTCGCCGACGAGGAAGCTGTCGACCCAGCTGTTGCGGGCGAGCACCTCTTGCCAGGCGTCGGTCTCGCGCATCTCGGATGCCATGGCCACCAGTTCCGCGTGCACCTCGTCGTCGATGCCGGGAGGCGCCACGAGCCCGCGCCAGTTCGACATGGCGACATCGACCCCCTGCTCGCGGAAGGTGGGCACGTCGACGTCGTCGAGCGGCTCCTCGGCCGACAGCGCGAGGGCGCGGAGATTGCCCGACTCGATCTGGTCGCGGAACTCGTTGTACCCCGAGAGCCCCGCCTGCGTGGTGTGCGACAGCAGCGAGGTGACGACCTCGCCACCGCCGGGGTACGCGAGGTAGTTCACGCGCTGCGGATCGATGCCGCCCTGCTGGGCCAGCATGCCGGCGAGCAGGTGGTCGATGCCGCCGAGCGACCCGCCCGCGATGGCGGTGCCCTCGGGGTCGGCGAGGAACGCGGCCATGAAGTCGTCGAGGGTCTGGAAGGGCGAGTCGCCGGGCACGACGAGCACGTTGAAGTCGTCGGCGAGGCGCGCGATGGGCCGCACGTCCTCGAGGCTCACGGGCGAGCGGTTGACGATCACGCCGCCCACCATGACGCCGCCGGTGACGAGCATGATGTCGTGCCGATCGCCCATCTCGGCGACCGCGCCGAGGCCGATGGTGCCGGCGGCTCCCGGGATGTTCATCACCTGCACGGCGCCGGCGATGCCCTCTTCGCGCATGACCTGCTGGGCCTCGCGGCCGAAGGTGTCCCACCCGCCGCCGGGGGCGGCCGGGGCCACGATGGTGAGCTTCGTGCGGGGGTTCGCCACCCCGCCGCTCGCGGCCGCGCTCAGACCCGCCGTCACGAACAGGGCGGCGGCGACGACGCCCACGATCGCTCCGGTGATCCGCTTTCGCGCTGATGACTGCATCGTCGCCCTCCCGGGACATCGTCGTTGCCGGATGAGAAGCTAGGTTGACAGCGCCGTCCCCCCTGCGGCGCCGTGCGAAGGCATTGCGCTCTTAGATGCTCACGATTCGCACTCACCCGCGATGCGCACGAGGAGGTGCCCATGTCGACCGCCCCCCTCGACCGCGCGGCCGACCGTGCGCCGGTGCGCGTGCGCCTCGCCGTGCTGCTCGCCCTGCAGTGCACCGTCGTCCTGGTGTGCGTGCTCGCCACGACCCTCGTCGCCATGTCGACGCAGGAGCGCAGCATCCGCACCGCGACCGAGGAGCGCGTTCTCGACGTCGCTCGGAGCCTCGCCGAGCTCGATCAGGTGCGGCGCGCCGTGCTGCTCGACGCCGACGCCGCCACCGCGGAGCTCCAGCCCCTCGCCGACGTCGTCGCCGCGGCATCCGGGGTGGATTACGTCGTGGTGACCGATGCCCGCGGCATCCGTCTCACCCACCCCAACCCGGCGGAGCGGGGGCGCAGCGTCTCGACGGATGCGACGGCGGTGCTGGCCGGCGAGACGTTCCTCGGCACCGAGACCGGCACGATCGGCCCGAGCCTGCGCGCCAAGGTGCCCGTGCGGGCGGGTGATGCGGAGACGGGGGCGGTCATCGGCACGGCCTCGGTCGGCGTGCTGGAGTCCGAGATCGCGGGCAGCTACGAGGAAGCCGTCGGCGGGTTGCTGCCCTGGGTCGCCGGGTCGATCGTGCTCGGCGTCGTGCTGAGCGGGCTGCTGACGGCGGCACTGCGTCGACGCGTGCGACGACTCGAAGCCGACGCGCGCGAACTCGAGACCCAGCGCCGCATCTCGGGCGCCCTGCGCGACCAGACGCACGAGTTCCACACGCGGCTGCACGTCATCCGCGGGCTCGTCGCCGAGGGTGAGACCGGCGACGCGCTGACCTACATCGGAGGGCTGGCGCCCGTGGCGTCCGGTCTCTCGATCGACGACCCGGCGCTGCGCGCCCTGCTCGACGGGCTGGCGGCCGAGCACCGGGGCCTGCGGGTCGATCCGGCGAGCCTCGTGCCGCGCGGAGTCGTCGACGACGACGCGCTGAGCGTCATCGGCAACCTCGTGCGAAACGCCGCCGAAGCGGCCGGCCCCGGCGGACGCGTCGACGTGCTCGTGCTCGCCGGCGACGAACGGCTCACGATCGATGTCGCCGACGACGGCCCCGGCGTGCCGCCCGCCGACGTCGCCCGCATCTTCGACCGCGGCGTCAGTTCGAAGGCTGCCTCGGGCCGCGGCGTCGGCCTCGACCTCGTGCGCCGCATCGCGGGAGCGCGCGGCGGTTCGATCACCGTCGGCGCGGCGGCCGCGGGCGGGGCGCGCTTCACGGTGGAGCTGCCGCACGCGGGGGTGCGGGCATGACCCCGGATGCCGCGATCCGCACCGTAATCGTCGACGACGACCCCGCGGTGGTGCGGCTGCACACCGCCTATCTCGAGTCGCTGCCCGGGTTCCGGCTCGTCGGGACGGCGCGGACGGGGGCCGCGGGGGCGGCGCTGGCGACGGGCACCGACGTCGAGCTCGTGCTGCTCGACATGAACCTGCCCGACTTCAGCGGGGTCGAGGTGCTGCACCGACTGCGGCTCGTGCGGGAGTGGAACGTCGACGTGCTCGTCATCAGTTCGGCCCGTGACACCCTGACGATCCGGCAGGCTGCGGCCGCCCACGTCGTGGGGTATCTCGCGAAGCCCTTCACGCGCGAGGCGTTCGTGCGCCGGCTCGAGGAGTACCGCCGCGGTCGCGCCACCCGCCCCGCCGAGGTGCCGGTGAGCATGGGGCAGGGCGACATCGACCGGCTGGTGGGTCCGGCGACCGCTCCGGTGCGTGCGGTGTCGGCATCCGAGCCCCTCCTCCCCAAGGGTCTCGCGGAATCGACCCTGCACACCATCCGCGCGGCGCTGCACCCGGTGACCCCGGCGAGCGCCCGCGACGTCGCCGCCGCGTCGGGCGCCTCGCGTGCAACCGTGCGCCGGTACCTCGACGCCCTCGTGGCTCGCGGCGAGGTCGATGTCTCGCACCGCTTCGGCGCCCGCGGGCGACCCGAGGTGCTGTACCGGCTGGCGGCGCGCTGACGCGGGGTTCCGGTTGCGCGGCGCCACCGGAGCTCGGCGCCGCGCGCGGTGTCAGCCCGCCCGCGGCGGCGCCGTCGTGCCACGCGCGACCAGGCGCGTCGGCAGCTGGATGTGCGTCTCGGGCAGTTCCTCGCCGGCGAGCAGGGCCAGCACCATCCGCACCGCCTCGGCGCCGAGGCGCTTCATCGGCTGGCGCACGGTCGTGAGCGCCGGTTGGGCGCGGGCGGCCTCGGGCACGTCGTCGAACCCGACGACCGAGAGGTCTTCGGGCACCCGCAGCCCGCGGTCGGCGGCGACGTCGATGATCGACAGGGCAGACAGGTCGTTCGCAGCGAACACCGCGGTGGGCGGGTCGTCGAGCGAGAGCATGGCCTCGGCTGCTTCGCGCGCGACGTCTTGGGCGTAGCGCCCCACGCCGACGAGGGCGGGATCGAAGGGGATGCCGGCCGCCGACAGCCCCGCGCGGTACCCCGACGCGCGGGCGACCGCCGAACGCAGATCCGGGCGCCCCGCGATGAAGCCGATGCGACGGTGGCCGAGCTGCACGAGGTAGTGCACCGCCTGCTGCGCACCGGTGAAGCTGTCGGATTCGACGGTCGGTACGACCCCGCGGCCGGTGTGCGGGTCGATCGCGACGATCGGCACCTCGCTCGCGACGGTGACGATGGTCGGCGTGACGATGATCGCGGCGTCGATGAGCGTGCCGCTCAGACGGCTGAGCGAGCGGCGCTCCCACCCCTCGCCGTCGCGGCGCGCGCCGGTGTAGGCGAGCAGGTCGTATCCGGTGTCGGACAGGGCCCCGCCGACGCCCTTGAGGATCTCGGCCGAGAAGGGCTCGATGTCGGCGACGAGCACGCCGATGACCCCCGTGCGGCGCGAGCGCATGCTGCTCGCGACGAGGCTCGATTCGTAGCCGAGGTTCTTCACGGCGTCCAATACCCGGCTCACCGTCGTGGGCGAAACCCCGTAGCGGCCGTTCACGGCTTTCGACACCGTGGCGACCGAGACGCCGGCCGCCGCGGCGACGTCGTGGATGGTCGGGCGCCTCGTCATGGCATCCGACCCTAGCGTGGAAATCATTTTCGAAAACGTTTGACGACCCTTCCGCGCGGGGCGACACTGCTCAGACCCGGGGCGCAGCAACACCCCGGGAAACGGCAACGCTGCCCATGACAACCGACGCCTCCTCACGGACGCACCTCGACGAAGAGAAACGGGAATCACATGAACACGCGCAAGATCCTCGCCGGAGCGGCCCTCGCCGTCGCCGGCACCCTGGCCCTCGGCGGCTGCGCCGGCGGCGGCGGCGCAGAGAACGCCGACGGCTCGGTCACCCTGACCCTGTGGCACAACTCCACCACGGGCGACGGGAAGCAGTACTGGGAAGACACCGCCAGCGCCTTCGAGGCAGCCAACCCCGGCGTCACGGTCGAGATCCAGGCCGTGCAGAACGAGGAGATGGACGGAAAGCTCCAGACCGCCCTCAACTCCGGCGACGCCCCCGACCTGTTCATGGCCCGCGGCGGCGGCAAGCTCGCCGACATCGTCACAGCGGGTCAGGCGATGGACCTCACCGACAAGATCTCGGCGGAGGCTAAGACCGCCCTCGGCACCTCGCTCGACGCCTTCGAGGTCGACGGCAAGAACTACGGCATGCCCGTCGCCGTGCTCCCCTCGGGCATCTTCACCGCGCAGGACCTCCTGAGCGCGGCCGGCGTCACCGAGGCCCCGGCCACGATCGAGGACCTCGAGGCCGCCGACGCGAAGATCCGCGCCACCGGCGTCGCCCCCATCGCGGTCGGCGCGAAGGACGCCTGGCCCGCCGCGCACTGGTACTACAACTTCGCCCTGCGCGCCTGCGCCAAAGACGTGCTCGACGAGGCCGCGCAGAGCCGGAGCTTCGACGACCCGTGCTGGCTCGAAGCCGGCGAGAACCTGCAGTCGTTCCTGCAGACGCAGCCGTTCAACGACGGCTTCCTCACCACCGCCGCCCAGCAGGGCGCGGGATCGTCGGCGGGCCTGCTCGCCAACCACCAGGCCGCCATGGAGCTCATGGGCGCGTGGAACCCCGGCGTGATCGCCTCGTTGACCCCCGACGAGAAGCCGCTCGCCGACCTCGGCTGGTTCCCGTTCCCCGAGGTCGCCGGTGGCGACGGTGAGCCCGGCGCGATCATGGGCGGCGTCGACGGATACTCGTGCTGGGTCAACGCTCCCGCGCAGTGCACCGACTTCCTGAACTTCCTCGTCAACAAGGAGAACCAGGAGAGCTACGCCGACGCCTTCCAGACCATCCCCGCCTCGAGCGAGGCCACGGAGGCCGTCACCACCCCCGCCCTGCAGTCGGCGCTCCAGGCCTACACCGACGCCCCGTACGTCTCGGTCTGGCTCGACACCCTGTACGGCCAGAACGTCGGCAACGCGCTGAACGTCGCGGTGGTCGACCTGTTCGCCGGCAAGGGCAGCCCGCAGGGCATCGTCGACGCCGTCAACGCCGCGGCCTCGCGCTGAGGACGACGGCCATGACCACCCAGCTCGCCACCTCGGCGACCGACGCCGGGTCTCGCCGCCCGGCCGGGGAGGGCGCTCACCGCGTCCCCTCGGCCGGGCGGCCGCCCGCGCGGCGCCGACTCGAGAATTGGCGCATCCGCGGCGAACTCGCGATCCTCCTGGGCCCCGCCCTCGTGGTCTTCGTGTCGTTCGTCATCCTGCCGGTGGCCCTGGCCGCCTATTACGGCTTCTACAAATGGTCGGGCTTCGGCACCCCCGTCGACTTCGTCGGCATCCGGAACTACGTCACGATCCTCACCGACCCCGCCTTCCACGAGGCGCTCGGTCACAACGCGTTCATCGTCGTCGGCTCGCTGGTGCTGCAGGGACCGCTCGCGCTCGGTCTGGCCCTGCTGCTGAGCCGCAAGATGCGCGGCCAGTCGCTCATCCGCGTGCTGATCTTCGTCCCCTACGTCATCTCCGAGGTCGTCGTCGGCCTCGGTTGGGGCCTCATGCTGCAGTCGGGCGGCGCGCTCAACGGGGCGCTGGACAGGATCGGCCTCGGCGCCCTGCGCGCCGACTGGATCTCGGATCCGGCGCTCGCGATCTGGACGCTGCTCATCATCATCACGTGGAAGTACATCGGCTTCGCGGTGATCCTCTTCCTCGCCGGGCTCCAGGGCATTCCCGAGGAGCTCAGCGAGGCCGCCGCCATCGACGGCGCCTCGTACTGGCAGATCCAGCGCTACATCGTGCTGCCCCTCATGGGCCCGACCATCCGCATCTGGGCGTTCCTGTCGATCATCGGCTCGCTGCAGCTGTTCGACCTGGTCTGGATCATCTGGGGCCAGTACGTCGCCTCGACAGCGGGCACCTCGACCATGGCCACGTACATGGTCGCCAACGGCCGCAACGCCGGCAGCTTCGGGTACGGCAGCGCCGTGGCCGTGGTGATGTTCCTCATCTCGCTCGCCGTCGCCCTCATCTACCAGCGCTTCGTGCTCCGTCGTGACACGGCCGGCGCCCTCACCGGAGGCACCAAGTGACCGCCACCGCCACCCTCGTCACCCCGCGCGGAAGCAGGACCCCGCGTCGGGCCCCCGTCGGATCGAGCCGCGGCACCTCGGTGATCGTCGGGTTCGTCGCCCTGCTGCTGATCGGCATGATGCTCGCGCCCGTGGTGTTCATCATTCTGGGCGGGTTCCGCTCGAACGCCGAGATCACGGTCGACCCCTCGGGCTTTCCCACCCGATGGAACTGGGAGAACTACTCCGACGTCCTCACCAGCGGCATCTTCTGGGGGCAGGTCGGCAACTCCGCCATCGCCGCGATCGCGACGACACTGTTCGTCGTGGCCCTCGGCCTGATGGCGGCCTACGCCCTCGCCCGCTACCGCTTCCGCGGGCGCGGGGCGGTCTACGCCCTGTTCACCGCCGGGCTCATGTTCCCGATGACCGTCGCCATCACGCCCCTGTACATCCTGGTGCGCAACCTCGGCCTGATGAACTCCCTCGCGGGCGTCATCGTGCCGCAGATCGCCTTCGCGCTGCCGTTGACGATCATCATCCTGTCGCCCTTCCTCGCAGCGATCCCCGCCGAACTGCAGGAGGCCTCCTCGATCGACGGCCTCGGCCGCCTGGGCTTCTTCTGGCGCATGGTGCTGCCGCTCGCGGTCCCCGCGGTGGTGACGGTCGGCATCCTGGCGTTCGTCAACAGCTGGAACTCGTACATGCTTCCGCTGTTCATCCTCAACAACGAGGCCGCGTACACGCTGCCCCTCGGCACGCAGGCCTTCGCCTCGCAGTACTCCGTCGACACCGCGCGCGTGCTCGCGTTCACCTCGCTGTCGATGATCCCCGCTCTGCTGTTCTTCAGCGTGTTCGAGCGACGGATCGTCGGCGGTCTCACCGGCGCCGTGAAGGGCTGACCCCGCCATGACCATCCACAACACCGACGTCGGCGCTGCCCTGGCGGCGGGCTTCTCGCCCCGGGTGCGGGCTCTCGTGGCCGACATGACCCTCGACGAGAAGCTCGCACAGCTCGTGGGCTACTGGGTCGACCAGGGCGACGAGGTCGTCGCCCCCCTCTCGGGCGAGAAGGTCACCTCGGCCGCGTACACCGACGCCACCGTGCACGGCCTCGGCCACCTCACCCGCGTGTACGGCACACGGCCGGTCGATCCGATCGAACGCGCCGCCTGGTTGTGGGGCGAGCAGCGGCGGCTGAGAACCGAGACGCGCCTGGGCATTCCCGCCCTGGTGCACGAGGAATGCCTGACGGGCTTCGCGGCCTGGCAGGCGGCGACCTTCCCGACCCCGCTCGCCTGGGGCGCGTCGTTCGATCCGGATGCCGTGGAGCTCATGGCATCCGCCATCGGTCGCTCGATGCGCGAACTCGGGGTGCACCAGGGCCTCGCTCCCGTGCTCGACGTGGTGCGCGACGCCCGCTGGGGCCGCGTCGACGAGTGCATCGCCGAAGACCCCTACGTCGTCGGCACGATCGGCACCGCGTACGTCCGGGGCCTGCAGGGCGCGGGCGTGCACGCGACCCTCAAGCACTTCGTCGGCTACTCGGCCTCGCGCGCCGGTCGCAACCACGCGCCCGTGCACGCCGGTCAGCGCGAGCTGCAGGACGTCTTCCTTCCGCCGTTCGAGATGGCCGTGCGCGACGGCGGGGTGCGCTCGGTGATGAACTCGTACACCGAGATCGACGGGGTGCCCGTCGCCTCGTCGCCCGAGCTGCTGACCGACCTGCTGCGCCGACGGTGGGGTTTCGACGGCACCGTCGTCTCGGACTACTTCGCGGTCGAGTTCCTGCGCTCGATGCACGGTGTCGCCGGGTCGCTCGGCGAGGCGGCGCAGCTGGCGCTGGAGGCGGGGATCGACGTCGAGCTCCCCGGGCCCGACGCGTATCCGCACCTGCCCGAGCGGGTGGCATCCGGCGCCCTGCCCGAGGCCGTGATCGACCGCGCCGTCGCCCGCGTGCTCGCCGAGAAAGAAGACCTCGGACTGCTGGATGCCGACTTCGACGACGTTCCCACCGCGGTCGACCTGGACGACACCGAACACCGGGCGCTGGCCCGCCGCATCGCCGAGGAATCGGTCGTGCTGCTGCGCAACGACGGCGTGCTGCCGCTCGCCACCCCCGGTCGCATCGCCCTGATCGGGCCGAACGCCGACAGCGCCGAGGCTCTGATGGGCTGCTACTCGTTCGCGAACCACGTGCTCGCGCATCACCCGGGCTTTCCGATGGGGTTCGAGATCCCCACCGTGCGCGAGGCCGTGGCCGCGCGCTTCGGCGAGGTCGCGTACGCCGAGGGCTGCGCGGTCGAGGGCTCCGACACCTCGGGCTTCGACGCCGCCACCGAGGTCGCACGCGGCGCCGACGTTGCGATCGTCGTGGTCGGCGACCGCGCCGGGCTCTTCGGCCGCGGCACGGTCGGCGAGGGCAACGACGCCGACTCGCTCGAGCTCCCCGGTGTGCAGCGGCAGCTCGTCGAGGCCGTCGTCGCCACCGGCACCCCGGTCGTGCTCGTGCTGCTGACCGGCCGCCCGTATGCGATCGGGTGGGCGCTCGACACCGTCGACGGCCCCGCCGCGGTGCTGCAGGCGTTCTTCCCGGGCGAAGAGGGCGGCCCCGCGCTCGCCTCGCTCCTGTCGGGGGATGCCACTCCCTCGGGGCGCCTGCCCGTCTCGCTCCCCCGCTCGGCGGGCTCCCAGCCCTACTCGTACCTGCACCCGATCCTCGGCGGCCCCTCGGGCGTGACGAGCACCGATCCGACGCCCGTGCGGCCGTTCGGCTTCGGGCTGTCGTACACGTCGTTCGAGCGCGACGAGCTGCGGGTCGATACGGCACCGGCCGGGGTCACGGCATCCGGGACCGCCGCCGAGGTTCGCGCGGGCGACGGGTTCCGCGTCAGCGCTCGGGTGACGAACACCGGGCGGGTGCGGGGGGCCGACGTCGTGCAGGTGTATGCGCATCGCGCCGTGGCCAGCGTCACCCGCCCCGTCGCGCAGCTCGTGGCCTACGCCCGAGTCGAGCTCGAACCCGGTGAGAGCGCTGACGTGCGCTTCACCGTGCCCGCGTCGCGGCTGGCCTACAGCGACCGGGCGCTGCGCCGAGTGGTCGAGCCCGGCGAGGTCGAGCTGCGCCTGGGCCCGTCGTGCGCCGCGTTCGACGCCGTCGCCCCGCTGCGCATCACCGGCCCGACGTACGAGCTGAGCATCGACGACGCCCGCGTGGTCGACGTGGAGGTGCGCCGGGGCTGAGTTCGGCGCGGCGCCCTGGGTTGGTGTGGGGGCGTTGAGTGTCCAAGACACGCCGCGTGACGAGGGGCACGAGCGGCGTGTTTTGGACACCCGACAGGGGGGCGGCGGGGTCACGCGAGCCCGCGGGGTGTCGGGGCGGCGGGGGCTTGCGAGCCCGTTGAGTGTCCAGGACACGCCGCGCGACGAGGGGCACGAGCGGCGTGTCTCGGACACTCAGCAGGGGGGCGGCGGGGGCTCGCGAGCCCGCCGACGGTCGGGGGCGGCGCGGTCGCACAAGCCCGTTGAGTGTCCAAGACACGCCGCGTGACCAGGGACGCGAGCGGCGTGTCTTGGACACTCAACAAGGGGGGCCGGCGGGGGCTCGCGAGCCCGCCGGGTGTCGGGGCGGCGGGGGCTCGCGAGCCCGCCGAGCGTCGGGGGCGGCGGGGGCTCGCGAGCCCGTTGAGTGTCCAGGACACGCCGCGTGACGAGGGGCGCGAGCGGCGTGTCTTGGACACTCAACGAAAAGAGGGAGGCACGCGACGCGAGCGGGGCAACGCGCGGCGGCGAGCGGGCCGCGCATCCGCGTTAGCGTTGACCCACGCCGCCGACGCCGCGAGAGGACCGGATGACCCTGCACGACGAGACCCCTCCCCCGGCCGCGGACGCGCTCGCCACCGCCCCGACGCACCCCGACACGGTCGTGGGCAACCCGGCCTCGCGGGTCCACCCCGATCACGACGACGCCCGCGCCGACCCGTGGTCGATCGATCTGGAGCGCATCCAGTTCTCGCCGTACTTCTCACGCCTCTCGGCCGTGACCCAGGTGGTGTCACCGTCGATCGGCGGCGCCCCCGTGCACAACCGCCTCACGCACACGCTCAAGGTCAGCGCGATCGCCCGCGTGGTGGCCCTGCAGCTGAACACCCGGTCGCGCCGAGCGGGCGAGGGCGACGTCTGCAACGCCACCGTCGTCGAGGCCGCGGCGTACGCGCACGACCTCGGGCACCCGCCGTTCGGACACCTCGGCGAGTCGACGCTCGACCGCCTCGCCCGCACCGAGCTCGGCCTCGCCGACGGCTTCGAGGGCAACGCGCAGACCTATCGCATCCTCACCGCCCTCGACGTCGTCGAGAACGCGCCCCGCGGGCTCAACCTCACGGCCGCGGTGCGTTCCGCCTCGGCGAAGTACCCCTGGGCGCCGACGGTCGACGCCGCCGACATCGAACGGATCGGCCCGCCCCGCGGCATCCGTCGTTCCTCCGACGGCGCGTACCGCGTGCACAAGTACTCGGCGTACGACCTCGATCTCGACGACCTCGTCGAAGCGCGTCGGGGAGTGGATGCCGAACCCCTGCGCCAGAGCATCGAGGGCGCCGTGATGGACCTGGCCGACGACATCGCGTACTCGGTGCACGACGTCGACGACTTCTACCGCGCGGGGATCCTCGACCACGCCCCCATCGCGGCGGAGTTCCGCGGCTGGCTTGACGACGTGCTCGAGTGGCGCTCCCGCGACGACGCCGAGGTGCGCGCCGAGCTCGCCCCCGGTGCGGGACTGGAGCGGCTGCGCCGCAAGATGCGCCGTGACGACCCGTGGATCGCCGACGATGAAGCCTTCCTCGCCGCGGTCAGCGACGTGGATGCCGAGATGGTCACCGACCTGCTCGCCCGCCCGTTCGACGGCTCGTTGACGGCCGAGCGGCGCCTGGCCTCGTTCACCGACCGGTGGATCCGCCGGTTCCAGGAGTCGGCGCAGCTACGCCCGCTCGACACCCCGCGGGCCGGTCCCGTCGTGCTGTCGCCGTGGGCCTGGCACCACGTCGAGGTGCTGAAGTTCGTGCACAAGCGGTTCGTGCTCAGCCGACCCGACCTGGCGATCCAGCAGCGGGGGATGAGCCGCATCCTCGCCCGCTCGGTGCGCGCCCTCGGCGAGTGGCTCGACGACGACCTCGACCGCGCGCGCACGCCGCGGCGCCTGCGCGAACTCATCGCCCTCGCGCACGAGCAGTACGCGCAGCTCCCCGCCGATCGCCGCCCCTCGGATGCCGATGCCGAGACGCTCGCGCGCTCCCGCGGAATCGTCGACTACGTGGCATCCCTCACCGATTCGCAGGCATTCGCGCTGTCGGAGGCGATCTCGGGGCGAGCGGATCGGCTGTGGGCACTGGGGCAGCGACTGTGATGCCCCGGCGCCGACGGGCCGGCGGCGCCCCGCTCAGGGAATGAGACGCGCCGCGCGGTACCGCTCGAAGAGCCGCGTGAAGGAGTCCCGCGTGCGGTGATGCTCGGTGAAGCCCGCGAGACGACTCTTCGACATGTCGGTCATCACCTCGATGTCACGCCCCAGATCGGCATCGGTGTGCCACCACGAGGCGACCCGCGTGAGGTCGGACTCGATCAGGCCGTGCTGCTCCACGATCTCGGCCCACAGGGGTGCCGCGTCAGCCATCTGCTGCTCGAAGGGGCGGGGAGCGGTGTCGAAGCCTTCGGCCTCGACTCCGAGGTCGGCGGCGATCCGCGGCCACATCCAGCGCCACCGGAACACGTCGCCGTTCGCCGTGTTGAACGCCTCGTCCGCGCCCTCGGGATGGGTGGCCGCCCACACCATCTGATTCGCCAACAGATCCGCATCGGTCACGTCGGTCAGGCCGTTCCACTGCGTCTCGCTGCCGGGGAAGATGAACGGTCGACCGGTGTGGCGACTGATCGCGGCCGCGACGGCGATCGTGAGGCCCATGTTCATCGCGTTGCCGACCGCGTGCCCCAAAACGGTGTGCGAGCGGTGCACCGACCAGGTGAATCCATGACGATGCGCGGCCGCGAAGACCTCGTCTTCTTGCGCGTAGTAGAAGTTGTCGACGTCGAGGCGCGGCTCGTCCTCGTGGAACGGGGTGTCGGGCATGTCCCCCTGGCCGTAGGCCTCGAAGGGGCCGAGGTAGTGCTTCAACCCGGTCATCAGCGCGACGTGGCGTACCGGGGCGTCGGTGAGCTCCGCGAGCAGGTCGCGCACCATTCCCCCGTTGACGGCGATGTTCTCGGCCTCGGTGTCCTGCCGCGACCACGCGGTGAAGAACACGTGCGTGACCGGAACGCCTCGCAGCGCGTCGGTCAGCGCGGTCGGCGAGCGCAGATCGGCGGACCGCCACGTCACTCCCGTTCGCGCCGCTCCGGGCCGACGCGACAGTGCCGTCACCTCCCAGCCGTCGTCGACCAGACGGTCGAGCAGGGCGCCACCGGCGATACCGGTGGCGCCGACGACGAGGGCGTGTGAGGAGTCTGTCAAAACGGGGGTTCCCATCGGGTTGAGGTGAACCGGGGGAAACCACCGGCAGAGGGCCGGTATTCCGCGTTCGGCGGCGGGGATCATCCGACGGGGGTTTCGAATGCCGGGTCGCGCACGCGAACATGGACGGATGAAGTCCGCTCACCCGAGCGCCGGCGACCCCTGGCCTCACGACATGGTCGTCTCGATCGAGGACCGGCCGCATTCCGCGTGGGAGATGCTGTGGGTCCGCGAGGCTTATGGGCTCGCGCCTTCCGGGGACCTCCCTCCCCCCTTGATCGATCCGCCCGCACCCGCGACACGCTCGCTGGGTCGGACGGAACGCGCGCGCTGGGAGGCAGCCTGGTCCTCGCTGTGGACGCCGGTCATCGAGCACGCGGGGCAGCCCACCGACACCCCGGCCATGGATCGCCTCCTCCGCCAAGACCTGTCGGCCGATGAACGCGCGACTCTCCTCGCGGAAGTCACCGGTCCGTCCTGGAGCGACGAGTTCGGCCACGAGGTGTTCCACGACCCGTCGTACCGCGACGCGGAGGAGCGTTCTCTCGAGGCCTGGCGCACGACTCGCCCCCGTCGGCTCGACGATCTCCCGGAGAGGCGCGATGTCGTCGCCCTCGCCCCTGCGTGGCGCAGAGGCCTCATCAGGGTCGTCGTGATCCCCTGCCGCGGCTCTTACGTCCGCACCCTCGGCCCGGCCGGGCTGCTCGTCACCACCGAGGTTCGCGACGACTCCGCCACGTATCGCGAAGCCCTGTCGTCCTTCGCTCCACGCTGAGCAGCGCCCTTTCACGCGGCACGGGATGCCAGGGCGTCTACGTGCGGAAGTGGGCGAGCGCGGTGTCGCCGAAGCGCACGACGCCGGACGCGAGACGGACGGCGGCACGCGTGGGCACCGACCGCCGAGACCGGAAGAAGAAGTGTGCCCCGGATCCGAGGCAGCCCACCGCCACGTCGAATCCGGGGCACGATTTCGCTCGTGGAGGCGACAGCAGCGCGTCGACGAGCGGGGCGCATTCCGAGCGAACGGAAGGCGCACGTGCCGCGCCATCCCGGGGCCTCACGGCGCCCGGGACGGCGGGTCCTACAGGCCCTGGGCCAGGCGGTAGTACGCCTGATTCCAGCGCAGCTCACTCTGGAAACCGCGGACCGTGGTGTCCTCGTCGATGACGACGAGCTCGGTCTTGGCGATCTCGGCGAAGTCGCGGAACACCTCGATGCCCACCGCCGTCGTCATGACGGTGTGGTGCGCGGCACCCGCGGCCAGCCAGCACGAGGCCGACGTCGCGAAGTCGGGCGCGGGCTTCCACACGGCGCGGCCGACGGGGAGCTTCGGCAGGTCGGGCGCCTCGACGTTCTCGACGACGTTGGCGGTCAGGCGGAACCGATCGCGCATGTCGCTGAGGGCGACGACGAGCGCGGGGCCGGGGTCGGCGGTGAAGACCAGGCGCACCGGGTCGTCCTTGCCGCCGATGCCCAGCTCATGGATCTCGAGGCGCGGCTTGGCCGTGGTGAGCGAGGGCGAGACCTCGAGCATGTGCGCACCGAGGATGCGCTCGGCCCCGGGAACGAGGTCGTAGGTGTAGTCCTCCATGAGCGACGCGCCGCCGGGGAGGCCGGCGCCCATCACGTTCGCGACGCGCACGAGGATCGCCGTCTTCCAGTCGCCCTCGGCGCCGAAGCCGTAGCCCTCGGCCATGAGGCGCTGCACCGCGAGACCGGGGAGCTGCTTCAGCGCACCGAGGTCTTCGAACGACGTGGTGAAGGCGCCGAAGCCGCCCTCCTCGAGGAACGAGCGCAGGCCCATCTCGATCGCGGCGCCATCACGCAGCGACTGGTGACGCGCGGCGCCGGGGAGCAGCTCTTCGGCGACGTCGTAGCTGTCGACGTACTCCTGCACGAGCGCGTCGATCTCGGCATCCGACGCGCTTTCGACGGCCTCGACGAGTTCGTTGACGCCCCAGGTGTTGACCTGCACGCCGAAGCGCAGCTCGGCCTCGGTCTTGTCACCCTCGGTGACGGCGACGAAGCGCATGTTGTCACCGAAGCGGGCGAGCTTGAGGGTGCGCGACGCGGTCCAGCCGGCGGCTGCGCGCTCCCAATCTTCGATCTGCTGACGCACGACGGGGTTCGACACGTGGCCGACGACCGTCTTGCGCGCGACTCCCAGACGCGTCTGGATGTACCCGAACTCGCGGTCGCCGTGAGCGGCCTGGTTGAGGTTCATAAAGTCGAAGTCGATGTCGTTCCACGGCAGCTCGACGTTCGCCTGCGTGTGCAGGTGCAGCAGCGGCTTCTGCAGGGCATCGAGCCCCGAGATCCACATCTTGGCGGGGCTGAACGTGTGCATCCACGCGATCACGCCGATGACGTCGTCGCGGCCGTTGATCTCGAGCGCCATGCGGCGGATGCTGTCGGAGTCCTTGAGCACGGGCTTCCAGACGACCTTCACCGGCAGGCCGTTCAGGCCCTCGACGACGGCCTGCGACTGTTCGGCGACCTGCTTCAGCGTCTCTTCGCCGTAGAGGTTCTGGCTACCGGTGACGAACCAGACCTCGTAGCCGTCGAGGTCGTTCTTGAGGGGGGTGCGGGTCATGACGGTTCCTTTTCGGGTGATCAGAGGGATGCCACGGCGGCGGCCTCGACGGCGAGGCCTGCGCGATAGCGGTCGAGGTAGGTAGAGAAGCCGGCGACGTCGGAGGCGTCGGGCTCGGCGGTGACGATCGGCGCGTCGGCGAAGATCGCTTCGCGCAGGTACGTGTCGAGGTCGCGGCCCTGGCCGTCGACCACGTAGGCCGCGAGCACCGCGATGCCCCACGCGCCGCCCTCGGATGCCGTCTCGGCGACGGCGACGGGAGCATCGAGCGCCGCCGCGAGGAAGCGCTGTGCGACACCCGCGGTGCGGAACATGCCGCCATGCGCATACATGCGATCGAGCTGCACGCCCTCGCCGTGGAGCACGTCCATACCGAGCGCCAGCGTGCCGAAGACGCCGTAGAGCTGCGCGCGCATGAAGTTCGGCAGCGTCAGGCGGCTATCGGGCGTGCGCACCACCAGCGGTCGCCCCTCGGCGAGGCCCGCGATGGGCTCACCGGCGAGGTGGTTGTACGCCAGCAGCCCGCCCGCGTCGGCTTCTCCCGACAGGGCGGCGTCGAAGAGCGCCGCGTAGGTGGCATCCGGGGTCACCGGCGTGCCCGCCGCGGCGGCGAAGGCGGTGAACAGGTTCGCCCAGGCGGCCAGTTCGCTCGCGCCGTTGTTGCAGTGCACCATCGCGACGGCGTCGCCCGACGGGGTCGTGACGAGGTCGAGCTCGTGGTGCACCTGGCTGAGCGGACGCTCCAGCACGACCATCGCGAAGATGCTCGTGCCCGCGCTGACGTTGCCCGTGCGCGGGGCCACGGCGCCGGTGGCGACCATGCCGGTGCCGGCGTCGCCCTCGGGCGGAGCGAAGGGGATGCCAGGATGCAGGGTTCCGCTCGGGTCGAGCAGGGCCGCCCCCTCGGCGGTGAGGCTGCCCGCGGAGGTTCCCGCCACGAGCGACTGCGGGAGCAGGTCGCGGAGGGCCGGCAGCCGGCCGGCGGCGAGCGCGTCGTAGCGGGCGACGAGGTCGGCGTCGTAGTCACGGGTGGCGGAGTCGATCGGGAACATGCCCGAGGCGTCGCCCACGCCGAGCACCTTCTCGCCGGTCAGCTTCCAGTGCACGTACCCGGCGAGGGTGGTGAGGAAGCGGATCTCGGGGACGTGCGGCTCGGCGTCGACGACGGCCTGGTGCAGGTGAGCGATCGACCAGCGCAGCGGAATGTTCACGCCCAGCAACTCGGTGAGTTCGGCCGCCGCGACGCCCGTGTTCGTGTTGCGCCAGGTGCGGAAGGGGGCCAGCAGCTCGCCATCCGAGTCGAACGCGAGGTAGCCGTGCATCATCGCCGAGACACCCATGGCGGCGTAGCGCTCGGGGGTGACGCCGAACTGCTGTCGGACGTTGTCGACCAGCTCGGCATAGGCGGCCTGCAGGCCCGACCACACGGCATCCAGGGAATAGGTCCACAGCTTGTCGGCGTAGACGTTCTCCCACTCGTGGGAGCCGGTGGCCAGTACCTCGGCGTCGGGGCCGATGAGGCAGGCCTTGATGCGGGTGGATCCGAGTTCGATGCCGAGGGAGGCCCGGCCTTCGGTGATGGTGGTGCTCATCGGCGGTCGTCCGAGCTCTGTCCGTAGACGTTCTGGTAGCGGTTGTAGAGGGCGTCGATCTTGTCCTGCGGGATCGGGATGAGCGGGCCCGCTTCGCGCGCGATGTGCACGGTGCGGGCGACGTCTTCGAGCATGACGGCGGCCTTCACGGCATCCTTCGCGTTCGTGCCGATCGTGAAGGGACCGTGGTTCTGCATGATGACGCCGCGCGAGCGGTGCCCCCGCAGGGTGTCGACGATGCCGCGCCCGATCGAGTCGTCGCCGATGATCGCGAACGGACCGACCGGAATGGGGCCGCCGAACTCATCCGCCATCGCCGTGATGACGCACGGGATCTCTTCGCCCCGCGCGGCCCACGCGACACCGTAGGTGGAGTGCGTGTGCACGACACCGCCGACCTCGGGCATGTTCCGGTAGACGTAGGCGTGGGCCGCGGTGTCGCTGGAGGGGCTGCGCTCACTGCCGGGGGTACCGGGGATGGCGTTTCCGTCGAGGTCGCACAGGATCATGTTCTCGGGGGCCAGGTCGTCGTACGAGACGCCGGAGGGCTTGATCACGAACAGATCGGCGCCGGGGACGCGGCCCGAGACGTTGCCGCCGGTCCAGACGATGAGGTTGTAGCGCACGAGTTCGGCGTGCAGCTTCGCGACGTCGGCGCGCACGGCGTCGATCGCCTGCTGCACCTCGGGCGCGAACCGGGCGGCATCGGTCACGCGGGGTCTCCTTCGACTCGTTCGGGTGGGGCTTCGGTTTCGATGTTACCGGTAACATCGCGGCGGCGCGAGAGGTAATTCGGCGTGCGGGCGCGGCGGCGCGGGACGGCGGCGCGGGGCGGCGCGGCGGGACGGCGGGGCGCGGCGGCGCCGAACCCACGCCGCGAAGCCGCCGTCAGCGCGGAGCGGTCACCGAATCCCGCGCCACGAGCACGGGGGCCGCGGGCGCCGGGGCCGCGTCGCCGAGGACGGCGGCGACCGCGTACTCGGCCTCACCCTCGACGTCGAGGCGCACCGTGGTGAGCGCGGGCGTGTAGAAGGCGGCATCCGGGTTGTCGTCGAACCCGGTCACCGAGACGTCGGCGGGTACACGCATGCCCCGCGCGGCGAGACCGGCGATGAGGCCCAACGCCATCTGGTCGTTGGCGGCCGCCACGACGGTGGCACCTTCGGCGACCCGCGCGGCGACGGCGTCGGCCACGGCGGATCCCGAGGCGGCGCTCCAATCGCCCTCGACCCGGTCGACGACCTCGAGCCCCCGGCGGGCGGCGGCGTCGGCCACGCCCGCGGTACGAGCGAGCGCCTCGCGCCAGTCCGACGGGCCCGCGAGCTCGACGATGCGGCGATGTCCGAGGTCGGCGAGATGATCCACGACGAGGGCGGCCGCATCGCGTTGGCGGATGCCGGATTCGCCGTACAGCGGCACGATCGGCACGTCGTACCCCTCGAGAGGAGTGGCTCCGTGCGCGGCGACCAGCACGATCCCGTCGACCCCCTGATCCAGCAGGTGCCGCACGGCGGCGTCGATGTCGGCGGGGTCGTCCGAGTCGGTGTAGGCGGTCGTGATCCACCGACCGCGCGTCCGCGCGGCCCGCTCGAGCGCCGCGATGCCCGCCGAGGGACCATGCAGAACGGCATCGGATGCCACGACCCCCACCGTGCGGGTGAGGCTCGTGCCCAGCGCCCGCGCGGCGTTGTTCACCCGGTAGTCGAGGGCGGCGACCGCGTCGAGCACGCGCTCCCGCGTCGCCGCGCGAATGCCCGGATAGCCGTTGAGCACCCGCGACACGGTCTGCGTCGACACGCCCGCGGCGGCCGCGACCTCGCGCACGCCGCTGCGCTTCGCCCCGACCTCGCCGCTCATGGTCCCTCACAGTAGCGTCGCGAGACTCCCTCGGCCGCCGCGGCGACGCGTCCACCGAGCCCATCCGCCGCGGAAAGCAGAGACCGCCGACATCCCCCTTACAAGATGTCGACGGTCCCAGGTCTACTCTGCCGCACGCAACGCTGCGACGACGTCGTAACGTTCGCGAATCTGCGGCCGGTGATCGGTGTCGACAGCGCGCGTCGTCGCGACCGCCCAATCCACCGGTCCGCCCGCGAGCACACCCGCGGCCTGTCGCGCCGCACCGAGCGCGACGTACTCCCCCGCCGCCGGCACCACGATCTCAGCGTCGAAGACCTGTGCAGCGATCCGCGCGACACCCTCGTTCGCGGCCGCGCCGCCGATGAGCAGGATGCGCCGCACGTCGACGCCCTGCGCCTGGATGGCCTCGAGCCCCACGGCCAGACCGCTCAGCATGCCCTCGATCGCGGCGCGCGCGAAGTTCGCGCGGTTCGTGGATGCCAGGGTCAGCCCCGTCAGCGACGCCTGCGCCCGCGGAAGGTTGGGCGTGCGCTCCCCCTCGAACCAGGGCACGAGCACGACGCCGTCGGCGCCCGGCGCTGCCTCGAGGGCGAGGGCTCCGAGCTCGTCGTGCGTCACACCGAGCAGCCCCGCGAAGGCGTCGAGCACCCGGGCAGCGTTCAGCGTCGCCACCAGGGGCAGGAACTTGCCGGTGGCGTCCGCGAATCCGGCGACGGTGCCCGTGGTGTCGCGCGTGGGTGCGTCGGCGACGGCGAAGACGGTGCCCGAGGTGCCGAGAGAGACGACGACGTCGCCGACCCCCGCGCCCAGGCCCAGCGCTGCGCCGGCGTTGTCACCGGCGCCGGGGCCGACGAGGGCGCCGCCCGAGAGGGTTCCGGCGCTCTCCCACGGGCCGAGCACGCGCGGCAACACGGCGTCGTGCCCCAGGGCGCGGCGGAACAGCTCGAGGTCGTACCCGCCGGCGCCCCAGTACGCGGTGCCCGAGGCGTCGGAGCGGTCGGTGACGAGCTCGTCGAGCACAGCGTTGCCGGGACCGAAGCCCCCCAGACGCCAGGTGAGCCAGTCGTGCGGCAGCGCCACGGCGGCGACGCGCGCGGCGTTGTCGGGCTCGGCATCCCGCAGCCATCGCAGTTTCGTCCCGGTGAACGAGGCGACCGGCACCACGCCCGTGCGCTCGGCGTACGCGTCGGCACCGACCTCGTCGATGAGGTCGCGTGCCGCCTGAGCCGAGCGGGTGTCGTTCCACAGCAGGGCGTCGCGCACGACGCGACCCTCGGCATCGAGGGCGACCATTCCGTGCTGCTGCCCGGCGATCGAGACCGCGGCGACGTCGTCGAGACCGCCGGCCTGGGCGATGGCATCCTGGAGCGCGCTCCACCACGCCTCGGGATCGACCGCGGTGCCGGAGGGATGCGACGCGCGCCCCTCGCGCACCACGCGTCCGGTCTCGGCGTCGACGACGACGACCTTGCACGACTGCGTCGACGAATCGACTCCCATGACGAGCGCCATGCTCACCCTCTCTGCCGTCCGCGCCGTCATCGGCGCGGGTTGTTCGTGTGGTGTTCTCGTCGAGTGTCCACGACACCCGGATGTGCCCGGAGGGCGTCCGGGTGTCCCTCGAAACGCGACGCGGATGCCGCGAAGTGCCGCTGAGCGTCCAGGAAACGCCGCGTCCGCTCGGTCCGGAACGGCGTGTCCTGGACACTCAACGGGGTGATGACGCGGCGGTTGGGCGGGTCGGACGGGCGGCGCGGCCTCCCCCGTCGAGTGTCCACGAAACGCCGCACCCGCTCGGTCCGGAACGGCGTGTTCTGGACACTCAACGGGGTGCGACGCCGAGACCTGACCGGGGGCGGGGCGTCGGGCCCGGATGCCGCGGCATCCGGGCCCGTGCAGGTCAGCGCGCGCCGAGCAGGTGCTCGGTGGCGAGCTGCTGCAGGCGGACGAAGCCGAAGCCCTTGCCGCCGAGGTACGCGTCGGTGTCGAAGTCCTCGTAGGCCGAACGGTCGGCGAGGAAGTCGTCGTAGGTCTCGCCCTCGTTCAGCGTCGGCTGAGCGAGCTCGGGGACCTTCGATGCCTCGAGCGCCGCCTGCACCTCGGGGTCGGCGCGGAAGGCCGCGGCGCGCTCCTTCAGCAGCAGGTAGGTGTTCATGTTGGCCGAGACCGAGTCCCAGACGCCCGTCTCGTCTTCGGTGCGCGAGGGCTTGTAGTCGAAGTGGCGAGGGCCGTCGTACGCGGGAACGCCGCCGGGGCCACCGTTTTCGAGCAGGTCGACGAGCGCGAACGCGTTGTGCAGGTCACCGTGGCCGAACACGAGGTCCTGGTCGTACTTGATGCCGCGCTGGCCGTTGAGGTCGATGTGGAAGAGCTTGCCGTGGTACAGCGCCTGGGCGATGCCGGCCGAGAAGTTCAGGCCCGCCATCTGCTCGTGACCGACCTCGGGGTTGACGCCCACGAGCTCGGGACGCTCGAGCGAGTCGATGAAGGCGATCGCGTGGCCGAGGGTCGGCAGCAGGATGTCGCCGCGGGGCTCGTTGGGCTTCGGCTCGATCGCGAAGCGGATGTCGTAGCCCTTGTCGGTGACGTAGTCGCCGAGCAGGTTGACGGCCTCGCGGTAGCGCTCGAGTGCCTGGCGGATGTCTTTCGCCGAGTCGTATTCGGCGCCCTCTCGGCCGCCCCACATGACGAAGGTCTTCGCGCCGAGTTCGGCGGCGAGGTCGAGGTTGCGCAGAACCTTGCGCAGGGCGAAGCGGCGCACCTCGCGGTCGTTCGAGGTGAAGCCGCCGTCCTTGAAGACGGGGGCCGAGAACAGGTTGGTGGTGACCATCGGCGTGATGATGCCGGTGTCCTGCATCGCGCCCTTCAGACGGTCGATCTGCTTCTGGCGCTCGGCGTCGGTGGAGCCGAAGGCGAAGAGGTCGTCGTCGTGGAAGGTGAGGCCGTAGGCGCCGAGTTCGGCGAGCTTCTCGACGGCGTGCACGACGTCGAGGGCCGGGCGGGTCGGGCCGCCGAACGGGTCGGCGCCGTTGTAGCCGACGGTCCAGAGGCCGAACGAGAACTTGTCATCGCGGGTGGGGGTGGGCATTCCTGCTCCTTCGCATGGAGACGCACGAGTGCGCGGTGACGCACGGCGGGTTTGTTGGTTCTCACAACATATAACCCGGATGCCACGGCGTCCAGCGTTCCGGTCAGATTCCCAGGGCCTCGTCGACGACCGCGAACACCGCGGGGTCCCACGTCAGCGCGCGCTCCCACGGCAGCCCGAACGCATCGGCGAAGAAGATGCTGTGCACGTCGTCGGGGAACGCGTGACGCCTCGCCTCGGGAAGCACCTCGGCGGGGATGTCGTCGGCGCGTCCGCTGCGGAGCGAGACGAGACCGTCGTGCGGCCAGAGCCGCGCCGGCTCGACCGCCGCGGCGAAGTACCCCGCGCCGATCGCGGTGACCGGGATGCCGTCGAGCACTCCCGTCTGAGCCCGATTCCACTCACGCAGGTATCGATGGGATACCTGCTCGGCCGCGCCCTCGGAGTTCGCCGCGGCGTACGCGCGCGCCTGCGCGAGGATCGTCGTCGTCGACGGGTCGCCGTGCGCGTCGGCATCCGTGATCTCGCCCGCGACGGCATCACCGAGCACCGCGCCGTCCCACGGGGTGCCGAGGGTGATGAGCCGCTCGGCACGCGGGTCCTCGTCGCCCAGCTCGCGGATCGCGGCGCGGGCGAACAGCCCGCCCATCGAATGCCCCACCAGGTCGACGCGGGTCACCGCATGCTCGGCGGCGAGCCGGCGTAAGAACGCGGCGAGCGCGACGCCGGCGTCGTCGATCGTGCCGACCGAGTTGATCGTCATCTCGGTGGGCAACACGACGGGCACGTCGTCGAAGCCCTGCCACCCGGCATCGGCCCGCACCTCGCCGACCCCGAGGCGGGCGGGTGCGGTGAACACCCGCAGGCCACGATCGAGAAGGTGCCGGCGCAGCGCGGTGAGCGTGTTTCCCGCGGCAAGCCCGCGGCCGGCGGCGTGATCGGGGTCGGTGTACGGCGAGACGGCCGCACCACCGGAGACGAGGACGACGACATCGGCCATGGCGGCTCCTTCACGGGTCGGGTCCCGGTCAGGATAGGGCAGCCCTCGGACATCGCCCCGCCGCGTTCCCGTGCCCCATTCGCGCTCCCCCGTCGAGTGTCCAGGGCACGCCGCGTCGCCCCGGGCGGAGACGGCGTGTTCTGGACACTCGACAGGCGGGGCACGCCGCCCTCGGTGTCACGGCTTCGGGAGGGCGCCAGCGCGTCAGGGCGCCAGCGCGTCAGGGCGCCAGCGCGTCAGGGCGTCAGGGCGTCAGGGCGTCAGGGCGTCAGCGCGTCAGCGCGTCAGCGCGTCACGGCGCCAGCGCGCCAGCGCGTCAGGACGTCAGCGCGGCAGCGCGCCCTCGATCGCGGCGATGACCTCGGGGTCGTCGGGCTGGGTCCGCGGGCTGAAGCGCGCCACGCGGCCGTCGGGGGCCACGACGAACTTCTCGAAGTTCCACGAGATGCGACCGGTCTTGCCCTCGGCATCCGGGGTCGTCGTGAGCTCCTTGTACAGGGGGTGGGCGCTGCGCCCGTTGACCTTGACCTTCTCGGTCATCGGGAAAGTCACGCCCCACGTCGCCGAGCAGTACTGCTCGATCTTCTCGCTGTCGCTGAGCTCCTGCAGGAACTGGTTGCTCGGGAAGCCGATCACGGTGAATCCGCGCTCGGCGTAGCGCTTGTGCAGCGCCTCGAGGATCTCGTACTGCCCCGCGAGCCCGCAGCGCGAGGCGACGTTGACCACGAGCGCCGCCTTGCCGTCGGTGAGCGCGCCGAAGGTCGTCTCTTCGCCCTGGAGGGTGGTGATGGGGATGCCGGAAAGGTCCATGCTCCGATCCTGGCACCGCTAGCTAGGCCCGGGGTGGGAACATCGCTTCTTCACGGCAAGCGGCGCAGGCCCGCACGGGACACCGACGCGCGCGGGCCGAGCGCTCGGCGCATGGCACAGTGGTCGCATGGTCACCGCGGGCACTCGGGGCGACGGCATGCGCCGCGCCAATCTCTCGCTCGTGCTGCGAACCGTGCACCGCGAGGGCCCGCGCTCGCGCGCTGCGCTGACCGAGGCCACGGGACTGAACCGCTCCACGATCGCCGACCTCGTCGGAGAACTGCAGCGCGGGGGGCTCGTGATCGAGCGGGCCTCCGACACTCAGGGTCGCGTGGGCCGCCCCTCGCCGATCGTCGCCCCCGACCCCCGCGTCGTGGCCGTGGCGGCCAACCCCGAGGTCGACGCGCTGGACCTCGCGGCGATCGCCCTCGACGGCACGATCCTCGTGCGCGAACGCCTCGACCAGCGGGCGCTGCTCACCCCCGAACGCACCGCCGAGATCATCGCCGAGCGGCTGGCGGCCTGGCGTCGCGGCCCCCTCGCCGACGCCCGGATCACCGGGGTGGGGGTCGCCGTGCCGGGACCGGTGCGGGCCTCCGACGGACTCGTGCGCGAAGCCCCGCACCTCGGATGGATCGACGCCCCGCTCTCGCAACTGGTGACGGATGCCACGGCCCTCCCCGCCCACGTCGGCAACGACGCCGCCCTCGGCGCACTCGCCGAGTACCTGTTCGGTGCCGCGCGCGGAGCGCACGACGTCGTCTACCTCAACGGCGGCGCGAGCGGTATCGGCGGCGCCGTGATCGTCGGGGGCACCCCCCTCGGCGGAGCGGGAGGCTACGCGGGAGAATTCGGGCAGAACCGGCCCGGCATCGTCGACATCGCCGACCGGCGGGCGGCCGACGGCGTGCTCGAAGACGAGGTGAGCCGGGCCCACCTGCTCGCCGCCGCGGCGCTCGACGGCGGCGACGATGCCGCCCTCGCACGTGCTCTGGCATCCATTCCCGACGTCTCCGAGGTGGATCGCCAACGGCGCATCCTCGCCACGGCCCTGGCGAACGCCGCCAACGTACTGAACCCGGCCGTGATCGTGCTGGGCGGGTTCCTCGCCGTGCTCGCGGCGCGCGACCTGGCCGGACTCGACGCGGCCGTGCGGGCGCAGACCATCCCCGCGTGCGCCGAGGGTCTACGCCTCGCCGTCGCGGAGCTCGGCGAGGACCGCCTGCTGGTGGGCGCCGCCGAGGCGGTGTTCGAGGCCGCGCTGTTCCCGGCGCGCTGAGCCGGGACGGCTGAGCGCTGAGGCGGCGCGGGGCGGGACGAGCGGAGGGCCAGGGACGAGCGGAGGACCGCAGCGCCCGATCCACCCTCCGCTGGTCCCCGACCCTCCCCTCCGCACCGCCGCCGCACTCGCACGCGCCCCACCCGAATGTCGGTGGTGCGGGGCAGGATAGGGGCATCCACGCGAGGAGAGCACTGATGCAGACACGACCCCCCGGCGCCACCTGGTCGGGCAACCACCGCTACCGTGCCGCCGAGACACTGCTGCCCGGTGACCTCGACGAGCTCGCCGAGGTCCTGACCTCCGCCGACGCGGTGCGCGTGCAGGCGACGCGTCACACGTTCAACGACGTGGGTGACACCGACGGCGTGCTCGTCTCGCTCGAACAGCTGCCCGTGCGCATCGAGATCGACGGCGACCGCGCGCGCGTCGAGGGACTGGTCACCTTCGCCGAGCTCGCCCCGGTGCTCGAGGCCGAGGGTCGCGCCCTGCACAACCTCGGCTCGCTGCCCCACATCTCCGTGGCCGGCGCCACCGCGACGGGCACGCACGGCTCGGGCCTCCGCAACGGCAACCTGTCGAGCGCGGTCCGCGCCGTCGACGTCATGGATGCCGACGGCCAGACGCACCACATCGACCAGACGCACGAGTGGTTCGCCGCCGCGGCGCTCGGCATCGGCGCGTTCGGCGTGATCACCGCCGTCGAGCTGCAGACCGAACCGTCGTACACGGTGACGCAGCAGGCGTACACCGGCGTGGCGTGGGACGACATCGTGGGCGACCCCGAGCGCGTGTTCGGCGGCTCACGCAGCGTCAGCGTCTTCACGACGTGGGGCGACCCCGCGCACGATCTGGTGTGGGCGAAGAGCGACGACGGCGCACCGGACTGGGTGGAGACGCTCGGGGGCCGCCCCGTCGGCGACGACATCCACCTGGGACGCATCCGCACCGTCGACAACACCACTCCGCGCGGCACACCGGGTCCGTGGCACACGCGCCTGCCGCACTTCCGCGCCGACGCCCTGCCGAGCGACGGCGACGAGATCCAATCCGAGTACTTCGTGCCGATGGCCTCGGCCCGCGATGCGCTCGCGGCGGTGCGCGCGATCGCCCCCGCGTTCTCCGCGCAGCTGCTCGTCTCCGAGCTGCGCACCGTCGCCGCCGACGAACTCTGGCTGAGCCCCGCGTATCAGCGCGATGTGATCGCCATCCACTTCACCTGGCGCAACGACACCGACGGGGTCCTCGCGGTGCTCCCGCACATCGAGGCCGCCCTCGCGCCGTTCGACGTGCGCCCGCACTGGGGCAAGGCGTTCACCATGCCCGGCGAGGCCGTGCGGGCGAGCCTCGCCCGGATCGACGATTTCACCGCCGCGGCACATCGGGTCGACCCCCGCGGCGTCTTCCGCAACGACTTCCTGCGGCGGACGCTCGGCCTGTAGCCCGGCGCACCGCCCACCGCACGACAGACCGCGGAACGGCGTCGCCCACCGCGACGCCGCCCCGTGGCATCCGGGATCAGCGGCTCGAGTAGCCGCCGTCGATCGGCAGCGAGACGCCCGAGATCATGCCGGCGCCGTCGCTGAGGAGGAACACGATGGGGGCCGCGATGTCGTCTTCGGTGGCCCACTTGTGCAGGGGCATCGCGTCGAGGAACGGGCCCTCGATGTCGGGGCGCCCCCAGTACCAGGCCGACATCGGCGTCATCACGACGGTCGGGTTGACGCTGTTGACGCGGATGCCGTAGCCGCCCAGCTCGAGGGCGGAGACGCGCGTGATGTTGTCGAGCGCCGCCTTCGACGAGCCGTACGAGATGTGGCCGGTGAGGGCGACGAGGCTCGCCTGGCTCGAGACGTTGACGATGGCGCCCCCCTTGCCGACGCGGATCATCTCGCGCGAGGCGTACTTGGTGACCAACAGCGAGCCGCGGGCGTTGATGCTCATGACCTTGTCGAACACGTCGATGTCGGTCTCCATGGGGGTGGCGATCTCGCCGCCCCATCCGCCGCAATTGACGACGCCGTAGAGGTCGCGTCCCTCGATCGCGGCGCGGATCTCGTCCTCGGATTCGAGGTCGAACACGACGGGCTCGGCGCCGGTCTCTTCGGCGATGGCGGCGACGCTGTCGGCCGTGCGACCGGCGGCGAGCACGGTCGCACCGGCGGCGACGAGGTGGCGGACGGTGGTGCCGCCGATGCCGCCACCGGCGCCGGTGACGAGAATGGTGCGGTCGGAGAATTCGCTCATGGGCGGGGCTCTTTCGGGTTCACGATGTCGGGGGCGACGTCGATGTCGCCGCGGCCCATGATAACCACAGAATCACGCGGATGACTTCGGTGTCATGACGAATTGATCACGGGTGTTGACACCGGTGTCATCGCGGGCTTACCGTAACCGGAGTTCGACCGGCGGCCTCCCGCCGGACCCGCTTCACCGACGCAGCACTCCGATGTGCGGCGTCGCCCGGAAGGACCACACCGCTGTGACCCACACCTCGGATAACGCCGCGACGGCCGCCGCCGTCACCGTGCACCTCGACGACCTCGTCGCCCGTGCCCGGAACCTCGCGGCGACCGGCGAGCGCCGCGTGCTGGGACTGGCGGGCACCCCCGGCGCGGGCAAGTCGACGGTGAGCGACGCGCTGCTCGCCGCCCTCGGATCCGACGCGGTCCTGGTGGGGATGGACGGCTTCCATCTCGCCAACGAGGAGCTCGAGCGCCTCGGTCGCCGCGACCGCAAGGGCGCCCCCGACACGTTCGACGTCGAGGGCTACGTCGCCCTGCTCGATCGCCTCCGCGCAGGCCACGCCGTCTACGCCCCCCGCTTCGACCGCGGCCTCGAGGAGTCCATCGGCTCGGCGGTGCTCGTGCCCGCCGACGTCCCCCTCGTCATCACCGAGGGCAACTACCTGCTGCACGACGACTTCGGGTGGGATGCCGTGGCATCCCGTCTCGACGAAGTCTGGTTCCTCGACATCGAGGCCGACACCCGCCGCGAACGTCTCGTCGCACGCCGCCTGTCCCACGACCATCCCCACGACGACGCCGTCGCCTGGGTCCGCGACGTCGACGAGGCCAACGCTCTCGTCGTCGAGCGCGGGCGCCACCGCGCCGATCTCGTCATCACCGTCTCCGACGCCCCCGCCGGGGGCGTCGGCCACCACGAAGGAGCTGCCTCATGAGCACCACCACGACCGTGCCCGTGCTGCAGGCGCGGGGTCTGTCGCGTCAGTTCGGATCCGTCCGTGCCCTGCACAACGTCGACTTCGAGGTCTACCCCGGAGAGGTCACCGCCCTCATCGGCGACAACGGCGCCGGCAAGTCGACGCTCGTGAAGGCCCTGTCCGGCAACCTCGCCACCGACGAGGGCGAGATCCGCTTCGACGGCACCCCGATCGACATGTCGAACCCCCAGGTCGCCTCGGGCCTCGGAATCGAGACGGTCTACCAGGACCTCGCGCTCGCCCCGCACCTCGACCCGGTGCAGAACATGTACCTCGGCCGCGAACTCCGCCGCCCCGGCCTCGCCGGAGCCCTCGGGTTCATGAAGACCAAGGACATGGCCGTCGCCTCCCGCGCGGCGTTCGACGAACTCGGGGCCACCGTGCGTTCGTTGACGTCGCCCGTCGGTGAGATGTCGGGCGGACAGCGGCAGGCGATCGCGATCGCCCGCGCCGTGCACTGGGCGTCGCGCGTCGTCTTCCTCGACGAACCCACCGCCGCCCTCGGCGTGCGTCAGACGAAGAACGTGCTCGAGACCATTCGGCGCGTCCGCGACAAGGGCATCGCCGTGGTCTTCATCTCGCACTCGATGCCGCACGTCATCGACGTCAGCGACCGCATCCAGGTGCTGCGCCTCGGTACCCGCGTCGCCAACATCAAGGCTGCGGACACCTCCATGGAAGAACTCGTCGGACTCATGACCGGCGCCGTCACGAAGGACGACCAGAAGTGAGCACGCAGACACCTCCCACCGAGACGGTGGCCATCGGCACCTTCGACAACCACAAGACGAACCCGATCAAGGCCGTCCTGCGCACGCAGGCGTTCCAGATCCTGCTGGTGCTGCTGGCCATCATCATCGTCTTCAGCATCCTGGCTCCCGAGTCGTTCGCCCAGTGGTCGAACTTCCGCCTCATCATCCAGAACGCCTCCATCCTCGCCGTGCTCGCGGTCGGCATGACCTACGTCATCATCACCGCCGGCATCGACCTCTCGGTCGGATCGGTGCTCGTGTTCTCGGGAGTCGTCTCGGCGCTCGTGATGCGGGCCCTGGGCGGCGAAGGCTGGGGCGTCGCCACCGTCGGCATCATCGTCTCGATCCTCAGCGGCGTCTGCTGGGGGCTGCTGAACGGTTTCCTCATCGCCAAGGCGAAGATCCCGCCGCTCATCGTCACGCTCGGTTCGCTCGGCATGGCCCTGGGTCTCGCCCAGATCCTCACCGGCGGCGTCGACGTCCGCGACGTGCCCACCGTGCTGACCGTCTCGATCGGGTACGGCAACGTGTTCGGCAGCGTCCCGATCATCAGCGTGATCGCCCTGGTCGTCGTCATCATCGGCGCCATCGTGCTGCACTACACGCGCTTCGGCCTCTACACGCTGGCCGTCGGCTCGAGCGAGATCGCAGCACGCCGGGTCGGCGTGAAGGTCGACGCGCAGCTGATCAAGATCTACACGATCTCGGGCGCCCTGGCCGGGCTCGGCGGCATCCTCTCGCTGTCGCAGTTCTCGACCACCGCCATCGCGGGTCAGACCCAGACCAACCTGAACGTCATCGCCGCCGTCGTGATCGGTGGCACGTCGCTCTTCGGCGGCGTCGGAACGATCATGGGCACGGTCGTGGGTCTGTTCATCCCCGCGGTGCTGCAGAACGGCTTCGTCATCACCGGTGTGCAGCCCTTCTGGCAGCAGGTCGCGGTGGGCGCGGTGCTGATCACCGCCGTCTACGTCGACCAGGTGCGCCGCACCGCCGCCACCCGAGGCAACTCGCAGGGCCTCTGGCGCAAGTTCATCAGCGGAGGTCGGCGCGGCTGAGCCGCGGCGGCACCCCTGCTCCCTTTCCCCTCGAACCCCACCCCACCAAGAAGAACCCGACACAGGACAACCCGAAAAAAGAATGGTGATCACAATGAAGTGGAACAAGAAGGCGACCGCACTGACGGTCTTCGGTATGGCAGCGACGCTCACCCTCGCGGGGTGTTCGGGCGGAGCCGCCTCGGGCGGCGCGTCGGCCGGTGCCGACGGGTACAAGATCGCGTTCGTGCAGGGCGTCGCCGGAGACGAGTTCTACATCTCCATGCAGTGCGGCATCCAGGCCGAGGCCGAGAAGGAGGGCGCCACGGTCACGACCCAGGGCCCCGAGAAGTTCGACCCCACCCTGCAGAAGCCCATCGTCGACGCCGTCGTCGCCTCCCAGCCCGACGCACTGCTCATCGCCCCCACCGACGTGTCCGCGATGCAGGCGCCGATCGCCGCCGCCGAGGCCGCCGGGATCAAGGTCGTCCTGGTCGACACCACGCTCGAGGACCCCTCCGGTGCCGTGTCGCAGATCTCGTCCGACAACGAAGGCGGCGGCGCCGCAGCGTTCGAAGCGATCCAGAAGGCCAACCCGAACGGCGGCAAGGTGCTCGTCGTGTCGACCGACCCCGGTGTCTCCACCACCGACGCCCGCGCCCAGGGCTTCGAAGACGCGGTCGCCAAGGACAGCAAGTTCGAGTCGGTGGGCGTGCAGTACTCGCACAACGAGCCCTCCACCGCCGCCGAGATCGTCACCGCCGCGCTGCAGAAGGACCCCGACATCGTCGGCATCTTCGCCGCGAACCTGTTCGCCGCCGAAGGCTCCGCCACCGGCGTCCAGCAGGCCGGCAAGCAGGGATCGATCACCATCGTCGGCTTCGACGCCGGCCCCGCCCAGGTGAAGGCCCTCGAAGCCGGAACCGTCCAGGCCCTGGTCGCCCAGGAGCCCGCCACCATCGGCTCCGACGGCGTGAAGCAGGCCATCGCCGCGCTGAAGGGCGAGGCGACGGAGGAGAAGATCCAGACCGGCTTCACCATCCTCACCAAGGACAACATCACCACCGACGGCGCCGACGCCGTCTACAAGTCCAGCTGCTGACACCCCGGATGCCGGGACCCCCACATCCGCGTGGGGGTCCCGGCATCCCCCTTCGCGTGAGTCGCCACACTTCGTCGCCTCGGACACCACGCCGGCGACAGATCCTGGCGACTCACGCGCGGCGCGAAGCGCCACCGCCGCGAAAGACCCCTCCCGAGCCCGTCGACGCTCGGGCCCCCTGCCACCGCCGCACCCACGGAGTCCCGCATGACCGATCTCACCGCCGCCGCCCTCCCCTCCCTCGCGGCGAACGTCTCCGTCCCGACGTACGACCGAGCGGCCGTGCGCACGCGGATCGTGCACTTCGGCGTCGGCGGCTTCCACCGCGCGCACGAGGCGATGTACCTCGACCGGCTGCTCGAGGCCGGGCACACCGAGTGGGCCCTCTGCGGCGTCGGCGTGCTGTCGTTCGATGCCGCCATGCGCGATGCGCTGCGCGCGCAGGACACCCTCTACACGCTCGTCACCGAGGCTCCCGACGGCACCTCGACCGCACGCGTGGTCGGCTCGATCGCGCAGTACCTCTTCGCCCCCGACGACCCCGAGGCCGTGGTCGCCAAGCTCGCCGACGCCGACACGGCCATCGTCTCGCTGACCATCACCGAGGGCGGCTACGGCATCGACGACGCGACCGGCGCCTACGCTCCGCGCGACGAGGCCACCCTCGCCGACCTCGAGGGCACCGACGCCCCGCGCAGCGTCATGGGCTTCCTCTCCGAGGGGCTACGCCGCCGACGGGATGCCGGCACCCCGGCCTTCACGGTGATGTCGTGCGACAACATCCAGGGCAACGGCCACGTCGCCCGTGCTGCGCTGCTGGGCTTCGCCGAACGGCTCGACCCCGAGCTCGCCGCCTGGATCGCCGAGAACGTGTCGTTCCCGAACTCCATGGTCGACCGCATCACCCCGGTCACCACCGACGCCACCCGTGACGCGATCGCCGAGGAGTTCGGCATCCGGGACCTCTGGCCCGTGCGCTCGGAGTCGTTCGAGCAGTGGGTGCTCGAGGACTCCTTCTCGTCGGGCCGACCGCCCCTCGACGAGGTCGGGGTGCAGCTGGTCTCCGACGTCGAGCCGTACGAGCTGATGAAGCTGCGGCTGCTGAACGCGTCGCACCAGGCGATGAGCTACCTCGGCATCCTGTCGGGAGCCGAGTACGTGCACGAGGTCTGCACCGACCCGCTGTTCGTGGCGTTCCTGCAGGGGTACATGCACGCCGAGGCCATCCCGACCCTGCGCCCGGTGCCGGGCATCGACCTCGATGCCTACTGCGACCAACTCATCGAACGCTTCGGCAGCGAGGCCATCCGCGACACCCTCGCGCGTCAGGTCGTCGACGGCTCGGACCGTCTGCCCAAGTTCCTGCTGCCGGTCGTGCGCGAGCAACTCGCCGCGGGCGGACGCATCGACCACGCCGCGCTCGTGTTGGCGGGCTGGAGCGTCTTCCTCGAGGGTCGCACCGAAGGGGGCGAGGAGACCCCGGCCGTCGACAGTCGCCTCGACGAGCTTCGGGCGGTCATCGCCGATGACCCCGCAGCCCTGCTCGACTACGCGCCCGTGTTCGGCGACCTCGGCCGGAACGCGCGACTGCGCGAGGCGTACCTGGCGGCGCGGGCCTCACTCGCCGAGCGGGGCGCTCGCAGCGCGATCCAGGTCGTGCTCGACGCCTGAGCGCGGGCTCGAGGCTCCGCCCTCTCCGCGCGCGGCGGCGGCGCGGGCGACCTCGCGTAGGAAGCCGGCGATGGCGTCGTGGAATCGCTCGGGTTGCTGGTTCGCCTCGTTGCAGTGCCCCGAGGAGTCGAACGCCACCAGGGTGGCCTCGGGATGCCGAGTCACGTACGCCGCCGAACCCGCGAACGGCACCACCGGGTCGGCGCGGCCGTGCACGATGAGCGTCGGCAGGGCCGCCCCCGGGCGCGGGCCGTCGACCCAGTTCAGGGCGCGGGCGTCGACGGCCTCGATCAGGCCCAGGGCGCTGGCGCCCGCACGACTGCCGAGCACCCGCAGAGCCGACGCGCCGATCGAGCGGGGCAGGTGCGCGCCGTCGACGGCGCTGCGCACGATGCGGGTCCAATCCAACGCGGGCGCGACGAGCACGAGGCCGGTGATCCGTGCGCGGTGCCGGGACTCTTCGAGCGCGAGCATCGCGATCGTCGCCCCCATCGACCAGGCGACCAGCACGACTTCGCGGGCCCCCCGCTCGACCGCGTAGGCGATGGCGTCGTCGACGTCGCGCCACTCGCGCGTGCCGAGGGTCGAGGGCAGGGCGTCGGCGGGGGCGGCCTCCTCGTCACCGGCGTACGACACCACGAGCGACATCCATCCGGCGTCGTTCGAGGCCGGAGCCGAGCGGAGCGCGCCGTGGCGACTCGAGCGCAGCCCGTGCACGTGGATGGTCCAGCCGCCGTCGGCGTTCTCGGGGTCGCCGATCTCCCACGCCTCGGCGGTTCCGCCTCGGCGCAGCGGAATCGCGACGTGACGCGTGGGGCCGACGTCTTCGGGCGCGCCGATGTTCTGCGAGGTCCATGCCGCTGTGGCGGTGCCATCGCCGAGCCCCGCCGGGCGGGTGAGGATCGAGCGGACCACGCGGTCCCCCTCGACGCGGATGACGTCGCCGACCATCAGGTGCGCTCCGTCGTCGAGGCGCAGTCCGTAGGTGCCGGGCTGTCGACTGTCGTCGGTCGCCGGCACCGACACCGTGTCGCCGACGATCGTGACGGGCTCGAAGACCTTCGCGGCGCGCGGCGCGATCAGACGCCGTGCGACGTAGCCGGCGAGCGCCGTGTGCGCGACGGCGAGCGTGGCCGCGGCCACACCCGCGCCGATGACGAGCGGTCGGATCATGCGCGGACTCCCGGGGTTCGGCGGGTGAGGTGGGCGTCGACGTCGTCGAGCAGCGCGCGCTGCGCGGGCGTCAGGGGCACGGACCGCGCGATCGCGTCGTCTTCGATGGCGACGCGCAGGGCGTACAGCCGCGTGTCGAGCGCCGGGTCGAGGGCGATGCCCGAGAGGTCGGTGGCACCGCGCTCGCGAGCGAGGTTCTCGAGACGCTCGAGCAACGACGCGCCCCGACGCCGGATCGTGGTCGCGGCGCGCGACGCGACGAAGATCCCCGCCACGAACGACACGACGCCCAGGTAGAACAGCGGGTCGAACAGGGCGCTGACCACGGCGTTCGCCGTGAAGAACCGTGTGAGGGTGAGGTCGACGATCTCGCTGAGGCAGCCGAGCACGATGGCGACGGCCCCGAGGCGGAACAGCAGCCGACTCACGGGCAGCGAACCGCGTGCTGAGCGCAGCAGAAGAACGCCCACGAGCGCGATCCCGCCCATGTGCAGCACGCCGTACGCCCACGCTCCGGTCGAGGTCTCGGCCGCGGTCTCGAGGAACAGGAATGACGAGGGGCCCCGATCGGGCACCGCCACGAAGAACACGACCGCGAACAGCGCCCCGAGCAGCAGGGGGAAGCGCCACCGCAGGGTGGGGATGCGCGCGGTCGCCGGGGCCGTTCCCGCCTGGATGCCGAGCCACAGGGCCACCATGGTGAGCACGTTCTGCACGAGCTTGAGGATGTTCGTGCCGCCCAGTGCCCCGTCGAGCACCTCGATCGGGATGACCGTCCCCTGCGTCAGCAGGGCGATCGCGCCGACGAGCGCGGCGAGCCAGGCGATGCGGGCGCGGGGCTGTCGCCAGGCGACGCGCGCACGCCCCACCACGACGAGGACGAGTCCGACCAGCGCCGCATCGATCAGCAGCACGGTCACCACGACAGCTCGGCGACCCGGGGGCTGGTGTACATGAGCTTCGCGATGGCGTGAGCGACGTGCTCGGCCACCAGCTCCGCCTCGACCTCGGGCGTGGTGAGGGCGGGGTTCGCGTGGGGCGACACCGAGGAACGCTCGTGCAGCGCTCCCGTGCAGTGCGCGTCGTCGAGCAGGTGGCCGAGCTCGTGCGACGCGGCGAACTGGCTGTACAGCGGTGCGTCGGCGGCGCGCACGTGGATGGTGCCCTCGCGCCGGTCGGGGAAGTAGGCGAGGAATCCCGTCAGGGTCCCCCACGTGGCGGTGTCGGACTCCGCGACGACGGTGAGACGGATGTCGACGGCCGCTTCGACGGCGCGGACGACCTCGGCGAACGTCATCCCCGGCGCGAGCGCGGCGCGCGCGAGCGCGCGATCGACCCGGGCCTGCACCCGGGCGCGCGTCTCGTCGGCCTGCGTCATCGCCGGTCCCCCTCGCGGTCGATCATGGTGTCGGCGGCCTGCCGCGGAGCGAGTGGGCGATGGCGCGCAGGGCGTCGGGCGACATCTGCCCGAGGGCGCGGAACTGGATGCTCTCGGCCCCCGCCGCGCGCATCGCCTCGCGCAGTTCGAGTTCGGCCTCGGTGCGGTCGGTGAGCGCCTCGTCGGTGTGGTCGGTGAGGTATTCGACGGGCACGTCGGCCCACTGCGTGATCTGCCGCAGCACCTCTTCGTCGACCACGACCGTGTTCGTCGTGGCGTCGAGCAGGCCTCGGGCACCGGCCGCGACCGACGGGTCGGCATCGTCGAGGTGCCCCAGGAGCTCGGTCTCGGTGGCGGCCTGGCTCGAGATGAGTCGGCGCACGCGTTCGCTCACGGCACCGGCGGGAACACGCATCTCGACGCGCGGAGCCGACTCCGGGCTCGCGAGCTCTTCGGGGGCGACGCCCAGGACGGCGGCGAGCGACTCGATGTCGTTGGTGTTGTACGGCAGCGAGAAACCGGCCCTCGACTGGTAATAGCTCTTCGTCATTCCGGCGCGACTGATGAGCTCACCCACGGTGAGCCCTTTCGCCTTCCGCAGGCGATCCACATTCGCCACCACTCGTCGGGAGTACCGAGAGGGTGGTCCGACAGCGCCACGACCCACGTCTTCGATCGTAGACGACCCTCACCCGGGGGGAGGTGATCGTATTTACGCGACGCCGGGAGTGCTATTTACGATCCTCTGTGCTTGGATGAATGCGAGACATCGCGTGCGGCCCCCCGGCTCGTTCCGCCCGCGTGCGTCGGATGACGCGGGGCTGCCGCTTTTCTCGCCTACGGGCGCGGCGGCATTGGGGGACGCCGCGCCCGTTCTCCCCTCTCAGCGTGAAGGTCAGGCGATGCGTCGCTCCCCCGGACGGATGACCCGCCACCAGCTGTGGCCGTAGCCCTCGAGGGCGACCTCGAACCTCCCGTCCTTCAGCGACACGGGACCCTCGGTGTCGCTCAGCAGGTTCACCACGCTCCACCCCTCGGCATCCGCTCCCTCGAGAGTGAGGTGAAAAGTGCGTCCATCGGGGGCGAAGTTGTGCGCGGCGACGACCATGCCGAGTTCGCTCGTCACCGAGTGCGCCAGCACGCAGGCGTGCGGCTGATCCAGGATGCCCAGCTCCCCCCACCCGATCTCGGGCGAAGCGCGGTAGTGGCGCACCAGGTTCTGGACGAACCTCAGCATCGAGTCGGGGTCGTGACGCTGCTGGGCGACGTTGACGTGCTGCGGGCCGAAGCCGCCGGGAACCACCTGCGCGACGAGATCATCGCCGTCGGCGTGCGAGAAGCCCGCGTCTTCGACGCCGGTCCACTGCATGGGCGTGCGAACGGCGGCGCGGCTGCCCTCGATCTCGGGGTTCTCGCCCATGCCGATCTCTTCGCCGTAGTACAGCACGGGCGCACCCGGCAGCGAGAAGATCAGGCTGTAGACCATGCGGATGCGACGAGGGTCGCCCTCGAGCATCGACGGCAGGCGGCGGGTGATGCCGCGGCCGTGGATGCGCTGACCCGCGTTCGGTGCGAACGCCTCGAACACCTCGTCGCGCTCGGCGGCCGTGAGCTGGTCGAGGGTGAGCTCGTCGTGGTTGCGAACGAAGTTGCCCCACTGATTGCCCCGGGCGATGTCGGGCCGCGAGAGCAGCGCATCGCGGAGCGGACCGGCATCCTGACGGGCGAGCGAGAGGAAGAGCCGCTGATTGGCGACGAAGTCGAACTGCATGGTCAGCTCGTCGCCGTCGGCGTCGCCGAAGAAGCGCAGCTGCTCGTCGTAGGGCAGGTTGACCTCGCCGAGCAGCATGGCGTGACCGCTGCGGCGCGAGACGTAGCCGCGGAGCTCGCGCAGGAACTCGTGCTCGGGTCCCTCCTGCCCGTCGATGAGGTGGGGCACGGCGTCCACCCGGAAGCCGTCGATGCCCAGTTCGAGCCAGAAGCCGATGGCCTTCGCGATCTCTTCGCGCACCTCGGGGTGGTCGGTCGCGAGATCGGGCTGGTGCCGGTAGAACGAGTGCTTGTAGTACTGCCCCGCCGTCTCGTCGAAGAACCACACGCCGTCTTCGACGTCGGGGAACATGCTCGCGGGGGCGTCGGCGGGCACGTCATCGCGCCACTGGTAGAAGTGGCGGTACCGGTTGTCGCGGCTGGTCCGCGCCTGCTGGAACCAGGGATGCTGGTCGGAGGTGTGATTCACCACGAGGTCGACGATCACGCGCATTCCCCGGTCGTGCGCGGTCCGCAGCACCTCCACCATGTCGCCCAGCGAGCCGTAGCGGGGGTCGACGCCGTAGTAGTCCTCGATGTCGTACCCGTTGTCGCGCTGTGGCGAGGGGTAGAACGGCGCGAGCCACAGACACGTGACCCCGAGCTCGGCCAAGTGGTCCAGGCGCTGCGCGAGGCCCCGAAGATCTCCGATGCCGTCGTCATCGGCATCCAGGTAGGTCTTGACGTCGAGGTTGTAGAAGACGGCGGTCTTCCACCACAGGTCGCTGGTGTCGGTGAGTCTCATGCCGTCGCCACCCCCGTCGCGGTGTCGGGGTGGCGCGCGGTGGTCGCGGAGGTCGTCATCGGAGCCCTCTTCTCGGGAGCGGTGGCGGCTGGTCCCCTTCGTTCTACCCACGGCACCTGATCATCGGCGGCCTCTTGCCTCGGCCGCGGCGATGTGCGTCGTGCGGTGTCGTGTGGCGGGCGGAGGAGCAGGGACGAACGGAGGACGCACCACCCACGAGGGCCCTCCCCTCGCCCCACGCCCTCCGCCCATCACCGGCCGCGGGGCAGCGTGGCCGGCAGCGGCGCGCGGGTCAGAGGCGGCAGGACTCCCGCTCGACCAGCGACACGTCGATCACCGTGAGCTCGTCGAGGCCGAGGCCGGCGTCGGGCCGCAGGCGCGCGAAGACGCGCTCCGCGGCGAGCGCTCCGATGCGGCGCGGATCCTGGTCGATCACGGTGACGGCCGGGGTCAGGGTGTCGGCCATCGGGAAGTCGCCGAAGCCGACGAAGGGCATCGGCGCCCCGCGCAGCACGTGCGCGAGCGCCATCGAGGAACGGGCGTTGGCCGAGAACAGCGCCGTCGGCGGCTCCGCCAGATCGCGGAGCCGTGCGAGGGCGGATGCCGCGGACTCGCGGTCGGAGACCTGAGAGGCCACGAGCTGCTCGTCGATCTCGACGCCGGCGTCGCGCAGCGCCCGGCGCCAGCCCTCGACGCGCTTGGTCTCGGTGGACAGGTGCACCATGTCGCCGACGTACGCGATGCGGCGGTGCCCGTGCGAGAGCAGGTGGCTGGTGGCGAGGTGAGCGCCGGCCTCGTCGTTCTCGGTGAAGGTGTCGGTGAGAAGACCCACGGGGGCACGGTCGACGAAGACGATGGGCGTGTGACCGCGCCAGCGCTCGAGCCACGAGTGGTCGGTGCCGACGGGCGCGATGACCAGCCCGGTCAGCTGGCGGCCGAGCAGGGACTCGAGCGCGGGGCGTTCGTCGTCGGGATCCTCGCCGAGGCTCGTGACGAGGGTCGACAGACCGTGGCGGCGCGCGGTGTCCTCGACGGAGCGCGCGATGGCCGCGAAGAACGGGTCGACGACGTCGGGCACCGCGACGCCGATGACCGAGGCGCGACCGGCGCGGAACGTCGTGGCCAGGGCGTTGGGCACGTAGTTGAGGTCGCGCATGGCCGCCTCCACCAGCGCGCGGGTGTCGGGCAGTACGTGGGGGTCGTCGTTGAAGACGCGCGACACCGTCTTGGTGCTCACACCGGCGCGCAGGGCGACGTCGCGCATCGTGGTCACGAGGCACCTCCGGGGTGTGGGCGAGTGGCGGGTCCGACGAGCCACCCTATCCGGCGGTCACCGCCGACCAGCGCCGAGACGGCGGGGGCCGACGCCGCCCCCCGCCGGGCGGAAGAGGCGCCCTCCCGCCCGGCACCGTGGCATCCGTCCCCCGCGCGCACCCGCGGCGAGATCGGCCGACGGGCGTCGGACGCGATCATGGACGGACCCGGCGCCGGGCGGGCGTGGTCATCTCAGCGGCCGTCGACGGCGTCGGCGAGCTCGCGCAGGCGCGGCAGGGCGCGGCCCGAGAGCAGCTCCTCGCGGCGTTCGGCGTCGATCGAGAGGCTGTCCTTCCACAGTGACCGACCGGCCATCGCGCCCGACGCACCGTTGGCGACGGCCGTGCGCACCTGCTCGATGAAGGTCTCGTGGTCGACACCGGCCGACAGCACGGCCCACGGCACACCCTGGGCGACCTCGGTCACGCGGGCGCTGGCCTCGGCCGAGCCGGGGTACTGGAGCTTCAGGATCTTCGAGCCGCGCGCGACCGCCAGTTCGGCGCCGTCGACGACGAGGTCGGCGAACTTCGCCTTGTACTCCTCGTCGCTCTCGTCCTCGAGCTGGTACGTGAGCAGCTCGACGATGAGCAGCAGGCCCTCGGCCTCGCAGGCGGCGACCAGGTCGCGGATCTCCTGAGCGACGCGGGAGTCGGCATCCTGCTTGTCGGGGCGCGTGTAGTAGAGCATCTTCGCGACGGTGCCGCCCATGTCGCGGACCGTGCGGGGGGTGACGCCGGGCACGAAGCGCGTGTACTTGAGGCCGTCGACGGTCTCGAAGCCCGAGGCGTCGAGGCCCACGACGAGGCCGGTGTCGCGATCCAGCACGCCGTCGTCGACGATCTGCGGCAGCGCGACCTCGGGGTCGAGCAGGATTGCGGGAGCGTGGTTGGCGAGGTGGCGGACGAGGTCGGCCTTCACCTCGGCGAGCTCCTCGCGCGTGATGGCGTCGGAGCCGTTCGGGGCGTCCTTGATCGCGGCCTTCATGCCGTTGCGCTGGTCGGCGGCGACGATGAGCATGTGGCCGTCGGGGGTGCTGATCGACTGGAGCGCGCGGCGCTCGAGCGTGGTGAGTTCGTTCATGTTTCTCTCTTCTCTGGGGTGTGCGCGCGCGTGCGGTCGGGGCAGGCGCGAGGGTCGGGTCAGGAGGGGACGGATGCCGAGACGAGGCGCCGCGCCATGTCGGCGGCTCCCCACGCGACGTCCTGCTCGCGGGCGGACAGGGCGAGGTCGGGCAGAGCGTGGGCACGGGCGCGTCGGACCGAGGCCATGCCCGCCCACCCGCCGGTGAGCGTGGAGTGGGTCGCCGGGGCGACCTCACGATCCATCGCGGCGATGAGCTCGGCGATCTCGGCGTTGCTGTGCCGGAGGGCGGCCCCGAAGATCTCGGCGGGAGAGGCCTCGGCGTGCAGCGTCAGGCGCAGGACGCCGTCGTCGTTGCGCGCCCCGGTGACCTCGATCGCGCCGGCGGGCAGCTCACCCTCGTAGGGAAGCGCCATCACCGCGGCGTCGAGGGCGTCGCGCCCCGCGCGATCGCTGATGCCGCTCGCGTGCAGCACGCGCCGCAGCAGGAGCCCGGTCTTGACGCCGGCGACGAGCACGTGTTTGCCGGGCACGACGTGGCGCACCTCGTTGATGAGGGCGTCGGCCAGGCGCTGGCGCGCGGCGTACCCCAGGGGCGCGTCGAGCACGCGCAGCAGCACCTCGGCCGTGCCGAGCGAGACGTGGTACCCGTCGGCATCCAGCGTGCCGTTGGCTTGAGCGGCCACGAGGTGGTCGTGGCCGGCGACGGTGAGGGCGGCACCCGCGACGCGCGGGCCGAAGACACCGGAGGCGACGCCCCACGAGAGGCCTCCGCCGCGGAGCGGGGGAAGCAGCGTGTCCTCGACGCCGAGGGTGTCCAGCATCGCGGGCCACGCGGCGCCGGAGTCCTGGTCGATGAGGCCGGTGCGTGAGGCGAGCGAGAGCTCGAGGGCGACGTCACCGCCGAGGGCGGCGACGATGAACTCGGGCAGGTCGAGCCAGCGCAGACCCGCGAGGTCGGTGCCCTGATCGCGCAACCAGGCGAGCTTGGCGACGCTCACCTGCGCTCCGAGGGGCAGGCCCGTGCGGCCGGCGAACTCCTCGCGCACCGCCCGCGGGAACGCCGCGATCTGCTCGAGGCCGCGCGGGTCGAACCAGGCGAAGCCCGGGCCCGCAGCGGCACCGCTCTCGTCGATCAGGATGCCGGTCTCCCCCATGCCGGCGACGGCGAGCGAGGTCAGCGGCTCGGCGGTCAGCGGGGCGAGATCGGCGTCGACGAGGTCGACGAGCGCATGCACGGAGGCCAGCAGGTCGGCGGCGTCGATGTCGGTGGTTCCGCCCGCTCCGACCCGCCACGGGGTGGGTACCTGAGCGCCGGCGATCTCGGTGCCGTCGTCGTCGACGACCAGCATCTTGATCGCGGTGCTGCCGAGGTCGAGCCCGGCGTGGAGGCGCGCGGACCCCGAAACCATGTCACCGGTGTCTCGCATGAGCGGCCGTCCTTTCCGGAACTTCTTCGAGTCCCGGAATTTCAAGCATGACACCGGTGACTTGCTACGTCTATGGTGGGGGTATGCCGTCGCCGTGTCAAATACCCGAATCGCTCGCCGTCGTCGTCGCCGGCACCGCCGGCAGCGGCAAGAGCACCCTGGGTCGGGCGATCGCCGAGCACCTGCGGGCGCCCCTCATCGACCTCGACAGCGTGACCACGCCGCTGCTCGACGCCCTGCCCGACGGCGCGCTGGGCGACCACTGGCTCACGTCGCCGCACGGTCCCGCGATCCGCGCCGGACGCTATGCCGCCCTGCGCGCCACCGCCGCCGACGCCCTCTCCACGGCGGGCCGCGTGGTGGTCGTGGCGCCGTTCACCGCCGAGCTCACCGGGGGGCCCGAGTGGGACGCACTACGCGAGGCCCTCGCCCCCGCCGAGCCGCACGTCGTGCACGTCGACGGAGACCCCGCCGTGCTGGCATCCCGCCGCTCCTCACGCGGCGCGTCTCGCGACGCCCACCGCCCCGACACCGCCCCCGTGGCCCCCTCGATCCCGGTGACCGCCGTCGACGCCGAGCTGTCGACGGCGCAGCAGCTGGCCCGCGTCCTGCCGGCGCTGGGGATCCGGCGGCCGATCGATGCGGACGCCGAGATCTTCACGCGCGAGTTCGACGCCGTGCTGTTCGACCTCGATGGCACGCTGGTGGACTCCACAGCATCCGTCGTGCGGTCGTGGCGCCGCTTCGCCGAGCACTTCGACGTGTCGATGGAGGCCCTGCACGCCAACCACGGCCAGCCCGCGCGCACGCTCGTGGGTCATCTGCTGCCCGCCGACCGGCATGCCGAAGCCCTCGCGCACGTCACCGACCTCGAGGTGACGGATGCCGTGGGCCTTCTCCCCATCCGAGGCGCCGACGCGTTCTTCACCTCGGTGCCCGCCGAGCGCCGAGCCATCGTGACATCGGGGTCGGTGCCGATCGCGACCGCCCGCCTCGCCGCCTCGGGCTACGACCGGCCCGACGTGTTCGTCACGGTCGACGACGTCGAGAACGGCAAACCCCACCCCGAGCCGTTCCTCACCGCCGCCGCCCGCCTCGGCGTCGACCCCGCGCGCTGCCTCGTCGTCGAAGACGCGCCGGCCGGTATAGCGGCAGCCCGCGCGGCGGGATGCGCCGTGCTGGCGCTGACCGGCACGACGGCGGAGGAGGAGCTGACCGCCGACCTGGTGGTGGACGGACTGGATGCCGTGCGGCTCGAGGTCTCGGCATCGGGAGCGCTGCGGTTGGTGCCGGCCGGGCGCCGCGACTGACCCGGCGGCGCCGCACGGTCTCGTGCCCCGCTTCCACCTGACACGAGGCAAGAGTTCTCGCCGCGGGTCACCGTCCGCGGGGTATGGACCTGCTGCGTTGCGTCAGCCGCGTCCGTGTGCCGAGTGGAGACTCCTCTTGAATGTGAGCTCTGCTGCCGAATGACCGCGCGAGCCGTTGCGATCTACGCCAGCCCCACCACGAGGTCTCCCCGGATACTGCGGGCGCGCGCGGGCGCTGACTAGCGTCGTCCGGTCACCGCCGCCGTCACCCCGACTGCGGCGGCGAGGGTAAGAGCGAGGGCAGAGAAGACGGGCCGGCGGTGGCGGATGGCCCACGTCTGAGGGCTGAAGGAGTGGGCGTCATCGGAGAAGATGCCCCGAGCACCGTGGTCACCTGCAACGGGCTCCCACAGGTTGGACGGCTGGGTGGAGCGCGGCTTGCCCGTCTCCACCTGCCCGCTGTACGCCGTCTTCGCGAGGAACCAGTCGAGGAACCGCCCGGCGAACCGCGCGCCGAGGATGGTGGCCGCGGTGGGTTCGCCCACCCAGGTACGTCGACGCGGTACGTCCGCAACGTCCGCGACCGCACGTGCACCGACTTCGGGTTCGAAGATGGGCGGCACGGGCTGGGGGTGCTCGGGGAAGCTGGACTTCACCCAGCCGAACTGCGTCGTGTTCAGCGCGGGCATATCCACCAGGGACACCGCTACGTCGCTGTGATTGTGCGTGAGTTCCGCGACGACGGCGTCGGTGAACCCATGGATTGCGTGTTTCGCGCCGCAGTAAGCCGCCTGCAACGGAATCCCTCGGTGGGCGAGGGCTGACCCGATCTGGACGACGTGCCCCGCTCCTCGCGACGTCATCCGACTGAGCGCTGCACGGGTGCCGTTGACGACCCCGAGGTAGGTGACCTGTGTCGCTCTATCGAAATCCTCGACGGACGTATCGAGGAACTCCGAGATGGTGCCCGCCATGGCATTGTTCACCCACAGGTCGATGGGACCGAGCTCGTCCTCGATCGCCGACGCGGCCGCATCGACGGCGGCCCAGTCCGCGACATCGGCGCTCACGGCATAGCCTCGACGGCCCCGTGCCTCGATTTCTCGGACGGTGGCAGCGAGACCGTCTCCGCCGCGCGCCAGCACGGCAACATCCCACCCCCGATCCGCCAGCTCCCGACTGATCGCCCGCCCCAGGCCCGCAGACCCTCCCGTCACTACCGCCACACCACGCGCGCTCATGGTCACCCCTCATCACCGATTAGCTTCGCGGCAACCGTACGACCCGCGCCCACCGTCGAGAGGGGGTTGTGGAAGTCACGGGCGTCCGATCGCGCCGAGCTCAAGGCGGTCGAGTACCGTTCGGGCACGGCCTGGAACGACAGCGCACCCCGTGATCGGGCCGCCGCTCAGATCCTCACCGTGTTCGGCTCGCTGGTGACGGCCGCGTCGTTCATCCTGTTGTGGTCCACGCTCGCCTTCGGCCGGTTCGACGATGTCACCCGCCTTGGCATCCCGGTCTGACTGCTGGCTGGCTTGGGAATCGGCGGGGGCTGTGGATCGTGTGGCGCGGGATCGCCATGTACCGGGCGGATCAGTCTCCGCGTCGATAGGTGTTCCCGACCACCCCTGCGGCAAACCTCGGGCCCCGCGGCCCGGCCGCCGAGCCCCGCCGCGCGACCCAGGCCCCGAGCCCCGCCCCGCACACCTCCGGCAACCCGCCCCACCACCCGCTCCCACCCACCCTTCCCCCGCAAAACGCAGGAGTTGTGCCGAAGCCGCAGCGCACACCCCGCCATCGCGGCCCCTCTGTCACGATGAAGCACGAACGGGCGGCAGGGGATTCAAGGGGGCAGACATGGCGCACGGCGCATCGAGCTGGTCGAGATTCTGGAACAGGGGCGGGTTCTGGCGGGCACTCCTGCTCGCGGTCGTCTATCTCGGCGTCTATCTGCTGATCGGTTTTCTGCTCAGCCGCGTGCTCACCCCGGGCGGAAGCCTGCGGGGCGAGACGGGCAGCGCCGGCGACGTGTTCTTCGGCACCGGCGTCCCGATCCTCGTCACCGGGGTACTGCTCGTCGCCTTCGCGGCGTCGGTCGGGTGGCGCCGCGAGCTGTTCTCGCGGCAGACGCTCGGTGGGCGCCGGTGGATGTGGACCGCCGTGATCGTCGTGCTGGCGATCAACGTCTTCGCCCTGCTCTCGATCGATTACGCGGCCGCGGGGCTCCCGCTCGTCGGCGCCTGGTTGGTGACGGGACTGTTCATCGGCTTCGTCGAAGAGCTCGTCACGCGCGGCTTCGTCGTCAACCTCATGCGCAAGGCCGGTCACCGCGAGATCGTCGTGGCCCTCGCCTCGGCCGGGATCTTCGCCGCGCTGCACCTCGCCAACCTGTTCACCTCGACCGAGGGCGTCGCCGTGGTGCTGCAGCAGGTCGTGTACACCTTCTTCTTCGGCCTGTGCATGTACCTCGTGCTGCGGGTGACCCGCACGCTGATCGCCCCGATGCTCGTGCACGCGAGCACCGACCCGACCCTCGAACTGCACGGCCTGTTCCCGGCCAACGGCCTGCTCGGCGTCGTTCCCACGCTCAGCACCTACATCGTCGTGCTCACCGGGCTGATTCTGCTGATCGCCCTGATCGTGAGCGAGCGCCGCCGCGCCGCCGCCGCACCCGCCTTCGAGTGAGGGGTCGATTCCCGTCGCCGCGGGGCTCCCGAGGCGGCGGGGCCTGACGCCTCACGCGCCCGACCGCGTCGCCCGCTCCAGCAGCTCCAGCACGTGCACGTACGACTCCCCCGTCGCCTTCGTCATGCCCAGCTCGCAGGTGCGGTTGCACGAGGCGTACGCGTCGGCGCCCCAGCCGGCGACCTCGGCCGCCTCGGGAGCGGTCGCGGCCTCGGTCAGCTCCGGGTGCAGCATGCCGCGATCGCCCGCATACGCGCAGCAGCCCCAGGCGTCGGGAACACGGACCTCGGATGCCACGACCGCACCGATCGCGCGGAGTGCCGGGTCGATGCCCAACTGCGTCGACGAGCAGGTCGGGTGCAGCGCCAGCCGTTCGGCCACCGGTGCCGGGGTGAGACGCGGAAGCAGATCAGATGCCGTGAAGGCCACGGCATCCAGAACCCGGATGCCGTCGTCGCGCAGCGTCGCCGCGAAACCCTCGGTGCAGCTCGACGCGTCGCACACCACCGGGAGGGCGCCGTCGCGTGTGGCCTCTCGGACGGCCGCACGCACGCGGGCCGACATGGTGGCGTGCCCCTTCGCGTAGCCCTTCGACGACCACGGGGTGCCGCAGCAGAGCGCGTCGATGCCGTCGGGGACGACCGCCGAGACGCCGGCGCGCTCCAATAGCCGGGTGAACGCCGCGGTCGCGCCGATGCCCTCGGAGGCGCCGAACATGCTGCCCACGCAGGCCGGCAGGAACACCGCCACGGGCTCCACACCCGCCGCGCCGACCCGAGACCCCAGCGACCGCCGCGATGCCCCACCGGCGGGAAGCTCCGCCGAGTACCGCGGCACCGTATCGGCGCCGAGCACCGCGCGGGCGGCATCCGTCACCGTCCGCACGAGCGGCGTGGGCAGCGCCGCGGCGACCGTCAGCGCGGCGGATCCCGCGCGCGTCACCGCTCCCCATCCGGTCGCCGCCGCCGACCATCCCGCGGCCAGCACCGGGTTGGCATCCTCCCGCCGGAAGCGCTTCATCAGCGTCCCGGTGTTGATGAGCACGGGGCACGCCGTCTGGCACATGCCGTCGACCGCGCAGGTCTGCACGCCGTCGTAGTCGTAGTCGCGCTCGAGCTCCGCGACGAGAGCGCCGTCGCCGCGCTCGCGGGCTGCGGTCGACGCCCTCCGCACGACGATCCGCTGGCGCGGCGTCAACGTGAGCGATCGACTCGGGCACACCGGCTCGCAGTATCCGCACTCCACGCACCGGTCGGCCTCGGGCTCGATCGACACCGGCGTCTTCAGGTCGCGCATATGCGCACCGGGGTCGTCGCTGATGATCACGCCCGGATTCAGGATGCCGCTCGGGTCGAGCAGACGCTTCAGCTCGACCATCACGTCGTACAGTTCGTCGCCGTACTGCCGGCGCACGTACGGCGCCATCGCGCGACCGGTGCCGTGCTCGGCCTTGAGGTTGCCCCCGGCGTCGAGCACCAGGTCGACCATCGCCTCGGTGAACCCCTCGAACCGACCGAGCGCTTTCGCGCCCTCGAAGCGGTCGGTGAGCATGAAGTGGATGTTGCCGTCCTTGGCGTGGCCGAAGATCACGCTGTCGTCGTAGCCGAACCGCGCGAACAGCTGCTGCAGCCCTTCGCAGGTGTCGGCGAGACGCGCGACGGGCACGACCACGTCTTCGAGCAGCGCCGTCGTGCCCGAGGGGCGGGCCCCGGCGACCGAGGCGTAGAGACCCTTTCGGAAGGTCCACGCGGCGGCGCGCTGCACCGGGTCACGGGAGAAGACGGCCGCGTCGAGCAGGTCCTCACCGGCGAGCACGCGTGCGCCCGCCCCAGCGAGCTCCCGGAGCGCGGGAGCGTCGTCCGCGTGGTACTCCACGAGCAGCGCCGCCTGCGTGGTGGCCTCGAACCCGTGGATGGCGGCGGGGGTGCCGGCCAGACGCTGTCCGACGCGGAGGGAGGTGGCATCCATCAGCTCCAGCGTCGCCACTCCCGTCGACACCAGGGCGGGAAGAGCGCGGGTGGCCGCGTCGAGCGTGGGGAACACCGCGAGCGTCGTGGCGACGGCCGGGCGGATCGGCACCGTGCGGAACGTCGCCTCGGCGACGAACGCGAGCGTCCCCTCGGATCCCACCGTGAGGTGCGCGAGCAGAGCCGCCGGGGTGTCGAAGTCGAGGAACGCGTTGAGGGCGTAGCCCATGGTGTTCTTCATCGCGAACTGCCGCCGGATGAGCGAGACGCTCACGGCATCGCCGACCACGCGCTCCCGCAGGCGCATCAGCCCTTCGACGAGGGCCGGCTCGCGATCGCGCAGCAACGCGTCGGCGTCGGGGGCGGCCGTGTCGACGACGGTCCCGGATGCCAGCACCAGCACGAGGCCCTCGAGGGTGCGGTACGAGTTCTCCTCCGTTCCGCACGCCATGCCGCTGGAGTTGTTCGCCACGACCCCGCCGATCGTGCACGCCGCTTCGCTCGCCGGATCGGGGCCGAGCCGGTGCCCGTGCCGCGACAGCCGCGCGTTGACCTGGCGCACCGTGGCGCCCGGCTGAGAGCGCACGCGGCGCCCGCCGTCGAGCACGTCGATGCGCCCGAAGCCCTGCCGCACGTCGATCAGCAGCCCCGCTCCCGACGACTGCCCCGACAGGCTGGTGCCGCCCGAGCGGAAGGTCACCGCGGTGGCCGAGGCGGTGGCCGCCCGCAGGATCGCTCCCACCTCGGCCGCGTCGGCGGCGACCACCACGGCATCCGGGGTCAGCAGGTAATGGGAGGCGTCGTTGGCGTAGGCGACCCGGTCGATCGCGCGCGTGCGGACGCGCGACACGTCGGCGACCGCCGCGGTGATCTCGGGAGCGAGGACGCTCACGCGTCGCCCTCCGGGTTCAGGGCGCGAGTGAGGTCGGGCTCGGTGTCGACGAGGGCCCGGATGCCCTGGGGCGGTCCCGCGACGAGGGTCGACGCGTGCGCCACCGCATGGGCTCCCCACTCCGCGGCCGAGGCTGCGGCCACCGCGAGCGAATCGGCGCCGGCCGCCGCCGAGGCGGGCGCGCGGGTGAGACCGAGCAGGAACCCCGCCAGGGCGGCATCCCCCGCCCCCGCCGTGTTGGCGACGTGCGGGGCCTCGGCGCGGGCGAAGACCACCCGCTGATCGGTGACGGCGAGCAGGCCGTCGGCGCCCATGCTCGCCAGCACGATGCCCACGCCGCGCGCGACGATCTCGCGCGCGGCGGTGACGACGTCGCCGAGGGTCCCGAGGGGGCGCCCGACCGCGGCGGAGAGTTCGTCGACGTTCGGGGTGAGCAGGTCGATGCCGGCGGGGTCGGCGAGCAGCGCGTCGAGCGCGGCTCCGCTGGTGTCGACGGCCACGCGGGCACCGCGCTCGCGGGCCGCCGCGCGGACGGCGGTGAGGTCGACGAGGGCGTGGGTTCCCGCGAGCTCCGGCAGGCTGCCCGAGATGACGAGCCAGGGCTGCTCCCGCGCGGCGAGCTCGTCGCGCACGGCCGACACCGTGGCATCCCACGCCTCCGCCGACAGCGGCGGGGTGGGAGCGTTCACCTTGGTGGTCGCTCCGTCGGCGTCGACGATCGACGTGTTCACGCGTGTCGCGCCGGGCACCTCGACGATGCGCAGCAGGGGGGCGGTGAGTCCGCAGCGCGCGAAGCGCACGTCGTCGGCGCCGAGCACCACGACGGCGGCCGTAGGCGCGCCGCCCGCGGCGAGGGCGGCCGAGACGTTGACGCCCTTGCCGCTCACCTCCCGCGTGTAACTGTCGGCGCGGGCGAAGGCGCCGCGGCGCAGGATGCCGACGCGGTAGGTCGCGTCGATGGCCCCCGCCGCGGTGAGGGTGACGATGCCGGTCATGCGGTGCGTCCGGTGATGACGTCGAGCAGTCGATGCACTTCGCCCGCGACCGCCTCGCGGCCGGGCGATAGCCAGCGGCGCGGGTCGATGGCATCCGGGTCCCGGTCGAGCTCCGCGCGCACCGCGGAGGTCAGCACCTGGTTCAGGTGCGTGCCGACGTTGACCTTGCGCACGCCCGCGCGCACGGCGCCGTCGATGCCGGCGTCGGCGACGCCGCTGGAACCGTGCAGCACGAGGGGCACGGACAGGGCGGCCGAGAGGTCGGCGATCAGGGCTTCGTCGAGCCGCGCCGTACGCTCGCGCATGGCGTGCTCACTGCCGACTGCGACGGCGAGGGCGTCGACGCCGGTCTCGCCGACGAAGCGCACGGCCTCGGCGACGTCGGTGCGGACGCCCGGTGCGTGCGCGCCCTTGCCCCCGATCTCGCCCAGCTCGGCCTCGACCCAGGCGCCCGCGGCGTGCACGCGTGCAGCGACGGCGGCGGTGCGGTCGAGGTTCTCGGCATCCGGAAGGTGGGCCGCGTCGAACATGACCGACCGGATGCCGACGGCCAACGCCTCGTCGACGAGCGACTCGTCGGTGGCGTGGTCGAGGTGAACGACGACGGGCACCCGGGCGGCCTCGGCCAGCCGTAGCGCGGCGGAGGCGGCCGGGGCGAGCCCCCCGTGGAACGCGATGGCGTTCTGCGACAGCTGGAGGATCACGCCGCGGTCGGCGGCTTCGGCCCCGGCGACGATGGCCTCGGCGACCTCGAGGGTGATGAAGTTGAAGGCCCCGACCGCGCGGTGCGCGGCGAGCAGTTCGGGCATGTCGGCCAGCGGCACGGCGGTGTCTTTCTCGTCGGTGGTGATCGGCGGCGCTTCGCGCGCGCGTGAGTCGCCAGAATCTGTCGCTGACGTGGTGGTTGATGCGACAAAGTGTGGCGACTCACGCGAAGAGCGGAGGGGGGATGCCGGGACCCCCACGCGGATGTGGGAGCCCCGGCATCCGGGGTGTCAGCAGGTGGACTTGTAGACCGCGTCCTTGCCGTCGGTGTCGATGTTGTCCTTCGTCAGGATGGTGAAGCCGGTCTGGATCTTCTCCTCCGTCGCCTCACCCTTGAGCGCGGCGATGGCCTGCTTCACACCGTCGGAGCCGATGGTGGCGGGCTCCTGCGCGACGAGCGCCTGCACCGTGCCGGCCTGGAGGGCCTTGACCTGGGCGGGACCGGCGTCGAAGCCGACGATGGTGACGGCGCCCTGCTTACCGGCCTGCTGCACACCGGTGGCGGAACCTTCGGCGGCGAAGAGGTTGGCGGCGAAGATGCCGACGATGTCGGGGTCCTTCTGCAGAGCCGCGGTCACGATCTCGGCCGCCGTGGAGGGCTCGTTGTGCGAGTACTGCACACCCACCGACTCGAACTTCGAGTCCTTCGCGACCGCGTCCTCGAAGCCCTTCGCTCGGGCGTCCGTGGTCGAGATGCCGGGGTCGACCGAGACGACGAGCACCTTGCCACCGTTCGGGTTGGCCTCCTGAATGGCTTCGAACGCGGCCGCTCCGCCGCCCTCGTTGTCGGACGAGATCTGCGAGACCGCGCCCGAGGGGTCCTCCAGCGTCGTGTCGACGAGCACGACCTTGATGCCCGCCGCCTCCGCCGCCGCGATCGGCGCCTGCATGGCCGACACGTCGGTCGGGGCGATGAGCAGCGCGTCGGGCTTCGACGCGACGATCGCGTCGACGATCGGCTTCTGCAGGGTGGGGTCGAACTTCTCGGGACCCTGGGTGGTGACGGTGGCGCCTTCCTTGGCGGCTTCGTCCTGGATGCCGCACTGCATGGAGATGTAGAACTCATCCCCCGCGACGCCCTGCACGAACGCGATCTTGTACCCGCCCTCCGCGCCGCCCGACGCGGAGCCCGACGAGGCTCCGCCGGAGCACCCGGCGAGGACGAGGGTGGCTGCGGCGCCGAGGGTGGCGAACGCGAGAACCTTGCTGTTCCACTTCATTGTGATGACCGTTCTCTCTTGGTGGGGTCGGATGCCGGGCCTCAGCCGCGGCGTCCTCCGCTGACGAACTTTCGCCAGAGGCTTTGGGTGTTGCCGCGGGTGGCGGCGGTGCGGCGTACCTGGTCGACGTAGACGGCGGTGATCAGCACCGCGCCCACGGCGACCTGCTGCCAGAACGGCTGCACGCCGGTGATGACGAAGCCGTTCTGCAGCACGGCGGGGATGAACAGGCCCACGACCGTGCCGAAGATCGTGCCGACACCGCCGAACAGGGACGTTCCGCCGATGACGACGGCGGCGATGACGTTGAGGTTGGTCTGCGACTGTCCCGCGATGGCGGTGGTCGAGAACTGCGAGAGGGCGAGGATGCCGGCGAGGCCCGCGAGTGCTCCCGACAGGGTGTAGACCGAGATGAGGTGGCGGTCGACTTTCACGCCGACGCGGCGGGCGGCCAGCTCACTGGAGCCGACGGCGTAGGTGTAGAGCCCGAACTTGGTGAAGTGCAGCACGATCGCCCCGATCACGACGACGACGAGGGCGATGACGCTGATGATCGGCAGCGACCCGAACACGTTGCCGTACCCGATCGACACCGTCAGCACGGTGGGAACGTCGCGCACGTCGACGCCGCCGGTGAGGATCTGCGCGAGGCCCAGGGCCATGCCGAGCGAACCGAGCGTCACGATGAGCGGCGGGATCTTCGCCTTGGCGATGAGGAAGCCGTTCAGCAGCCCCCAGCAGACGCCGCTGAGGATCGACACCAGGATGCCGATCGTGGCGACGCCCCACCCTTCACCGCCGAGCGCTCGCATCACGAGGGCCGAGACGACGCCGGAGAACACGAGCACTGATCCGATGGAGAGGTCGATGCCGGAGGTGATGATGATGTACGTCATGCCGACGCCGAGGACGGCGAGGATCGAGGCGTTTTGGATGATGAGGCGGAAGTTGGACCACTGGGCGAACGAGTCCGGCGCCAGGGCGCTGAAGATCAGCACGATGACGATGAGGATGATGAGGATCTGGAAGGCCTGCGCCTTCAGCAAACCGACGAAGAAGTTCGGTTTCGAATCGTCGAACGTGCCGATCGCGACGGTCTCCGTCGGAGGTGTCGTGGTGCTCATTTCTGGTCGTCCTTCGTGACGGCGCCGGTCATGAGCCCGACGAGTTCTTCCATGGAGGTCTGTTTCGCGTCGATGTTCGCCACCCGGGTCCCCAGGCGCAGCACCTGGATGCGGTCGCACACCTCCATCACGTGCGGCATGGAGTGGGAGATCAACACCACCGCGATGCCCTTGTCCCGCACCCGCCGGATCGTCTCGAGCACATTCTTCGTCTGACGCACACCCAGAGCAGCGGTGGGCTCGTCGAGGAACACCAACCGCCCCGCCCAATGCACCGCACGAGCGATCGCGATCGCCTGCCGCTGCCCACCCGACATCTCCCCCACCGGCGACGTCAACGAACGCACCGTCGCGCCAAGCTCATCGAACGCCGCCCGCGAGGCGACGGCCATGTCCTTCGTCTTCATGAACCCCAGCGCACCGGCCAGGCCCGGGCGGCGGATCTCGCGGCCCAGGTACATGTTCTGCACCGGATCGAGATGCGGGGCCAAGGCCAGGTCCTGGTACACCGTCTCGATCCCCAACGCCGACGCGACCTGCGGATTCGACATCTCGATCGGCTGCCCATCGAAGAGGATCTCGCCCTCGTCGACGGCGAGATTGCCCGACAGGGCCTTCACGAGCGTCGACTTTCCGGCGCCGTTGTCACCGATGAGCGCGGTGACCTCCCCCGGATAGACCTCGAAATCCACATTGCTCAACGCCCGGACAGAACCGAACTGCCGCGACAGTCCCCGCGCCTGCAGCACGGGAACGGCGGTGGTGACTGACGACATCGTCAGCTCCTTTCGTTGGTGAGAAGAGGGCTCTCGTCCGCGACGAGAGAAGAAGAGAGGAACGCCTCGGCGACGTCCTCGAAGGACCGGGATGCCGCGTCGGCGGCGAACGCGGCGAACAGCGCCGCGCCGTACGCGGTGCCCTCGTCGTGGGTCGAAACGGTGACCTCGGGCAGCAGCGCCGAGCGCGAGCGCACGACGGACGCCATGGTCGACCAGCCACCGGTGAGCACCGTCGAGGTGGGCGGTGCGACTTCGCGGTCCATCACCGCCATGCACTCCGCGAGCATCTCGTTGCCGTGGCGCAGGCTGGTCGCGAACAGTTCGGCGGGGCTGAGTCCGTCGCTCTGCGCGACGATCCTGAGCACGCCGTCGTCGTTGCGGGCGCCCGACACCTCGAGACCGCCGTCGGCGAGCGTGCCGTCCACGGGAAGAGCCACGGCCGCGTCGTCGATGACCGCGCGCCCCGTGGCATCCGTGATCCCGAGCAGCTGCAGCACCCGCCGCATGAGCAGTCCCGACTTGGTGCCCGCGAGCAGCACGTACTTGCCCGGGATGACGTGGCGCACGCAGTTGATACCGGCGTGGGCGAGACGCTCGCGCGCGGCGAACGGAAGGGTGTCGTCGAGCACGCGCACGAGCGCTTCGGCGGTGCCCATCGAGTCGTACAGCTGTCCCGTGTGGGTGGCGCCGACGGCGACGGCCGAGACGAGGTGGTCGTGCCCCGCGATGGTGAGGGCGGCGCCGCGGAAGCCCGCGGGCATGGCCGGGTCGCTCAGCGTGCCGACCGCCTCGCCGGCGCTGACGCGAGCGCCGAGGATCGTCTCGTCCACCCCGAGCACGTCGAGCGCCGCCTGCCAGGGGGTGCTGTCGTCCTGGTCGATGAGTCCGGTGCGCGAGACGAGCGAGTACTCCGCCACGCGGGGCCCGCCGAGGGCGTGCACGACGAACTCCGGAACGTTGAGGAAGGTCGTCCCGGCGAGCGCGATCCCCCGGTCCCGCAGGTGCAGGAGCTTGGCGATGGATGCCAGGGGCCCGACCGGCAGCCCCGTGCGGCCGGGGAACTCGGCGCGGAACGCGTCGGGGGTCGCCGCGATCTGAGCGGCGCCGCGCGGGTCGAACCACGCCATGATCGGGGCGAGCGCGGTGCCGTCGGCGTCGAGCAGCACTCCCGCCTCGGCCATGCCCGACACCCCGAGGGCGACGATGCGATAGCCCGCGTCGAGGCGTTGGTCGGCCTCGGCCGCGAGCTCGCGGACGACGGCGATGGCACGGTCGGCGGGCATCTCGGCCTGGCCGTGGTCGAGGTTGGTCCAGGGTGAGCGGCGGCTCACGACGAGCACCTGGCGCCCGTCTGGGGTGGCGACCAGCAGCTTGGTGCTGGTGCTTCCCATGTCGATGCCGACGACGTAGTCGCTCACCGCACTCCTCCGCCGCGCAGGGTCCCGGGCCAGCCGGCGCCGGGCGCCGCGACGAGCACGTCGGCCTCCCCCGCCAGGCGCCAGGCGCCGAAGGCGTGCGGGACGGCGTAGACCTGTCCGCGCTCGACGTCGACCGAGCCCGCGTCCGACACCAACGCGCCGGACCCTTCGCGCACCAGCACCACCGCGAAACCGGCTTCACGGGCGGCGGTCTCGCCGGCCGCGTCGAACAGGCGGAAGTACGGGTCGGCGGCGGCGGGCAGCAGCGAGCGGAAGTCGGTCCCCGCCGGCGTCGTGCCGGCCGTGCTGATCAGGGCGTCGAGGGCTGCGGCGTCGAGCTTCTCGGTCGACACGGCGGGCATGACGGCGTCGAAGCCCAGGTCGAGGTGCGATTCATCGCGGGTCGAGGTCGTCACCGACCACTCGAGCAGGATCGAGAAGTCGGTGGGCTCCTGCACCTCGGCGACGAAGATCCCGCCGTCGATCGCGTGCACGGTGCCGGCGGGCACGAGCACGCCCATCCCGGGGCGGACGACCACGCGGTTCATCCGCGAGAGCATCCACTCGCTGTCCTGCGCGTCGCGGCGGCGGTCGAGCTCGTCGCGGTCGACGGCCCGGTTCCAGCCGACGTGCACGGCGCAGTCGGCCTCGGTCTCGAGCACGTACCAGGCCTCGGTCTTGCCGTACGGGCAGTCGAGGTGCCCGCGCGCGAACTCGCGGTCGGGGTGCACGTGCACGGGAAGACGCTGGCGCGCGTCGAGCAGCTTGACCAGGATGCCGAGATCCGCGGCGTCGCGTCCCCCGCGGGCCCCCACCCACGCGGCGCGGTCGGCCGTGACCAGGTCGCGCAGGAACGCGCCGTCCTCGGCGATCGCGAGGCCGATGGTGTCGGAGCCGAAGCGCGAGACGGTCGAGCCGAGCCACTCCTCGGGCTGGCGGTCGGTCTCGGGCACGATGCCGCGGAGGGCCGCGATGCGGTCACCGCCGAGGTAGAAGTGCTGCACGGGGTTCGGGGGCAGCAGGACGGGCTTCATCACGAGGCTCCGATCGGTTCGGAGGACGACACGGCGGCGACGCCGGAGGTCTCGGTGCGGGCGAGGGCGAAGGCGGTCGCCACGAGCGCCGCGGCGGGCTCGATCACGGCGACGGAGAGGGCGGCGGCTTCGGGCGGGGCGGGCTGCCCGGCCGACGCTGACGGGGCGGGCTGCTCGGCGGACGCCGACGGGGCGGGCTCCCCGGCAGGCGCCGAGGGCACGGCGGACCGCCCGGCGGACGCGGGCTGCGCGACGGACGCCCCCTCCGCGGCGACGGCGGGCAGGGATCCGGCACCGACGCCGACCTCGCCCGATCCCCGCGGGACGAGGCGGGTCGGCACGACGATGCGCGCGGGACCCTCGTCGGGGCGCGCGGCGCGCTGCCGCAGCAGCCGGAACGCCGCGACCGCGAGCAGGCGCGGGTCGTGGTCGACGTAGGTGATCGCCGGCTCCAGCACCTCGGCGAGGGTGAAGTCGCCGAACGAGATGAGCGCCGGCATGCGCAGGCCCTTCGCGCGGATCGCCCGGACCGTTCCGATCGCCGCGAGGCTGGTCGCGCAGAGCAGCGCGGTGGGGGCGTCGCCGCGTTCGAGCAGGCGCGAGGCCTCGGCGGCCTCGCCTCGGCCGAAGCGCTCGTGGGTGACGACGAGCGAGGGGTCGAACGGCAGACCCGCCGCTTTCAGAGCCGAGCGGTAGCCGGCCAGGCGATCGTCGACCGTGGGATAGGGCACGTCCTCGCCCATGAAGGCGATCCGACGGTGCCCGTGGGCGACGAGGGCGGCGGTGGCCTCGGCGGCGGCGCCGAAGTCGTCGATCACGACGGCGTCGATACCCGGGCGCGAGCGGTCGATGCAGACGACCGGAAAGCGGGTGCGCAGCCCCGCGAGGGTCGCGGCGTCCACGGCGACGGGCGCGACGATGAGGCCCGCGAGGCGGTGCCCGGTGAGGCGGTCGAGCTGGGTGCGCTCGTGGGCGGCGTCGTAGCCGGTGCTGGCGAAGATGACGCTGAGTCCCTCGGCGACGGCGAGCTCTTCGACGACGCTGACGAACGCGGCGAAGAACGGGTCGCTGATCGCGTCGATCAGAATGCCGATCGTGTCGGCGTCGCGCCGCTTGAGTTCCCGAGCGCTGCGGTCGGGGACGAAGCCCAGTTCGCGCACGGCCCACAGCACGCGATCGCGGGTGGCGGGCAGCACGCCGGCTTCGTCGTTGACGACACGGGACACCGTCTTGGGGCTGACCCCCGCGGCCGTGGCGACGTCGATGAGTCGGGCGCGCGACCGGGGCGCCATGGCCTCGGTGGCCGCCGTGGCGGCCGGTCGCTCGTCGTGCGTCATCGCATCTCCGACATCGTTGTCATGGGGACGAAACCCTCGGGCGGGCTGCGCTGGAGTCAGCATGAGCCCGATGGGACAACGTTGTCAAGTCACGGAAGCATCTCGGATGACAGCGATGTCGAGACCGAGCTCCCACGAGGCTCCGGGGGCGAGTGCGCGCAGCAGCCCCCTCGCCCGCGCGTCGCCGCGACCGAGGATCGTCGCGGCCGTCGCCGGCTCCACCCCGAGCACCACCCCGCCCTCCTGCGCCACGCGCCACTGGAACATCCCCGGCAGCACCGAGGTGTCGAACGAGATCCGGATGCCGAGCCCCGACGGCGCGATCACCTCGGCGCTCACCCGACGGTCGGTCGGCAGGTCGTGCGCGAACACCTGCTCGGGGTAGTGCGCGACGGGTTCGGGGAACTCCGCCCACGACGACAGTCCCGCCTCCGCCGCGGCGTCGCGCGGCCGCACGCCCGTGGCGGGAGAGCGCAGCACCGAGCCCGTCTCCACCAGCGGCCAGCCGAGGTTGACGTGGTACAGCACCATGGGCTCCACCTCGCGGGAGCCGCGGTTGACGATCTCGTCGCGCAGCTCGATCCGCCCCTCACCGAGCGGAACCCGCACGCTCCGCCGCAGCTCCAGATGGGCACCGAGCACCGTGGCCTCCACGACGACCGCCTCGACCACCACGGCGTCCGGGGTCACCTCGGCCCGGGTGACGGATGCCGAGAGCCCGCTGTACCGCCCGTGCTGGGGGTGCTCCCCCTCGGCGTCGACCGACGGCGGGCCGAACGACAGCAGGCCGCAGGTCGTGACGAGACCTCCCCCGAACGAGGCGCCGAAGCCCCCCGCTCCCGGCCGCGGCCAGCCCGTGGGCGACACCCAGGCGAGCGGCACACCACGGTGACGCACCTGACCGAGATCGAGGCCGCGGTCGGGCAGCAGCTCGACCTCGAGGTCGCCCGCGATCACGCGCAGGCGCCGGGTTCCGACATCCGGTCCGTCGGTGCGCACCGATGCCTCCACGCTCGCGACCTGCGCCGTGCACCCCGCCCTGCGGCGCGCCTCGTCGATCGTCGATCCGTACAGCTCGCCCATGAGCGCCGCCTTCCTCGCCGTTGCGCGGCCCACGTTAGCAGTCGTTGACAACGTTGTCTCGCGCCCCGCATACTGACGGTCGAGCGCAGAGCCGCGCCCCGACCCGACGTCTCGGAGACCCACACCCCATGTCGAAACCCCGCCTCCACCGCCTCTTCAACGCGACCTCCGGCCGCGCGCTCGACGTCGCCGTCGACCACGGCGCGTTCCACGAACACGGCTTCCTCACCGGTATCGAAGACATGGCCGCCACCGTCCGGACGCTCGTCGAAGCCGGCCCCGACGCCGTGCAGCTCACGCTCGGCCAGGCTCCGCTGCTGCAGAGCGTCCCCGGCAAGCAGAAGCCCGGCCTGGTGCTGCGCACCGACATCGCCAACGTGTACGGCGACCCGCTCGAATCCCCCCTGCACAGCATCCACGTGCCCGACGCGATCGAGGTCGCCGTGCGCCTCGACGCCGTCGCCGTGTGCGTGAACCTGCTCGATCTGCCCGGCGAACCGCAGGTGCGCGAGCAGTGCATCCGCTCGATCCTGGCTCTTCGAACCGACGCCGAGCGGTACGGGATGCCGTTGATGATCGAGCCCCTCGTCATGCAGACCAAGCCCGGCAGCGGCGGGTACGGCGTCGACGGCGACACCGCCAAGATCGTCACCCTCGTGCGTCAGGCACGCGAGCTCGGCGCCGACCTCATCAAGGCCGACCCCACCGACGACATCACCGAATACCACCGGGTGATCCAGGCCGCCGGGGACACCCCCCTGCTGGTCCGCGGCGGGGGACGCGTCGACGACCGCACCCTTCTGGAGCGCACGCGCGCCGTGCTCGAGCAGGGCGCCCGCGGCATCGTCTACGGCCGCAACGTCATCCAGCATCGCGACCCCGCCGGCATCACCGCGGCCCTCATGGCCGTCGTGCACGACGACGCCTCGGTCGACGAGGCCCTGAGCCTGATCGGCGGTGCCGCATGACCGGCAAGAAGGTGGGCATCGGCATCATCGGCGGAGGACTGATGGGCCGCGAGATCGCCGCGGCGCTGCGCCGCTGGCCCGCCCTCATCGACCACCCCGTCGAGCCCGAGCTCGTGGCCGTCTGCGACATCAACCCCGCGGCGCTCGAATTCTTCGAGCGCATCGACACCGTGCAACTGACCACGACCGACCACCACGAGCTGCTCGCCGACCCCCGCGTCGACGTCGTCTACATCGCGGTGCGCCACGACCTGCACGAGCGGTTGTACGTCGACACCATCCGCGCGGGCAAGGCCCTGCTCGCCGAGAAGCCGTTCGGCATCGACCGGGCCGCCGCCGACGCGGTCGTCGCCGCCATCGCGGAGAACCCCGTGTCGTTCGTGCGGGTCTCGAGCGAGATGCCGTTCTTCCCCGGCGCCCAGTGGGCCGTCGACTACGTGCGCTCGGGAGCCCTGGGCCGCATCGTCGAGGCGAACTGCTCGTTCCTGCACTCCAGCGACATCGACGTGGACAAGCCGTTGAACTGGAAGCGGCAGAAGCAGTTCTGCGGCGACGCGGGCGTGCTCAACGACCTCGGCATGCACACCTGGCACGTGCCGCTGCGGCTGGGGTGGACGCCCGAGAAGGTGGTCGGCATCCTGCAGGACATCGTCACCGAGCGCCCCGGTCCCGACGGTTCCCCGCAGCCGTGCGACACCTGGGACAACGCCGTGATCCACTCCTGGGCCCGCCACGACGGCGCCCCCTTCCCGCTCACCACCCAGACCAAGCGCATCGCGCCGGGCCACAAGAACACGTGGGAGTTCGAGGCCATCGGCATGTCGGGTGGCGTGCGCTTCAGCACCAAGAACCCCAAACAGGTCGAGGTCTTCGCCGTCATCGACGTTCCCGGGGTCGGGCGCGAGCAGAGCTGGCAGAAGATCGACGCGGGCAGCCAGTCGGTGTGGCCCACGGTGACCGGAGCCAACTTCGAGTCCGGCTTCTCAGATGCCATCCTGCAGATGTGGGCGGCCTTCCTCGCCGAGTACGTGGGCGAGCTCGGCGACGGCTTCGGCTGCGTCCGCCCGGATGAGGCCGCGCTGACGCACCGGCTGTTCGCCGCCGCCATCGCCTCGCACGAGACCGGCGCGCTCGTCGCTCCGAGCTCTGTCTGACCTGCTCCCGCCAAACCCGTTGAGTGTCCAGGACTCGCCGCATCCGTCGCGCTGGCAGCGGCGTGTCTTGGACACTCGACGGGCGCATCAGCCCCCGCCGACGCGCGGATCCCGAAGTCGGCCCGCCCGGATCCCGAAGTCGGCCTGCCCGGGTCCCTATGCTCGGAGGATGCCGTGCCCGACGGCATCCGAGGAGACTCATGCGCAAGACCGGCCGCCCCACGATGGTCGACGTGGCCGCCGACGCGGGCGTGAGTCTCAAGACCGTCTCGCGGGTCATCAACGGCGAACCGAACGTCGACCCCGCGATGACCGAGCGGGTTCAGTCGGCCGTCGCGCGACTCGGCTACCACCGCAACGCCCTCGCCGCGAGCCTGCGCTCCGGCAATCGCGACACGGTGGGCTTCATCGCCGCCGACCTGTCGAACACCTTCTACATGGCCGTCGCCGCCGCCGTCTCGACCGTCGCGGCCCGCGAACGCATGCACCTGGTCATGGCCTCCAGCGAAGAAGACGCCGACACCGAGCGCACCCTCGCCCTCGACCTGTGCCAGCGTCAGGTCGGCGGACTCATCGTCGTGCCGACGGCCGACGACCACTCTTACCTGCGGCGCGAGGTCGAGCTCGGCACCCCGGTCGTCTTCCTCGACCGTCCCGGCAGCGGTGTGCCCGCCGACGCGATCCTGCTCGACAACCGCGGCGGGGCGCGCGCCGCCGTCGCCGAACTGCTCGAGGCCGGACACCGCCGCATCGCCGTCCTGATGGACGCCCGCGGGATCTACACGATGGCCGAGCGCTGGGCGGGGGTCCACGAAGCCTTCCGCGCCGCGGGACGCGAGCCCGATCCCGCGATGGTCGTCGACGGCCTCCACACCCCGGCGGTCGCCCGTGAGGCGATGCAGCGCCTGCTCGACCTCGACGATCCGCCCACGGCCGTGTTCTGCGCGAACAACCGCGTCACCATCGGCGCGCTCGAGGCCATCCTGCCCCGCGGAGCCGACGTCGCCATCGCCGGCTTCGACGACTTCGAACTCTCACGTCTGCTCCCCCGGCGCATACGGATCGTCGACTACGACGTGGCCGACCTCGGCACGCGCGCGGCCGAGACGCTCCTCGCCCGCAGGGCCTCTCCCGCGACGGGGTCGCACACGCACCTCGTTCCGACGCGTCTGGTGGACCGGGGCGGCGTGCGCTGAGTCGACGTGCCTCGCGCACGTGCGGTGGCGAGGGAACGCGCGTCGCGGGTGATGTCGCGGACGAACTTCTCGTCGCCGTCCGACGGCGGAGGGCGCACATCGATCCGCGCGCGCCGCGGCACGCGGAAGAGTGAGAGATCGCCCACCACCCACCCGGGAGCGTTGCATGAGTTCTTCCCCGCCCGCCGACGGGTGGTTCGCGATCGCCCACGGCGCCCTCGACGTGCGGGGGTCGGCCCTGTTCGACGCCGGTGCCGAGATCCTGATGGTCCCGACCGACCCCGGTGACGCCCTGTGTCTGGTGGGCGCGGGCGCCATCCTCTGGCGTCGACTGATCGAGCGGGCCCCCGTCGGCGACGGCGACCTCGAGCCGGCGGAGCGCGAGATGCTGGCCCAGATGAGCGTCGCGGGCCTCGTCTCCCGCGATCCCTCCCACCCCGCGCGAGTGCTCCGGCTCGACCCGCCGACGCTGTCGTCGCCGCTGCACGAGCTCGTCTACGCCCTGACGGCCCGCGTGGCCGCGCAGCACGGCATCCCCTGCGTGTTCACGAAGGGCCCGGCGCTCTTCCTCCAGGGGTTGCGCGAGCGCGAGCACTCCGGCGACGTCGACGTGTGGTGCGACCCGGCTCAGGGCGACATCCTGGCCGCGGCCCTCGAGCCGTGGGGGTGGTCGCGTGAGCCCGATCCGTGGCGCGGCACCTCGGTGCACCACACCGCCACCATGACGCCACACGGCTGGGGCTGCGAGATCGACGTGCATCGCCGCTTCCCCGGTCTCACCCTCGCCGACGCCGACGCTCTCGCGATCGTGCTCCGCGACGCCGAGCCGATGCGCTTCGCCGGCGTCGAGATCCGGGTGCCGCGCGCCGACACGCACGCCGTCCTGGCCGCCGTGCACGCCGTGCGCCCCGTCATCGGGGCGGGACCGCGCACGCGGGCGACGTCCGACACGGCCGCCCTGCTGCTCGCCCGGGCACCCGGTTCCCTCGATCGCGCGCGCGAGCTCGGCGCGGTCGGCGTGCTGCGCGACGAGCTCGCACCCCTGGCTCCCCCGGGGTCCCTCGACGGCGACCACGGCGTCCCGCGCGACTGGGCCTGGCGCGCCGAGTCCAGCCGGGCCCGCGCCTACTGGGCGGCGCTTCGGGGCGAGCCCCCGACGACGCGGGCGGGTCTGCTCCTGCGCTTCGTCTGGCCGCCCGACGACATCGCGCTCGCCTCGGCCCGCCGCGCGGGTGAGGCCACCGACGACCCCGACCGGGCGCGCCGCCGGCGCCTCGTGCGGGGCCTGCGCGAATGGCTCCGCGCGCGCGGGTGACGACGCGCCCGGCGTCGAGGGGTGAGGAGCAGCGTGAACGAACGGTGAGCACCGCCGCCGCGCGTATCCCCCTCCGCCGACGAACCCGGGCGCGGCCCGCGCTTCACCCGGGTGATCACCTTTCGGGGCGCGCGAACCGCGGCGAGCGCAGCGCCGAAGCTGAGACGTCGTCGCACCGTGTGTGCCCGCCCTGCCCACTCACCGCCGTCTCACTCCGGAGCCCTCCCGCATGTCTGCTTCCGACACCCCGCTCGTCGTCAACGGCCGTTTCCTCACCCACCCCACGACGGGGGTCCAACGATTCGCCCGCGAGATCGTCCGCGAGCTCGCCCCCCTCACCGACCTCGTGGTCGTCGCCCCACCGGGTCGTCTCCTCGACGCCGACCTGGGCGTCGAGATCCGACAGGTCGGACGCCGCGGCGGTCACCTCTGGGAGCAGATCGATCTGCCCGCGCACCTCCGCCGATCGGGCACTCCGCTGCTGCTCGGCCTGGCCACGACCGGACCGGTGCGCTATCGGCCGCAGATCGTCGCGCACCACGACATCACCTACGTGCGTCATCCCGAGAGCTTCGCGCGATCGTTCCGCCTGCTCTACCGCGCCTTGATCCCGCCCCTGCTGCGCTCGAGCGCCCGCGTCATCACCGTGAGCGGGTTCTCGGCGCGCGAGATCGCCCTGCATTACCGAGTGCCGGCCGACAAGCTCCGCGTGGTCGCCAACGCCGTCTCGAGCGACTTCCCCGCCGACGGCCCCGCGCACGACGAGGGGTCCCCGTACCTGCTCGCGGTGTCCTCACCGAACCGTCACAAGAACTTCGACGCGCTGCTCACGGCCTTCGACCGGGCCGACCTGCGGCAGATACGCCGCCTGCTCATCGTCGGCAACCAGGCGAAGGCCTTCCACGCGTCGATGAGCGCCACCGCCGGCGACCGGGTGCGCTTCCTCGGTCGCGTCGACGACGACGAGCTCGCGCGCCTGTACCGCGGCGCGACGGCGTTCGCCTTCCCGTCGCTCTACGAGGGCTTCGGGATCCCCCCGCTCGAGGCGCAGCGCATGGGTACGCCGGTGCTCGCCGCGCGGGCGGCCTCTCTTCCCACCGTGCTCGGCGACTCCGCCCTGTGGGTCGACCCGAGCGACCCCGACGACATCCGCCGGGGGATCGAGCGCCTCGACGGCGACCCCGCGCTGCGGGCCGAGCTCTCCCGTCGCGGTCGCCTGAACGAGAGCCTGTACTCGTGGGCCGACTCCGCCGCGCGCGTGGCCGCGATCGTGGCGGAGGTGCGCGCCGAGCTCCGCCCCTGACCGGCGCCGTTCCGCGGGCGCGTCAGACGACGGCCCGTCAGCGAGACCCGCCGTCGGCCACCTCGCCGAACCACGCGCGCTCCAGCGCCACCCGCTGCGCCCGCGCGGTGCGGTCCCCGAGGTAAGCGCTCCAGGCCGCGTGATTCGCGTCGCTCCACGCCCCGAGCCGGCCGGCGCGAACGGCATCCACGAAGCCGCCGAGACCCTGCTCGATCGTCAACGCGGGCGCAAGCCCGGGCAAGGCGGGAATGGCGCGCGCGAGGATCGGCGCCCCTACCGCGTGGGCATCGAGCAGCGCGATCGGGAATCCCTCCCACGCGGCGGTGTGCAGGTAGAGGTCGAGCTCTCTCAGCTGCGCACCGACCTCGGTCGCGGGGAGCCATCCGGTCACGTGCACCCGCGGCTCATCGTGCCCCGCGGCGGCGGCGCCCCCGTCGGCGCTGCCGATCCATCGGGCCTCCACCGGTTCGGCCAGCGCCGCGCGCAGCTCCTGCACCCGCGCGCGGAAGTAGTCGGGGTCCTTCTGGGCCGCCCAGCGTCCCAGCATGCCCACGCGCAGCGACGCTCCCGCCGTCCGCGTGCGCCGAGCGGCGATCGGCGCGGCGGCGTCGGGAAGCGACGAGACGTTCGGCACCGTGACGATGTGCTCCGGCGCGACACCCAGGCCGAGGGCCTCGGCGCTCTCCCCCGGGCCGCACGCGGCCACGATGGTGGCGCGTCCGCGCAGTAGCGTCTCGACGGCGCGGAAGGCCGCGCGCACCGGTGGGGCGACGTCGGTGCGCACGAAGGCGTAGCAATGAGGGGTGTAGACGACGCGGGCGCGGCGCGGCGCCCCCCACAGCCGGAGGTACGCACCCGGAAAGGTCGAGTGCGCGTGCACCACGTCGAACGACGCGGTGCGCAGCAGGTGTCGCAGCCCGAGAACCGCCCGCCCCACCGATGCCGTGTCCCACTCCCGATGGATCGCGGTGGTTCCTTCCCACACCGCGGCGGGGGCGCCGTCCGAGAACGGCGCGGCGATGACATGGTCGACGCCGGCCGGGGAGTTCGCGACGTACGTCCGCACCGCGACGGGGACACCTCCCGTCACCCGGTCGACGAGGTGCAGGACACGGCGGGGCGCGGGGGCGGTCACCCGTCGACGCTAGGGATCCTCCGCGCCGTCACCGGCGGGCGAGGGCGGCGGCGCCCCCGGGTGAAGCGTGGCGTGCGCGGCATCCGCACGTCCGTCAAGGCCCCGACCCACACGGGGGCCGGTGCGTACCGTCGGGCCATGACTTCCGCTCGCGACCAGTTCACCTTCGACAACCCGGTCACCCGCTACGCCCGCGTCGAGCCGCCCGTTCAGCATCAGCCCGAGCCCGGCGTGCAGGCAGACATGACCCCCGTGCCCGACCTCGGCGAGAAGACCTACCGCGGCCTGGGCCGCCTGGTCGGACGCAAGGCACTCATCACGGGCGGCGATTCCGGCATCGGCGGGGCCGTGGCGATCGCGTTCGCCCGCGAGGGCGCCGATGTCGCGATCGTTCACCTGCCCGCCGAGCAGCGCGACGCCGACCACATCCTGCAGCAGATCCGGGATGCCGGGCGCACGGGCGTCTCGATCGCGATCGACATCTCCGATCCGAGCGCGTGCCGTGAGCTCGTCGCCCAGGCCGCCGAGGCGCTCGGCGGCCTCGACATCCTGGTGAACAACGCGGGCAAGCAGGTGATGGTCGACAAGGTCGACGACCTGTCCGACGAGCAGTTCGAGCAGACGTTCCGCACGAACGTCTTCGCCCCGTTCTGGATCACCAAGGCCGCGCTCGCGCACCTTCCCGAGGGCGGCACGATCATCAACACCGCGTCTCTCGAGGCCTACGTCCCCGCCCCCGACCGCCTCGACTACGCCGCCACCAAGGCGGCGATCAACAACCTGTCGAAGGGCCTCGCCCAGCAGCTCGCCCCCCGCGGCATCCGGGTCAACGTCGTCGCCCCCGGTCCCACGTGGTCGGCGCTGCAGGTGAGCCAGGGCGTCTCCGACGACCAGATGGAGCACTTCGACGACGAGAGCACCTACCAGCGCGCGGGGCAGCCCGCCGAGATCGCCCCGGCGTTCGTGTTCCTGGCATCGGCGGAGTCCAGCTACGTCTCGGGCGAGACGTTGAACGTGAACGGCGGCATGGTCACGCCCTGACCGGCCCGCCTCGCGCCCGGCCCCGCCCCGGGCCGAACTCCTGACTTCTCCACCTCCGCCGATGCCGCGCGCCCTTACGCGCCCGGTGGCGCCGGTTTCTCAGGAGTTCGGCCCGCATCCCGCCTCCACCGCCGCGAGGCCCGCGGTGCCCTTGCGCAAAACGTCCCGATCCGCAACCGACCCTTCCGCACCCCCGCGGTAAGCGAGCGTGAAGACATGCCCTCCGAGAACGCCGTCGCCCCGGGCGAGGCGCCCGTCACCCTGTACATGCTGCACGCGCTCGGCGCGAGCGCCGACTCCTTTGATCGCGTCGCCGCACAGCTCTCGGGCCGGGTGCGCGTCGAGGGCATCGACCTCCCCGGCTTCGGCTCGGCGGCGGCCGCGACGGACTCCTCCCTCGACGCCACCGTCGCCCACGTCGTCCACCACCTCGCTGCCCACGCGCGCGGCCGGTGGATGCTGGGCGGCCACAGCATGGGCGGCAAGATCGCCGCACTCGTCGCCTCCCAGGTCCTGCGCGGAGACGCCCCCCTGGTCGGCCTGAGCGGCATGGTGCTGATGGCGCCGTCGCCCCCGCGTCCCGAGCCGATGGACGAGGAGCGCCGCGAGCTCATGCTGTCGTGGGTGTCCGACGGGGCGATCTCGCAGACGGATGCCGAGACCTTCCTCGAGCAGAACACCGCCGAGCCGCTCGATCCCGAAGCCCGCCGCCTCGCCCTGGCCGATCTCGGACGCACCTCTCCCGCCGCGTGGCGCGCGTGGCTCGAGACGGGCAGCCGCATCGACGCGACCGCCGAGGTCGGCACCCTCGACCTCCCGGCGCTCGTGCTGGCGGGCACCGACGACGCCGATCTCGGAGCCGCGGCGCAGCCGGGCCTGCTCGCCGCGGTGTACCCGCGCGCGCGGTTCGTCCCCCTCGACGACACGGGGCACATGATCCCCCTGGAGCGCGCACCCGAAGCGGCCGACGCGATCGCACGGTTCGCGACCGACGAGGCGCTGCTCGGCCCCGTCGTCCCCGCAGAGTGGGCGACCCTCATCGCCGGCGACCGCGTGGATGCCCGCGTGCGCGGCATCCTGAACCGTCGCGCGGTTCCCGACGACCGCGGTTACGCCCCCGAAGTGCTCGACGTCGCACAACTCATGCTGCTCCGCGAGATCGCCGACATCGTCGTCCCGCAGGAGGGACCGGCGATCGACCTCGCCGCCCGCGTCGACGCGCAGCTCGCGCGCGGTGAGGGTGACGGGTGGCGAAACGCCGACCTGCCGCCCGACCCCGAGGCGTATCGAGCGGGGCTCGACACCCTGGCATCCGTGTGGCCGACCGACCCCGTCGCGCGCGAGGACGTTGTGCGCGCCGCGATCGAGGGAACGACGGCGGCGACGGGCTCCTTCGACGCCGCTCAGCTGACGGCATGGCTCGAAGACGCCCGCAACGACCTCGTGCGACAGTGGCTGGCCCACCCGGCGAGCATGGCGCGCGTCGGTTACGACGGGTTCGCCACCGGCGGCAGTCCGATGCGCGGCTACGTGGAACTGCGGCTGGGACGCCGAGAAGACTGGGAGCCCGCCGGTGTCGGCGGCTCGATCGCGGCGGGAGACGCAGCATGAACCTCGAGCAGATGCGCACCTTCACCGACGACGAGATCGTCGACGTCGTCGTCATCGGTACGGGCGCCGGTGGCGCGCCCCTGACGGCGGAGTTGGCGGGCAAGGGCCTCAGCGTCGTGGCGCTGGAGGCCGGACGCCACTTCTCGCTCGATGACCTGACCCCCGACGAGACCGAGGCCGTCGAGATCAACTGGATGTCCGAGCGCCTCAGCGGCGGCGACGATCCCACCGCGTTCGGACCCAACAACAGCGGGCGCGGCGTCGGCGGCTCGATGCTGCACTGGGGGGCGTTCACGCCCCGCCCGGACCGCCGTGACCTCAAACTGCGCGCCGAGTCGGGTCAGGGCCGCGACTGGCCCGTCGACCCCGACGAACTGCTGGCCTATGTCGAGCGCGTCGAGGGCGACATCGGCGTCTCCGGCCCGACGCCGTACCCGTGGGACCCCAGCCGCCGGTACGCCTACGCGCCGGCGAAACGCAACGCACCGGCGAACCTCGTGGCGAAGGGCTGCGACGCCCTCGGCATCCGCTGGGCCGACGCGCCGGCGGCCGTCCTCACCCGGGCGCGCCTGCAGGATCACCACGGCGAGCGCGGCGCGTGCATCAACTGCGGCGAGTGCCACCAGGGATGCCGGACGGATGCCAAGGCCTCCACCGCCAACACGTATCTGCCCGCGGCGGTCGCCGCCGGGGCCGAGATCCGCAGCGAGGCGATGGTGCACGGGATCGAGCTCGACGCCCGCGGTCACGTCGAGGCGGTCGTCTACCGCAAGGACGGTGTCGACCGACGCCAGCGCTGCCGGACCCTCGTCCTGGCCGGAGGCGGGGTCGAAACGCCCCGACTGCTGCTGCACACGGGTCTGGCGAACGACAACGGTCAGGTCGGCCGCAACTTCCTCGCGCACGGGGCGACGCAGGTGTGGGGCCGGTTCGACGAGCCGGTGCGCGGGCACCGCGGGTATCCGTCGTCGCTCATCAGCGAAGACATGATGCGTCCCGCCGACGCGGACTTCGCCGGGGGCTACCTCGTGCAGAGCCTCGGCGTCATGCCCCTCACTTTCGCCACCACGCTCACCCGCGGGGGCGGCCTGTGGGGCCCGGAGCTCATGCAGCGTCTCGACCAGGCGCGCTTCATGGCCGGCATCGGCATCAACGCCGAGTGCCTGCCGTCCGACGACAACCGGCTCGAGCTGGTCGACGAGACCGATGAGTTCGGCATCCCTCGCGCTCGGGTGACGTTCACCGCGGGCGAGAACGAGAAGGCGATCGACCGCCACGCCACCGCGTTCATGCTGCGGGTGATGCAGGCTGCGGGGGCGCGCGAGACGATGGTGCTGGCCCGCTCGGCGCACACCATCGGCACGTGCCGCATGTCGGACGATCCCTCCGACGGAGTGGTCGACGCCGACGGTCGCTCGCACGAGATCCCCAACCTCTGGATCTGCGACAACTCGGTGTTCCCGTCGGCGATCGCGGCGAACCCGGCGCTGACGATCATGGCCCTGTCGCTGCGCACCGCCGACCGTATGCTCGCCTCAGCCGCCTAACCCGCCGCGCCGCGCCGCGCCCGCCCCGACGCCGTGCCGCCCACCCCCCTGTTGAGTGTCCAAAACACGCCGCAGGGCCCGGTGCGCGGGCGGCGCGTCGTGGACACTCAACGGGCTGCCGCCGAACACGCGAGAATGGATGCTATGAAGCTCGAGCACCTCGTCCGGTTCACCGCCCTCGCCGAGGAGCTGCACTTCCCCCGCGCGGCGGAGAAGCTCCGCATCCCCCTCGCCTCGCTGTACACGACGATCGACAAGCTCGAAGAAGAGGTGGGGCAGCCGCTCGTGTCGCGCACCCCGCCCACGCAGCTGACCCCCGCGGGCCAGTTGCTCCTCACCGAGGCCCGGCACCGCATCGCCGACGCGCCGCCCGCGGCTCCCCGCCAGAAGGCACCCGGCGGAGGCAAAGCCAAAGCGTCGAAGGGAAAGGGCCGCGCCCCCATCGTGAAGGGCGAGCCCAAGCCGTACAAGAAGCGCCAGGGCCGCTGACCCCCGCCCTCCCCACGCATAAACGCTGATCCTGCACATAAACGCGCTGTCTGAGCGTTTCCGCGCAGGATCGGCGTTTATGCGGGTCTCGCTACAGCTCGGTCACGACCCCGGCTTCGACGCGCCAGCGCCGGTCGGTCTGCACCGCGGCGAGCATGCGCCGGTCGTGCGTGACGAGCAGCAGCGTGCCGGTGTACGACTCCATCGCCTGCTCGAGCTGCTCGATGGCGGGCAGGTCGAGGTGGTTGGTCGGCTCGTCGAGCACGAGCACGTTGACGCCGCGGGCCTGCAGCAGGGCCAGCCCCGCGCGCGTGCGTTCCCCCGGCGACAGCTGATCGACGGGGCGGGCGACGTGATCGGCCTTGAGCCCGAACTTCGCCAGCAGCGTCCGCACCTCGCCCGCGTTGAGCTCGGGCACGAAGCCCTCGAAGGTCTCGGCGAGCGGGCGCTCCCCCACGAACAGCGAGCGCGCCTGGTCGATCTCGCCGATCTCGACGCTGGCGCCGAGGCTCGCCGAGCCCTCGTCGGGCGCCTGACGACCCAGGATGCCGCGCAGCAACGTCGATTTGCCGGCACCGTTGGGGCCGGTGATGCCGATGCGCTCGCCCGCGTTGACCTGCAGCGACACCGGGCCGAGGGTGAAGTCGCCCTGCCGGAACACCGCGGCGGACAACGTAGAGACGACCGAGCTCGACCGTGGCGCCGACCCGATCGTGAACTCGAGCTGCCATTCCTTGCGGGGCTCCTCGACCTCGTCGAGCCGCGCGATCCGGCTCTCCATCTGTCGAACCTTCTGCGCCTGCTTCTCGCTCGATTCGGCCGCGGCCTTGCGGCGGATCTTGTCGTTGTCGGGTGACTTCTTCATCGCGTTGCGCACACCCTGACTCGACCATTCGCGCTGGGTGCGAGCCCGCCCGACCAGGTCGGCCTTCGTCTCGGCGTACTCCTCGTACTTCTCGCGCGCCTGCCGGCGCACCGTCGCCCGTTCCTCCAGGTAGGCGTCGTAGCCGCCCCCGTACACGCGGTGGGAACTCTGCGCCAGGTCGAGCTCGAGCACTCGCGTAACCGAGCGCGCGAGGAACTCGCGATCGTGGCTGACGAGCACCACGCCGCCCCGCAGCCCCCTCACGAACGTCTCCAGTCGCTCGAGGCCGTCGAGATCGAGATCGTTGGTGGGTTCGTCGAGCAGCGCGATGTCGAACCGCGAGAGCAGCAGCGCCGCGAGCCCCACGCGCGCGGCCTGCCCTCCCGAGAGCCCGGTCATCTCGGCATCCGGTCCCACCTGCAGGCCGAGGTCGGCCAGGACCACCGGCATCCGCTCGTCGAGATCGGCGGCGCCACTGGCGAGCCAGCGTTCGAGTGCGGTGGCGTAGGCGTCGTCGGCCCCCACCGCATCGGGATCTCCGAGCGCGGCCGCGGTGGCGTCCATCTCGCGTGTCGCCTCGGTAGACCCGGTGCGGCGGCCGATGTACTGGGCGACGGTCTCGCCGGGCACGCGTTCGTGCTCCTGCGGCAGCCAACCGACGAAGGCGTCGGCCGGAGCGAGGGTGATCGACCCGCCCTGCGGCTCGTCGACGCCGGCGAGCAGACGCAGCAGCGTGGACTTGCCCGCACCGTTGGCCCCGACGACCCCGATCACGTCCCCGGGGGCGACGGTGAGGTCGATGCCGTCGAACAGGGTGCGGTGTCCGTGGCCTCCGGCGAGGCCCTGTGCGACGAGCGTTGCGGTCATCCCTCTAGTCTCTCAGGGCACGCTGACGCCCCCGTCACCGCGCCCGCGGATGCGACGTGGCATACACGTCGCGCAGCGCGTCGACCGTGACGTGCGTGTAGATCTGCGTCGTGGCCACCGACGCGTGGCCGAGCAGTTCCTGCACCACCCGCACGTCCGCCCCACCCTGCAGCAGGTGCGTCGCGAACGAGTGCCGCAGCGTGTGCGGCGAGACGTGCGCGGTGAGTTCGGCGCGCTCGGCGGCGGCCTGGATGATCAGCCAGGCGCTCTGTCGCGACAGCGGCGCCCCGCGCACCCCGAGGAACAGTCGCGGTGTGGCGCGTCCCCGGGATGCCAAGCCCGGACGCACCCGCGTCAGGTACGCCTCGATCGCGGCACGCGCGTAGGAGCCCACCGGCACGATGCGCTCCTTGTCGCCCTTGCCGCGCACCCGCAGCAGGTCACCGTGCGCGGTGTCGTCGACGTCGAGCTGCACGATCTCCGACACCCGCGCGCCGGTCGCGTACAGCAGCTCCAGCAGTGCCCGGTCCCGGATCGCCGACGGTTCCGCCGCTGAGGCGTCTTCGGTCTTGGGCGCGGGACCCGCGGCATCCAGCAGCAGGTCGACCTGGGCGATGGTGAGCGCCTTGGGCAGACGGCGGGGTGCCTTCGGGGGCCGCAGTCGACCCGTCGGGTCATCGTCGGCGCGCCCCTCACGCACGAGGAAACGGTGCAGTCCCCGCACCGACGACTGCAGGCGCGCGAGCGACGACGACGCGGGAGGAGGTTCCGCCGACGCGCGTTCTGCGGCGAAGTCGGCGATGAGAGCCGGCGTCACGGCATCGATCGTCGTCACCCCTCGCTCCCGCAGCCAGGCGACGTACACCGTCAGGTCACGGCGGTACGCGGCGGACGTGTGGTCCGAGAGCCCACGCTCGAGCGCGACGTGGCGGAGGTAGGTCTCGACCGCGCGCTCGAGCTCCACGTCAGGCCGACGCGGCCTCGCGGCGCAGCACCTCGGCCGCGGCGAGCGCGCCGGTGGCGAGGATGCCGTTGCGCAGGCGCCCCGACAGCACACCGTCGATGACATCGGCCAGCGGCACCCGCTCGACGCGCATGTCGGACTCTTCGTGCTCGCGCTGGTAGTCGGTCTCGACCGTCGTCAGTCCCCGCGCGAGGAAGAGGTGCACGACTTCGTCGTTGCCACCGGGGGTGGTGTGCATCGACACGAGGTGCTGCCACCGCGACGCCTCGAGGTCGACTTCTTCGGTCAGCTCGCGCTTCGCCGTCTCGAGCGGGGGTTCGCCGGCCACGTCGAGGAGCCCGGCCGGGATCTCCCAGTCGCGTTCCTTGATCGGGTGCCGGTACTGCTGGATGAGAACCACGCGCCCGTCGTCGTCGATGGCCACCACCGCGGCCGCTCCCGGGTGGGCGACGTACTGACGGGTCATCTCGCCGTCGCCGTAGCGCACGGTGTCGGAGCGGACGTCCCACACCGCGCCCTCGTAGACGAGCTCGCTCGAGAGCACCTCGAGCTCGACGGATTCGTCGCGCAGTTCTTCCACGTCAGTCCTCCTCGACGTCGAACAGCTCGCTCGAACGGTGACGGTCGAGAGCCGCCGCGACCAGGCCGCTGAACAGCGGGTGGGGCTCGGTCGGGCGCGAGCGCAGCTCGGGGTGGGCCTGGGTGGCGATGTAGTACGGGTGCACGTCGCGCGGCAGCTCGACGAACTCGACGAGGTCGAGGTCGGGGTTGAGGCCCGAGAACACCAGACCGGCGTCGCTCAGCTGCTGGCGGTAGGCGTTGTTGACCTCGTAGCGGTGACGGTGGCGCTCCGAGATCTGCGACTGCCCGTACAGGTCTGCGGCGAGCGAGCCGTCGGCGAGGGCGGCCGGGTACAGGCCCAGGCGCATCGTGCCTCCGAGGTCGCCGCTCTCGAGGATGTCGACCTGCTCCGCCATGGTCGCCACGACGGGGTGGACGGTGTCGGGGTCGAACTCGCTGGACGAGGCACCCTCGAGACCGGCCATCGTGCGCGCGTACTCGATGACCATGCACTGCAGACCGAGGCAGATGCCGAGGGTGGGAATCCCCTGCTCGCGCGCGAAACGCAGCGCGCCGAGCTTGCCCTCGATGCCGCGGATACCGAACCCGCCGGGCACGATGATGCCGTCGACAGCCGCCAGAGCCTTCTCGGCGCCCTCGGGCGTCTCGCACAGGTCGGACGGGATCCACGTGATCGTCACGTGGGTCTCTTGGCCGAAGCCGCCCGCCTTGATCGCCTCGGTGACCGACAGGTAGGCGTCGGGGAGGTCGATGTACTTGCCGACGAGCCCGATGGTGACTTCGTGCTTGGGGTTGTGCACCGCCTGCAGCACACGCTGCCACCGCGACCAGTCGACGTCGGCCGCCTTGTCGAGGTCGAGCGCGTCGACGATGTAGGCGTCGAGACCCTGATCGTTCAGCATCGAGGGGATGTCGTAGATGCTGGGCACGTCGATCGCGTTGACGACCGCGTCTTCGTCGACGTCGCACATGAGCGCGATCTTGCGCTTGTTCGACTCGGTGACGGGACGGTCGCTGCGCAGCACCAGGGCATCGGGCTGGATGCCGATGGAGCGCAGCGTCGCGACGGAGTGCTGGGTGGGCTTGGTCTTCTGCTCGCCCGACGCGCCCATGAAGGGCACGAGCGAGACGTGCACGAAGAAGACGTTCTTGCGGCCGAGCTCGTGGCGGATCTGGCGTGCCGATTCGATGAAGGGCTGCGACTCGATGTCGCCGACCGTTCCACCGATCTCGGTGATGATCACGTCGGGCTGCGGGCTCTCACTGGCCTGCAGGCGCATGCGGCGCTTGATCTCGTCGGTGATGTGCGGAATGACCTGCACCGTGTCGCCGAGGTACTCGCCGCGGCGCTCGCGCGCGATGACCTGCGAGTAGATCTGGCCGGTGGTGACGTTGGCCGCCTGGCTCAGCTCGATGTCGAGGAAGCGTTCGTAGTGCCCGATGTCGAGGTCGGTCTCGGCACCGTCATCGGTCACGAAGACTTCGCCGTGCTGGAACGGGTTCATCGTTCCCGGATCGACGTTGAGATACGGGTCGAGCTTCTGCATGACCACGTGCAGGCCTCGCGCCGTGAGGAGATTGCCGAGGCTTGCCGCCGTCAGGCCTTTTCCGAGGGAGGAGACCACTCCTCCGGTGACGAAGATGTGCTTCGTCGTGAAGATCTTGTCGTCTGAATGTCCCGCGTCCGAAGTCTGCATCACGGGCTTCGATCCTATCAGTCAGCTCGGTCGATGGTTCTCGCGGATCTCATCCGCCTCGTTCGGGAGTCTCGCACCACCCTCCGACATCCGCATCACCGCAGCGTGAAGATCGTGCGGCGAGCGCGCGTCACCGAACGGAGCGTCCCGTTTGCAGCAGCTCCCGGGCGTGGGTGAGGGCGGCGTCGGAATCGCTCAGGCCCGACAGCAGGCGAGCCATCTCGGCCTCGCGTTCTGCGCCGTCGAGTCGCCGGACACTGGATGCCGTGACCGCACCGTCGTTGCCCTTGACGACGGTGAGGTGGTTCCCGGCGAAGGCGGCGACCTGGGCCAGGTGGGTGACGGCGATGACCTGCGACGACTCCGCCAGCCGTGCCAGACGGCGGCCCACCTCGATCGCCGCGGCGCCGCCGATCCCGGCGTCGACCTCGTCGAAGACGAACGTGGGAACCGGGTCGACTCCGGCGATGACGACCTCGATGGCGAGCATGACACGGCTGAGCTCTCCGCCCGAGGCCCCGCGCGATACGGCTCGCGGATCCGCGCCGGGGTGCGGGGCGAGCAGGATCGTGACCTCGTCGCGGCCGTGCCCGGCGGGAACAGCGGGGGCGACCTCGACCGTGAGCCGGGCGTCGGGGAGCGCCAGAGCGTGCAGCTCCTCGGTCACCGCGGCACCGAGGCGCGCGGCGGCGTCCCGTCGCGCGGCGCTCAGGTCTTCGGCGGCCGCATCCAGTTCTGTCGCGGCCGCGTCGCGCTGCGCGCTGAGGCGTTCGATCCGGTCACCGTCGTCGTCGAGTTCGACCAGACGGGCCGAACCCGTCTCGAGCAGCGCGATCGCGGCATCCACCGATCCGTGGGCGCGAACGAGACCCGCGAGCACGCCCCGTCGCTCGTCCACGGCCGACAGCTCATGCGGACCGGACTCGTCGAGATCGGCGAGGTACCCCGACAGCGCCACCGACGCGTCGGTGGCGCGGTAGCCGAGATCGGCGACCTGCTCTCCGATCGCCGCGAGCGCGGCGTCGCTGCCCGCGATGCGTTCGAGGGCTCGGCGCGCCTCGGCGAGCAGGGTGACCACGTCAGGGGTGCCGTCGTCGTTAGACAGCGCCGCGTGCGCGGTGACCGCCGCCAGGCGCAGTTCCTCGGCGTTCGCCAGACGCTCCGCGCGCCGAGCCAGTTCGTCTTCTTCGCCTTCGACGGGGGCAGCGGCTTCGATCTCGGCGATCGCGGCTCGCAGCTGCGCGGCTTCTCGGGCGCGATCGTCGCGATCGGCGGTGAGGGTGGTCAGCTCGGCGTCGAGGGCGCGCCAGAGGTCCCACGCGCCGCGGTAGGCGGTGCGGGCCGCCGTCACCGGGCCGCCGCCGAAGCGGTCGAGTGCGTCGCGCTGTGCCGACGAAGACTTCAACCGCAGCTGGTCGGACTGCCCGTGCACGACGACGAGATCGTCGGCGAGGTCGGCGAGCACACCGGCCGGAGCGGTGCGTCCGCCGACCGTCGCGCGTCCTCGTCCCTCGCTCGAGACGGTGCGACCGAGATACAGCTCAGCGCTGCCGCCGCCCACCGGTTCGACGTCACCGCCGGCCTCGCGCACGCGGGAGGCCACGGGGCCGTCCTCGGGAACGAGCCAGACGCCCTCGACCGTCGCCTGCGCCGCGCCCTTGCGCACGGCGCTCGAGTCGGCGCGCTGGCCGAGCAGCAGTCCGAGACCGGTGACGACCATCGTCTTGCCGGCGCCGGTCTCGCCCGTGATGGCGGTGAATCCCCGTCCCATGGGCAAGGTGGCGTCGGCGATCACACCGAGATCGCGCAGGCGCATCTCTTCGATCATGACGGTCCCCCCGCCACTCCCCGCCAACCCGTCACGGGGAGGTGGAACTTGCGCACGAGGCGATCGGTGAAGGCGGCCGGGTGCAGCCGTGCCAGCCGCACGGGCCGGGACGACCGGCGCACGACGACGCGCGCACCCGGGGGCAGGTCGTGCGAACGGCGACCGTCGCACCACAGGATGCCGCTGCCGCTCGTGCGCTCCAAGACCTCGACCGCGACAGTGGCCTCGGGGCTCACCACCAGGGGGCGCGCGAAGAGCGCGTGCGCCGACAGCGGCACGACGGCGATCGCCTCGACGGTCGGCCAGACGATGGGGCCCCCGGCCGAGAAGTTGTAGGCGGTCGAGCCGGTCGGGGTGGCGACGACGACGCCGTCGCAGCCGAACGACGACAGCGGGCGACCGTCGACGGCCATGACGACCTCGAGCATGCGCTCGCGGCTGGCCTTCTCGACGGTGGCCTCGTTGAGCGCCCACGTCTCGAAGATGACACGGTCGTCGGCGTCTTCGATCTTGACGGCGAGCGCGAGGCGCTCCTCGACCGTGTAGTCCCGGTCGATCACCCGACGCACCGCGTCGTCCATGTCATCGCGTTCGATCTCGGCGAGGAATCCCACGTGCCCCATGTTGACGCCGAGGATGGGGGCCGTGCTTCCGCGCACCATCTCGGCCGCGCGCAGGATGGTGCCGTCCCCGCCGAGGACGATGGCGAGCTCGACGTCGTCGATGCCCACGTCGACACCCAGGGTCGCCACGCCCTCGAGGCCGAGGCGCTCGGCGAGTTCGGGGCGGTCCTCGGCCGAGACGACGGGAGTCGCCCCCGCCGCGCAGATGGCCGTGATGATGCGTTCGGCGGCATGGACGGTGTCGTCACGGCGCGCGTGGACGACGAGGAGGATTCGGCGATCGCTGGGGGTCATCGGCTTCCGGTCAGTCGGGTCACGGTGCTCTCCCATTGTGAGGGCTCTGTGCCGTGGACGGCCGAGAACCACGCGACGTACTCCTGGTTGCCATGGGTTCCGACGATCGGCGACGCGATGAGACCCGCGGTGCGCAGGCCCACGTCCCACGCGGCCCACAGCACGCCGTGCACGGCGTCGGACCGCAGAGCCGGGTCGGTGACGAGCCCACCCTTGACCGCGGTGCGGCCGACTTCGAACTGGGGCTTGATGAGCAGCACGACGTCGGCGGTCGGATCCATCGTCTCGACGATCGCAGGAAGAACGTGGTGGAGCGAGATGAACGAGAGATCACCGGTGACGATGCGTGGCCGCTCGTCGACGCCCGTCGCGGCGGCGAGAGAGGCGGCGGTCATGAACCGCACGTTATACCCCTCGACCGACACCACGTCCGGGTCGGACTCGACGACGGTGGACAACTGCCCGTGGCCCACGTCGACGGCCAAGACGGGGCGAGCGCCGCGTTCGCGCAGAACCTGGCTGAAGCCGCCCGTCGACGCGCCCAGGTCTACGGCGACGACACCGTCCACGACGATGTCGAAAGCGTCGAGCGCCGCGAGCAGCTTGTGGGCTCCCCGACTGACGTAATGGTCGGATCCGGCCACGTCGATGACGCTGTCGTCGCCGACCTGCGCCGACGTCTTGACGACCGGACGCCCGTCGACGCTCACGAGCCCGTCGACGACGAGCTGAGCGGCGTGCGAGCGGGAGCGGGCGAGCCCTCGGGCGGCGAGCTCCGCATCGAGACGGGGAGTCACGCCCGCCGCGCTGCCGGGGTGTCGGTCGGTGCCGATTCGAGGCGGCGCGCCAACTCGTCCTGCACGGCGGCGTAGGCCTCCGCGCGCGCTCCCAGCGGCTGCTCCTCGATCATCCGCAGACGATCGACGAGTTCGGGAACGGCATCGGGGGCGGAGCTGTCCGACATGGATGCCATGCTACCGACGTCAGCGCACGCGGAACGGGTCCGCGTACAGCTGTTCGGGTACGCGGAAGCCGAAGATGGCGCGTCCGGAGTTCCAGATCGCCGCGGCTCCGGCGCGCAGAAGGTCGATCTGCCGACCGCCCTCCGCGACGATGCGCAGGTCGACACCATCGACCTCGACGATCGCGTCACCCACGCGGGTGCGTGCGCCCTTGACGATGGTCTCGGGATACGGTTCGAAGAGTTGGCGCAGATCCTCGACGATGTAGTCGGGACGCTGCGACGCAATGGCGGCGAGCACCTGCTTCGGCCGGTCGATCCCGGTCAGTACGAGCAGCGAGGGCATGCCCGCGGTCCGCGCTCCCTGGATGTCGGTGTCGAGCCGGTCTCCGATGAACAGCGGCGCCTTCGCCCCTGTCCGGGTGATCGCCTCGTCGAAGATCGGACGCTCGGGCTTACCGGCGATCGTCGCCAGGCGTCCCACCGCCGTGTGCACGGCCGACACGAGGGTGCCGTTTCCCGGGGCGATGCCACGCGCCTGCGGAATGGTCCAGTCGGTGTTCGTCGCGACCCACGGGATGCCGCCGTCTTCGACGGGGGTGGCAAGCGCGTAGGCCGCCTCCGCCAGGTGCGCCCATCCCACGTCGGGGGCGAAGCCCTGCACGACGGCCGCGGGGGCGTCGTCGGCACTGCGGGTGACGACGAAGCCGGCCTTCTCGACCTCGACGACGAGACCCTCGCCGCCGATGACGAGAAGGGTGGAGCCCGCGGGCACGAGGTCGCGCATGAGCCGCATGGCCGCCTGCGGACTCGTCGTGACGTCCTCGGCGGCGACGCGGAGTCCGAGCGACGAGAGGTGCTCCGCGACCGATGCATCGGTGCGCGAGGCGTTGTTGGTGATGTAGCCGAGCCGGCGCCCCTCGTCCTGGGCCCGGTTGAGACTGTCGACGGCGTGCGGGAGCGCACCGGGGCCCGCGTACACGACGCCGTCGAGGTCGGCGAGCACGACGTCGATGCCGTCGAGCGGAGTCGACGCCGTCCTGCCGCGGCCGAAGATCATCGCGCGTCCTCGTCGGGGGCGGAGGACTCCGTCGAAGCGTCAGAGTCAGCGTCAGCCTCGTCGACGTCCACTGCGCCAGCAAAAACCGCATCGGCGTCAGCATCAGTGACATCGGCGTCGTCAGCGGAGGTGGAGGTGTCGCCAAGGTCTTCGATGTCGTCGACGCCGAGGTCTTCTGTCGGGATGACCCCGGATGCCACGTCCACACCGCCCTCGTCGTCGATGAGTTCGATCTCCTCGACGACGATCACTTCGCGGTCGGCGACGCCCGCTGCGGCGTCGAGGGCGTCGGCAGCGATCTGTGCACGGCGTTCCCACTCCGCCGCTTCGGCGTCACGCCCGAGCTCCTCGAGCACCGCGGCGCGAGCGCTGAACAGCGCGGGGCTCCACTCGAACGCACGGTCGGGGTCGGCCTCGGGGATGTCGAGTTCCTGGAGCGCCCGTTCCGTTTCTCCGAGGTCCAGACGAGCACCGGACATCGCGATCGCGAGCTGCACACGGACCGGGACCGAGAGCTTCGAGCGGTCCACCGCGCGGCCCTCTTCCAGCGCGCGATCGGGTTTGCCGACTCCTCGCTCGCTGTCCACGATGAGCGGCACCTGATCGTCGGAGCCCGTGATGCGACGGTGGGTGCGCAGCTCTCGCAGGGCGAGGGCGAAGTCCCCCACCGCATAAGCGGTGATGGCGACCGTCTCGCGGACGACGCCGACACGGCCGGCGCTCCGAGAGGCCGCCAACGCGTGCTCGTGCGCGAGCGCGGGGTCTTCGTCGATGAGACGCGCGGCCATCGCGAGATGGCGGGCGACGTTCTCGGCGTTGTCCTTGCTCAGCGTCTTCAACTCGTTGCGTGCCGCGCCCGGCAGATCCCAGGCCGTGATCTCTTCGGGGATCTCCGGACCCCGCTCGCGCCGGTCCTGCGGCGGACGCGTGGCACGTGCGTCGTCACGATCGAAGCGGCGGGGTGCGCCCGCACCGGGACGCCGGTCACCTGAGGGACGACGGTCATTCCCGCCGGCGAAACCGCGATTGTCGCCCTCGCGACGATACGGACGATCACCGTCACGCGGCGGACGCGAGTCATTGTCGCGACGGTAAGGGCGATCGCCATCACGCGGCGGACGCGAGTCATTGTCGCGACGGTAGGGGCGGTCGCCGTCACGCGATGGACGGGAGTCACCCGAACGGGGCGGACGTGAATCGTTGTCGCGACGGAACGGGCGGTCACCATCACGCGGCGGACGCGAATCATTGTCGCGACGGTAAGGACGATCACCGTCACGCGATGGACGGGAGTCACCCGAACGGGGCGGACGCGAATCGTTGTCGCGACGGAACGGGCGGTCACCATCACGCGGCGGACGCGAGTCATTGTCGCGACGGTAAAGACGGTCACCATCACGCGGCGGACGCGAGTCATTGTCGCGACGGTAGGGGCGATCACCGTCACGCGATGGACGGGAGTCACCCGAACGCGGCGGACGCGAATCGTTGTCACGACGGAACGGGCGGTCGCCATCACGCGGCGGACGCGAGTCGTTGTCGCGACGGAACGGGCGATCACCGTCACGCGATGGACGAGAGTCACCCTCACGCGGCGGACGCGAATCCCCCGAACGCGCAGGACGCGAATCATTGTCCCGACGGAACGGGCGGTCGTTGTCGCGCGGAGGACGGGCATCGCCCTCACGACGGAATGGACGGTCACCGCGTGGCGACGCCCCGTCCCTTCCGGAAGACTGCCCGCGACCGGACGCGCGGTCGCCCGAGCGTCCTTCGTTGCTCTTGCGATCGTTCGCGTCATTCGTCGACATGACTGGCCTTCCCGGGAAATGTGCCCGTAAATGCGAAATGGCCACCCAACATTGGGTGGCCATTCCGACTAAAAGAAGTCCGGCGGTGTCCTACTCTCCCACAGGGTCCCCCCTGCAGTACCATCGGCGCTGAGAGGCTTAGCTTCCGGGTTCGGAATGTAACCGGGCGTTTCCCTCTCGCTATGGCCGCCGAAACACTATTGATGTTTCAAAAACCAACAACGACATCATCATTGTTGAGTTCCCGACCGTACATCGAGAACCACTCAGTGGACGCAAGCACCAAAAACGGTGTGTTATCAAGTCATCGGCTTATTAGTACCGGTCAGCTTCACGTATTGCTACGCTTCCACATCCGGCCTATCAACCCAGTAGTCTGGCTGGGAGCCTCTCGCCCCGAAGGGCATGGAAGTCTCATCTTGAGGCCGGCTTCCCGCTTAGATGCTTTCAGCGGTTATCCATCCCGAACGTAGCTAATCAGCGGTGCTCCTGGCGGAACAACTGACACACCAGAGGTTCGTCCAACCCGGTCCTCTCGTACTAGGGTCAGATCCTCTCAAACTTCCTACGCGCGCAGCGGATAGGGACCGAACTGTCTCACGACGTTCTAAACCCAGCTCGCGTACCGCTTTAATGGGCGAACAGCCCAACCCTTGGGACCTACTCCAGCCCCAGGATGCGACGAGCCGACATCGAGGTGCCAAACCATGCCGTCGATATGGACTCTTGGGCAAGATCAGCCTGTTATCCCCGAGGTACCTTTTATCCGTTGAGCGACAGCGCTTCCACAAGCCACTGCCGGATCACTAGTCCCGACTTTCGTCCCTGCTCGACCTGTCAGTCTCACAGTCAAGCTCCCTTGTGCACTTACACTCGCCACCTGATTGCCAACCAGGTTGAGGGAACCTTTGGGCGCCTCCGTTACATTTTGGGAGGCAACCGCCCCAGTTAAACTACCCACCAGGCACTGTCCCTGAACCGGATCACGGTCCTAAGTTAGATATCCAGAGTGACCAGAGTGGTATTTCAACAATGACTCCACACTCACTGGCGTGAATGCTTCACAGTCTCCCACCTATCCTACACAAGCCACACCGAACACCAATACCAAGCTGTAGTAAAGGTCACGGGGTCTTTCCGTCCTGCTGCGCGTAACGAGCATCTTTACTCGTAATGCAATTTCGCCGAGTTCGCGGTTGAGACAGTTGGGAAGTCGTTACGCCATTCGTGCAGGTCGGAACTTACCCGACAAGGAATTTCGCTACCTTAGGATGGTTATAGTTACCACCGCCGTTTACTGGGGCTTAAATTCTCAGCTTCGCCTTACGGCTAACCGGTCCTCTTAACCTTCCAGCACCGGGCAGGCGTCAGTCCGTATACATCGTCTTGCGACTTGGCACGGACCTGTGTTTTTAGTAAACAGTCGCTACCCACTAGTCTCTGCGGCCACCACACCCTTTCGGAGCAAGTCCTAATAAGTGGATGGCCCCCCTTCTCCCGAAGTTACGGGGGCATTTTGCCGAGTTCCTTAACCACGATTCTCTCGATCTCCTTGGTATTCTCTACCTGACCACCTGAGTCGGTTTGGGGTACGGGCGGCTTGAACCTCGCGTCGATGCTTTTCTTGGCAGCATAGGATCACCCACTTTTTATCCGCATCGTGTCTCAGCCTCAATGAGTGACGGATTTGCCTATCACTCGGCCTACGCACTTGCACCAGGACTACCATCGCCTGGCTTGGGCTACCTTCCTGCGTCACACCTGTTAATACGCTAGCCGCACCAGCATGGGGTCGAGCGTTCACACAGACGTCCATCACCCCGAAGGGATCCAAACAATTCTGAGCTAGGACTCTTAGCACCACTGGATTAACTTGGGCGGTTCTTCGCCGGTACGGGAATATCAACCCGTTGTCCATCGACTACGCCTGTCGGCCTCGCCTTAGGTCCCGACTTACCCAGGGAAGATTAGCTTGACCCTGGAACCCTTGGTCTTTCGGAGGACGTGTTTCTCACACGTCTTTCGCTACTCATGCCTGCATTCTCACTCGTGTGGCGTCCACGGCTGGGTCACCCCGCCGCTTCACTCGCCACACGACGCTCTCCTACCCATCAACACGGCTGGACCACGAAGGCCTACCAAAAATGCTAATGCCACAACTTCGGTGGCGTGCTTGAGCCCCGTTACATTGTCGGCGCGGAATCACTTGACCAGTGAGCTATTACGCACTCTTTCAAGGGTGGCTGCTTCTAAGCCAACCTCCTGGTTGTCAAAGCAACTCCACATCCTTTCCCACTTAGCACGCGCTTAGGGACCTTAGTTGGTGGTCTGGGTTGTTTCCCTCTCGACTATGAAGCTTATCCCCCACAGTCTCACTGCTGCGCTCTCACTTACCGGCATTCGGAGTTTGGCTGACGTCAGTAACCTTGTAGGGCCCATCGGCCATCCAGTAGCTCTACCTCCGGCAAGAAACACGCAACGCTGCACCTAAATGCATTTCGGAGAGAACCAGCTATCACGAAGTTTGATTGGCCTTTCACCCCTATCCACAGCTCATCCCCTCAGTTTTCAACCTAAGTGGGTTCGGTCCTCCACGACGTCTTACCGTCGCTTCAACCTGGCCATGGATAGATCACTTCGCTTCGGGTCTAGAACACGCGACTCAAACGCCCTATTCAGACTCGCTTTCGCTACGGCTACCCCACACGGGTTAACCTCGCCACGTATCACTAACTCGCAGGCTCATTCTTCAAAAGGCACGCTGTCACCCCTACTAAGGAGGCTCCAACGGTTTGTAAGCAAACGGTTTCAGGTACTATTTCACTCCCCTCCCGGGGTACTTTTCACCTTTCCCTCACGGTACTTGTCCGCTATCGGTCATCTGGGAGTATTTAGGCTTATCAGGTGGTCCTGACAGATTCACACGGGATTTCTCGGGCCCCGTGCTACTTGGGATACTTCTCACGCCAAGAACAGGCATTTCGACTACGGGGTTCGCACCCTCTATGACCGGCCATTCAAAACCGTTCGTCTATACCTACTTGTAACGTCGACTGCTCGGCAGAACAATCAGAAAAGTCCCGCAACCCCCAACGTGCAACACCTGCCGGCTATCACACACGCTAGGTTTAGCCTCTTCCGGTTTCGCTCGCCACTACTTACGGAATCGCTTTTGCTTTCTCTTCCTGTGGGTACTGAGATGTTTCACTTCCCCACGTTCCCTCTACCCGCCCTATATATTCAGGCGGGAGTCACCAGGTCGGCACGCCGCCCAGCGGGGTTTCCCCATTCGGACACCCTCGGATCAAAACTCGCTTATCAGTTCCCCGAGGCTTATCGCAGATTGCTACGTCCTTCTTCGGCTCCAGATGCCAAGGCATTCACCGTTTGCTCTTAAAGACTTGAAATCACATGAGTTGAATCGTCAAAAAATTGACTAATGATCTTTAAGATCATCTTCACGACACCATCCCGAAGGACAATGTCGAAGATGCTCGCGTCCACTGTGTAGTTCTCAAAGTACGGGCGGTACCCCACCCCAACCACCGGAACACCGGCGCCGAGACGAGGCCCACAAGGAAACAGCCACCAACCACCCCAGCCCGAAGACTGACGCAATCAGCGCCCGGTCCCTCAGGACCCAACAGCGTGCATGTGCAAAAAACTCCGACCCAGATCATTCCAATAGCAAGCTACGTACTAGACCCGGAAACATCGTCCCTCACACCTCATCAAATGTTCCACCCATGAGCTACCGGCAGACACATTCGGTCTGATCCGGCGCCTGGACACCACACGCTCCAAAGAACACGTGATGCCAGATGCTCCTTAGAAAGGAGGTGATCCAGCCGCACCTTCCGGTACGGCTACCTTGTTACGACTTAGTCCTAATTACCGATCCCACCTTCGACGGCTCCCTCCACAAGGGTTGGGCCACCGGCTTCAGGTGTTACCGACTTTCATGACTTGACGGGCGGTGTGTACAAGACCCGGGAACGTATTCACCGCAGCGTTGCTGATCTGCGATTACTAGCGACTCCGACTTCATGAGGTCGAGTTGCAGACCTCAATCCGAACTGGGACCGGCTTTTTGGGATTCGCTCCACCTCACGGTATTGCAGCCCTTTGTACCGGCCATTGTAGCATGCGTGAAGCCCAAGACATAAGGGGCATGATGATTTGACGTCATCCCCACCTTCCTCCGAGTTGACCCCGGCAGTATCCCATGAGTTCCCACCATTACGTGCTGGCAACATAGAACGAGGGTTGCGCTCGTTGCGGGACTTAACCCAACATCTCACGACACGAGCTGACGACAACCATGCACCACCTGTTTACGAGTGTCCAAAGAGTTGACCATTTCTGGCCCGTTCTCGTATATGTCAAGCCTTGGTAAGGTTCTTCGCGTTGCATCGAATTAATCCGCATGCTCCGCCGCTTGTGCGGGTCCCCGTCAATTCCTTTGAGTTTTAGCCTTGCGGCCGTACTCCCCAGGCGGGGAACTTAATGCGTTAGCTGCGTCACGGAAACCGTGGAATGGTCCCCACAACTAGTTCCCAACGTTTACGGGGTGGACTACCAGGGTATCTAAGCCTGTTTGCTCCCCACCCTTTCGCTCCTCAGCGTCAGTTACGGCCCAGAGATCTGCCTTCGCCATCGGTGTTCCTCCTGATATCTGCGCATTCCACCGCTACACCAGGAATTCCAATCTCCCCTACCGCACTCTAGTCTGCCCGTACCCACTGCAGACCCGAGGTTGAGCCTCGGGATTTCACAGCAGACGCGACAAACCGCCTACGAGCTCTTTACGCCCAATAATTCCGGATAACGCTTGCGCCCTACGTATTACCGCGGCTGCTGGCACGTAGTTAGCCGGCGCTTTTTCTGCAGGTACCGTCACTTTCGCTTCTTCCCTGCTAAAAGAGGTTTACAACCCGAAGGCCGTCATCCCTCACGCGGCGTTGCTGCATCAGGCTTCCGCCCATTGTGCAATATTCCCCACTGCTGCCTCCCGTAGGAGTCTGGGCCGTGTCTCAGTCCCAGTGTGGCCGGTCACCCTCTCAGGCCGGCTACCCGTCGACGCCTTGGTGAGCCATTACCTCACCAACAAGCTGATAGGCCGCGAGCCCATCCCAGACCGAAAAATCTTTCCAAACACGACCATGCGATCACGTCTCATATCCAGTATTAGACGCCGTTTCCAGCGCTTATCCCAGAGTCCAGGGCAGGTTGCTCACGTGTTACTCACCCGTTCGCCACTGATCCACCAAGCAAGCTTGGCTTCACCGTTCGACTTGCATGTGTTAAGCACGCCGCCAGCGTTCATCCTGAGCCAGGATCAAACTCTCCGTAAAAGAAAAATGCCCACCCAACCGGAATAAGGTCAAGGCAAGCGAGTTCAATCTGACCAAACAGGAAGTCAAAACTGACTATCCAGATGCCAACCCCCAAAAAGAGGATTGGACTTTGATCCAAAGGAATTCTCGCGATCCGAAGACCAACGAGGAATAAATTGGCATTTGACAAGTGCACGCTGTTGAGTTCTCAAGGAACGGACGCACCCACAGAAACAATCTCTCGACCTACCCGTGAGGCAATACGCCTAACACCACCGACACAACCACAACACCACGCCCGAAGACGACCAGTGAAGGATGTACACGCCGAGTGGCAGGATCCCAACCTTAGACCAGAGAACCGAAACTCTCAAGACCACAGATCAGGAAGTGGTTCGCTACATGAGGGGCTGCGGGGCCTTTCGGCCGCTCCGCTCTCCCCTGTGGGGCGAACAAGTAAAAGATTACGTGCCACCCGCCCCCTCAGCCAATCCAGCCACATCCCGGGCGTGTCGCACCCCCACACTCCCGGAAACACGCGGGTGTGGGCCGATCAGACGAAGCGGTCGACGCCGCCCCACCCGCCGACCCACGCCTCGAGGTGGGGCTCGTCCCTCGTCGGATGCACTCCGTCAGCCACCCGGGTGTCTCGGCGGAAGGCCGCCGACGTTCCCCATCGGTGGGTGCGCCGACGCGACCGACGCGACTCCGCGAGTCCGAATCGAACGCCCTCCGCGGTGACCAGGTCGAGCGAGCCGATCTCCCCGTCATCGAGCGATGCCACCGCGTCGATGAGGGTGGTGGCATCCAGGATCACCACCGCCCGGGTCAGGTGCAGGGTGATCCGCGCGTCGGGGGTGGAGGCGTCACCGGAGAAGAGCACGCGGGGATCGGCCGTCCATGCGTGCTCGCGCAGGGAAGAATCCACCGCCACGGACGCCTGCGGGAACGCCGCGAGGACGGAATCGACGCAGAGGAAGGCCGCCGACGGGGTGACCGCATCGGGCAGACGGACGAGGAGGTCGGGCACCGCGGGGAGAAGACCCCTCCCCCGTGACCCCCGCACCGGGATCTTCGCGGCGAGGACCTGCGTCTGGCGATTGCCCTCGGCCGCGCGGTCGCGGTCGTCGCGTGCGGCCCAGTCGGGACCGTCGTGCCAGGCCACGGCATCCGGGATGTGTGCGAGCACTGCGCCGGCCTGCCAAGCACGATGCGCCCACTCCCAGTCCTCGCCGCCATAGGAGGAGAACGACTCGTCGAATCCCCCGATCTCGTCGAAGATCGCGCGGGAACACGCGGCCACCGCGCTGATGACATACCGGTAGGAACGGTCGTCGGCGTGGAGGAGGTTCGCGGTGCGCGCATACGCCTCGACGAGCCACTCGGGTTCGGTCAGCTCCCGCGGCGGGGCGACCTCGGCGATCGGGAGGCCGGCGGGCACTTCGGACAGGTCGGCGTGACGACGGCGTCCGACGGTCACCGCGTCGGGGAGCAGAGCCGGGAGGCGCGACATCCGTCGGATGTACTCGGGCTCGGGCGTCGTGTCGGCGTCGAGGAAGCAGAGGACCTCACCCGTGGCGGCCGCGGCCCCCAGGTTGCGTGCGGCCGCGGCACGGAAACCCCGATCGTCCTGGCGGACGAGCCGAACGCCGCGGGGGACGACGGGCGACTCGGGCGAGCCGTCGTCGGCCACGATGATCTCGAGCCGGTCGGCGGGGTGGTCCTGCTGCTGCAGCGCCGCGAGGGTGCGGGCCAACTCCTGCGGCTGCGCGTAGTGCGTGACGATCACGCTGACCCGCGGCGGATCCGGCTCGCGATGCGACACCAGGTCCCACCGGTTGCCCGGAACCCACGGCATCCGATCGTTCCATCCGCCGTCGTCCGCGTTCACCACGACACGTCCGCCCACCAACGGCGGTAGGCCCGCGCGGCATCGGCGCGGCCGAACGGGACCGGGTCGACGCCGTGCCAGGTGCGGCCGGCATCGGCGCGCGCGGCCGCGACGGCCGAAGCGAGATGCTCGGGCTCGACGACGTCGAGCGTTCCGGGCCGGAGGGCGGCCATCTCGTCGACGTAGCGGTTGCGCACGGCGACCGGCCGGCGGCCCCACCCGATCCACGAGGCGAGAGACCCCGACGCCGACACGTGACGGTGCGCGATCACCGGGACCGCGACCCGCCGCGCCCGCGCGATCATGTCGGCGTCGTCGAGCCACCCGGTCACCTCGACGGTGACACCGGCGGCGGCCGCGGCGCGGACGAACGCGTCGAGGTCGGCCGCGTGGCCCTCGGACGCGCGCCCGAGCACGCTCAACCGCGTCAACCCCGAGGCGGCGGTCGCGGCGAGTGCCTCGTCGTGCCCCTTGCCGGGGTAGAAGTAGCCGAGGACGCCGACCGCGTCGTCGGAGGGAGCGGAGACCGAGGGCGGAACGCTCGCGACGGGGAGCGGCACGACCGTCACCGGACCGTCCCACACCCCCTCTTCCCGCAGGAGCTCCCGCTCGTGCGCACTGTTCACGGCGACGGCGCGCGCCGCCTCGCTCACGGATCGGTAGAACGCCCGACGCCGGGGACGGTTGCGCTCCCCGTCGGAGGCCTGCGGCACATCGTGCAGGGTCGCGGTCAGCGGATGCCGCCGGGCCAGAGCCTCGACGGTGCGCGTCGCCTCTTCGGGCGAAGCCCCCCAGAGCCGGTCGGTGATGTGCGCGTGCACCGGCGTGCCCGGGGCAAGGGAAGCCGCCTCGTCGGGCGTGATAACCCGCACCCCGGGGGCACCGCTCACGACTTCGGCGGCCATCTCGCGCGCGTACACGGCGACGCCGTGCGGCCCCGGGTGGGCGAGCAGCACCGGGAGGGTGGCATCCGGGATCGACGTCGTCATGCAGCCTCCGCCCACGTGCGCAGCAGCGGAGCCAGACGTTCCGCGACGGCGGCGAGCAGCGCGGGGCGCTCGGCGTAGTACGCGAGATGCGCCTCGCGCACGAGGGCGGCCGGCACCGTCTCGCCGTCGACGATCCAATCGGGCCGCGGGGCGGTGTCGAGATCCCACGCGTCGACGACCCAGCTCTCGAGCGGCGCACGGACGGCGGCGAGGATCGAGCGGCCCGGGTCGACCACCCGGCCGGGCGCCCCGAGTGCGGCGACGATGCGCTCCCCCAGGGGGAGGAAGAGCGCGTTCCCGGGATGATTCACCGTGCGGGCGAGGTCGTCGACCACCGGAGCGAAGAGATCGGATGCCGCGACGTCGAGCCCCCGGGCCTCGCGGCGCCGCAGTTCCGCGATCGAGGCGTCGGCGATCGCGCGGACCGTGGCGGCCGGCACGCTCGACGCGACCGGAGTACCCAAGGCCTCGGCGACGATCCGGACGTCGTGGTACGCGACGAGCGGCGGATCCTCGGGGAAGTCGGGGAGGCGCAGAACAGCCTGGAACGGGTGCAGTCCGGCGAAGCGCACGGCCGGGACCGTGACGGTGCGGGCTGCGGCGGGAAGAGCGGCGCGCAACTGGGCGGTACCCAGCGGAAGGCCGCGGTAGTCGTCGCGGATCGGCTGCGCGACCAGGAACGCGGCATCGGCGAGGAGGACGTGCAGGCGCCGGGCATCGTCGGCGGTGAGCTCGTGCACCGCGGGGACGCGCACGGCGGGAAGAACCTCGGACGAGATCACCAGCCGCAGTGACTCCGCCTGGCAATTGCCCACCACCAGGCCGAAACCGTCGGCCGGGGCCTTCTCGCCGTAGAACTCGGCGTAGTGGCGACGGCGCGCTATCACCGCGTCGCCGTGGTCCGCAAGGCTTCGCAGTCGCGCCCTCTCACCACCCATGATGTGAAGGTATCCGTCGGTGTCATCGTCGTCCCAACCGCCCCGTTGCATTGCGATGTGCCTGGCGATGCGGTACGCGCACCGTCACGCACGCAAGCACGAGGAGAACACGAGATCGTCGTCACCACCGTCCCCCCGGTCCGGGTCGCGGCCGTCCCCTCGGCCCACCCCTATGTCGCCGCCATCACCGACCGCGACCACGTGACGCTGCTGTCGGACCCGCCGCCGCCGGGAGCCCCCGCCGGCCAATGGTGGCCGCCGCAGGTGCTGCTGCCCTCGTGGCTCGAAGCGCACGCCGACGACTTCGACCTGGTGCACGTGCACTTCGGCATCGAGTCGTACAGCCCGGACGAACTGCGCGCGACGGTCGAGACGCTCCGTCGGATCGGGCGACCCCTCGTCTACACGGTGCACGACCTCGAGAACCCGCAGCTGAGCGAGCAGGACGCGCACCGGGCGTCGCTCGCCGTCCTCGCCGCGGGCGCCGACGCCCTCGTCACCCTCACCGACACGGCCGACGCCGAGGTGCGCGGGATCGTCCACCGACCGACGACGGTGATCGCCCACCCCACGCTGCTCGGCGACGCACCACGCCCCACCGGTCACGTCCACGACGTCGCCCGCATCGGCGTGCACCTGCGCGACCTCCGCCCCAACATCGATGGGGTGGGGACCACCGCGACCCTCGTCCGCGCCGTCGCCGCCCTGCGCGCGGAGGGCGCGCGGATCGAAGCCGTCGTGCGGATGAACGAGCGGGTGCGCGACGCCGAGGCGGCGGCATCCATCGACCTCCTCGTCCGTGATGCCGACGGTGTCAGCGTCGAGCGCGGAGCCCGTCTCGACGACGACGCCCTCGCCGAGTGGCTTGCCGACCTCGACGCGTGCGTACTGCCGTATCGACACGGCACCCAGTCGGGCTGGGCGGAGCTCTGCTACGACCTCGCCGTTCCGGTCGTCGGCACCCGCATCGGCCACATCGCCGCCCAGCATCCCGGCGACTTCCACGCCTTCGACGTCGGCGACCCGCTCTCGCTCGCACGCGCGATGGTGGAGGCCACGGCTCCGGCCTGGTCGACGCCGGGATCGACGTCGCGCGCGGCCGAGGTGGACCGGCGACGGGCCGAACGTCTCGCGGAACGGAGCGAGGTGCGTGCCGCGCACGTCGCCGTGTACCGCCGCGCACTCGACACGGAGGTGGCCGCATGATCCGCGGCGCACGGTCACTGCGGGTGCTCGTCGTCGCCCCGTCGCGCTACCCCCTGCGTCAGCCGCACGCCGGCGGACTGGAGGCGTGCGTCTGGGACCGCGTGCGCTGGCTGCGCGCGCGCGGGCACGAGGTGACCCTGTGCGCCGCCGAGGGCTCGGACTTCCTCGGTGACACGCCGGAGTTCTCGCTGCCCGCTCCCGCCTGGACGCGGCCGGAGGCGGCATCCGACACCGAGTACCCGGCCGGGTACGCGGCGGCCGTCGACACCGCCTTCGATGCGGCCCGCGACCGCCTCATCGCCGACCGCCACCTGTACGACGTCGTGGACAATCACAGCCTGCATCCCGCGCCCATCCGGTGGAGTCGAGAGGCGGAGATCCCGGTCGTCACGACCCTGCACACGCCGCCCCTGGAACACATGCTGGAGGCCGCGGCCGACGTGCGCGACAGCCCGCACCGTTTCATCGCCGTGAGCCAGGCGACCGCGCGCGCGTGGTCGGTCGAGGGGGTCGACGCCTTCGTCTTCCCCAACGGCATCGACACCGACCAGTGGACGCGCGGCGCCGGCGGACCGTCGTGGGTCTGGTCGGGGCGCGTCGTGCCCGAGAAGGCACCGCACCTGGCCATCGAGGCCGCCCGCTCGGCGAACGCCCACATCGTGCTCGCCGGCCGGATCGGGGACGTCGACTACTTCGAGCAGGAAGTCGTGCCCCGGCTCGGCGTGCACGCGCGCTACGTGGGCCCGCTGCATCAGCCCGACCTCTGCCGCCTCGTCGGATCGTCGGCCGTCGCCCTGGTCACGCCCATGTGGGAGGAGCCCTTCGGCCTCGTCATCGCCGAAGCGCTCGCCACCGGCACCCCCGTCGCGGCCTTCGACATCGGCGGGGTCTCCGAGGTGCTCGCGGGCATGCCCGGATCGGCGACGGTCATGCCCGGCGACGTCGTCGCGTTGGGCAAGGCCGCGGCCGAGCTCGCCGCGCAGGGCGCGCGCGAACCCCTCACCCGCGTCTGGACCCGCCGGGCGGCCGTGCGACAGCACTCGCTCACGGAGCGCTACCGCGAAGTGGAGCGGGTGCTCACCCACACCGCTCAGCCCGTCGCCGCGCGACGCGTGCCGGCGGTGTCGCGGTGATCGGCTGGTACGTCCACCACCACGGCTTCGGCCACGTCGCGCGTTTCCTCGCCGTGCACCCGCACCTGCGCACCCCCGTCGTGGCGTTCTCGTCGCTCGCCCGTCCCGCCGGACTCGCCCCCGAGACCCAGTGGGTCGTGCTCCCGCCGGACGCCGATGTGGTCGAGGCCGCCGACGGCACGGTGCTCGACCCGCGCGAGGCGGAACCGACCGCCCGGGGGAAGCTGCACTGGGCACCCCACGGGCACCCGGGACACCGCGCACGACTGGCCATGATCGCCTCCGCGGCGGTCGACCTCGATCTCGACGTCTTCGTCGTCGACGTCAGCGCGGAGGTCGTGGCCCTCGCGCGACTTCTGGGGCTCCGCACCGTCGCGGTGACCCAACCCGGCGCGCGCACCGACGCGCCCCACGCCCTCGCCTACGCCCTGGCCGATCGCATCGTGGCCCCCTGGGCGCACGGCGCGGTGCCCACCCCCGCCCTCGCCGAGCACGGCGACCGCGTGGTGTGGACCGGGGGCATCTCACGCTACGACGGACGCACCCCGCCCGAGTCCGCGACCGAGCGGTCAGTGCTGCTGCTCGGCCGTGTGCTCGAGCCGGAGGTCCGCGACGAGGCCACCGCACGTCTTTCCGCCCGCGGCTGGCGGGTCACCGCGATCGGGCACGACGAGGCCTCCCGCGTCGACGACCCCTGGCCGTTGCTGGCCGGCAGCACGGTGGTCGTGAGCGCCGCGGGCCAGAACAGCGTCGCCGACCTCGCGGCATCCGGAGCCCGCGCCGTCGTCATCGCGCAGGACCGCCCCTTCGACGAGCAGCGTGCGACCGCCGACGCCCTCGCCCGCTGGGGCCTCGCGCAGCGGGCGGACGACACCGTTTCGGCCTCCGACCTGGTCGATCTGGTCGAGCGGGCCGCTTCGACCGAACCGGACTGGTCGCGCTGGCAGGTCGCGGGCGCGGCCCACCGCATGGCCGCCGCCCTCGAGGCGGTGCGGCCGTGAGGACGGCGCTCATCACGGTCGCCTCAGCGGCGCGGCGCGAACACCTCGAGCGCCAGCGCCGCGTGATCGCCGAACTCGCCGACGACATCGTGCGCGTCGAGGCGTGGCTGGACGAGACGCCGCCGGACGGTGTCGCGGAGGCGGGGACGCTCACCGTGCTCGTGCCCCCGGGGCCGCACGGACTGCGGGTGGGCGAGGGGCGGAACCGCGCGGCGGACGCGGCGATCGCCGCCGGCGCCGAACTGCTGGTGTTCCTCGACGTGGACTGCCTGCCCGGGCCCGACCTGCTGCCCGCCTACCGCGCCGCCACCCGCGCGCACCCCGACGCGGTGCTCTGCGGAGCGGTGACCTACCTGTCGAGCGTGCAACGGCCGGAGAACCTCGACGACCTGCCCTTTCTCACCCGCCCGCACCGCGCCCGCCCGGCGCTCGGACCCGGCGAGACGCGGCGGGCCACCGACCGGGAGTACGACCTGTTCTGGTCGCTGTCGTTCGCCGTGACCCCGGCGACGTGGGACCGCATCGGCGGCTTCCACCCCGGGTACGAGGGGTACGGGGCCGAAGACACCGACCTCGCCTGGTCGGCTCGCGCTGCGGGCGTCGAGATGCAGTGGGTCGGCGGGGCGGACGCGTACCACCAGTGGCATCCGGTCTCTTCTCCCCCGTGGCAGCACCTCGACGACATCCTGCGCAACGGGGGCACGTTCTTCGAGCGGTGGGGAGCGTGGCCGATGGGGGGATGGCTCGACGCCTTCGCCGCCGCCGGGGCCATCGAGCGCCGCGGCGACGGCTGGGTGCGCGTGCGCTGAGCCGGGGCGTGACGGCGTTGAGTGTCCGGGACACGCCGCCCTCGCGCGGCGCGCTACGGCGTGTTATGGACACTCGACGGGTGTTTCGTCGACGCGGGGGGCGGGCGGACGACGGGCGTGCGGCCGTCGCGGGGCGGAGGGCGTGTGGCCGACGCGGGACGTGAGCGTGCGCTGAGCCGTTGAGTGTCCGGGACACGCCGCCCTCGTGCGGCGCATGACGGCGTGTTCTGGACACTCAACGGGTATCCGTGGCGCGGGGCGGAGGGCGCGGGAAAGCCCCGGCGCGGACGCCGGGGCTTTCGGGGCGGGTCAGGCGCCGCGGAGCCAGGCCGTGGTCTCGCCGGGCAGCGTTTCGCCGTCGAGCGCGACGCTGGCGAGCAGCACCTCGCCCGCGGGCAGCGCCGCGGGCTCGGTGCCGAAGTTCGTCACGACCGTCCAGCCGTTCGGGCGGGCGAACGCCACCACGTCGTCGCGACCCGTCTCGATCCACTCCATCTGCTCGTCGGTCTGCAGCTCGTGCCGCAGGTCGAGCGCGCGGCGGTAGAGCGACAGCGTCGAGGCCGGGTCGCCGTCCTGCAGGTCGACCGCGTACGTGCCGAACCACTCCGGCTGCGGAAGGTGCGCGCCCGCCGTACCGAACCCGAACGCCGGGCCGTGCTCGGTCCAGGGCAGGGGCACGCGGCATCCGTCACGGCCCTGATCGACGCCGGGGCTGCGGAAGAACGTCGGATCCTGACGGTCGGCGTCGGGGATCTCGGCGACCTCGTGCAAGCCCAGCTCCTCGCCCTGGTACAGGTACGCCGAGCCGGGAAGGCCCAGCACGAAGGCTGCGGCGGCGCGGGCGCGGCGCTCCCCGCGGCGCGAGTCGAGAGCCGGCGACTGCCCGCCGGAGAGCAACCACTCGTTGCCGTGCTTGAGGGTCGGACGCCCGTCGGCGGCGCGCTCGGCGTCGGGGAGTCCGTACCGCGTGGCGTGGCGGACGACGTCGTGGTTCGACAGCACCCACGTGGTGGACGACCCCGACTCCGCGGCCAGCGCGAGGTTGTCGGCGACGATGCGCCGGAACTGCGCGGGGTCGAAGTCGGCCTCGAGAAGGTCGAAGTTGAACGCCTGGCCGAGGCTGTCGGCGCTGGCGTACAGCGGCACGCGCGAGGGGTGCACCCACGCCTCGGCGACGGCGGTGCGCGGCGGGTCGTAGGAGTTGAAGACCGCGCGCCACTCGGCGTAGACCTCGTGCACGTCGTCGCGGTCGATCATCGGGTGGGTGCCGTCGTGCGGCAGTGCCTCGAGCTCGGCGCGCGAGCGCAGGGGCTCGCTGAGGTCCTTCGTGAGCATGTGCGCCACGTCGATGCGGAACCCGTCGACCCCGCGGTCGCTCCAGAAGCGCAGCGTCGTGACGAAGTCGGCGCGCACCTCGGGGTTCGCCCAGTTCAGGTCGGGCTGCGAGACGTCGAAGTTGTGCAGGTACCACTGCCCGTCGGCGACCCGCTCCCACGCCGACCCGCCGAAGAGCGACACCCAGTCGGTGGGCGGCTCGGCGCCGTCGACGCCCGACCCCTCGCGGAAGACGTAGCGCTCGCGCGCCGCCGAGCCCCGGCCCGCCGCCAGCGCCTCCTGGAACCAGACGTGTTTGTCGGAGGTGTGGTTGGGGACGATGTCGACGACCACCCGGATGCCGTGGGCGTGCAGCTGCCCGATGAGCTCGTCCATGTCGGCCAGGGTGCCCAGTCGCGGGTCCACGTCGCGGTAGTCGGCGACGTCGTACCCGCCATCGGCGAGGTCGGAGGGGTAGAAGGGGCTCAGCCAGACGGCATCCACCCCCAGCTCGGCGAGGTACGGCACGCGCGAGGTGATGCCGCGGATGTCGCCGAGGCCGTCGCCGTCGCTGTCGGCGAAGCTGCGGGGGTACACCTGGTACACCACCGCCTGACGCCACCAGTCGGGGGCGTCGGACAGCTCGCGGGTACGGGCGGAGGGGGATGCGGTCGTCACGGGGAGGGTTCCTTTCGAGGGGAGGGGAGGGGGAGGGTGTCAGCCCTTGACGGCGCCCTGGGTCACGCCCGCCATCACCCAGCGCTGGGTGAAGAGATAGGCGACGATCGCGGGGGCCATGGCCATGAGGTAGGACGCGAAGGCGACGTTGTAGTTGTTGCTGAACTGCGTCTGGAAGAGGTTCTGCCGCACCGGAAGGGTCTGCAGCGTCGGGTCGCTGATGATGAGCGAGGGCATCATGAAGTCGTTCCACGCGTAGAGGAAGGCGAAGATGCCGACCGTGGCGCTCATGGGAGCCAGCAGCGGGAAGATGAGCTGCCAGAAGGTCTGCCAGGTCGTCGCGCCATCGATCCGCGCGCTCTCTTCGAGTTCGAGCGGGATGGAACGCAGGAACGCGGTGAACAGCAGCACGCTGAAACTCAGTTGGAACATCGTGGCGAGGATGATCACGCCGAACGGGTTGTCGAGGCCCACCCGGCCGGTGAGCTGGATCTGCGGCAGGGCGACGACCGGGAACGGGATGAACATCGCCGCGAGCAGGTAGAAGAACGAGTAGCGGAAGAGCTTGCGCTCCCAGTTGCGGGCGATCGCGTACGAGGCGAAGGCGGCGAGGACGATGGTCGCCACCACCGTGCCGGCCGTGACGAGGAGCGAGATCGCGAGGCCCACGGGGAACTTCGTCAGCGTCCACGCCTGCACGAAGCCGTCGAAGCTGATCGGCGAGGGGAACGAGAACGCGTTGCCGTCGACGATCTGCGTGCCGCTCTTCAGCGCCATCGAGACGGTGACGTACAGCGGCAGCAGGACGGTGAGGGAGCAGAGCACCAGGATGGTCGTCGTCGACCAGTTGATGCGCTCCATGCCGACGCGACGGATGCGGCGCTTCTGAGGCCGGTCGGCGGGGACGGCGAGTTCGGCCTGCTCGAACGCGAGCGCGGGCTGGTTGAGAGCGGTCATGACAGGGTGTTCCTTCCCCGGGTCAGCGAGAGCTGCAGGAGCGAGATGACGATGGCCACGACGAAGAAGAGCGCCGCGTTCGCCATCTGGTACGCGTAGTCCCCGCCGTTGAAGCCGAGGATGATCGACATCGCGACGCTGCGGGTCGCGGTGCCGGGACCGCCACCGGTGAGGCCGACGATGATGTCGTAGGCGTTCAGGAAGCCCTTGAAGCCCAGGATGATGTTGATGACGACGTACCCCGCCACCAGCGGGAGCGTGATGCGCAGCAGCTGCTGGGTCTTGCTCGCCCCGTCGAGGCCCGCGGCCTCGTAGACGTCGCCGGGCACGGACAGCAGGCCCGCGATGTAGATCAGCAGCGTTCCGGGGATCGCCTGCCACGCGGTGACGATGACGATCGCGACCCACGCGAGGTCGGGGTTCGCCAGGAGCGAGGTCTCGAGCCACGGGATGCCGAGCGAGGCTCCGGCCTCGGGCACCGAGTTGCTGAAGAGGAAGTTGAAGACGTAGGCGATGATGATGCCCGAGATCACCATCGGGATGACGAAGACCGTGCGCAGCGCCTTCTTGAAGCGGATCTGCGAGGTCAGTCCCACCGCCAGCAGGAACGCCGCGATGTTGACGACGATCACCGTCGCGACCGAGAAACCGAAGGTGAACAGGTAGCTCTGCAGGATGGCCGGGTCGCTGAAGATCGCGATGTAGTTCGTCAGCCCGGTGAAGTTCCACTCGCCGAGGCCGATCGAGTCGGTGAAACTGAAGAAGATCCCGATGACGCCCGGCACCGTGATGGCGAGGGTGAACAGCACGAGGGTCGGCAGCAGGAACAGGTAGTAGATCGGTTCGACGCGGCGGCTGCTGCGCCGAGCGGTCGTCTTCCCGCCGGTCACGATCGTGGTGGTGGTGGTCATCGCGCGTCCTCCTCGACGGCTGCGTCGGTCGTGGACGCGGGCGGCTGACGGAACGCGAGGCGCGACCAGTCCTCGTCCATGGTGCGAAGCGTGGCCTCGGGCGAGGCGCCGAAGATCATCGCCTGGGCGTAGTTGAAGGTGGGGATGGTCTTGGGCACGAGCACCGAGGCGCCCTGGTAGATGCGGCCCTCGTCGTAGTACGGGATCATCCCCGCGACGCGGGGGTCGCTCGGCGACGGGGCGTCCTTCGTCGGCGCGAAGCCGAGCTGCGACTCGTTGTAGGCCTCGATGATCTCGGGCTGGTACAGGTACTCGAGGAAGTCGCGCGCGGCATCCTGGTGTCGGGAGGCCTCGGGGATGATCGCCGCGAGGTCCATGTTGACGCGGACGGCGAGGTCGTCGGGGTCGTCGGTCATCGGCAGGGGGAACGTGCCGACCGCCAGGTCGGGCGCGGTCTTCGCGATCTCACCCAGCGCCCACGGGCCCTGCAGGTACATCGCGGCCTCACCCTGGGCGAACGCGAGGTTGCCGTCGCCGTAGGCCCGGCTCTCGGCATCCGGATTCGTGTAGTTCTGGGCGAGCTGCATCATGCGGTCCATCGGCTCGGTGAAGTCCTTGGCGAACGAGACCTGCGACTCGGGCCCCACCTCGGCGCCCTCCGCGGCGAGGCCGTCGAAGAAGTCGAGGACGTCGAGCGAGCCGCCGACGGAGTAGTCGTACCAGCCCTGCGCCACGGTCCAGTCGTCTTTGAAGGTGCCGTAGAACGGCGTGATGCCGTTGGCTTTCAGGGTGTCGGCGACCGCGAGGAGCTCGTCGTAGGTGGTGGGGACCGACAGACCCAGCTGCTCGAACATCTGCGTGTTGTAGATGACGGATGCCGCCATCACCGAGTACGGGAGCGCGCTGGTGCGCCCCGCGCAGGAGCCGTACTGGTCGAGCAGCGGCTGCAGGTCGTCGCGCACGCTGGCCGCCGCCTCGGTACCGCCGAGATCGCTCAGCGCGCAGCGCTGCACGAAGCGGGCGACCTCGTAGTTGTAGTTGGCCAGCATGATGTCGGGCGGGTTGCCGCGTACGAAGCTCGCCGACACGACGTCGACACCCGAGCTGTCCATCTCGACGCGCACGCGATCCTGCGAGGCGTTGTACTCGGCGACCACGTCGTTCATGAACGACAGCGCCTCGCGCTTGCTGAAGGTGAATCGAATGGTCTCGCGGCCGTCGGAGGAGCAGCCGGCCAGCATCGCCATCCCGAGCACCCCCACCGTCGCCGCGGCGACCCATCGTCGGCCCGCTCTGGTCTTCGTCGACACGTGTTCCTCCTTCGCTGCACTGCGAATATGTTGTCCCGTCGAGTAAATCTACTCGTCAAATCAATGTCGTGCAGGCAGTATTGCAGCAGAACGAAAGGGGGTCAAGAGTGTCGATGGATGCCATCACGACGACGCCGTCGCTGCGTCGCCACAACCTCGATGCGGTCCTGGGCTACGTCTGGGACGCCGACGCCTTCACCGCGAGCGACGTCATTCAGGCCGTGGGCGTGACGCGCTCCACCGCCATCGACGTGCTCGACGAACTGACCGCCCGCGGCCTGCTCACCGAGATGCCGAACGCCCGAGCGGTGGGCGAATACTCCAAGGGCCGACCGGCCCGACGCTTCGCCTTCGACCCCGGCGCGGGCCTGGTCGTCGGCGTCGACGCCGGCCGGGGCCACCTCACCGCCACCGTGGCCGACCTGCGCGGACGAGCGCTCGCCACCTCGCGGCTGACCGTCGACCCCGAGCTCGATTCGCCCGAGCGACGCCGGCGCGCGGCCGAGGCGACGGTGGACGCCGCCCTCACCCGCGCACGACGCGCGCGCACCGAGATCATCGGACTGTGCGTCGGTGTGCCCGCCCCCGTCGCCCGCTCGGGGCGCTCGCCCGTGCACCACGACGGCTTCTGGGCGCGCATGAACCCCGACTTCATCGACAGCTTCGCCGCGTGGGCGCCCGTGGTGCGCGTCGAGAACGACGCCACCCTCGCTGCCGTCGCCGAGCGCACGCACGGAGCCGCGATCGGCAGCGACGACTTCGTCGCCCTTCTCGCCGGCGAGCGTTTCGGCGCCGGCATCAGCGTCGACGGACGCCTGCTGCGCGGCGCGCACGGCGGAGCGGGCGAGACCGTGGCGTTCGATCGCGTGGACGGGGTCGGCAGCGCCTGGGGCCTCGCACCGCGGTGCGTCGACGCGGCGCGCGAGGCCCTGGCCTCGGGATCCCTCCCCCGCGACAGCGCGCTGCGCGACATCGACCCCGACACCCTCGACGCCAAGACCGTGCTCGACCTCGCCGCCGCCGGCGACGCGGGTGCCCTCGGCGTCGCGCGGGCGGTGGGCCCGGCGCTCGCCGGGGTGGCGGCGGTGTTCGGCAGCCTGTTCGACGTGGAGCGCGTGGTGGTCTCGGGCGCGATCGCCGCCGGAGCCGGACCCATCATCGACGCGGCCATCGGCGCCCTGCCCGCGTCGCTGCACCTGCCGGCCCCGCGCATCGTCGCCTCGACCCTCGGGGCGGACATCGTGTCGATCGGGGCCGTGGCCGCGGCCGTGGAGACGGCCCGCGCGCACGCGCTCGACCTCGACGCCTTCGCCCTGCCCGCCGATCGCGCGCGGGCGTGACGGGGAGACCCTCGGGGGAAGAGAGGGTGGCGGGCCGCGGCATCCGAAGCCGACGCCGACCGCACGACGAGAGGTCGGGCGGCGGCAAGCCCCCTCGCCGGATCCGACGCTGCGGATAGCGTCGGGACCGTCTCATTCCCGATCGAGAGGAAACCGGATGCCCGCGTGGCCCGAGCACGTCTTCTGGTGGCACGTCTACCCGCTGGGATTCGTCGGCGCTCCCATCCGCGACGACGTCGACCCGGATGCCGAACCCGCACACCGCCTCGACCGCTTCGAGCCGTGGCTCGACCACGTCATCGAGCTGGGGCTGAACGGCTTGCTGCTCGGCCCGGTGTTCGCGTCGGAGACGCACGGCTACGACACCGTCGATCACTTCCGCATCGATCCCCGCCTCGGCGACGACGAGGACTTCGACCGTCTCGTGTCGGCGGCGCGGGAGCGCGGCATCCGGATCCTGCTCGACGGCGTCTTCAATCACGTCGGCCGCGGGCACCCGGCGTTCCGCGCCTTCGCCGACGGCGGCGACGACCCGGGGCTGTTCCGCGCTCGTCGCGTCGACGGCCGGGTCGAGGCCGACGTCTTCGAGGGGCACGACGCGCTCGTGGCGCTGGACCACTCCTCGGAGGCCGTGGCCGATCTCGTCGTGGAGGTCATGTGCCATTGGCTGGAGCGGGGCATCGACGGCTGGCGATTGGATGCCGCCTACGCGGTACCCCCGGAGTTCTGGGCCCGGGTGCTCCCTCGCGTGCGCGAGCGGTTCCCCGAGGTGTGGGTGGTCGGCGAGGTCATCCACGGCGACGGCGCCGAAATCGTTCGCGCCTCGAGCATGGACGCGCTCACCCAGTACGAGTTGTGGCAGGGCGTCTGGCACGGGATCTCGGACCGCAACCTGTTCGAACTGAGCCACGCGATCGAGCGTCACGACGAGCTGCTGGCGACCTTCGTGCCCCAGACCTTCGTCGGCAACCACGACGTCACGCGCATCGCCTCGGCGGTGGGCCCCGACCTCGTGCCCCACGCCCTCGCGGTGCTGTTCACCGTCGCCGGCACGCCGTCGGTCTACGCCGGCGACGAGTTCGGATGGACCGGGGTGAAAGAGCAACGCCTCGGGGGCGACGATGCGGTGCGGCCCGAGTTCCCCGCCGATCCGGGCGAGGTCGACGCCGACGTGCGGATCCTGCAGGCGCACCAGGAGCTCATCGCCCTGCGGCGGCGGAAGCCGTGGCTCTGGCGCGCCCACACCGACGTCATCGAGGTGACGAACACCGCCGTCGCACTGCGGACGGCCGTGGACGACGACGCCGTGGTGGTGGCGCTGAACATCGGCGACGAGCCGGTGACCCTGCCGGTCGCCGACGGGCGGACGGTGGTCGCCGGCGAGGGCACCCCGGCCGACGGGCGGCTCGAGCTGGGCCCGCGCGGGTGGGCGGTGCTGGAGGCCTGAGTCGGCGGCATCCACCTCGTTTCCGCCGGGCATGTCCCGAAATGTGCGAGTTCGGCGGGCTGGAGCTGCACGAAGTGGGACATGCGAGGTGGCGACGGCGACGCAGCAGCAGCGGCGGCGACGTGGCAACGACGACGCAGCGGCGACGGCGCCGCTCAGGCGCCGACGCGGAAGCGGTGCTCGGGGCGGCCCGTCGAGCCGTACCGGAGGCTCACCTGCACCAGGCCGCGCTCGGCCAGGGCCGTCAGGTGCCGCTGCGCGGTCGCACGCGAGACGCCGATGCGCTCGGCCACCTCGCTCGCCGAGGCCTCGTCGGCGCCCAGAGCCGCCAGCACGGTCTGCTCGGTCGCCGAGCGGGCGAGCGACGGCCCCTCGCGCTCCCCGCGCATCACGGATGCCGCGCGGTCGATGTCGTCCTGCGACAGCGGCCGCGAGTTGGAGAGCAGGTTGCGGTACCGGGCGTAGCGGTCGAGACGCTCGGCCAGCACGCGCGTGTCGAAGGGTTTGACGAGGAAGGCCAGCGCCCCGGCGGTGAACGCGCGGCGGACGGTCGCGGCATCGGTCGCCGCGGACAGCACGAACGCGTCGACGCCGACCGAGCGCACGAGGTCGACACCGTCGCCGTCGGGCAGGTACACGTCGGCCAGCAGCAGGTCGGGCTGGTGCGAGGCGACCGCGGCGCGGGCCTCGCCGACCGTCCGCGCCGGCTCCAGGGCGACGAAGCCCGGGCGGGCCGCGACGGCGTCGCGGTGCAACCCCGCCACACGGAAGTCGTCGTCGACGACCAGGACGCGGATGTCGGTCATTCGTTCTCTCCTCGCAGGACTCCCGGCAAGCGGGCGGCCACGACGGCACCGTGGCCGTCACCACCCGGGTCGACCACCCACACCTCGCCCTCGCGACGGCGGGCGAACTCGCGCGAGAGCGGCAGCCCGATCCCGAGGCCGTGCACCGCGGTCGGGTCGTCGTCGCGCTCGCGGGGGGCGAAGACGGCATCGACGTCGGCGATGCCCCCACCCGTGTCGGCCACGGTCATCACGATGGCGTCGCCGTCGCCCAGCACGGCGACCTCGACTCCGCGCGGCGCGGGGGCCGAGGCCGCGGCGGTCACCGCGTTGTCGACGAGGTTGCCGAGCACGGCCACGACGTCTTCGACGTCGTCGACGGTGCCCCGCAGGAACGTGTCGTCGGAGACCCTCAACGTCACCCCGCGTTCGCGCGCGGCGAGCGCCTTCGCCCCGAGGAAGGACTGCAGCATCGCGTCGCCGACGAGGTCGATCCCCGGCACCGCCCAGTCGACCGAACCGCGGTCGACGAGGTCGGCGAGGAAGGCGCGGGCCTCGGCCGTACGCTCCGCATCCAGCAGGCCCACCGCCGCGTGCAGACGGTTGGCGTTCTCGTGCCGCTGCACGCGCAGGGCGTCGCCCATCGCCCGGACGCTGTCGAGACGCCCCGACAGCGCGGCGACGTCGGTACGGTCACGCAGAACCGCGACGCGCCCGAGCGTGCGCGCACCGCGGCGGACAGGGCGCACGTCGATGAAGACGACCCGGCCGCCGACGGGCAGCCCCGTGCTCGCGCCGGTGCCGGCCAGGGCGGTGGCGACGGCGGGCGCGAGGGCGAGGGCGGAGAGGGGGCGGCCGACGGCATCCGTGATCCCGAGCAGGCGTTCGGCCGCGGCGGTGCAGACCCGCACGACCCCCGCGTCGTCGAGCGCGAGCACTCCCTCGTCGGCGCCCTCGAGCACGGCGGTCTGGGTCTGCACGAGGGCGACGAGCTCCTCGGGCTGCACCCCGAGCGTCAGTCGCTCGAGCCGGCGGCGCATGAGCAGCGCGACGGCCGCGCCGATGGCGACGGCCAGCAGCACCGCGACCGCGATGCCGACGAGGAGGGCGGGGAGATCGTCGAAGACGCTCGCCCGCTCGAACCCGACGCTCACCTCGCCGACCGGGGCACCGCCGGCGGGCGGATAGACGGGGACCTTGGCGCGGGCGGACTCCCCCAGGGTGCCGACCTCCCACGTCACGACCTCGCGGCCCGCGAGCGCGTCGGTGAAGCTCGTGCTCACCACCTCGCCGAGGCGGTCCGGATCGGGGTGGGCCAGACGGATGCCGTGATCGTCGGTGATCACGACGAACAGGCCTTCGGTGCGGGCGGTGACGTCGGCGGCGTACCGCTGGAGGACACCGTCGCGGAGGGTCGCGGCGACCGGCGTGCCGGGGTCGGCGGAGTACTCGGCGACGAGGTCGCGCACCTGGGGCGACTCGGCGACCGAGCGCGCGATGTTCAGCGCCGAGGAGTCGGCCTCGGCTCTCAGCTGCTGCACGCCGAGCCACGCGAACACCGCGGTGCACACCGCGACCACGGCGACCTGCGTGGCGACCTGCACGACGAGCATCCGGGTGGCGAATCGCATACGCACCTCCGGGCTCGTGCTGCGCGAAATGCGCAGAACACACGGTACGCGCATAACCCGCCGCAATGCGAGCAAGCGCGCGCCCGGGGGCACGGCATCCGTAGTGTCGCCGGATCGAGAGCGCGAGAGCCGCGCCCGTCACGACGAAGGAGTCGCGATGACCCCCCTGATCCTTGCGGCCGAAGCGGCCGAGTACCCGGTGGCCTATACGCCCGCCGACGGGGTGCTCGTGGCCCTCGGCTTCCTCATGGTCCTGTCGTTCATGGCGCTGATCATGACGCGGCGCCTGACCCCCATGGTCGCCCTCATCGTGGTTCCCACGGTCTTCGGCCTCATCGCCGGCGCGGGCCTGGGCCTCGGCGACATGGTCATCGACGCGATCAGCACGATGGCGCCCACCGCGGCCCTGCTGATGTTCGCGATCATGTACTTCGGCATCATGATCGACGTGGGGCTCTTCGACCCGCTGATCCGCGTGATCACGCGCGTGCTGGGCGACGATCCGGCCAAGATCGTGCTCGGCACCGCGATCCTCGCCGCCGCCGTGTCGCTCGACGGCGACGGGTCGACCACCTTCATCATCACCACCTCGGCGATGCTGCCGCTGTACCTGCGGCTGGGCATGAGCCCCGTCGTGCTCACCTGCGTCGCGGGACTCATGAACGGCACGATGAACATCGTGCCGTGGGGTGGCCCGACCGTGCGCGCCGCGACCGCCCTGGGCCTGCAGCCCACCGACGTGTTCGTGCCCATGATCCCCTCGTTGATCGCGGGCCTGGTCGTCGCGCTCGCCTTCGCGTGGTTCCTCGGTCTGTCCGAGCGCAAGCGTCTCGCGGGCTCGGTCGACACCTCGAAGCTCGACGCCCCCGGTGGATTCGGTCGCCTCGGCGCCCCGAAGATCTTCCGCGGCGCGGAGCACAAGCCCGGCGCGGTCGCGTCGCTGCGCACCGGCAACATCGTCACCGTCCGCGGCGGGCGCGACGCCGTCGCCGCGACCCAGCTCGTCGACACCGCCGACACCGCGATGGCCGACACCATGCTCGATCCGAACCGCGCGACCCTGCGCCCGAAGCTCATCTGGTTCAACCTCGCGCTGACGGCCGCCGTCATGGTGCTGCTGGTGATGGACCTGTTCCCGCTCGCGTTCGTCTTCATGGTCGGAGCCGCGGTCGCCCTGATCGTCAACTTCCCTAAGCTCCGCTCGCAGGCCGACGAGATCGTCGCCCACGCGCCCAGCATCGTCGGCGTCGTGTCGATGGTGCTCGCCGCCGGCGTGCTCGTCGGCGTGCTCAACGGCACGGGCATGGTCACCGCGATGGCATCGTGGATCACCGAGGTGATCCCGACGTCGATGGGCCCGTTCCTCGCCGTCATCACCGGGGTGCTGTCGATCCCGTTCACGTTCTTCATGTCGAACGACGCGTTCTACTTCGGCATTCTGCCCGTGCTCGCCGAGAGCGCCGCGAACTACGGCATCGCCCCGGTCGAGATGGCGCGCGCCTCGATCACCGGCCAGCCCGTGCACCTGCAGAGCCCGCTGGTTCCCGCCATCCTGCTGCTCGTCTCGCTCGCCGGCGTCAACCTCGGCGACCACCACAAGAAGGTGCTGTGGCGCGCGACGATCGTCTCGCTCGTCATGCTCGGCGTCGGCGTGCTGGTGGGCGCGGTGCCGCTGCTGGGCTGAGACCGCGTGCTCGAACGAAGACCCCGGATGCCTCGGCATCCGGGGTCTTCTCGGTTGACGGCGTCAGCGCGCGAGAGGCGCCGACGACCGCACGACGAGACGGGTCGGCAGGGGGGTGCTCTCGGTCGCGGTGTCGGGCTCCTCGACCAGCAGCAGGACCTTCTGCATGAGGATCTCGCCGAGGGCGGCGAAGTCCTGCCGCACGGTCGTCAGCGAGGGGTACACGAACGCGGCCTCGGGCACGTCGTCGAATCCGACCACCCCGATGTCTTCGGGCACGCGCAGCCCGCGCTCGCGCAGGGCCGAGAGCACGCCGATCGCCATGTGGTCGTTGGCGACGAAGATGCCCTCACCGGGAGACAAGTCGGCCTCGGACGCGATGCGGTACCCGCTCGCCGCCGACCAGTCGCCGTGCACCGCCGGCGTCGACTGCGCGCGCGCGGCGGCGATCTCTTCGCGCCATCCGCGGATGCGCTCGACGGCGTCGGGGTTGCGGGCCGGACCCGCGATGTGGCGAACCGTCTCGTACCCGGCCTCGAGCAGGTGGCGCACCGCCCCGCGCGCGCCCCGGTACTGGTCGATCGCGACCAGGCGCGGGTGGGGGCGGGCGCTGGCGGCCGCGGCGACGATGGGGATGTCGAGGTCGAGGGCCTGCACGGCGGCGAGCACCTCGGTGTCGACGACGACGAGCACGATGGCGTCGACGCGCTGCTTGAGGAGCCCGTCGATCGCGGCCCGCACCGGGGCGACGTCGCTCTGGGGCGAGCTGATCGCGTCGACGTTGTACCGCGCGGCGCGGGCGGCGAAGTTGAAGTTCGTCGCGATCGACGAGGGGCCGTAGTCGACCGTGCCGGGGGTGACCAGCCCGATCGTGCGGGTACGCCGCGTGACGAGCGCGCGCGCCGCGGGCGAGGGGCTGTACCGCAGCTGGGCGATGGCCTGCTCGACGCGCGCGCGGGTCGCCGGTCGCACGTTGGGCATGTTGTTCAGTACGCGCGACACCGTCTGATGCGACACCCCGGCCAGACGGGCGACGTCGAAGATGTTGGCGGTGCGCGAGGCCTTGTCGTCAGCCACCCAGGTCCTCGTCCCCGCTCGTGTGCCCCGCGACCAGGGCCAGCAGCGCGTCGGAGGTGAGATCGGCGGCCGGCACGATCTGCGCGAGCACGCCGTCGCGCATGACCGCCACCAGGTGCGCGACGCGCAGCACTTCGTCGAGCTCGGCCGAGATGTAGACGATCGACAGACCGTTGTCGCTGAGCTCTCCCACCAGCCGCTGGATCTCGGCCTTGGCTCCGACGTCGATGCCGCGGGTCGGTTCGTCGAGCACGATGAGGCGGGGGGACAGGGCCAGCAGCCGCGCGAGCAGCACCTTCTGCTGATTGCCGCCCGACAGCGTCGACACCCGCCGATCGATGTCGGTGGGGCGGATGTGCAGCGCCTCGACCCAGCTCATCGCGAGCTCGCGTCGACGCGCGGTGCTGAGGCGGTGCAGCACTCCGCGCTGCGCCTGCAGTGCGAGCGTGATGTTGTCGAGCACGCTGAGATCGCCGATGACGCCCTCGGTGCGCCGGTTCTCGGACGAGTACGCCACCCGGCGACGGATCGCCTCGCGCGGGTTGCCGAGCTGAGCGGTCTCGCCGTCGATGCGCAGGTCGCCGGCGTCGGGGCGGTCGACGCCGGTGAGGGCCCGAGCCAGCTCGCTGCGGCCCGAGCCGAGCAGTCCCGCCACCCCGATGACCTCGCCCTCGGCGATGTCGAGGTCGGCGGCGCGCAGACGGCTTCCGGATGCCAGACCGCGGGCGCTGAGCAGGCTCGGCCCGTCGGCGGCCTCGACCTCGCGCTGCCCGAGCGGGGCGAGGGTCTCGACGGTCGCGCCGAGCATCTTCTCGACCAGGTCGATGCGCAGCAGCTCGCGCGTGCCGTACTCGCCGACCAGGCGACCGCCGCGCAGCACGGTGACGCGGTCGCAGATCTCGTACACCTGGTCGAGGAAGTGCGACACGAACACGATCGCGATGCCCTGCGACTTCAGGTCGCGGATGACGCGGAACAGTTCGGCGACCTCGTCGGCATCCAGGCTCGAGGTGGGCTCGTCGAGAACGAGCACCTTCACCTCGGTCGACACCGCGCGGGCGATGGCCACCAACTGCTGCACGGCGAGCGGGTGCGACGAGAGCACCGAGGCCGGGTCGACGTCGACCCCGAGAGCGGCGAGCGCCGACTCGGCCCGCGCGCGCATCTCGCGGTGATCGATCACTCCCCAGCGGCGGGGTTCGCGCCCGAGCGAGATGTTCTCGGCGACGGTGAGGTTGGGGAGCAGGTCGATCTCTTGGTAGACCGTCGAGATACCCACCGCCTGCGCGTCGGCCGGAGACGCGAAGCGCATCTCGTGCCCCTCGAGCAGGATGGAGCCGGCGTCGAGACGCATCGCGCCCGTGAGGGCCTTGATCAGCGTGGATTTGCCCGCGCCGTTCTCGCCCATGAGCGAGTGCACTTCGCCGGGGAGGAGGCGGAAGTCGACGTCGGCGAGCGCGGATTCGACGCCGAAACGCACCGTCGCCCCGCGCACCTCGAGGAGGGGCGGGGCGACGGCGGACATGGGCTCAATCATGCCCGCGCCGACGCGGGAGTGCGAACACGACCCGGCTGATTCAGCGGCTGAGCGCGGAGCGCGAGACGATCACGCGCTGCACCACCACGAACAGCAGCAGAAGGGCTCCGACGGTGATGCGCGTCCACGACTGTTCGGCTCCCGAGAACGAGATGATGGTGCGGATCAGGCCGTACACGAAGACGCCGATCATCGAGCCGACGACGAACCCGCTGCCGCCGGTGAGGAGAGTGCCGCCGATGACGACCGCGGCGATCGTGTCGAGCTCGGTGCCGACGCCGTTGAGGGGGTAGCCGGCGCCCGAGTAGGCCGTCAGCACGATCCCCGCGAGTCCCGCGCACACGCCGCTGATGACGTAGACCGAGAGCTTCGCCCGCACCACCGGCAGACCCATGAGCCGCGCCGACTGCTCGTTGCCGCCCACGGCGTACACCGTGCGGCCGAAGCGGGTGTAGCGCAGTACGAACGCGGCGAGCGCGACCGTGAGCAGGGCAATGATCCCCGTGGGGGTGATGTACCAGCCCGCGAACGAGAAGCGCGTGGACTGCAGCCAGAGCAGTCCTTCGTTCTCGACCTTGATCGACTCGAGGCTCACCACGAAGGCGAGGCCACGGGCGAGGAACATCCCCACGAGCGAGGCGATGAACGGCTGCACGTCGAAGAACTGCACGAGGATGCCGATGAGCAGGCCGATCGCCGCGCCGATGAGCACCATCGCCGGCAGCGCGACGGCGACGGGTACGCCGTCGCCGAGCATCTTGGCGCAGAGGATGCCGGTGAAGGCCATCACCGCGCCGACCGACAGGTCGATGCCGCCGGTGAGGATGACGAAGGTCATGCCCACCGCGAGCACCAGCAGATAGGCGTTGTCGAGCAGGATCGACGACATGATGCGGTTCAGCTGGAAGTTCGGGAAGTACCACATCGACCCGGCGATCATCAGAACGAGGATGATCACCGCGGCGAACACCGGCACCCACGAGATGTGACGGCTGAGGAAGCGGCGGTACGTGCTCGCCGGTGCCGCCGAGCCGTGTCGTTCTTCGGTGAGAGTGGCCATCAGGACAGCACCTTTGCGTCGGGACGTCGGGTCAGGGAGCGGATCTGGAAGTAGGCGCGGAAGCGGCTCGACTGCAGCAGCACCACGATGAGCACGGCCGCGGCCATGAACACCGGGCTGACCGCCGGCGGGACGCCGAGGAAGGTGATCGTGCTCTTCAGCGTCTGGATGGTGAACACGCCCACCACGGTTCCGGCGAGACTGAATTTGCCGCCGGCGAGGGAGGTGCCGCCGAGGACGACCGCGAGGATGGCGTCGAGTTCGATGTACAGACCGGCCGCGTTGGCGTCGGCCGCCATGATGTTCGAGCTGTAGAGGATGCCGGCCATGCCCGCGAGCGCGCCGCTGGCGATGTAGGCCCCCCAGATGATGCCGCGGGAGCGGACGCCGGCCAGGCGGCTGGCCTCGGGATTGATGCCCACCGCCTCGGTCAGCATGCCGAGGGCCGTGCGGCGCTCGATCACGCCGATGAGGATCACCGCGACGATCGAGACGTAGAAGGCGAAGGGGAGGCCCAGCACGTACCCGCCGGCGATGAACTTGTAGGGGTCGCTGTTGATCGTGGTGATGAACCCGCCCGTGATGAGCAGGGCCACACCGCGACCGGCGAGCATGAGCACCAGGGTGGCGATGATCGGCTGGATGCCGAGGACCGAGACCAGGAAGCCGTTCCACACCCCCAGCAGCAGAGCGACGCCCACCGCGGCGGCGATCGCGGTGAACACCACGCCGAGGTTGCCCGGTTCGGGCGAGGCCTCGATGACGGTCAGCGCGACGGCCCCCGACACCGCCATGATCGCTCCGACCGACAGGTCGATGCCGCGGGTGGCGATGACGAGGGTCATGCCGAGCGCGACGAGCATGAGCGGCGCGCTGTTGCGCAGGATGTCGATCAGCGAGCCGTAGAACTGACCGTTCTGCATGGTGATGCTGAGGAACGACGGCCGCGAGATGGTGTTGACGGCGATGAGCGCGACGAGAGCCGCGATCGGCCACACGAGGCGGTGCGAAAAGAATTTCTTCATGCGATCTTCTCCCGATCGGACGACGGTGTCTCGGGGGCGGTGGGGGATGCGGCGGTGGGCTGGCCCTCGGCGATGTAGGACACCAGCGCATCGAGATCGACGTCTCGGGTGGCCAGTTCGCCGATCTTACGACGGTCGCGAAGGACCGCCACGCGCTGAGCGAGACGCAGGACCTCTTCGAGTTCCGACGAGATGAAGACGACCGCGAGGCCCTTCGCGGCGAGCTCGGCGACCTTGCGCTGGATGTCGGCCTTGGCGCCGACGTCGATGCCTCGGGTCGGCTCGTCGAGCAGGAGGAGCTCGGGCGCGGTGGCCAGCCATCGTGCCAGGAGCACCTTCTGCTGGTTGCCGCCGGAGAGGTTGCGGATCAGCGCGTGGGGGTTGGCCGGGCGCACCCCGAGGGCGGTGATGTACTCGTCGACGATGGCCGCGGTCTCGGCGGCGCCGACCTTGCGCAGCGCACCTCGACGCGCCTGGATGCCCAGGACGATGTTCTCGGCGACGGTGAGGTCGCCGACGATGCCCTCGGCGCGGCGGTCCTCGGACGAGAAGGCGATGCCGCGGTCGAGCGCGTGTCGCGGAGACCCGGTGCGGGTGGCGGTGCCACCGACCTCGATGGAGCCGCCGTCGGGCCGGTCGGCGCCGGCGATGAGGCGCGCGAGCTCCGTGCGCCCCGAGCCGAGCAGGCCCGCGAGCCCGACGATCTCGCCCCCGAAGACCTCGAGATCGACGGGCTCGAGGGCGTTCTTGCGCCCGAGCGACAGGGCGCGCAGCACCGGGGTGCCCGACCGGTCGATCGGGCGTTCGGCGCTGGCCGAGATGGCATCCAACTCGCCCAGTTCGCGGCCGATCATCTTGGCCACGAGCTGTTCGCGACCGAGTTCAGCGATGGGGTATTCACCCACGAGCGCTCCGTTGCGCAGCACCGTGAGGCGGTCGGAGATCTCGTAGATCTGGTCGAGGAAGTGCGAGACGAAGAGGATCGCGACACCGCGGTCGCGCAGGTCGCGGACGACGCCGAAGAGCTGCTCGACTTCGCCGCGGTCGAGGCTCGAGGTGGGTTCGTCGAGAACGAGCACCTTGGTGTCGACCACCATCGCCCGGCTGATCGCGACGAGCTGCTGCACGGCGATCGAGTGGCTGGCGAGGATCGAGCGGGTGTCGATGTGCACCCCCAGGCCCGCCAGGTGCGTGGCCGCGGCGGCGTGCGTCGCCTTCCAGTCGACCATGCCGGCGCGGCGGATCTCGCCGCCGAGCATCACGTTCTCGCCGACCGTGAGGTTCTGGCAGAGGTTGACCTCTTGGTAGACGGTGGCGATGCCGGCGGACTGCGCATCGGCCGTGGAGCGGAACTGCCGCTCCTGGCCGTCGACGAGGATGGTGCCCTCGTCGATGCCGTAGACCCCGGTCAGGGCCTTGATGAGAGTGGACTTGCCGGCGCCGTTCTCTCCCATGAGGGAGTGGACTTCGCCCGCGTGGAGGGTGAAGTCGACGCCGTCGAGCGCCTTCACCCCGGGGAACTGGATGCTGATCCCGCGCATCGCGACGACGGGCGCACGTTCGGTTGTCATGCTCGATCGCTTTCTCGGATCGTGAGGCGTGCGGGGTCGGACTCGCCGACCCCGCACGCCGGGGAGGATGTTCCGTCGATGCCGGGGCGATCGGACGGGGTGCCGCCGAGGGGGAGCTCGGCGACGGGATCCGAACGGATCAGTAGGGGCGGCTGTCCAGGACCTTCTTGGCCTGCTCCTGGTCGAACGCCTGGTCCTCGACGACGTAGCTCTTGTCGACGGACTCGCCGGCGACGACCTTCTTGACGACCTCGGCGGTCTTCTCACCCAGGAGCGGGTTGCACTCGACGATGTAGTTGAACTCGCCCGCGGCCAGAGCGGTCATGCCGTCCTTCACCGCGTCGATCGTCACGATCTGGATGTCCTTGCCGGGCGTCATGCCGGCGGCCTTGATGGCCTCGAGCGCGCCGAGACCCATGTCGTCGTTGTGGGCGAAGAGCAGGTTGATCTCGGAGCCGTACTTCTGCAGGAAGCCCTCCATGACCGTCTTGCCGTCGGCGCGGGTGAAGTTGCCCGTCTGCGAGTCGAGCACCTTGATGTCGGTGCCGGCGATCGCGGAGTCGAAGCCTTCGGCGCGGTCGGTGGCGGCCGACGAGCCCGTGGTGCCCTCGAGCACGACGAGGTTGGTGGGCTTGTCCCCGAAGTTGTCGGCGGCCCACTTGCCGGCCGTCTCGCCTTCCTTCTTGAAGTCGAGGCCGATCCAGCTGGCGTAGAGGTCTTCGGATGCCGAGACGGTGCGGTCTTCGAGGACGACGGGGATGTTGGCATCCTTCGCCTCCTGCAGCACGTCGTCCCAGCCGTCGGTGACGATCGGCGCGAGCACGATCGCGTCGACGCCCTGGTTGATGAAGCTGCGGACCGCGGCGATCTGCGCCTCGGGCTTGTTGTCGGCCGCGTTGAAGATGAGGTTGAAGCCGTTGGCCTCGCTGAACGCCTCTTTCATCGACTCGGTGTTGGCGCTGCGCCATCCGCTCTCGGAGCCAGTCTGCGCGAAGCCGACCGTGATGGTGTCGCCGCTGCCGCCACCGGCACCGCCCGCCGCGCCCCCGCCGCCGGCACAGCCGGTCGCGGTGAATGCGATGGCGCCGACCAGGGCCACGCCCGCAATGATCTTGTTCGCCTTCATGATGAAACCTCCTCGTTTCGCCGGCTGCGATGCCGGTTCATGTGATGCAGCCCCTCGGGTGAGCCGTTGCTGAATGTTAGCGCTCACACAACCAGGAGTGTCAAGCGATTTCCTGCCGCGAAAAGTCACGGATTGATAAATGTGAAGCCTCACACTGAGCCGCCCGGCGGGGTGTCGACGGTTTCGCCGTGTTGCGCCGACGATGCCGACCCCCGCGTAAGCGCCTACCGTCGTAGTCATGACTTCGCTTCCGCACGGGGACCACGAGAGCACCCCCGCGATCGGCACCACCGTCTCGGCGGACGACTTCAAGCGCGCGTTCCGGGGCCACCCGGGCGGCATCGCGGTCATCACGGCGTACGGCGAGAACGGCCCCGTCGCACTGACCGCTTCGTCGGTGTCATCGGTCAGCGCCGACCCGCCGCTGCTGATCTTCTCGGTCTCGGCGCTGTCATCCGCGACGCCGACGATCATCGCGGCCGACACGATCGTGGTGCACCTGCTCGACGCCGAAGACATCGGGCTCGCGCGAACGGCCGCCACGAGCGGTCTCGACCGCTTCGCCGACACCTCCACCTGGTCGCGGCTGGCCACGGGCGAGCCCGTGTACCACGGGGTGCGCGCGTGGCTGCGGTGCCGGATCGTGAGCCGCATGGATGCCGGCGGCTCGACGGTCATCGCCGCTCAAGCCCTGCAGGTCGACGTCGAACGCGACCTCGAACCCGGCGAGTCCGGCGCCGCGCTGGTCTACCACAACCGCGCCTGGCACCGCCTCGGCGACCACTCCCGCCTGGACGACTGAGCCGGGGCGACGGTCGCGCGGCGCGCCGTCAGCCGCGAGAACACACGTTGTCGCCGAGCGCACACGCCGTCACGTGTGCGCTCGTGCAGAGCGTGTGACCTCGCGAGTGCGGCGGGCGGCGCGGTCGCGCGGCCGGCGGGCGGCGCGGTCTGGCGGCCAGCGGGCGGCGCGACCGCGCGGCGACGACCCGCGTCAGGCCCAGGCCACCTCGGCCGTCGCGAGCACGACCTCGCCGGGGCCGAGTGCCACCACGCGGGAGGCGTCGGCGGTGCCGCACAGGCGGATCGCGGTGTCGACGAAGGCCGGCGCGGTCATGCGCACGCGCAGCGCCGTGATGCGTCGATCGGGGGCATGACGGCGAGCGGCGTCGACGAGCAGGATGCGCAGCAGCGGACCGTGCACGAGCAAGTCGTCGAGCCCCTCCTCGTCGCGCGCCCAGCGGCGGTCGTAGTGCACGAGGTGGGTGTTGAACGTCAGCGCCGAGAAGCGGAAGAGCTGGCGGGCGTCGAGGGTGACCTCGTCGATCCACGCGGCCTCGGCGGCGGCCGCGGGGTCGGTCCGGGGCGGGCGGGCGGGGCCCGAGGCCGCTCCGAGGAAGACGTCGTGCCAGGTGCTGCGCACCACGACCTCGCCTCCCACGGCGATCGCGCGCTCGATGTCGGCGAAGACCAGTCGGCCGCTCGCTCCCGTCTTCTCGACGAGCGAGCCCGCCGTCGCCGTCTGCGCCGCGACGTCGCCCACACGCAGGACGCCGGGGAACACCGTGTCCTCGCCCGCGTACATCCGCCGGGGCAGATCGATCTCGGGCAGGATGCCATCGCGCGCGGGCGTCCCATCGGGGCGCAGGTCGTCGAGCGCGACGGCGAAGGGGAAGAAGACGCCCTCCCACCCGGGCGGGAGCGTCGCGCCCTCGGCACGCACCGGGTCGGCGGGGGCGAACGTGCCGCGGAAGGCCTCGACCGGCACGGCATCCAGGACCTGCGTGCGGGTGGTGCTCACGACAGCGCGCCCGAGGCGCGCAGCGCCGCGATCCGGTCGGCGTCGTACCCGGCGAGACCGGTCAGCACGGCATCGGAGTGCTCGGCGAAGCGGTTCGCGACGCGCGCCGGCGTGGCGGGGGTGGCGCTGAGCTTGATGGGCTGCCCGAACATGCGCAGCACCCCCAGGTCGCCGTAGTCGGCCTCGACGATCATGTCGCGCTCGGCAATGCCGGGGTCGTCGACCACCTCGCCGATCGTCTTGATCGCGGTGAGGGGGATGACGTCGCCGGCGAGGGCTTCGAGCTCGGCCTTGGTGCGGTCCCGGAGCCACCCCGCCACCACCGGCTTCACCCGGCGCGCGTACACCTCGGCGTCGAACCTCTTGCGCATCGTGTCGATCTCGGGATCGTCGGCCACCTCGGGCGACCCGAACAGCTCGCAGCTCGCGCGCCACAGCTTGTCGGTGTAGGCACCGAAGAACACCTGACCGTCGGCGCAGTCGAACAGCTCGTACGGCCGCACCCACGCGTGCTCGTTCCCCGCGGGCTCGGCCTCGACCCCGCGCACGGTGTAGTCCACGACGGCGGTCTCGGTGAGCGCCAGGATGCTGTCGACCTGGGCGACGTCGACGAGCTGGCCCTCGCCCGTGCGCTCCGCGTGCCGGAGGGCGGCGAGCGTGCCGATGACGGCGAACAACGTCGCCGAGAGATCGCCGATCGTCACCCCCACGCGCACGGGCGGCTGCCCGGGGTAGCCGTTCATCGACCACATGCCGCCGGCCGCCTGCGCGGTGTTGTCGAAGGCGGGGCGGCGGCTGCGCGACCCGGTCTGGCCGTAGCCCGAGACGGCGACGTAGACGAGGTGCGGGTTGGCCGCGCGCAGCACGTCGTAGCCGACGCCGAGCTTGTCCATCGTGCCGGGCCGGAAGTTCTCGACCAGGATGTCGGCCCGTCGCACGAGGTCGAGGAGAGTCTCGGTGCCGCCCGGAGCGGCGAGGTCGAGGCCGACGCCGAGCTTGCCGCGGTTGTACTGCGCGTAATAGGCGCTGAACTCGTCGTCGCCGTGCGTGAGGTACGGCGGGAAGCCGCGGGACACGTCGGGATCGCGGGGGTTCTCGATCTTGATGACCGTCGCGCCTAGGTCGGCGAGCGTCTGCGCGGCGTAGGGTCCGGCGAGCACGCGCGACAGGTCGAGCACGACCACGCCCGCGAGGGAGCCGGATCCGGGGGCCAGGGGAATGCTCATGCGGGGGTCTCCTCCAGGGGGACGGGGGCGGTGCGGGTGAGCGCGGCCGCGACGCGGGAGACGTGCGGGCGCCCGCGGACGCCCGCGAGCCACGCGCTCGTGCGGGCGAGGGCGACGAGGTCGAGACCGGTGCGGATGCCGAGACCCTCGAGCATCCACACCAGGTCTTCGGTGGCGAGGTTGCCGGTGGCACCGGGGGCGTAGGGGCAGCGGCCGAGGCCGCCGACCGAGGAGTCGAACTCGGTCACCCCGTTCTCCACCCCCGCGAGGACGTTCGCGAGGGCCTGACCGTAGGTGTCGTGCAGGTGCAGGGCCAGGGCGGAGCGCGGGATGCCGGTACCCGCCACCGCCTCGATGACCGCCTCGACGTGTCCCGCCGTGGCGACCCCGATCGTGTCGCCCAGGGCGAGGGTGCGGCATCCGGAATCGTGCAACGCGGAGGCCGCGTCGACCACGGCGGCGAGGTCGACGTCGCCCTCCCACGGGTCGCCGAACGCCATGGAGACGTAGCCGCGCACCGGGACCCCCTCGGCCCGGGCGGCCGCGACGACGTCGGTCGCCCGGGACACCGCCCCGGCGCGGTCGGTGTTGAGGTTGGCGCGGGCGAAGGACTCGGTGGCGCTCACGACGACGGCGACCTCGCGGATCCCGGCGGCGAGGGCGTCGTCGAGGCCGCGGCGATTGGGTACGAGGGCCACCGCGCGGCTCGCGGCGGGGACGGCGACCGACGCCACGAGGGGGCGCGCGTCGGCGAGCTGCGGGATCCACGCGGGCGGGACGAAGCTGGTCAGCTCCAGCGCCGTGACGCCCGCGGCGTACAGGCGTCGGCAGAGCTCCGCCTTGACCGCCGTGGGAACGACGTCGGTCTCGGCCTGAAGACCGTCGCGGGGACCCACCTCGTAGACGGTGACCTCGGCCGGCATTCCCGCACGGGCGACGACGCGGGGGAACGAGCGGGGCGCGAGGCCCGTCACGACGAAGCTCCGCGCAGCTCGGCGAGCACCTCGCGCGCGTCCTCGACGCGGATGCGGCCCTCGGCGACGATGCGGGCGGCGACGGCCGCGACCTCGTCGACCGCCGCCCCCGCGCTGGCGGCGATCGTGCGGGCGTGCAGCGTCATATGACCGCGCTGGATGCCCTCGGCAGCGAGCGCGCGGCACGCGGCGAGGTTCTGGGCGAGCCCCACCGCCGCGATGGCGGCGGCGAGCTCGCGCGCCGAGCCGACGCCCAGCAGCTGCACGGCCGCACGGGCGGCGGGGTGCGCGCGCGTCGCTCCCCCGACGAGCCCCACCGCGAGCGGCACCTCGAGGGTGCCCACCAGGTCGCCGTCGGCGTTCTGCTCGAACCGCGAGAGGGCGCGGTACGCGCCGGTGCGAGCGGCGTGCGAATGGCATCCGGCCTCGACCGCCCGGGTGTCGTTGCCGGTGGCGAGCACGACCGCCGAGATGCCGTTCATGATGCCCTTGTTGTGCGTGGCGGCGCGATAGGCGTCGGCCTCGGCGAAGGCGCTCGCCGCGACGATGTCGGCCACGACGCGCGGCCCGCCGAGCAGGTCGGCCGGGAAGACCGCGCGAGCGCGCGTGAGGCGCAGCTCGGCCTTGTTGGTGAGGATGCGCAGCAGTGTGCGGGCTCCGGCGATCTCGGCGATCCGGGGGGCGAGGGCCTCGGCCATCGTGTTCACCGCGTTGGCGCCCATGGCGTCGCGCACGTCGACGTGCAGGTGCAGGATGACCTGCACCCCGGCGCGGGTGGCGAGGGTGCGCACCGACACGTCGACCGCTCCCCCGCCGAGCGACACGAGCATCGGGTCCTGCGCGTCGGCCAGGGCGAGCAGCTCGTCGCGCGCCTCGAGCAGGCGCAGGCACGCCCCCTCGGGATCGACGGCGTCGAGCACCTGCACCTGGGCGATCATCACGTCGCCGGTGGACGAGGTGAAGAAGCCGCCCGTCTCGCGGGCGATGCGTGCGGCGTTCGAGGCGGCCGCCACGACCGAGGGTTCTTCGGTGGCCATCGGCACGAGCCGGTCGACGCCGTCGACGCGGAAGTTCGTGGCGACTCCGACCGGGATGCCGATGAGTCCCACCACGTTCTCGACGAGGTGGTCGGCCTGCGACAGCGACAGGCCGTCGCGGGGGTCGAGGGCCGCAAGGTCGTCGGCCGACAGACCGGCGGCCTCGGCGACGCGCGCGCGTCGATCGAGCGGCTCGTGGTCGCGGAGGCCCGGGAGGCGGCTGTTCGTGGTCACGGGGGCTCCTTCGCGGGCGGGATGCCGCCGCGTCGACCGCGGCGTCTGTTCGACGCTAAGACGAGACCCGGTGGCGGCATATGGACCGCCGACACACCGGATGACTCCCCCACTGCGTCGATCACCCATCGCCGCGCGACCCCAGCCGCTCGCGCAGTTCGTCGAGGCGGACCGCCGTCGACAGGCGGAAGAAGCGCTCGTCGTCGCGCCACCCCTCGCCCAGCAGCGCGTCGAGCTTCTCGAGGCGCTGGAGGATCGTGTTCGTGTGGAAGGTGAGGGCCCGCGCCGTGCGCGTGGGGCTGGCGCCGTGGCGCACGAAGGCCCGCAGGGTCGCGAGCAGATCGCTGCCGCGGGACGCGTCGTGCCGCCGGACGGCGCCGAGCATCGTGTCGAGGAAGGCGTCGAGCACCCGCCGGTCGGCACCGATGGTGGCCGCGTACGGCAGGAGGTCGTCGGCGGGGACCCGCGCGTCGTCGATGCCCAGGGCCTGGGCGAGGGAGAGGGCGGAACGCACGTCGGCGGCCGCCCGCACGAGGGCTCCCGCCTCGACGCGCACGGTCACGGCCAGCACCTCGGTGTCGACGAGGGAGCGCACCGCCTCGTACGAGACGGGGTCGAGGGGATCACCGTGGGCGGCCAGCACCAGGCCGTCGAGCTCACCGACGAGGGCGGCGGGCCCCAGCCGGCGGGCAACCACGCGGGCGATCTCGGGACGACGCTCCGCCGGCACGGCGAACGCCGTCACCGCCCCCACGGCCGTCTCGTCGATCCCCGCGCGCCGCGCGGCCGCCGCGACGTCGGCACGACGCTGCGGCGAGGCCGTGACCAGATCGAGCAGCAGGTCGGAGCGCTGCCGGTGCCCGGCCTCGGCGACGGCCTCCTCCGACAGGGCGAGCAGCGCCGCCACCTGCCCCGCCCGTTCGACGGTGCGCAGGTCGACCTCGTCGAGCGATCGTGCCGGAGGCCCCACGACGATCGCCCCGAACACCCGTCCGCCGGCGACGACGGCGCTGACGATCCCGGCATCCGGGAGCCGGATGGGTCTCCCCTCGGCACGGCTGTGGTCGAGCGCGCGCTGCACCGCCGCCGTCGGGGTCGCCGCGTCGCCGCCGCCGGCGCGCACGCCCCCCGCGGCGTCGACGATCGTCACGGCCGCCTGCAACGCCGTCGACAGCGTGGCGGCCACGGGCGCCAGTCCGCCGCCGGCCAGCACCGCGTCGACGAGCTCGCGATGCACGCGGTTGGCGCGGTCGCGCGCGGCGACGTGCGCGGTCAGCTCGGCCACCGCCGCCTCGGCGCGGAGCGCCTGCGTGCGGGCATCGGCCAGCGCCGCCGCCGTCTGCAGCACCACCGACGCGTGGGCGGCGAGGGCGGCCAGCAGCGCGATGTCGTCGGGGGTGTAGGCGCGCTCGTGCCGTTCGGCGACGAAGAGCACCCCCAGCACGGCGGAGTCCGAGAGCAGGGGAACGCCCAGCAGCGACACGATCCCCTCGGCCTCGACCGCGGCGTCGATGCCCGAGGCGTGCCGCTCGGGGGCGACGGCGTCGTACCGCCGCACCGCCCGGGGCAGCCGTGTCTCGGCGATCGCGCTCACCAGGCCGCGCCCGGGGGGGACCTCGAGGTCGCGCAGTGCGCCCGTCACCGCCCCGCGGGTCGCGCGCACGCGCAGCGCCCCGTCGACGCCGTCGAACTCCGACAGGTAGGCGACGTCGGCGGCGAGCAGCTCCTGCGCCCGCTCGACGAGACGCTCGAGAACGGCGTCGGCGTCGCGCATCGCGGCCAGCTCGCGCGCGCTGGCGTAGAGGGCCGCGAGCTCGCCGGCCCGGCGACGCAGTCCCTCGACCTCGCTGCCGACGGCGTCCGCGGACCGGTCGGGGTGGATCACGGGATCGCTCAGTCCGTCGTCATCCGCACGCCGAGCACCGGCACCGCGTCGAGCAGGTCGAGGGTGTACCTCTCGGTGGGCGCGGCCAGCAGCTGCTCGGTGGGGCCCGACTCGACGATGCGCCCGTGACGCATGACGGCGATCTCGTCGCTGACGTAGCGGACGACGGCCAGGTTGTGCGAGATGAAGAGCATCGACAGGCCGAAGCGCTCCTGCAGCTCGCGCAGCAGGTTGAGCACCGAGCCCTGCACCGACACGTCGAGGGCGCTGGTCACCTCGTCGGCGATGAGCACGCTCGGCTCGCCCGCGAGAGCGCGGGCGATCGTGACGCGCTGCCGCTGGCCGCCCGAGAACGCGGCGGGCAGGTCGCCGGCGCGGTCGGGATCGAGGTGCACGAGCCCGAGCAGCTCCCGCACCCGCGCGACGCGGGCATCGCGAGAGAAGGACTTCCCGCTCGCGCGGAGGGCCTCGGCGATCGACTCGCCGATGCTCATGCGCGGATCCAGCGCCGAGAACGGGTCCTGGAACACCAGCTGCAGACGGCGACGCGCCTCGCGTGCGTCTTTTCCCCGACCGGATGCCACGACCCCGCCGACCCGCACCTCTCCGGCGGCGGGCGGCACGAGGCCCACCGCGGCCGCGGCGATCGTGCTCTTGCCCGACCCCGATTCGCCCACGAGGCCCAGCGTCCGTCCCGCGGGGACGACGAGCGAGACGTCGTCGACGACGGTGGCCCGGCCGTATCGGACGGACAGGCGGTCGATCTCGAGGGCGTTCACACCCCCACCTCCTCGGCGAGGGCAGCGGCGGCCAGTTCCGGCGGGATGACCGGAAGAGGGCGCGTGCGGTCGGACGTCATATCGGGCAGGCACGCGATCAGCGCGCGCGAGTACGGGTGGGTGGCGTCGTCGCGGATGCGCTGGGCGTCGAGCTCCTCGACGATCAGGCCGTCCTTCATGACGAGGACGCGATCGCAGAACGCCGAGACGAGCGCGATGTCGTGCGAGATGAAGACGATCGCCGCGCCCGTGTCGCGCTGCGCCCGGCGGAGCACGCCCATCACCTGTCGCTGCACGGTGACGTCGAGGGCGGTGGTGGGCTCGTCGGCGATGATGAGCTTCGGTCGGCCGGTGAGGGCCTGACCGATCATCGCGCGCTGGCGCATCCCGCCGCTGAACTGGTGCGGGTACTGCGACAGGCGCCGCTTCGCGTCGGCGATGCCGACGGCCTCGAGCGCGGCGGCGGCGTGCGCGCGGGCATCGGCGCGCGACATCTTGAGGTGCACCTCGGGAACCTCGGTGAGTTGGCGGCCGATCGTCAGCGCGGGGTTCAACGAGGTGAGCGGGTCCTGGAACACCATGCCGAGCTCCACACCGAGCGTGGAACGATCGGCCGCGGTGAGCGGGCGCGTCATGTCGATGCCGTCGAAGGTATGAGCGCTCGTCGTGATGCGCGCATCGGTGCCGAGCAGACCCGCGAGGGCCATGGCCGTGAGCGACTTGCCCGAGCCCGACTCGCCCACGATGCCCACGACCTCGCCCGGGAGGATGCGCAGCCCGACGCCGCGGACGCGCTCGACCTCGCCGCCGTCGGGGGTGGCGAACGCGATGCGCAGGTCGGCGATCTCGGCGACGGGTTCACCCGCCGTCGCCGCCGGTCGTGCGGGGGCGGCGCCGACCCCGGAGCGACGCAGCGGGGCCACCGCGCCGAGGGCACGTCGGGCCACGGCCGCTCGGCCCCCGCCGCGCGCGTCGCCGAGCGCCTCGCTCACGAAGGTGAACACCAGGCCCGCGAGCACCACGGCGATGCCGGGACCGATCGCGGCGAGCGGGTTGACGTAGATGCGGGTGATGCCGTCCTGCAGCAGTCGCCCCCAGTCGTACTCGGGCGCCTGCACACCGAGACCCAGGAACGACAGTCCCGCGAACGACAGCAGCGTCACGCTGGCGGTGGCCGCGGCGTTGACGAACAGCGGGTTGGCGATGTTGGGCAGGATGTGGCGCACCAGGATGCCGAACGGTCCGACGCCGACGACGCGGGCGGCCCGCACGTAGTCGCGGCCCGAGACCGACGACGCCAGGTTGTAGACCAGACGCGCCATGAAGGGGATGCCCGAGATGCCGATCGCGAGCATCGCCGTCACGGCGCTCGCGCCCCAGATGACGGTGAAGAACAGCACCATCAGCAGCCAGGGGAAGGCGAGGAGAACGTCGAGCAGGCCGGTGGCCAGTCGACGTGCGTGCCGCGGCAGGATCACGGCGATGAGGCCGTAGGCGATGCCGCCGACCGTGGAGACCACCGTGGCGCCCAGGGTCAACAGCAGCGAGATGCGGGCGGCGACGAGCACGCGCGCGAAGATGTTGCGGCCGAGGTCGTCGGTGCCGAACGGGTGCGCGAGGCTCGGCGGCAGCAACCGCGCGGGGACGTTCGAGGTCTCGGCCGCGGCGAGGAAGAGCGTGGGTCCCGCGGTCGCGAGGAACAGGAACAGCAGCACGCCGACGAGAGCGGCGATGCCGGCCGGAGACAGCAGTCGTGAGCGCCAGGTCATGGGTCAGCCCTCCGTGATCGAGGACCGCGGGTCGACGGTCACCAGGATGAGATCGACGACGAGGTTCACGCCGAGGATGATGAGCGCGTAGACCACGACGAGCCCCTGCACGATCGGGTAGTCCTTCGCTCCGACCGCCGGGACCATGACCCCGCCCATTCCGGGGATCGCGAACACCGTCTCGATCAGCACGGTGCCGGCGATCATGCCGCTCAGCAGCAGCCCGCTCACCGTGAGCGAGGCGGTGATGATGTTCGGCAGCGCGTGGCGCAGGTAGACGAGCCGCCCCGGAAGACGCTTCGCCCGCGCGGTGGTCATGTAGGTCGCTCCCAGCACACCCGACATCTCGACCTGCACGATGCGGGCGAGGTAGGCGAGGGGCCCGAGGGCGAGCGCGAGCACCGGCAGCACGGCATCCTCGGGCTTTCCCCATCCGGCTGCGGGGAGCCATTTGAGCTGCACGGCGAAGAGGGCGATGAGCCCGACGGCGAGCAGGAAGCCGGGCACCGCGATGAGCATGCCCAGCACGCCCGAGATGAGCGCGTCCGCGACCTTGCGACCCGGACGCTGCAGGGCGACGGCGGCGCCGATGCCGATCGGGACCGCGGCGACCAGGGCGAGCAGGAAGCTCAGCACCCCCAGCGTGACGGTCGCCGGGAAACGTTGACCGATGGTCTCGGAGACCGACCGGCCGGTGCGGATCGACTCCCCGAAGTCGCCGCGCAGCAGGTGCGCGACGTAGTCGAAGAACTGCTGCGGCAGCGGCTTGTCGAGACCGAGCTCGGCGCGGGTGGCCGCAACCAGTTCGGGCGAAGCCTGGATGCCGAGGGCAGCCCGCACGGGATCGCCCGGAACGAGGTGGATGAGGAAGAACGAGGCGACGACGACGACGGCGAGCGAGACGAGCAGTCGCCCCAGCCGTCGCACGAGGAACGCCGCGCGAGGAGAGAGCCGCGGACCGCGGCCGCGCCCCTCCGCCCGCACCGCCAGGGCGGCGGTGGGGGCGCCGGCCAGGTCGGCGACGACGGGCGGAGGGGTGGCGGTCATGGGATCAGCCCTGCATCCGGATCGAGGTGGGGTTGAGGAAGTTCGGCTGCTCGAACGTCGCGCCGCTCATGTAGTTCGGCAGGATGTTGTCGATCACCGGGAAGGTGTCGAAGCGCTCGATGAGCTCCTTCTCGGCCTGCTGCCACAGTCCGCACGCGGCGTCGGGGGTGGCGGTCTTGGCCTGGGTGGCCAGGGCGTTGTACTCGGGGTTGTCGACGAACATGAAGTTCAAGCCACCCTGGTCGGGAGTCGCTCCCCCGAAGAAGAGGTCGAGCACGACGGGGCTTCCCGGCCCGATCTGCACCCACCCGGTGTCCCAGTCGAAGCTCGTGTAGAGCTGGTCGGACCAGGCCGCGGCGTCGTTGGCCGACAGCTCGGTGACCACGCCGAGTGAGTCCCACGTCTCTTTGACCAGTTCGGCGGCCGGAGCGTGCGAGGCGGTGGGGGCGTCGTAGATGAACTTCACGTTCAGCGGCTGTCCGTTCTTCTGACGGATGCCGTCGCTGCCGAGGGTCCAGCCGGCTTCGTCGAGCAGTTCGCCGGCGCGATCGAGGTCGGTGGCCGGCAGGCTCCAGCTGGGCGGGTCCTGCACGCACAGCAGCGGCGTCTTCATGACGAGACCGCTGGAGGGCAGACCCGTGGCGCCGGCGATGACCGGGCCGACCTCGTCGCGGTTGATCGCGGTCGAGAGGGCCTCGCGCACGAGCGGGTCGGAGAAGGGCCGGCCCTCGCGCTCGTTGAACAGGATCTGACCGACCGGGTTGCGCACGCCCGCGTAGGTGATGCCGGCGCCCTCGAGGCGGTCCTGGTCGGGGCCGGTGACCACGCCGGAGTTCAGCTCGCCCGAGAGCAGCAGGTTGGTCACGGTGCTCTGGTCGGACACGATGCGCGCCTCGATGGTCTCGGGCAGCCCCTCGGTCTCGTTGGTGACGCCGTAGGGGCCCCATGTGTAGCCGTCGCGCTGGGTGAAGACGTACGCGTCGCCGGCGCGCGCCTCGCTCAGCTGGAACATGCCCGTGCCGTTCGTGGTGTCCGACAGCGAGGCGACGTCGGCCAGACCGGCGTCGCACACCATCATGATCGTGCCGAGGTTGACGGCCAGGAACGGGTCGTTGACCGTGCTGGTCACGGTGACGACGTTGCCCTCGGCCGTGGCCGACACGGCCTCGGTGATGACGGTGCCGTACGAGAAGGTCGCGTTGGCGGGGTCGGCGTTGTAGTTGAGGTTGTCGGCGACGGTCTGCGCGGTGAACTCCGAGCCGTCGGCGCAGGTGATGCCGTCCTTCAGCGTGAAGGTGGCCGAGGTGCCCTCGTCGGTCCAGCTCTCGGCGAGCCAGGGTTCGTACTCGCCGTCGGGGGTGACGTAGATGAGCGACTCGTACGCGATGGTGACGACGTCGAAGGTGTCGGGCGAGACGGCCTTCATCGGGTCGAGGTCGCCCGGGTCGTCGCTGATCGCCTTGACGAACGTGCCGCCCGAGACGACCGAGCCCCCTCCCCCGCTGCCGTCGGAGGGCGCCGCGCACGACGCCAGTGTCAATGCGAGAAGGACGACCCCGGCCGCGGCCGGGGCGAGAGTGCTGCGTTTCATTGCCATGCTCCTTGATTCGGGGGAAGCGACGGTGGTGCAGGGGTGGTGCAGGTGTCAGCGCGCGGGGATGGGTGCGGCGAGATGGCTCAGGGGGCCGGCGGCTTTGACCGAGACCTTGAGGGTGGGGCGGGTCGTGTACGACAGCGACGTCTCGAGGACGTCGACGATCTCGACCGCGAGGGGATCGGCCCCCGCCTGGATGGCCTTCGCGATCGCCGCTTCCGAGGCGGCCGCGATCGCGGCATCCCGGTCTTCGGCGTCGGAGATCTGGTCGGCGCGGCCCCCGGCGAGCGAGATGGCCGCTCCGACGGCGTTGGCGACGTCGGCCCGGTCGGGGCGGAGCACGTCACCGGCCCCCGGCAGATCGTCGGGAACGAGTTGGGCGCCGCCGCCGACGACGATCAGCGGCAGGTCGACGCGGCCGAGCGACAGCCGTTCGACGGCCTCCTCGATGCGTTCGTGCGCGTGGGCGAGGGCGCGGGCCAGCATGTCGCGGTGACCCGCCGAGAGCGGGGGAGCGAACGACCCCGGATGCCGTGCCCCGCGGCCGCGGCGGCATCGGTGAGCGTCGGGGTGGAACCGCCGAACAGCAGTCCCTCTTCGGCGATGCGGTACCCCACCGATCCCGGGCCGACGGCGCCGGTGCGGGGGTCGATGATCGTGCCCCCGCCGATGCCGAGGCTGAGGATGTCGGGCATGCGGAAGTTGGTGCGCACGCCGCCGATGTCGCGGGGCAGGGTCGATTCGCGGGGGAATCCGTCGACGAGCACGCCGAGGTCGCTCGTGGTGCCGCCGACGTCGACGACGATGGCGTTCTGGGCGCCCGAGAGGAAGGCGGCTCCGCGGAGGGAGTTCGCCGGCCCCGACCCGATGGTCAGCACCGGGTAGCGCACGGCGTAGTCGAGCGACATCAGGGTGCCGTCGTTCTGCGCGAAGAAGGTCGAGACGTCGAGACCCTCCTCGGCGACGACGTCGACGAGGGCGCGGGTCACCTCGCTCGCGACGCCGCGCAGGGCCGCGTTGAGAACCGTGGCGTTCTCGCGCTCGAGCAGTCCGTCGGGACCGATGTCCTGGCTGAGGAACACCGGCACGTTCTCGCCGATGTGGTCGTGCACGAGCTGCTCGACGTCGCGCTCCTGCTCGGGAGACGAGGGGGCGAAGATCCCGCACACCGCCACGCTGTCGAACCGTCCGTCGAGGCCGTCGAGGAACCGCCGGATGCCGTCGCGATCGAGCGGCGAGATGGGCGTGCCGTCGACCATGTGCCCGCCGCCGAGCATGGCCGCCCCCGCCAGCACCTGGGTGCTGAGGTCGGTCGGCCAGCCCGTCAGCGGCGGCCACTCGGTGGCCGCGGGAGCCCCGAGCCGCACTAGCGCGACGCGGTCCAGGCCCCGGCGGGCGACGATCGCGTTGGTCGCGTGGGTGGTGCCGAGCATGACGCGCGACACCCGGTCGCGGTCCTCGGCGAGCTGCGCGAGCACGGCGGCGATACCGGCACGGATGCCGCCGATGACGTCGGCCGTGGTCGGCTGCTTCGTCCAGGCGATCACCGACCCCGTGGCATCCACGACGACCGCGTCGGTGTTGGTGCCGCCGACGTCGACGCCGATGGACAGGTCGCGAACGGCGATCATCGCGCGTCCTTCCGCTCGAAGGGGACGTAGGGCAGGTCGTAGCCGAAGGCGCGGGGGCCGGCGATCTCGAGGCCGCGCTCGGTGCGCCACAGGGGGTCGCACGCCCAGGCCAGCACCGACACGCGCTGGCCGTAGCGCAGCATCTCGGTCGAGATGGCGTGACCGGTCTCGAGATCGACGACGGTGATGAGGTCGGGCACGGTCGCCAGCACCTCGCCGTCTTCGAGCACCACGAGGTTCTCGTTGCGCAGCTCGACGCGCTGCAGGCGCCCGCGGTCGTCGCCGATCCCGGCGATCGTGATCGAGCCGCGCACGAACCCGCCCTCGGTGCGGCGCGAGACGTCGACGATCTTGCCCGAGATGAGCACGTCGGCGTCGAGCTCGTCGGCGATGGCGGCCACCGGCTCGGCGGCCGAGAGCAGCGCGCGTCCGACGCGGATGGCCGTGCTGATCGTGCCCGGGATGACCGCTCCGCGAGCCGTCTCGGCGGTGAGCAGGTAATGGGCGCCGAGGCAGATTCCCCCGGCGGCCACCGTGACGGCGCGGGCGTGCCGCTCGAGCCAGCCGAGGTCGACCGTGCGCAGGGTCACGACGTTGCCGACGACGTCGCTCAGCACCGCGAACTCGCACGGGACGCCGGCGACGTTGGTGGAGATCATGGTCGCCTCCGGGAACGCGCGGCCCATGCCGTCGGCATCCAGCAGGGCGACGCCCAGGCGAGCGGCCCATCCGGCGGGCGAGACGCCGTTGCTGCCGCCGATCTCGGCGGGCATGATCGCGGTGATCGTGCGCCCGGCGACGCGTTCGGCCTCGCGCAGCAGGGTCTCGACCTGCTGCACCGACGAGAGCATCTCGATGCCGACGGTCGGTGCGCCGATGCCGCTCATCATGATGACGGCGTCGTCGGGTCCGAGGTCGTCGAGGCTCAGCAGCCGCACCGGCCCGTGCTCGCGGATCGCGCGCTCGGTCGTCAGCTGCGAGGTGTAGACGGCGCCGCCGCCGCCCGTGCCGAAGATCGCCGCGCCCGCGGCGAGCGCGGCGATGTCGTCGGCCGTGACGTGCTCGGGGGCGCGGGCCGCGGTCGGCGTGACGGGAGACGGAAGTGCCATGACACGACACTAAGCACCGTCTCCGCGAGCGACAATGTGGTGAGCAGACAGGGAATTGGCGTACATTGTGCTGGTGGCACAGCTCACCACTTCCGACCTTCTCGCTCAGACCGAACGCCTGGGCATCGCGCACGCCGCCGGCCCCGAGGGCGGAGCGACGATCGAACGCGTCGACGTGTCGACCCTCGCCGATCTGCCCGGCCTGACCGCGGGCACCCTGGCCGTCGTGGCCGGCGACGACCCGCCCGCGCCGTACCTCGTCGACGTGGCCCTGCGCCAGGCCAGCGCGCGCGGGCTGGCGGGCCTCGTCATGCCCGCGGGCTTCACGGCGACCGAGACCGCGACCGTGCTGGCGCTGCGCGGCGGCGTTCCCGTGCTCGTGTCGCTCGCGGCGCCCGCTCCCGACCTCGCCGTGGCGATCGACCGGGTGATCAGCGGGGGCGCGGCCGAGTCGATGACCCGCGCGGCCTTCGCGGTCGAGAAGGCGACGCAGGCCGCGGCTGCGGGCGAGGGAGACGCGGTGGCGGCGATCCTCGACGCCGCGGGCACCGCCCTGGGCGTGCGGGTGAGCGTGCGCGAAGACCTGGCGACCTCGTGGACCGACGCCGACGCGGTGTTCGCGGGCGAGGTGCCCATCGGCAGGCTGGTCGCCGAGACCTCGGATCCGGCCGCCACCGTCGCGCTGCCGGTCGTGGCCTCGCTCGTGTCGCGGGCCATGCAGCGGCACCTGCAGGACCGCTTCGCCCCGAATCAGTCGCGCGCCGACCTCATCGTCGAGCTGATCCTCGCCGAGGCCGGTCGCGTCGACGGGTTCGTCGCTCCGGCCGCACGCCTCGGTCTGCCGCTGCAGCTCTCGCACGCCGTGGCGTGGATGCGTCCGCAGCACCGCACCGACCCGGGGCTGCGCGCCCCGCGCTTCGTCGAGGCCGCGCTCGAGCTGTTCACCCTGCAGCTCATCGAGGACCGCCCCGAGCTGTGGCACATCGCCTTCCTGCAGGACGACGTCCTCGTCGTCAGCAGCGAGGACCACGGCGCGGGCGACCATCAGCGGCGCCTGCGCGACGTCGTGTCGCGCGTGCAGGCCCAGGCCCGCCGTCTCATCGGTGACGACTGGACGTACACGGTCGGTCTCGGCACCCCGCAGACCGGAGCCGCGGGCCTGCGGCAGTCGGCTGCCGAGGCGCGCGTCGCCGCCGACTCCGCCATCGCCGGCGGTCGACTGGATGCCATCGAGCTCACCGACGTGACCGGGCTCCGACGTCTGCTGCTCGACTTCTACGCCTCGCCGGTGAGCCGCAATCTGCTCGACGACATCCTCCACCCGCTCGACGTGCTGGGCCCCGAGAAGGCGACGACGGCCGTGCGCACGCTGCTGTCGTACCTCGGCCACCGTCATTCGCTCGCGCGGGCCGGGCGCGAGCTGAACCTGCACCCCAATGCGGTCGGCTACCGCATCCGACGCGCGCGCGAGCTGCTCGGGGTCGACCTCGACGACCCCGACACCCGCTTCGCGGTCGAGCTGGCGTGCCGCGTGCGCCTGCTGGGCTCGGGGCGCTGAGGAGGGCGTCGGGGCCTGATCTCGGCGCCGGCGTGGGGCGGTGGCCGTCCATCACCCCGGCGCCCGCTGTGCCGACGGCACACTTCGACCCGGTGATCCTGTGCCCGGGCGACGATGAGGTTCGAGGGACCCCGGGGTAGCGTCGATGACATGCTCTCCACCGATTTCCGCGCGCTCGGGCTCGAGGACATCCTCGGCACGCTGGGCGAGCCGGAGGGCCCCTCGCTGCAGAAGATCACCGACCACCTCGATGAGAACTGCCTGCGCTTCCTGGCCCACTCGCCGTTCGCCACCCTCGCCACCGCCGATCGCGACGGAACGTGCGACTGCTCGCCGCGCGGCGACTACCCCGGTTTCGTGCGGGCGATCGATGACCGCACCGTCGTGCTTCCCGACCGCCTCGGCAATAAGATCGCCGACTCGATGCGCAACATCGTCGACAACGGCCACGCCGCCCTGCTGTGCTTCGTGCCGGGAATGAGCGAGACGCTGCGCATCAACGGCACCGCGTTCGTCACCGACGACCCCACCCTGCTGCGCTCCCTCGAGCAGGACCACACCGTGCCCGACCTCGCGATCGTGCTGCGCGTCGAGCAGGTGTACCTGCACTGCGGGCGCGCTCTGCTACGCGGCGGGATCTGGGACGCCGACATGCAGGACCTGGCCACGCAGGTGCCGACCTCGGGCCAGATCTGGGCGAGCACCTCGGGATGGGATGCCGCGGTCGGCGACGTCATCGACGAGGCCATGTCCGGCGCCTACCGGGCGCTGTACTGAGGTGCGCAGCCGCGAGGGACTGATGCCCCTGGTGGTCCGCGAGATCATCCGCCAGACGCCCGACATCGTGAGCATCCGCCTGCAGAACGTCGATGGATCCCCCCTCCCCGCCTGGAACCCCGGCGCCCATATCGACCTGCAGCTGATCACGCGCCACGAGCGGCAGTACTCGCTGTGCGGCGACCCCGCCGACACCGCGTCGTACCGTATCGCCGTGCGCCGCGAAGAACTGTCGCGCGGCGGCTCGCACTACATCCACGCGTTCCTGCGCGAGGGCAGCACCGTCTGGGTCCGCCCGCCCCGCAATCTGTTCGAGCTCGGCGAGGCCCCCGCGTACCTGCTGCTGGCCGCCGGGATCGGGGTCACGCCGATCCTGTCGATGGCCCGTCACCTCGCCGCCGTCGACGCCGACTGGAGAATGATCGTCGTCGCCCGGGAGCGCGACGGCGTCGCCTTCGCCGACGAGATCGCCGCCCTCGGCGATCGCGCCACCACCCACGTCAGCCGCGAGCAGGGGCGTCTCGACCTCGACGCGGTCGTCGGCGGGATCGCCCCCGGCACCGACGTCTACGCGTGCGGGCCGGCGTCGTTCGTCGACGCGCTCTGGGCGCTGACCCCGACACTGCCCGAGGGGTCCGGCATCCATCTCGAGCGTTTCGAGCCCCGGAAGCGGGAGTTCGGGCCGAACGAGGCCTTCACCGCCACCGCCGCCCGGTCCGGTGTGACCGTCGAGGTGCCCGCGACCCGGTCGCTGCTCGAGTCGCTCCAGGGCGCCGGGGTGCCGATGAACGGCTCCTGCCTGCGCGGGGTCTGCGGCTCGTGCGCCGTGCCCGTGCTGGATGGGGCGGTGGACCACCGCGATTCGCTGACGGTGGACGACGACTCCCGCATCATCTACCCCTGCGTCTCGCGCGCTCGTGCGGGAGAGACGCTCGTCCTGAACGCCTGAACGCTCCGCGCGGGCGGGAACGCGTCGACCGGGCGCGGGAATCGCGTTCGTGCACGCGCCGAGGCGCGACGCACCGGATCGTCGAGCGTCCGCACGCGACGGCCCCGCGCGACGGCTGGCCTGTCGGGGGCGGCCCGCCGCCCCCGACGAGCCCGGTCACACCGCCCGGTGCGTGAACCGCCCGCCGAGAAGGGTCGCCGCCACGGTCATCTCGCGCAGGTCGTCGCGGTCGCACGCGAAGGGGTCGCGTTCGAGCACCACGAGGTCGGCCGGCTGCCCGACGGCGAGGGTGCTGCGGCTGCTCGCCGCCAGCGCGACGTCGAGCGGAAGGCGTTGTTCCGGATGCCAGGCCTCGCGGTCGCCGCGGCTGCGCGAGGTCGCCGACGCGATCGCGTGCCACGGGTCGAGCGGGGCGACGGGGGCGTCGGAGCCGAGGCGCAGGGCCGCGCCCGACCGATGCAGAGAGCCGAACGCGAAGGCCCGGTCGGTGCGTCCCGACCAGTGCAGGTCGGCGATGTCGCGGTCGTCCATCGCGTGCTCGGGCTGCACGCTGGCGATGAGGCCCACCCGGCGGAATCGGGCGAAATCGCCGTCGCTCACGAGTTGCGCGTGCTCGATGATGCCGGGCATGCCGAGGGTCTCGAGCACACCGATCACCTCGGCGTTCGCGCGGTCGCCGATGGCATGCACGGCGGGGAGGATGCCGCCCTGCTTCGCGCGTCGGAGCAGTCGGTGCAGCTCGTCGACCGAGACGCTCTGCACGCCGCACGCGTGGGCGTGCAGGGGGTCGGCACCGGGGTACGGGTCCCAGCACCACGCCGTGCGCGTGTTGAGGGAGCCGTCGACGACGACCTTCAGCCGGCCCATGGTGACGAGTCCGTCGGCGTCGAGCGGGTCGCCCGTCCGCAGGCCCGCGGCGATGGCCTGCTCGAGTCGGTCGGGCCACACCGAGGCGTCGACCCGCAGCGCACGCACGCCCGCGGCGACCCGCTCGGGCCACTCGAGGAAGTTCGGGACGTTCTCGTAGTCGACGATGCCGACCACACCGCGCCGGGCAGCGGCGTCGGCGACCTCGCCATATGCCTCGACCGGAATGAATGCCGCCTGCTGGAACCGCTGCAGGGCGGCGATCCACTCGAGCTCGGCGACGACGCCGCTGGCGTCGGGGCGGAGGCCGAGGCGTTCGGCCCCGCGGGAGTTCATCCACCCGGCGTGCAGGTCGCCGCTGACGAGCACCACCGGAACGTCGGGGAACGCGTCGTCGAGGAGTCGGAGTGTGGTCGGAGTGGTCCACAACCCGTCGCGGTAGCCGTAGCCGACGAGCACCCCGTCGGTTCGCGGCGCCCCGGCGACGAGCGCCCGACGCACGGCATCCACGACCTCATCGGGGCTGTGCGTGCCGGCGACGTCGACGCGGCGGCTCGAGATGACCCACTGCGAGAAGTGCACGTGGGCGTCCCAGAGGCCGGGACCGATCGCGCGGCCGTCGAGCTCGACGACCTCGCCCTCGGCCGGCGCGGAACCGGCCGGGACGATCGAGGCGATGAGGCCGTCGCGCACGACGACGTCGACGGGCTCGCCGCCGTACGGCCGGCCCGAGCGCAGGGTGAGCGCGCTCACAGAGCGGGCACCGGGGCGCCGACGAGGCCGAAGAGGTCCTTCGGATCGTCGGGGGCGGCCACGAGGTCGATCTCGAGCGCCAGTTCGGTGCCCGCGACGCTGTCGCGCAGGAACCGCAGCGCCGAGAAGTCCTCGATTGCGAAGCCGACCGAGTCGAAGACGGTCACCTGGTCGTCGGAGGTGCGCCCCGGCGCGCGGTCGGTGAGCACCTCCCAGAACTCCGTCACCGGGAAGTCGGCGGCGACCCGCTGGATCTCGCCCTCGATCCGGGTCTGCGGGGCGTACTCCACGAACACCGGTCCGCGCGACAGGATCGCGGGGTCGAGCTCGGTCTTACCGGGGCAGTCGCCGCCGATGGCGTTGATGTGCATTCCCGCTGTCACGTCGGCATCGCTGAGCACCGTCGCCGCCGCCTTGTCGGCGGTGCAGGTCGTGACGATGTCGGCGCCGCGAGCGGCCTCGGCCGCCGAGTCGCACACCTCGATGTCGAAGCCGAGCGGGGTGAGGTTGCGCACGAGCTTGGCGGTTGCCGCGGGGTCGACGTCGAACACGCGCAGACGATCCACGCCCAGCACACCGCGGAACGCGAGGGCCTGGAACTCCGCCTGACTCCCCGCGCCGATCATCGCCATCGTGCGCGGGTCGGGGCGGGCCAGTCGGCGCGCCACCATGGCCGAGGTCGCGGCGGTGCGCAACGCCGTGAGCAGCGTCATCTCCGACAGGAACACCGGGTAGCCGTTGTGCACGTCGGCGAGCACGCCGAACGCGGTGACGGTCTGGTATCCGCGGCCGGGGTTGAAGGGATGCCCGTTCACGTACTTGAAGGCGTACGTGTCGGGATCGCTGATGGGCATGAGCTCGATCACCCCGAACGGGGTGTGGCTGGCCATGCGCTCGACCTTGTCGAACGACGACCAGCGACGGTAGTCGGCCTCGAGGTACGCGACCATGTCGGTCATGAGCCGCTCGGCTCCGTTCGTCGCGACCCAGCGCACCATGGCATCCACGCCTACGAATCCGGTCATCGTTCTTCTCGTTCCTCTCGTTGGCGGATGGTGTCCATCCGACCGGCCAGGGCCGGGTTCTCATAGGGGCCGGGAGCGCACAGCGCCGCGACGATGCGGTCGACGACCGCGGCGGGCTTGTCCTGGCTGAGCTTCTGCTTCGCCTCGAACCGTGCGACGGGCAGGCGGAACCCGACCGTCCCGTGCACGATCCGCTCGGCGTACGCGGTGTTCTCGAGGCTCCGGTGCATCAGGAAGGGGTTCGGCAACGGTGCCTCGAAGTGCGTGACGAGCCGGTCGAGCACCGCGAGGTTCTCGTCGTCGCTCAGCAGCTCGGGCGTGCCGTACAGGTGCGCGACGACGAAGTTCCAGGTCGGCACGGCCGGCGACACGTCGTACCAGCCGGGCGAGACGTACCCGCTCGGTCCCGACACCACGACCATCACCTCGTGCGCGCCGAGCTCGTGCAGCGCCTCGTCGGGGCGCCCCACGTGGCTCACGATCGAGAACCCGTCGCCCGCGTCGTCGACGAGCACCGGATAGTGGGATGCCACGAGCCCCCGCCCGGGCACATGACTCACCAGCGTGGCCCAGGGGTTCTCGCGCACCAGCTCGCGCACCGCGTCGAGGTCGGTCAGGGCGTAGTCGGGGGCGTGTCTCACGGCGTCTCCTCCGGGGCGGTGGGCGGCGGGGCGGCGGGCGGCGTGGTGGTGGTGGGCGCGGCGGTCGTCGGCGGGCCGAAGATCAGCACGAGCTCGGCCGGGGCGTCCGAGGCATTGCGCACGCCGTGCACCATGCCCGCCGGGGCGTACGCGCCGTCTCCCGCCCTGAGCACCCGGTCGACCCCGTCGGCGGTGAAGACGATCTCGCCCGCGGTGACGACGTACATCTCGTCGCTGCTGTCGGCCGAGCAGCTGTCGGCGGCGCCGGTGAGGTGGCGGTGCTCGCCCTCCGAGGCACCGGGGGCCAGGTGGTAGAGCATCACCTGGGCGCCGAGGGCCGTGGCATCCGGGAAGTACCACTCGATGCCCACGCGCCCCTCCCCCTCGTAGAGGGTCCAATCGTGGTGGCCGTCTCCGCGGCGCTGAATCTGCACGGGGGTCCTCACATCGCCGGGGCGACGGTCGCGTCGACCGCGAACGCCGACAGGTCGTCGGTGGTGTCGCCGCCCATCGCGAGCTCGGCCAGCGCCAGACCGATCGCCGGGGTGAACTTGAACGCGTGGCCGGCGCCCAGCGCCACGATGATGTCGGGCTGCTCGACGAGGGGGCCGATGACGAAGCGGCGGTCGGGGGTCAGCGCGTACTGGCACGTGACGGTGCGCAGCACCGGGCCGCTCGCGGGGATCGTCGCCGAGAGGAACGCCGCCAGCTCGGCCGTGCGCTCCTCCGACGGGACGAACGTGCGCTCCGCCGGTGACATGTGCACCTCCGAGACGTCGCGCGCCGCCTTGATGGTGGGCTCGCCGTAGGTCGGGAAACCGTAGAAGCACTGCTCGTCCTCCCAGATCCAGACGGGGAACCGGTCGCGCTCGAACGCCTCGGGCTCGGATGGCGCGAAGTAGCTCACCTGCTCCTGCATGACCTCGAGCGGGATCCGGATGCCGAGCGGCTCGAGCAGCGTGTTCGTCCACGCGTCGGCGGCCACGACGACGCGGCGAGCGCGCACCTCGCCGGACGAGGTCGAGACGATCACGCCGTCGCCGTCGGGGATGAGGCGGTCGACCCGCGTGCGGTCCCGCAGGTCGGCGCCCCGCACCCGGGCGTGCATCTGCAGCGTCGCGACCGTGCGGGCGGCGTGGGCGATTCCCGAGTCGGGCGTGTAGACGGTGGTGACGCCGGCGGGCAGCGAGAACTGCGGCCACCGCTCGTGCACCTCGTCGGGGCCGAGCAGGTCGAACGGCACGTCGTTGTCGGTCAGGCTCCGCGCGAAGTCGGCGGCGTCGTACGGGCCGCCGTCGGGGATGAACACGACGCCGCCGGTGATGCTCAGCAGTCGCTCCCCCGTGGCCGCCTCGAGCGCCGCCCACTCGCGGTACGCCGCCTGCGCGAAGCGCACGTACGCGGCCGAGCCGTACGAGGTGCGCACGATGCGCGAGGTGTCGTGCGAGGCGCCGCGCACGTGCCCGAGCTCGAACTGCTCGAAGGCGACCGTGCGCGCGCCCCGACCGGCCAGGTGGTACGCGGCGGCGCTGCCGAGGGCTCCGAGACCGACGACGGCGGCGTCGAACTGCTCCATGGCGGGTCCTTTCGAGGGGCCGGTCGGGCGCCCGGCGAATGTCAGCCATTATTCGAACCCCGCGCGGCGGGGCTGTTACGGTCACCGTGAGATGCAAAACGCCACGGTCGAGATTGCGATCCTGGCGGGAGGGATGCCATGAGCGCGAGGATCGAGCACGCGATCGCCGCCCTGCGCGCGGTCGCGGCACGCCCCGACCCCACCCGGCCGCTTCCGCTGTCGTCGATCGCCCGCGGCGCACGCGCGAGCCTCAGCACCGTGTCGAGGCTGTGCGCCGAGCTCGCCGACCTCGGCCTACTCGCCCGGGCCGACGACTACGGCAGCTACCGCGTCGGATCCCGCGCCCTCGCCCTGTCGGGTCGAGCGTCCGCGGCGCTCGCCCCGGTCGTGCGGTTCGAGCTGCACCGCATCGCGCAGGAGACGACCGAGACGGTCGTCCTCGCGGCCCCCGAGACGGGCGGGGCGCGCGTGCTCGCGACCGTCGGTTCGGGGTGGACCCTGCACGTGCCCGTGACCCTCGGCGAACTCGTCACCGACGAGCGTCGCGCCCTCGTGCGGGCCACGCGCGGCGGCGACGGCCTCGTCGAGTCGCAGCTCGGCCGAGCGGTCGAGATCGCCGTCCGGCTCACGACACCCGACGGGCGCACGGTGGCCGCCCTCGCGGTGAGCCTCCCGGTCTATCGCGCCGCCCGCGCCCGCCCCCGCGTGCGCCGCGTCCTCGGCGATGCGCGGCGCGCGTTCGAGCAGGCCCTGGCCGAGGCGCACGTCGGGCCCGTCCGCGGGGACGCCGCCGCCGTCGAGCCGACCCGCGCCCTCGAGGCGGCGACGCGCGTGCTCGAACACCTCGCCGACGGCCCCGACTCGGTGGCGGGCATCGCGGCCGCCGCGCGACTCCGCCCCGACCGCGCGCGTCGAGTGGTCGACGCCCTCGTCCGCGCGGGAACGGTCGCGCACGACGCCGAGTCCGACCGCCTGCATCTCGACCTCGCCCTGCACGCCTGGCATCGCGCAGCGACCGAGCCCCTCCTCGCGCGCACCGGCCCCGCCCGTGCCGCCGCGACCGCGGCCCGCGCCGAGGCCTGCGTCTTCGTCACCGCGCTCAAGGGCATGCGCAGCTTCACCCTGGTCGAGCACATCGAACCCCTCGCCGAGGGCCTGATCATGGCGCCCTGGCTGGGCCGCCCGCATCCGCTCGTCGGCTCCGACGGAGGACCCACCCTCGCGATGGACTTCACCCTCGATCAGCTGGGCGCGCTCTTCCCCCGCCGGCACGGGGCCGCCGAGTACGCCCAGTTCACCGGACGCGTCGAGCGCGTGCGCGCCGACGGGGTGCTGACCATGGAGTCCATCGACGAGTTCGGCATCACCTCGATCTCCGCCCCCGTGCGCGACGCCGCGGGCCAGGTCGCCGCCGCCGCCTGCATCGTCGGGGCGACCGAGAACGTCAAACCGCGCCTCACCGGCCTCGAGGCCGCGGCCCGCGCCCTCGCCGCGGAGCTCTCCGCCGACCTGCACGCCCCGGGCTCGGCATCCATTCCCACCCTCGCCCCGATGGGCGTTGCGCCCATACCGCCGCGTCGCTGACGCGGCTATCGTCGCTCGCACCCCGAACGAAGGACCCCGGATGCCGTTCACCCCCGACCCCGCGATCTTCTACGACACCGCCGGTGACGCCGACGACCCGACGGTGGTGTTGATCGCCGGCGGCGGCGCGCAGCTCATCGCCTGGCACGTCGACCTGGTCGCCCGACTGGTCGAGCGGGGTCTGCACGTCGTGCGCATGGACAACCGCGACGTGGGGCTCTCGGCCCGTTTCGGCGGACCCGACGACATCGACGGCGGGTACGGCCTCGAAGAGATGGGCGACGACGTCGTGCGCGTGCTCGACGACCTCGGCCTCGACGCGGCGCACCTCGTCGGGCACTCGATGGGCGGGATGATGGCGCAGATGGCCGCGATCCGGCATCCCGAGAGGGTCCGGAGCCTGGGTCTGCTGTCGACCATCCCGGGGCGCGATGCCCGCTACGTGCTCCACGACGAGAGGCCCGAGCTCATGCGGGCTCCGCTGCGATACTCGCGCGCCGAGATCACCGCCGGGGCCGCCGCCTTCGCCTCCGCGACCGCGGGCGAGCGCTACCCGCTCGACGTCGAATGGAACGCGTGGGCGGCGGGCGAGGCGTTCGACCGCGGGTACTTCCCCGAGGGCTTCTCGCGGCAGTGGTCGGCGTTGCTGCGCGCGCCCGAGCGGCTCGAGGCCCTCCGCGCCCTCGACGTTCCCGCCCTGGTCTTCCACGGCCGCGACGACGACGTGCTGCACTGGAACGCAGCGGTCGACATGGCCGCGGCGCTTCGCGGCGCCGAGCTGCAGGTGCACCCCGGCATGGGGCACTTCATCGCCCCCGAGCTCTGGCCCGAGCTGATCGGCGGGATCGTCCGCGCCGTCACCGCCGGCGAGTCCCGCGCGTAGCCGTCGCTGCCGCGGCACGCGCGCGGCGAACCGCGCAAGCGTGCGGCCGCCGGGGCGGGTCAGTGGGCGGCGTCGGCGGGGGCGTCGCGCTTCACCAGGCGCGTGACCCCGGTCATGATGCCGACGATGATGAGCCCCAGGATCAGGCCGAACACCGCCGACATCGCGGTCTCGACGATCCAGACGATCACGGGGCCGGCGGCCTCGATCGCGTGGGTCACGAGGTGCACGACCTCGTACGGTCCGGCCCACAGCGTCTCGGAGAGGTTCTGCAGCACCAGGTGCCCACCGACCCACAGCATCGCGACCGTGCCGATGACGCTGATCACGCGGAACACCGCGGGCATGGATGCCACGATCCGCACGCCGAAGCGACGCACCCCGCGTGATGCGCTCTTCATCAACCGCAGGCCGATGTCGTCGACCTTCACCAGCAGGGCGACCGCGCCGTAGACGACCACCGTCATGGCCAGGCCGATCACGAGCAGGGCGCCCAGCGTCATCCAGATGCCGAAGCCGGGGTCGAGGCTCGACAGCGCGATCAGCATGATCTCGGTGCTGAGGATGAGGTCGGTGCGCACCGCACCCAGAACGAGCTTCTTCTCGTCGCGGGGACCGTCGTCGTCGTGCGCGCCGTGATGCACGCCGAACCACTCGAGCACCTTCTCGGCGCCCTCGAAGCACAGGAACCCGCCGCCGATGATGAGCAGGTAGGGAAGCACCCACGGCGCGAACGCGGTGAGCAGCAGCGCGATCGGGATGATGATCACGTACTTGTTGATGATGCTGCCGAGCGCGATCTTCCACACCACGGGCAGTTCGCGCGCGGGGGTGAGCCCCTGCACGTACTGGGGCGTGACGGCGGCGTCGTCGATGACGACTCCCGCGGTCTTCGCGCTGGCGCGCATGGCGGCGCTGAGGATGTCATCGACGACGGCGAGCAGACCGACCGACATGTGTGGTTCTCCCGGGGGTACGAGGGTGCGGACGCGAACGGCCCACAGCCCCGAGGTTAGCGGGCGCGAGACGGTCCCCCGCCGTGTGGCCGGTTCGCGAACGTCCGCGGCCGCGCGTCGAGACCGGCCGTCCGATCCCCGTGCGCATGGCTTCGCCCCGGGCCCGACACGCTCCGACACCCGGCATCACGACCCTGTCGGCCGGGGGGCGGCCCTGGCTAGGGTGGGCAGACGCGACCAGCAGGGAGTCCCATGTCGTTCATCACCCGCGGTTTCTCGGGCCGGCGCCGCGAGCGCGATCCTCGGCTGCCCCCGGGGCAGACACTCGTGGCCGACTGGCCCGTGCTCTCGGCGGGGCCCACGCCAACCGTCGCCGACGACGCGTGGGAGTTCGTGATCGGCACCGAGAACGACGTGCACCGCTGGACCCGAGCCGAGCTCGAAGCCCTCGGGGTCGAAGACGTCACCGTCGACATCCACTGCGTCACGCACTGGACGAAGCTCGACATGGCGTGGCGGGGCGTCTCGCTCGACCGCGTCTTCGCCGAGGTCGAGACCGCGCACCGCTTCGCGATGGTGCACTCGTTCGGCGGGTACACCACCAATGTGGCGCTCGACGATCTGCTCGGCGGAAAGAGCTGGATCGCGTTCGAGGCCGAGGGCGCACCCCTCACCGCCGAGCACGGCGGCCCCGCCCGGCTGCTCGTGCCCCACCTGTACTTCTGGAAGAGCGCGAAGTGGGTGCAGGGCCTGGTCACCATGCCCCGCGACTCGCCGGGCTTCTGGGAGCAGAACGGCTACCACCCGCACGGCGATCCCTGGCGCGAGGAACGGTACGAGTGAACCGCCGCCCCGCCTGGCACGTCGCGACCGTCGTCGAGAGTCGACCCGAGACGACCACGGCCCGCCGCCTCGAACTCGAGGTGCCCACGTGGCCGGGCAACGACGCGGGGGCGCACGTCGATGTGCGCCTCACCGCACCCGACGGCTACCAGGCGTCGCGCTCCTACTCGCTCGCCTCGTCGGGCGACGGCACGCGCGTGACGCTCGCCGTCGATGAGATCCCCGACGGCGAGGTGTCGCCCTTCCTCGTGCACGATCTGCGCGTCGGCGACCGCATCGAGCTGCACGGCCCGCTGGGGGCGTTCTTCGTGTGGCGTCCCTCCGACGACCCGGCCCCCGTGCAGCTGATCGCGGGCGGGTCGGGGGTGGTGCCGCTGTACGCGATGGCCGCCGCGCACGCGCGGAGCGGCGAAGCCACCCCGCTGCGACTGCTGTACTCGGTGCGTTCGCCGGGCGACGTGTTCTTCCGCCCCGAGCTCGAGGCGCTCGCCGATCGCGGTCTGCCCCTCGACCTGGTCTACACGCGCACCGCCCCACCGGGCGTCTCGGCACCGCCGGGACGCCTCACCGCCGAGGGGCTGCGACGAGCCGTCTTCCCCGCCGCCCAACGGCCCCGGGTCTACGTCTGCGGGCCCACGCCGTTCGTCGAGGCCGTCGCCGGCTGGCTCGTCGACGATGGGCACGACCCCGCGGCGGTGCGCACCGAGAGGTTCGGGGGCGCCTGACGGCCGCTCCTCGACGACGCCCGGGAATGCGAAAAGCCCCGGCGAACCGGGGCTTTTACGCTGGTTTTGAAGCCAGGAACGACGATCTCCCGCTCGATTCCTCCTGCCACTCCGAGGGGAGAAGGGCTCTTCGGGCGGGAGACAGAGTGCTCCCGCGCGCTGAAACCTCCGCCGACGCCGAACTGGCCGACACGCTCCGGCGCCAGCACACGCTCAATCTGCTCATGGCGCAAGTGACTACACCTCGTCGCCGCCCGGGGCGGATTCCTTGGTCGACTTGCTGCCGATGATGAAGAAAGCGTCCGCCAGAACCGCGAACGGGAGGGCGATCGCCCACCTGTCCATCGTGATGAGCGGCAGGTTGTGTCGTCAGAGCGACAGATCATGCACGACGTCGGGGTGCTCCGGCGCGCCCATGATTGTCTGAATTCCGGCCCCTGCGGAGCCTCTTCACGCCGTCGTCAGAAAGCCTGCCATGTTCACCCGGATCACTCGTCGTTGGTCGAGCTTCGAAGCTGCGAAACCGACCCTCGCGCAGCTCATCATCTTCATGATCTTGAACGTCGGCATGACCGTGCTGCAACTCATCCTCATGCCGGTCATCAAGATGCTCTTCGAACTCACGCCGCTCGTGGAAACCGGCTTCCAGGCTCTGCCGATCGGAGCGCCCAGTGATTCCGGTCAGTATTTCGTCTTCGATTACGCCGCCGGAGCGCTTCCGGACGGAGGCGGCGGACTCGCTTACTTCCTCGCCGTCCAGATCACCCTCGCGATCGCGCAGGTGATCAACTTCTTCGCCCAGCGCAACATCACGTTCAAATCGAACAGCAACCCGTGGGTCGCCGCCGTCTGGTACGCGCTCGCCTACGTCGTCATCACGTTCGGCGCCGCGGCGTTGCAGGGCTTCTACAAGGCGCCAATCTACGACCTGTTCATCACGACGTGGGGGATGGGAGCGACGGGCGAGGCCGCGGCCGACATGGTCACCATGCTGATCAACGCGCTGCTGTCCGCGGCGGTGTACTTCCCGATCTTCAAGATCATCTTCCGGCGCGACCCCGAGATCGACGCGACCGCCGACGCGGCCGGCGAACGCGATCGAATTCCGGCCTAGGCGGACGACGCAGACCCGCGCCGAGGGAGCAGCACACGCACCGAGAACCAGCCGTCGTCCTGCCCGAGCGACACCGAACCGCCGTACTTCTCCGCGGCGGCCTCGATGTTGCGCAGCCCATACCCGTGGCCCTCGCCCTCTTTGCGCGTCACGATCCGACCGGCGCGGCGGGACACCCGGCCATCGAAGGTGTTCTCCACGCGCAGCATGACGAAATCGTCGTGTGCGAACAGCGAGAACCTCACCATCCGTCGTTCCTGCTCGGGAAGCCGCATCGTCGCCTCGAACGCGTTATCGAGCGCGTTCCCGACGATCGAGGTGAGATCGAGAGGTCGAACGAAGTCGACCAGCCGGCCGTCGGCGACCACGACGACCGGGATGCCCTGCTCCCGGGCATACATCTGCTTGCCCGTGAGCACCGCATCCAGAACGGCGTTCCCGCTGTGCACCTGCGCTCCGTACCCGCGGATCGACGTCTCCAGCTCGTCCAGGATCACGAGGCGCTGCTGGGCGTCCTGCTCGGCACGGACGGCATCGAGGTGGTGCTTCATGTCGTGGTACTTGCGGTTGACCTCGTCGATCGTCCGGCGCGAGATCTCGTACTGATCGTGCTGGCTCGTGAGCAGGCGGGCCATCGCCTCCGACTCCCGTCGGGCCTGCAGACTCCGCCGTACCTCGTGCTGCACGTACAGCGCGATGAAGCCGCACAGGTCGACGAGGGTACGGATGTAGAGGATCTCTGGGCCGAGGCGACCGCTGAACGGTGTCGAGGCGTTCACGAAGCTGAGGTTCGAGATGCCGAACGTCGCCCCGGCGATGGCCAAGGCGCTCACGAGGTCCGGGACGCCGACGTCGACGTGCGTGCCACGGGGCATGTGGCGTCGTTCGACGTACCACGCCGCCGTCAGCACGCCGGCGTAGACGAGCACGAGCAAGCCCGCTTTCACCGCATCCGGAGCATCCGCGTAGAACCGGTCCAGCTGCCAGTGGATGGATGCGGTGAGTTCGGCGAGGACGAACGCCCGTGCTGTGAGGTACCCGGCGGTCACCGCGGTCACCCGCAGGACGCCGAGCAGGAGCGCGAACATCGTCGCCACGGCCGCCAGCATCCCGGGGATCCAGAGCGTCACCGAGAGGAGGCCGGCGACGGTCTGCACCGCGAGCAGCGCACCGAGGCCACCCAGCATCGTCGCGGCGGTCGCCAGCCACGGCATTCGACGCGCCACGATCAGCACGAACACCATGCAGGCGCCCCATTCGGCCAGGGCGGTGTACGTGCGGGGGATGTTCGCGACCACCTCGGGTATCACGTGGTAATGCCCTTCGCGCCGATGTACGCGGCCAACGCGGCGAGGAAGACCTTCTTCCGCGGCCGGCTCACCTGCACGTGCACGCCGCCGCGAATCGAGCAGTCGTTACCCTCGATCCCGGTCACATGACGCAGGTTCACGAGGTAGCCGCTATTGCACCGGAAGAAGTCGTCGCCGGCGAATTCGGCCTCCATCGCCTTCAGCGATGAGACGACCGAATGGTCGCCGGTCAGCGTATGGATGACGACCTGATGCTTGGCGCTCTCGACGTACAACACGTCGGCGACATCGACGCGGTGGCGGTCGCCGTCGACGGTGGAGAACAGGATGTGGCGGCGTTCGCGTCGTCGCAGCCGAATCAGGCATCGTTGGAGTTCCTGTTCGAAGACCGGGTACGACACGGGCTTCAGCAGGTAGCTGAGGGCATCGACTTCGTACCCGCTGATCGCGAACTGCGGCGAGCTGGTGACGAACAGGATGAGGACTTCGGCGTCATGCTCCCGGATGCGGCGGGCCGCGGTCATCCCGTCGACGCGCTCCATCTGGATGTCCAACAGGAGGATGTCCCAGTCCGGGCGGTAGTCCTCGATGATGTCCCGACCGTCCCGGAACGCACCCACGTGGAACCGTTCGCCGTGTTCGCGCTGGAACTGATCGAGGTGGGAGATCAAACGGTCGATGCTCGCGGGGTCGTCTTCGACGACACCGATCCGAATCATCGGTTGCTCCTCTCCCGCTCGCGCGATCCTAACTGAACCCGACGACGCGCCGTGCGACGTGGTATGCCAGCGATGTGACCCGGCGCCCGGCGCCCCCCGGGAGATTGCTGCTCGTGCCCATGAAGCTCCGCCGCATCCGGGTGTGCACCCAGGGATTCTCGTGTTTCACGTGCGACCAGAAGGCGTCTCGCTTCGCGAGGTGCGTGTCATCGCCGCCGCGCGCGAGGGTGGCGGACGTGACCGCGCACAGCGCTTCGACGTAGTGGAGCAGCGCGGCATAAAGTTGCACGGGAACCGAACCGGCCGCGACGTCGGCCGCGGGCGGAAGGGCGCCCAGAGCGAGCTTGTTCACGAGGAGCTGCTGGTCGACCCGCGCGAGCATCACGTTGACGTCGACGGACTGCCCGGCCCGCCCGATGAAGTAATGGTAGAGCTGCACGGGCAGGTAGTACATCGTGCGGACGTGCAGGAGCGGCCGGACGACGTAGAGGTTGTCGACGTAGAAGGTGTGCCGCGGCAGCGCGAGCTCGCTCGCCCGGAGCAGCGAGGTGCGGTAGATGATGGCGTGCATCATCAGGTGCTGACGTTTTCCGAACCGTTCCGTCTGCTCCCACCCGAAGCGCCTGTCGCTCGGGAAGACGGTGTCGAACCGGGAGACACGGTTGCTCTTCCCGGCGCGGTCGTAGACGAAGTCGGTGAAGAGCGCATCGACGCCGCCTCCTCGGGCCAGGTCTCTCAACGTGGCGAGCACCGACAGCAGCGCCGATGTGTCGAGCCAGTCGTCGGCATCCAGGACCTTCACGTACTCGCCGCGCGCGATCGCGATCCCCGCCTCGATCGCCGCCCCGTGCCCGCCGTTGCGCTGATGAACGACACGCACGAGGTCAGGACGCGCGGCCGCGTACGTATCCGCGAGGACCCCGGTCGCATCGGTCGAGCCGTCGTCGACCACGATCACCTCGATCGTGCGAGTGGAGGCGTCGCACAGCGGGTCCAGGGCGCGCGCGAGGTACGCGTCGGCGTTGTACGCCGGCACGATGACGCTCAGCAGCGGGGTGGGGACGGTGTGCATTCGAGGTGTTGCGGGTCGATCAGGCGGAGGCGCCGGTGAGCGTCGGCTCGACGGTCTTCTGCCGGAAGATGACTTTGAAGATCGGGTAGAACACCCAGAACGAGATGGCCGAGTTGATGATCACCGTGATGACGTCGGCGACGACCGCGCCGGTCGCGCCCCAGCCCCAGATGTTCATGAGCAAATCGTAGATGGGCGCCTTATAGAACCCCTGCGCCGCGGCGGCGACGAACGTGATCACGACGTACGCGAGCGTGTACCACCCGGCAGCGATCCAGGCCGAGGTGTTCGATTTGAAGGTGATGTTGCGCTGCAGGAAGAAGTTGATCACCTGCGCGATCAGCAGGGTGATCTGCACCGACAGGAAGTACGACAGGCCGCCGCCACCTTCGGGAAGCGGGCCCGCAGCATAGTTGAACATGTAGTACTGGCTGCCATCCACGTTCGACCCGATGGGCAGCACCTGGAACGAGACCTGCGTGAGATCGGTGAACGCGTCGAATGCCCAGCGGAACAGGGGCATGAGTGCGATCTGCAGGAGGGTCACGCCGTTGGAGAAGACGAAGAACATCAGGAACTTCGACAGCTCCGGGTGGCCGTCCGCGAATGTGGTCCAGCGGGTCTTGATGGCGGTGAACATCACCGGCTCCTTCGGGTCGTGCGGGGGCGTTCGGATGCGGCGCGGAAGCGCTCACGGCTCGTCTTCTCGAGACGTCGCCCGCGGAAGTAGGCGGACACGACAGCTCCCACGCCGCGGACGACCTGACCGTTGACGACCGTGAGGACGGCCTCGGTGAGACGACGGGTGGCGAGGCCGCCACTCATCTTCGACAGGACGCGGAACGGCGCGTTGAACATGAACAGGATGTTGAGATCCGGGTGGCCAGATGCCTCCGCCTTGCGGCGGCGCCGGTCGAGGATGCGGAACACGAGCCGGACCAGCGCGCTCTTCGACGTCGAGATGCGATCGATCGGATCGTTGTACCCGAGCGATCCGTTCCCCCACGCCGATGCCGGCACGTCGTGGCCGAGGAGCGTGGCGAACTCGGAATCCGTGAGGGCGCGGGTCGCCTTCGTAGGCGTCTCGCGCGAACCATCCGCGGCCGCCCCACCGGAGGTCGTCTCCTCGACGTGCACTGTCGCCGACAACGTGGGATCTCCCGGGTGGCGTCCCACCGACACCTCGTACTCGCCGCCCTCGACCTGCCACGAGTCGAGATCGGCGTCGAAGTATCGGAAGGCGCGGTCGCCGAGCGGCACACGCACGGTCGTCGACGCGCCGGGCTCGAGGCGCACCTTCGAGAAGCCCTTCAGCTCGCGCGTGGGCCGCGGCATCCGGCTCGGCGCGGAACGCCCGACGTAGACCTGCACGACATCGCTGCCGGCACGCTCGCCGGTGTTCGTGACGGTCACCGTCACGACGCCGTCCTGTACCCGCAGGTCGCTGTACGCGAAGGTCGTGTATCCGAGCCCGAACCCGAACGGGAAAGCGACGGGAGTGCCGGATGCGTCGTACCAGCGGTAGCCGACCGACAGCGCTTCGCGGTACTCGGCGGTGCGTGCGGTGCTGGGGAACCTGCCCGCGGTCGGGGTGTCCGCCAGCCGGAGCGGCATCGACTCGGCAAGGCGCCCGCCGGGCTCGACGACACCGGTGAGGACATCGACCATGCCCTCCGCGCCGGCCTCGCCACCGAGGTAGCCGTGCACGAGAGCGGCGGCGCCGTCGAGCGGCGGCACCTCGACCACACCGCCGGCGCTCAACACGACCACGACACGGTCGTGGACGGCGACGACGGAGTTCAGCAGGGCAATCTGGTCGGCAGGAAGGGCGAGAGTTCCGCGGTCGGAGCCTTCGGACTCGGCGATCTCCGGGAGCCCGAATGCGAGGATCACGACGTCGGCGGATGCGGCGAGGCGTCGCGCCTCCGATACGAGTGCGGCATCGGCGACGCCGTCGCGGCGGAATCCGCGGGCGGTGCCGACAAGGTCGAGTGTGCTGGCTCCGAGCGCCTGCGCCAGGGTGGAGACGTCGCGCGCGTTCACGAGCGACGAGCCGGCGCCCTGGTAGCGCGGCGTGGTCGCGAAGTCGCCCATCAGCGCGACGCGGGTGCCCGCGGCGAGCGGCAGCACCCGGTTCTCGTTGCGAAGAAGTACGGCGGATTCGGCGGCCGCGCGGCGCGCGAGCGCGCGATGAGCGGTGACATCGACCGCCGCGGGGACGGTACGCGCGGTCACCCGCTCCACAAGCGTGAGGACCTCGCGTACCCGCGCGTCGAGGTCGGCTTCATCGAGATCACCCGATCGCACCGCCGCCTCGATCTCGCGTGCGGAGTCGAAGCCGGGGGAGGGCATCTCGATCGTTCCGCCCGCGCGCACGGCGGCGACCGCATCGTTGCTGCCGCCCCAGTCGGAGACGACGGCCCCGCCGAAACCCCATTCGTCGCGCAGGACGCGCTGGAGCAGATGGGCGTTCTCGTGCGCGTACGCGCCGTTCACGAGGTTGTATGAACTCATAACGGTCCACGGGGCGGACTCGCGGACGACGATCTCGAACGCCGTGAGGTACAGCTCCCGCAGCGTGCGTTCGTCGATGATGGAGTCGCTCACCATGCGTCGGAGTTCTTGGCTGTTGACGGCGAAGTGCTTGGGGGACGCGGCGACGCCCTCCGACTGGATTCCGCGGACGTAGGCGGCCGCGAGACGCCCCGCGAGTTCGGGGTCCTCGGAGAAGTACTCGAAATTGCGCCCGCCGAGCGGGCTGCGCTTGATGTTCAGCCCGGGTCCGAGGAGGACGTGCACGCCCTGCCCGGATGCTTCGCGTCCGAGCGCAGCACCGATCTCCTCCGCGAGCGACTCGTCCCAGCTGTTGGCGATCGTGGCGGCCGTCGGGAAGCAGGTCGCCGGTTCGGACCCGTTGATGCCCAGGTGGTCGGCGGAACCGACCTGCTTGCGCACTCCGTGAGGGCCATCGGCCATCCAGATCCGCGGAACGTCGGCCGCGGGGATGGCGCGGGTCTGCCAGGTGTTCTCGCCGCTCAGAAGAGCGGCCTTCTCGGTGAGGCTCAGACCGGCGAGGGTGTCGTTCACGTCAATCACGAAATGCGTTCTTTCTGTTCGGGGCCGGAGAAGGGTGAACTCCTCCGGCCCCGTTCGGTGTCGGATGATCAGGCCGACGCGGTCTCGTCGGCGATCATGACGGGTCGATTGCGGTGCCGGCGCACTCGGATGACCATCCAGACGATTCCTGCGATGACCAGGATGCCGAGGACGATCGTGACGACGCTCACCCAGATCTCCCACGCCGCGGGCTGGTAAGCCAGGGTCGCGCCCGGCGCCATCCCGTTGACCGCGTTCGAGTTGGCGACCGTGTAGAGCACGTTGTGCGCGGCGTACCGGATGTTCGACTGCGCGAACGCGCTCTCCGTGTCCTCGACGGTCTTCGTGCCCGAGAACGTCAGCATGTGATCGGTCCCGCGTGCGGCCCACGCCTCGTCGACGTACATGTACGGGTACAGGTTGAAGTCCGTGATGACGAAGCCGGTGAAGCCCCACTCCTCGCGGAGCACGTCGTGCATCAGCGCGGACGAGCCGCCCGCCCAGGTCGCCCCGATGCGGTTGAACGAGCTCATCATGGCCGTCGCACCGATCTCGGTCGTCTGCTTCCGGCCGTCCGCGTCGTACCAGCTGAGTTCACCCGAGGCGTCTTTCACGATCATCTCGAACGGCTTCAGGTAGATCTCGCGGATGGTCTGCTCCGTGGCCCACGTCGCGATTCCCATGCCGTTGACGCGGTTGGTCTCCTGATCGTTCATCGCGAAGTGCTTCGTGAATGAGTAGACGCCCTTGGTGAGCGCTCCGTCGACGGCCGCGGTCGCCAGCATCCCCGACAGGGTCGGGTCTTCGGAGTAGTACTCGAAGTTGCGACCCGCGAACGGCGAGCGGTGGAGGTTCGCGGCGGGCGCATACCAGCCGTTGGCGCCCATCGTCAGCGCCTCGTTGCCGATCGCGACGCCCATCTTCTCGGCGAGATCGACGTTCCAGGTCTGGCCGAGCAGGTACTCGGCCGGGAACGCGGTGCCGGTCCACAGATCCGGGTTGATGAACGAACTGAATCCGGCTGGACCATCGAGGTCGTTCGTGCGGATCTTTCCGATCTCCGGCAGCGCTGCGGTGTTGTACGCACCGGAGGTGAGCATGTCGACGATGTCGGTCAACTCGAGCTGGTCGAGGAACGCGTCCCAGGCCGGGTCGTCCCACGCGAGCCCGCGCATGTCGATGAGCGACAGGTCGCCGTCGGCGCCCCAGGTCGGTGCCTCCACGTCGCCGTTCTCCTCGGCCGCAGCCGCGGCGTCGTACGGAGCGAACGCGGCGAGGGTCTCCTCGCTCGCGATGAGGCCGTCCCCCTCGGGTGCGCTCGGGAAGGTCCCGGCGAAGTCGGCGCGCGAGAACTCGGTCAGGGTGCCGTCGGTGAACGGCGCCGTCGCATCGGCGAACTGGTTCGTTGCCGGAGTCTCGTCGCTGGCGCGACCGTCGGTGTACGCGACCGTCTCGGCGACCGTGTACGCGATCGGAGAGGTCCCCGGCGCGACGGTGTGCGAGTCGGTCTGCACCTTGATCTCGTAGGTGCCCGCATCGAGCACGTACGCACCGGCGCCCTCACTGTCGTACGAGGCCATCTGCTCGACCGGGATGCTGAGCGTCATGGTCTCGGATGCGCCGGGCTCGAGGACATCGGTCTTGGCGAACGAGCCGAGCACGACGGACGACTTCTCGATGCCGCCGGGAGTGTAGGGCGCCGTGTAGTAGAGCTGCACGACGTCCTTGCCCGCGGTGTCACCGGTGTTCGTTACCGCGACGTCCACGGAGATCTCCCCGTCGGTGGCCCCGAGGGTCTGCCCGGTAATGGCGTAGTCGAACTCGGTGTAGCTGAGTCCGTAACCGAAGGGGTAGACGACGGCCTCGTCGTAGTCGATGAAACCCTCGACGGCAGCCGTCTCGTAGTAGCGGTAGCCGACGTAGATGCCCTCTTCGTAGTCCACGAAGTACGCGTCATCGACGTTGCTGTAGGCGTAGTCGCCGAAGTTGGCGAACGTCGGGTCGGCGGTGAAGTCGCGCGAGAAGATGTCGACCGTGCGTCCCGACGGGTTGATCTCGCCGGCGAGGATCGGGCCGAGGGCGCTGAAGCCGACGGCGCCGGGAGACCCGGCGAGGAGAACACCGTCGATGCCCTCATCGTCCTGGAGTGCGCCGAGCTCGAGCGAGGTCGAGGCGTTGACGACGACGACCACGTTCTCGAAGTTCGACTTCGCGAGTTCGAGAAGGTCCTTCTCGTCCTTGTTCAGCTCGAGCTGGTGCTGGCCGGGCTCGGCGTTCGCGTCCCACTGCTCCATGTTCGTGGCCAGATCGCCGCCCTCGCCGCCGCCACGAGCGATCACGACGACCGCGGCGTCGCCGAACTCGGCGAAGCTATTGACGGAGTCCTGTGAGTACTGGTCCACCGGCATCTCGCCGATGTTGTAGTTGGACTCATCGGGCTTGTCCATGATGATGTTGGTACGACCGCCGTCGGCCGCAGGGTTCGCCTGGGCGAATTCGGCGAGCTGGTCGTAGACGGTTCCGTTGACGGTGAACCCGCCGTTCTCGACACCCGCGCGGATATTGACTGCCGTCCGGGTGTCTGCGGTACCCGAGCCGGACCCGCCGTACACGGGATCGGCTGCTCCGCGGCCGAGCAGCGTGACAGCACCCGCAGCGAGCGGGAGCGTGCCGTTGTTCTTGACGAGGGTCATGCCTTCGCCGGCGATCTCCTCGACGATCGTGCTGGATGCCGCCTTGGCATCATCGACCGTTTCGTAGTCGGCGCCGTAATACTCGGTGTCGAGCTCCGATCCTTCAGCGGTGTTGCTGATGTCGTAGGTCCCGGCCCCCATGTACGACTCGATCGCGCCTCGGAACATCCCGATCGCGATGTTCGCACCGATGGCCACAATGGCCACCACGGCGACGATCGGGATCCAGACCGCGAGAAACTTCTTGTTCGACATCGGCCGCTTAGCCGTCGCTGAACTCACTGTGTACTCCTCTGTGTGCAGATCCCCGACGATGGAGATCGGCGCCCTGCCTCGGCGCAGTGGTGCCAGCAGTCATTTCATCGTGGTGCGCGCCGGTCGCCCGCCCTGCCGCACAATCTGTCGTTTTCGCCGCATGAACTGTCGCCGACGGGCAGACACCGCCGGTACGTACGCGCGTGCGGGACCGTGTCCATCTCCACACCATGCCCCGACAGCAGGGCACAGCACGCGAGTAGTTGCTCATCGAACGCCTGCAACCCGACCGTCCGCGCTGCCGCCTCGCGGAGCAGGGCCAGGAGGAGGTCAGGATGAGCGAGAGCCCGGAGGGCGTCGTACAGACCGGACCGGCACCGTTGTTCTCCTCCGAGGAGGAGACGGCGGCGCAGCTCGTTCGGGAGCGCAAGCAGAAGCACTTCATCGAGACGAGCAGCCCGTTAGCTCCGAAGCGGTCGTTCACGCTGCAAAAGCTGGTGACGATGTTCTTCGCCGCACGACAGGGCGGCAACCCGCACACCGTCGACACCGACCTCGATGCGATCGCCGCGAAGATGCTCGCCCTCGCCCTGGCCCTGACCTGGGAAAAATGGCGGAGACGGAGGGATTTGAACCCTCGGTCCCCTTACGGGGACTCCACCTTAGCAGGGTGGTGCACTAGGCCTGACTATGCGACGTCTCCAGGTGATCGACGCCTTTCGGCACGAACACACCGGTCCATACTAACCGGTCGCCGCCCGGCATCCGAACCACGATCCGGATGCCGGGCGGCGGGGGTCAGCGCACGTTGCCGTTCGAGCAGGTGGCCTGCGCGGCGGTCTGCCCGGCGATGCCCGAGGGCAGCACGATCGCCTCCGACGTCGGCGCCGGGGTCGGCTCGGTTCCGTCGGTGGGCGCGGGGGCTGCGGTCTCGGTCGGAGCCGGAGCGCCGTTCTCGTCGACCACCACCCCGTCGCCGTCGCTGAGGTTGCCCGAGAGCTGCAGCGGCTGGTTCGCCGCGAGCGCGGCCCACAGCGTGTCGGCGTCTTCGCGGTCGGGGACCACGCGGTTCGCGTCGGACGGGTCGGTGTAGGTGGGGTACTGCACGAAGACGATCTCGTTGAACGGCACGTCCTTCACGGCCGAGGCGATCTGCACCAGCGTGAGGGGGTTGGTCAGCGAGGTCGACGGGTCGACGTTGCGCAGCGCGGTCGAGGCGAGCTTGTACAGCGTCGCCGGGTTCGACAGCACCTCCTGGCTCTTCAGCTTGTTGGCGAGACGCGACATGTACTGCTGCTGGTTCGAGATGCGCCCGAGGTCGCCGCCGTCGCCGACACCGTGGCGGGTGCGCAGGAACTGCAGGGCGTCGAGGCCGACGACCGTGCGCGTTCCGGCGGGCCAGTCGATGCCGGTGTAGGGGTCTTTGATGCCGTTCGCGATGCAGACGTCGACGCCGCCGATCGCGTCGGTGATGTTGATGACGCCGCCGAAGCTGACCTTCGCGGCGAACGGGATCTCGAGGCCGCTGAGCTGCGAGATCGTCTCGACGACGCACGAGAGCCCGCCGTACGAGAACGCACTGTTGATCTGCTGCTTGCTCATGGCCGAGTTCTCGTAGCCGTCTTTGTCGGTGCACGCCGGGATCGGCACCATCAGGTCACGCGGGAACGAGATGACGGTCACGCGACGAGGGGCGTCGGAGATGTGCACCAGCATGTTGACGTCGTTGAGGCTGCCCTCGGCGTCGTCGCCCGTGCACCGATCCCCGAAGAGCTGGGCGAATTCGGGCTCGCACTCATCGGTGCCGATGAGCAGCATGTTCACCCCGCCCTTCAACTCCCCGATGTCCGGCGGGACGGCCGGCTGGTTCTTCAGCTCGACCGCGTCGGCGGTGAAGCTGCGGGTCAGGTCGATCGCGGCGTAGGCCAGAACGGCACCGCCCGACACCAGCAGCACGGCGAGCACGATGGCGAGGCCGCGGAACAGTTGCGCCAGCGGCCCCGGCGACGTCAGCCGGCCGTGGCGCGCGATGGTCTTCTGACCGCGCGGTGTGGTCTTGCTCACTCGGGTCCTCTCGAACGGATGCCACCGGCCCGGCAGCACGTCGACTCCGGCGCAGGGCAGGAGGTCGCAGTAATACTAGGGACGCGCGGCTGAGAATGCCGTGACTGTCGCGAGGCGCGAGGCACATCACCCGCGATAGGCATCACGGCGGTGCGCGATCGACACCATTTCGATCACCAACTGCTGGTCGACGATCAGGTAAATGACTCGATACCCGCCGCGGCGAGCGGAGTACAGCGGCGCGAGCGGCTCTCGCAGCGGCTTGCCCACTCGCCGCGGGTTCCGGCGCAAAGCGCCCGCGATGAACTCGAATGCCGCAGCGGCGACCTTCTCGGGAAGGTCTCGTTCGAGCGCGCGCCGGGCGGCCCGCGTGAAGACGACGTCGTACTCCGGGTTCACGAAGACAGGCGTCCGCGCCGGATCATCGCCGCCCGAACGTCTTCGAGAGAAGACTTTTCCCCGGAGGCAAGATCGGCCAGACCCTCACGCACCGCCGCAACCTCATCCGGGCGGCTGAGAATGTCGACCGTCTCGAGGAGAGCGTCGTAGTCATCAGCGCTGAGCAGCACTGCGACACGGTCACCGTTCCGGGTGACGTCGAAGCGCTCGTGTGTCGTGACGGCCGACTCGACCAGCTTCGACAGGTTCGCCCGGGCGTCGGCGAGAGAGAGGGTGGTCATGTACAGAATTCTAGCGCCTTTGCGTGAGCGATCCGCGAGAAGAACCCCGCCCAGGCTTTCGCTGGGGCGGGGTTCGAACAACGCACATCTGGCGGAGGGTGTGGGATTCGAACCCACGGGACATCTCTGCCCACTGGTTTTCAAGACCAGGTCCATCGGCCGCTCGGACAACCCTCCCGGTCGTTCGAGTCTACCGAGCGTGTGCACCCGAGCGTGCTCCCCGCCCGCGTCCATCCCCCGTCGCCCGCGGCGCGCGCTGGATATCGTCGACCGCATGGCGATGACGATCCGCGGCTCCCTGGCATCCTTCTTCCTCCGTCTCGGGCGGCAGGTGTGGGTGCGCGCGGCGATCTTCACGCTGACCGCCGTCGTCGTCGCCCTCGCCGCGAACGTCCTCGGCCCTCTGCTGCCCTTCGAGTTCGGGATCGACCTCGCGCAGAATTCGGTCGGATCGCTGCTGCAGATCATCGCCACGGCGATGCTCACCGTCAGCACCTTCTCGGTGACGGCGATGGTCACCGCGTTCTCGGCGGCCACGACCACGGCGACGCCCCGCTCGACGCCCCTGCTCATCGCCGATCCGACGTCGCAGAACGCCGTCTCGACGTTCATCGGGGCGTTCACCTTCTCGCTCGTGGGCATCGTCGCCCTGTCGACCGGGTACTACCTGCCGCAGGGGCGCACGATCCTCTTCGTCGCCACGCTCGTCGTCATCGGCATCGTCGTGTTCACCCTGCTGCGCTGGATCTCGCACCTGTCGACGTTCGGGCGCATGTCCGATGTCATCGATCGCGTCGAACGGGCCGCGACCACGTCGCTCGAGCTCCACGCCGCCGCCCCCACCCTCGGCGCGCGGCCGGCGGTCGCCGTGCCTCCGGATGCCGTGGACGTCCACGCCGAGAAGGTCGGGTACGTCACGCACGTCGACGTCGCCGCGCTCGACCGCCTCGCCCGCCGGCACGGACTCGACATCCACGTGCGCGCGACACCCGGGCGCATCGCCGATGCCCGGGTGCCGCTCGCGGCCGTGACAGGGTCGGTCGACGATTCCGTGCGCACCGGCCTCCGTCGTGCGTTCCGCATCGAGAACCACCGCACGTTCGAGCAGGACCCCCGATTCGGTGTGATCGCCCTGACCGAGATCGGCAGCCGCGCCCTCTCGGCCGCGACGAACGACCCGGGCACGGCGATCGAGGTCATCGCCTCGCTGCAGCGGGTGTTCGCCCGAGCGCTGGCGGCCGAACCCGACGCCGACGTGGCGTACGAGCGGGTCTGGGTCCCCGCCCCGATGCTCACCGATCTCGTCGACGACGCCTTCCGTCCGCTGGCGCGCGACGGCGCGGCCGACGTCGAGGTGCAGGTGCGCCTGCAGAAATGCCTCGCCTCGCTCGCGGCATCCGCTCCCGCACGCGCCGGAGTGTTCCGCGATGCCGCCCGCGCGGCGTTCGCTCGCAGCCGACGCGACCTCGACCCGGCCGACACGCGGATGCTGCGCGCGGCCGTGCGGGAGGCGTGGGGACGCTGAGCCCCGGGGGGCGTGAGGCGACCGATCCCGTCGACGGGCTCAGGAACCTCTGCGGCGGGATCTAGAGCGCGCGGAGGATCGCGGCGACGCCGCCCTCGCTCACCGACAGGCCCACCTCGCCGGCCGCGGCGTGCACCTCGGGCGGCCCCTGGTGCATCGCGATCGCCCGGCCGCCGTGGCGCAGGGCCCACTGCATCATCTCGATGTCGTTGCGTCCGTCGCCCATGACGAGAACCCGTCCGGCCGCGATGTCGAGCCACCCGCGCACCAACTCGAGGGCGGTGGACTTGTCGACGCCCTGAGGCGCGATGTCGAGCCACGCCGTCCAGCCGATCGCGTACGAGACCTGGGTGAGGCCGATGCGTTCGACGAGCTCGAGGAAATCCTGATCGGTCTGCTCGGGGGCGACGACGACGACGCGGCACACGGGCTGGTTCGACAGCTCGGCGAAACTCACCTTGTTGGCGCCCTGCAGGTTCCAGTCGTCGAGGTAGTCGGTGAACAGCCGCGAGCCGTCGGGGAGTTCGACCAGGAAGTGGGCGCCCGAGAGGTGCTCGCCCAAAAGCGTGAGCACCTGGGTCGGGTCGAACGTCTCGACGTGCGCGCGTTCGTACACCGCGGCGTTGCCGTCGCCGACGCGTCGCATGACGATGGCGCCGTTCGAGCACACCGCGTACTCGGGCTGGATGCCGAGGCGCTCCATGATCGGGTGGGTGCTGTCCCAGCTGCGCCCGGTGGCGAGCATGACCTCGTGGCCCGCCGCGTGCGCTCCGGCGACGGCCTCGACCACGCCGGGGCTGAGGGTGTCGTCTTCGAGCAGCACGGTGCCGTCGATGTCGAGGGCGATGAGCATGCGCCCGACGGGTGCATCGTCGGCGATGCGCTCGACGACGTCGACCGCCTCGTGCTGCGCGGCGATCTCGACGTCACCGGTCTCGGGCAGGGCGGCCTCGCGACTCACGCGACCGGCTCCATGACCTCGAGCCCGCCGAGGTACGGGCGCAGGACCTCGGGGACCGTCACCGATCCGTCGGCCCGTTGGTGAGTCTCGAGCAGGGCGACGATCCAGCGGGTGGTCGCGAGCGTGCCGTTCAGCGTCGCCACGGGCTGCGTCTTGCCCCCGCCCTCGGGCCGGAAGCGGGTCTCGAGGCGACGCGCCTGGTACGTCGTGCAGTTCGACGTGCTCGTGAGTTCGCGGTACGCGTCCTGCGTGGGGACCCAGGCCTCGATGTCGAACTTGCGCGCGGCGCTGGAGCCGAGGTCACCCGCGGCCACGTCGATGACGCGGTACGAGAGGCCGAGGTCCTGCAACATGCCCTCCTGCATCGCGACGAGGCGGTCGTGTTCGGCCTCGGAGTCGGCGGGGTCGGTGTAGACGAACATCTCGAGCTTGTTGAACTGGTGCACGCGGATGATGCCGCGGGTGTCCTTGCCGTACGAACCCGCTTCGCTGCGGTAGCAGGTGGACCAGCCCGCGTAGCGCTTGGCGCCCCGCTCGAGGTCGAGGATCTCGTCCATGTGGTACCCGGCGAGGGGGACCTCGCTCGTGCCGACGAGGTAGAGGTCTTCTTTGGGCAGGTGGTACACCTCGTCGGCGTGCTGGCCCAGGAACCCCGTGCCGCGCATGACCTCGGGGCGCACGAGCGTCGGCGGGATCATCGGGGTGAAGCCCGCCTGCAGCGCCCGGTCGAGGGCGAGGGTCATGAGCGCCAGCTCGAGACGCGCGCCGATGCCGGTGAGGAAGTAGAAGCGACTGCCCGACACCTTGGTGCCGCGCTCCATGTCGATCGCACCGAGCTTCTCGCCGAGCGCGAGGTGGTCGAGCGGTTCGAAGTCGTACGTGGGGATCTCGCCGTGGGTGCGCAGGGTGACGAAGTTCTCTTCGCCGCCGGCGGGCACCCCGTCGAGCACGATGTTCTCGATGCGGCCGAGGGCCGCGTCGGCGGCCGCCTCGGCTTCGCCCACCGCGTGCTGCGCCGCCTTGACCTGCTCGCTGAGTTGCTTCGCCTCGGCCACCAAGGCGGCCTTCTCGTCTTTCGGCGCCTGCGCGACGCGCTTGCCGTGCGCGTTCTGCGCGGCGCGCAGCTCTTCGAAGGCGGTGATGGCGGCGCGGCGGTCGCGGTCGGCGGCGAGGGCGTCGTCCACCGAATCCGGCGACTCCCCGCGGGCGATCTGGGAGCGCTTCACGAGCTCGGGATCTTCACGCAGCAGAGTCAGGTCGATCACGCGTCCATCCTATGGTCGGCATCCCCCGGGGATCCGCCCCGACCTCGACCGTGAACGGCAGGCGGTCGGCCGCGGAACGGCGTGTGCACGCCCCGTGACGCATGGGCCATCGGCATCCCCCCGTCAAGCCCGGTCCGGCTGCCGGGTCGCGGCCCACCGCGGTCCTAGGGTGGACCCATGGCCGCCCCTGACGAGCCGCGTGACGACGCGGAGTCCCCCGAGACCGTCCCCTCCGATGCCCCCGCCGCGGTGAAGGCGGATGCCGCTGCGGCCGAAGGTTCGAGCGACGACTTCCACGCCGCGCGACTCGGCGACGACGTCGACGACCACGTTCACAAGGACGCTCCCGACCCGAAGGACGCCGCGGAGCCCGACGACGTCATCCACCAGCCCGAGGATGTTCAGCCGGACACCTCGGACGAGAGCTCCGGCGAGGCCCAGCGCGTCTCGGCGGACGGCGACGAGGCACCCATCGACGCCGAGCCCACCGCGAAGAAGCGCGCCGCGCTGATCTACAACCCCACCAAGGTCGAGCCTGAGCAGCTGCGTGCGCGCGTGGCCGAGATGGCCGCCGCGGCGGGCTGGGCCGAGCCTCTGTTCTACGAGACGACCGTCGACGACCTCGGCGACGACTCGACGCGCGCCGCCCTCGAAGAGAAAGTGGATGCCGTTGTCGTAGCCGGCGGCGACGGCACGGTTCGCGCGGTCGCCGAGGCGCTGACCTCCTCGGGCGTCCCCCTCACGATCGTGCCGAGCGGCACGGGGAACCTCCTCGCCCGCAACCTGAACCTTCCGCTGAGCGACACCGACGCGATGATCCGCGCCACGTTCGAAGGCGACATCCTCCCCATCGACACCGGACTCGCCCGCATCCGCCGGGCCGACGGCGAGATCGAGGAGCACGGGTTCTCGGTCATGGCTGGCATCGGCCTGGACGCCGCGATGATCCAGAACACGCGCGACGACCTGAAGAAGCAGGTCGGCTGGGTCGCGTACGTCGACGGAGCGGCGCGGTCGCTCGTCTCGGCGAAGCCCTTCCGCGTCATGTACCAGCTCAACGGACACCGCCTGCACTCGGCGAAGGTGCAGAGCGTGCTGTTCGCGAACTGCGGCGCCCTGCAGGGCGGCGTGGCGCTGATCCCCGACGCCTCCGTCGCCGACGGCCGACTCGACGTGGCCGTCCTCCAGCCGAGCGGCGTGCTGGGCTGGTTGGGTGTCTGGCGGAGCATCGTGTGGGACAACTCCGTCCTGCGCAAGTTCCGCGCGGGGCGCCGCGTGCTCGAACGCCGCAAGGACACCTCGGTGCGCTACCTGCGCGGCACGGGCATCGAGTTGGCGACGTCCCCCGCACAGCCGATCGAACTGGACGGCGACGAGTTCGGCGAGGCGACACGCATCTACACGCGCATCATCGCCGGAGGTCTCTCCGTGGCGCTGCCGAAGGGTCACGACGTCTCGACGCTCTGACGCGCGCGCCGCGCGCGGCCCCTCGTCGAGAACGCACTCGTTCGTCGAGGACGCACGCGTTCGGCGACCGGCGGATGCGGTCTCGACAAACGTGTGCGGTCTCGTCGGGCGCGGGCGGGCCGAGGCGGGCGGCGGCGGCGGCGGCGGCGGCGGCGGCGGCGGGCGAGTGTCAAGCCCGGACGCACGGATGCCGTGGCGGATACCGTCGAACAATGGCAACGCCCTCGATCGTCTGGTTCCGCGACGACCTCCGGCTCACCGACAACCCGGCGCTGCGCGCGGCCCTCGACCGCGAGGAACCGATCGTGGCGCTCTACGTGTTCGACGAGGAGTCCGACGGGGTCCGCGAGATCGGCGGAGCCGCCCGCTGGTGGCTGCACGGGTCGCTGACCTCGCTCGGTGAGCGCCTGGCGGAACGCGGCTCCCAGCTCGTGCTGCGCCGCGGCCGCGCGGCGGAGGTGGTCCCCGCCGTCGTCGACGAAGTGGGCGCCGGCGCGGTGTTCTGGAACCGCCGCTACGGCGGCGTCGAGCGCGAGATCGACGCGGGCATCAAAGAGGCCCTGCGCGATAGCGGGGTCACCGTCGCGTCGTTCGCCGCGAGCCTCCTCTACGAGCCGTGGACGGTGCGCACGCAGGCCGACAAGCCCTACGGCGTCTACACGCCCTTCGCCCGCGCCGTGCAGAAGCTGCCGGCCCCGCGCCCGCCGATGGCCGAGGCGCGCAAAGTCCCCGGCTTCGACGGGCGCGTCGACGGGGACGACCTCGGCGCCTGGTCGCTGCTGCCGACCACGCCCGACTGGGCCGGCGGCTTGCGCGAGACGTGGGAACCGGGCGAGCCCGCGGCGAAGGCGCGACTGAGGGAGTTCCTCGAGGACGACCTCGGCGGGTACTCGCAGTACCGCGACGAATTCGCGGGCGGTGCGACGTCGAACCTCTCACCGCGACTGCGCTGGGGCGAGCTGAGCCCGTACCAGGTGTGGCACGACACCGTTCAGCACCGTGGATCGGGCGAACACGCGAAGAGCGCGAGCGGATTCCTCTCGGAGGTCGTGTGGCGGGAGTTCGCCTGGCACGTGACCTTCTACGCCCCCGACATCGCGACCAAGAACTGGCGTCGCGAGTACGACGCCTTCCCGTGGCCCCCGCTCGATTGGTCGCACCTCGAGGCCTGGCAGCAGGGTCGCACCGGGGTCGCCGTCGTCGACGCGGGCATGCGCCAGCTGTGGAGGACCGGGGTCATGCACAACCGCGTGCGCATGGTCACGGCGTCGTTCCTCATCAAGAACCTGCTGATCGACTGGCGTGAGGGCGAGCAGTGGTTCTGGGATTGCCTGGTCGACGCGGATGCCGCGAGCAACCCGTTCAACTGGCAGTGGGTCGCGGGGTCCGGCGCCGACGCCGCACCGTACTTCCGCGTGTTCAATCCCGACACGCAGCGCAAGAAGTTCGACAAGCACGACCAGTACGTGCGCGAGTGGGCGCCGGAGTATCTCGGTGAGAATCCGCCGGAGCCCATGGTCGACCTCGGCGAGACCCGGCGTCGCGCGCTCGACGCCTACGCCGAGACCCGGCACGGGCACTGACGCGGGCGGGCCGGCCGTCCCCGGGCGTCGGCACCGTCGCGATGCGCCGGGTGTCGGCATCCGGGCACGCGAAAGGGGCGCCACCTCTCGGTGACGCCCCTTCGAAAGCGATCGTCAGTTGACGCGGGTGTCGTCGACCTGCTCCTCGTCGTCTTCGCCCGGGATGAAGACGTCGACCACGGTCACGTTGATCTCGGCGACCTTCATGCCGACGAGCTCCGTGATGGCCTGCGAGACGGCGGCACGCACGTTCGACGCGACGCGCTGGAGCTGCTCGGGGTAGTCCACCTGGATCGAGATGTCGGCGGCGACCTCGGTCTCGCCCACCTCGACGCTCACGCCCTGCGCGTGGTCCTTGGCACCGACGGCCTGGCGGATGTTGCCGATGACGCGAGCCGCGCCACCGCCGAGGGCGTGGACGCCCGGAACCTCAGCCGCGGCGATACCGGCGACCTTGGCGACGACGGCGTCGACGATGACCGTGGAGCCGCCGTCCTTCTTGGCAGTGGTGGGGGTGGCGGTGGTGATGGTGTCAGCCATGAGCGCTTCCTTCCGTCGTCTCCGGGACCGTCTGTCCCGCGATGTCATAGAGGAGACGCAGCGGGCGACCGATTCGTCACGACTTTCTTCCTGAGAGAAAGCTGAGCACCGCTCACACGTCGAAGAAGCCGCCGAACGGGTCTTCGGAATCACCGGTGTCGCGGGGGTCGTACTGCACGGTCTCGACGGCGAACAGAACGCGCGTATGGGCCGTGCAGAGCACGCTCATCCGGCGGTTGCCCACCACGACGAAGCTCTCGAATCGCCCTCCGCTGTGGACGGCGCTCTCGATGCGTTGCTGCAGATCCGCCAGATCCTGCCCCTGTGCGAGGGAGAAGGTCGCGTCGTCGACGACGATCTGAGCGCGCACCATCGTGTGCGCGTCGGTGTCCTGCACGTCATCCGTCTGTGGGCCGTCGAGCGGCGTCCCCGCGGAGTGCGATTCGCTCATAGCGGGACGCTACGCACGATGAACGGGATCACGGACGGGGGTTGCGGCTCTTCTCGAGACGGAATAGCGGGCGGCCCACGGAGGTTGTCGTCGAGGTGACCGACGCGATCCCCTCCCTCTCTGTTCTCGACCTCGTGCCCGTGCGGCACGGGCAGACCAGCGCGCAGGCGGTGAGCGCCGCCCTCGACCTCGTCGAGCGCGCCGACCGCCTCGGATACACCCGCTACTGGTTCGCCGAACACCACAACATGCCCGCCGTGGCCTCGACCACTCCCCCCGTGCTGATCGCCGCCGCCGCGGCGCGCACGTCGCGCATCCGCGTGGGCTCGGGGGGCGTCATGCTGCCGAACCACTCCCCCCTCATCGTCGCCGAGCAGTTCGCCGCCCTCGAGGCCCTCGCCCCGGGTCGCATCGACCTGGGCATCGGGCGCGCCCCCGGCAGCGACCCCGTCATCACACAGTTGCTGAACCGGTCGGGCACGACGAGCGACGTCTCGCGCTTTCCCGACCACGTGACCGACATCATCGCGCTCACCTCCCCCGAGGGCGCCACCGTGCGATTCACCTCGGGCACCGAGTATCAGGTGAAGGCGACACCCGCGGCATCCGGGATGCCGCAGGTGTGGCTGCTGGGCTCCAGCGACTACTCCGCGCAGCTCGCCGCCAGCTTCGGCCTGCCCTATGTGTTCGCGAACCACTTCTCGGGCGAAGGGCTCGAGCACGCGCTGCGGTTGTACCGCGACCAGTTCCGACCCAACGACTCGGGCGAAGGCCCGCGCACGTTCGTCACCGCCAACGTCGTCGCCGCCCCCACCGCCGAAGAGGCCGAGGAGCGCGCGCTGCCGCAGCTGCGCATGATGGCGCGACTGCGCACCAACCGTCCGCTCGTGCCGCTCGAGACCGTGGAGCAGGCCAAGGCCGATCCCTTCGACGCGATGGCGGAGTCGATCATGGCGTCCACCCGGCAGAAGTGGTTCGTCGGCACCGGCCCCGAGGTGCAGGGACAGCTGGCTGCCTTCGCCGCGCAGTACGGGGTCGACGAGATCATGGTCTCGCCCGTCGCCGGCGCCTACGACAGTGAGGCTCTCGACTCGGTCGAGGGTCGCGCGCAGACCCTGGAGCTGATCGCCGAGAAGGCGGCCGTCGCGGCCTGACCCGGGGCGGGCTGCCGCGCGGTGATGCGTCGCGGCGGGGCGGCAGCGATCTGGGCGAGAGCACACGTCACTGCCGAGAGCACCCGCTCTGACGTGTCATCTCGGGTGGCGCACCGCGCGCGTCAGGCCTCGGGCTCGCCGCTCAGCAGGCCGCGCAGCCAGTCGCGCGCCTCGACGAACACGTCGTCGCTGTAGCGCTGCGGGTACCGCACGATGGCGCGGTCGGCGCGCGCGTACGAGCCCAGGAAGATGACCTTGGGGCTGAAGCGGCGAAGACCCAGCAGCGCGTCGGCCATGCGCTCGTCGAGCACGTGCCCGTCGGCGTCGATGACGAAGCGGTAGCGGCCGAGGGCGTCGCCGATGGGACGGGATGCCAACAGGCTCAGGTTGATGCCCCGGGTGGCGAACTGCTCGAGCAGCTCGAGCAGGGCACCCGGGTGGTCCTCGGGGAGCTCGACGATGAGCGACGTCTTGTCGGCGCCCGTCGGAGGAGCCGGGGCGACCGTGCGGCTGACGAGCACGAAGCGGGTCACCGCGTTGGGGTTGTCGCCGATGTTCTCGGCGAGGACCGTGAGGTCGTGGTGGGCGACGACGCCGGGGGCGGCGATCGCCGTGTCGGCGCCGCTCGTACCGTCGAGCACGCCGAGGGCGCTGGCGACGTTGCTCTCGGCGGGTAGGTGCGCGTGGGCGGGGACGTTGTCGCTGAGCCAGCCGAGGCACTGCCCGTACGCGACGGGGTGGGCGGCGATGAGCGAGACGTCGGCCAGGGTCGCCCCGGGCTTGCCCACGAGCACGAAGTTCACCGGCACGAGGTACTCGCCGACGATGCGCAGGCCCGGCACGGTGGCCAGGGCGTCCTGCGCGGTGGACACGCCCCCGTCGACCGAGTTCTCGATGGCGATCATCGCGGCGTCCGATCGTCCCTCGACGACGTCGGCCAGCGCCTCGCCGACATTGCGCACCGGCCGCCAGATCTGGTCGCGCGCTTCGGGGACCTGGGCGAGCGCCGCCTCGGTGAAGGTTCCCGCGGGACCCAGGTAGCTGTAGGTACGGCGGGCCGGATCGGGAGTGCTCACGGGGACTCAGCCTAGATGCTCGACCCTCCCGCGGGCACCCGAGGCCGTCGTGCGCCGCAGAACCCCCGATACCGGTGGTCGAAGCCGCCGCTCGCGCCGCCGGAATGCGCCAGAGTCGCCCCTGTGGCGTCGGCCCCGCGCGGCTGGCGCCCTTCCGGTGCGACCCGACGCGCCGGATGCCAGGGAGAGAGACACCCGTCATGCGCCACACCTCTACCGACGCCCGCGTACCCCGGAGGCAGGGCGGGACCGACCGCGACCCGCGTCCGCAACCGGTCACCCACCCGCGCCCTTCGCCCGGCCGCATCGCCCGTGCCCGTCTGGCGCTGGTCGCGTGCATCGTGCTGTGGGTGCTCTACCTGGCCACCGTCGTGGTCGCGCTGTCGCGCGGCGGTGCGCTGGTCGACGCCGAGCAACTGGTGACGACGACGGTGTTCCTCGTGTCGGTGACGTTCCTGACGCTGTCGGCGTGCATGTACCTCCTCGCCCGCTCGGGTGCCCTCCCGCGCCTGGCCGCTCACCGTCGGGTGCGGCGCATCGACCTCGACGAGCACTTCTCCGGACGCGAACCGCGAATGACCGCGCTCCTGCCCTCGCGCGCCGAGGATCCGGCGCTGGTGCGCATGGGGCTGTGGTCGGTCGCGTTGCAGGAGTTCCCCCGCCTGAACGTCGTGCTCCTGCTCGACGACGACGTCGATCCCGTCGACGACGCGGCGCGCCTCGACCTCGAGGGATGCCGCGCCCTCACCGACGAGCTGACGAGCGCGTTGCTGCCCGTGTTCACCCGGGTGGATGCCGCCGCGGCCCGCGCCCGAGACGAGTCCCTCTCGTCTGCCGAGGTCACCGAGCTGGCGATGCGCGAGCACGCCGCGTGCGCCCAGTGGCTGCGCGCGCAGGCCGACGCCGCACCCACCCGCACGCACGTCGAGGTCTTCTTCGCCGAGGAGGTGCTGCGACGACTGGCCGATGACCTCGATGCGACGGCGGCGGCGCTGCGGGAGGCCGCCGACAACGGGGCGGCTCCCCTCGAGCGCGATCGCGCGGCGCAGGTGCTCGAGCGTCTCGTGCGCGTGTTCCGCGTCGAGGCCAGCACGTTCGAGAGGCGGCGGTACGCCTCGCTGTCGCACGCGGCGAACAAGGCGATGAACCTCAACTCCTACCTCGGACTGATCGCCGGCCGCTATCGCGAGACCGTGATCGCGGGCCGGCTCGTGCTGGAGGATGCCGGCGAGGGACCCGCCGACCTCGAGGTGGCCGCGTGCGACTTCGTGCTCACCCTCGACGCCGATTCGATGCTGCTCCCGGGCTACTGCGCCCAGCTCGTGCACCTGCTCGAGCAGCCCGAGAACGCGCGGATCGCCGTCGCCCAGACGCCGTACAGCGCCTACCGGGGCGCACCCACGCGGCTGGAACGTCTGGCCGGTGCGACCACCGATCTTCAGCACATGGTGCACCAAGGGCTCACCGCGTTCGATGCCACGTTCTGGGTCGGGGCCAATGCGGTGCTGCGGTGGGAGGCCGTGCAGCAGCTCCGCCGGGTGAGCATCGACGACGGCATCCCGGTGGTGCGGTTCATCTCGGATCGCACGGCGATCGAAGACACCGAGTCCTCGATCGACCTGGCCGCGCACGGCTGGTCGCTGGTGAATTACCCGGAACGCCTGAGCTACAGCGCCACCCCGCCCGACTTCGGCACGCTCGTCATCCAGCGGCGCCGATGGGCCGACGGTGGGCTGCTCATCCTGCCGAGGCTCCGCGCCCTCATCCAGCAGCGCCGTCGCGAGGGGCGCCCGGTGACGCTGGCCGAGAAGCTGCTGCGCACCAACTACCTCGGCTCGGTGGCCTGGGTGACGCTGGGGCTGATCGCCGTGCTCACGCTCTATCCGATGAACGGCCAGCTGGTCACCCTGCTGCTGCTGCTCATCGCCGTGCCGTACTTCACCGAGATGGCCTCCGACCTGCACGCGCTCGGCTACCGGCGCCGCGACGTCGTGGCGATCTACGGTCTCAATCTGCTCCTGCTGCCGGTCAACCTGGCGGGCAGCATCGGCTCGGTGGCGCAGGCTCTGAGCGGCCGCAAGGCGCGCTTCGCCCGGACGCCGAAGGTGGCCGCGCGCACCCGCGTGCCGGCGCTGTACCTGATCGCCCCGCTCCTCATCGCCCTCGCCGCCGCGGCGATCGGGGTGCGCGCCGCGTACGTCGACGCCTGGGGGACGACGGTGTTCGCCGCCTTCACCACCCTGTCGATCGTGTGGGCCCTGCTGCGGCTGGTGGGGGTCGGACACACCGTGTCGGATCTGTGGTTCGCGTGGATGGACTGGATCTGGGTCGCCCCACCCGCGGAGGCACCGGTCGCTCCCGTCGCCGCCGATCGCTGGACCGCCGTTCTCGACGACGGCCCCCGCGAACTCGTCGGGGCCGCATCGTGAGCCCGGTGACGGCTCGGGCGCGGTCGCCGTTCGCGGGTCGGCGCCTGTCGTTCGCGCGGCTCGCGATGAGTGCGATCGTCGCGGTCGCGCTGAGCGGCGGCGTCGCGGCCGTGGCCGTGCTGCCGACGCTCCCGACCCCGGTGGACGGAACGCCGACCACCGACCGATGGTTCGCCGGCTACTACGACGTGACGCTCGACTCGGGCGATCAGCTCGCACGGAGCGGGATGACCGAGGGCCCCGGCGGCGTGGTGCTCGCCTTCGTGGTCGCGGCGGGCGACGAGGACTGCACCCCGACGTGGGGGAAGGCGTACACCCTCGACGACGCGGCGGACCGCTTCCAGCTCGACCGTCGCGTCGAGCGCGTGCGACGCGAGGGCCGCCCCCTGGCCGTGTCGTTCGGCGGTGCGGCGAACTCCGAGCTCGCCCTGGCCTGCGACACCGTCTCGTCGCTCGCCGACGCGTACCGCGAGGTGATGGAACGCTACGGGGCCGATGTGATGGACCTCGACATCGAGGGCGACGCCCTCGACGACGAGGCGGCGACCGCGAGACGCAACGCCGCGGTCGCCCAGCTGCAGCAGGAGCGCACCGCAGCCGGGCGACCGCTCGATGTGTGGCTCACCCTCCCGGTGGCTCCGGACGGTCTCACCGACCGGGGGCTGACGCAGATCACGGAGATGCTGAACGCGGGGGTGAACCTGGCCGGTGTGAACGCCATGACCATGGACTTCAACGCCGACGACCGCAGCGTGTCGACGTCCGACCTGGCCATCGGAGCCCTCCGGCAGACGGCCGCGCAGGTCGCCGACGTCTGGCGCGCCGCGGGGCGCGACCTGCCCCCGGGCGGCGCCTGGGCGCTGCTGGGCGCCACCCCGATGATCGGTCAGAGCGACATCGAGCGCGAGGTGTTCACCCTCGACGACGCACGCGCCCTCGAGACGTTCACCACGCAGCAGGGCGTCGCCCGCATGTCGCTGTGGTCGCTGAACCGCGACCGCACCTGCGGCAGCAACTACCCCCGCCCGAAGGTCGTGTCGACGTCGTGCAGCGGGGTGGAGCAGGCGGGCGAGAGCTTCGCCGGCATCCTCGGGGCGGACCGCGACGGCACCCCCTCGGGTCGACCGGCTCCGCAGGAGGAGTGGCCGATGATCGCCGACGACGCGGACACGAGCCCCTTCCCGGTGTGGTCGTCGCAGTCGTTCTACTCCGCCGGCGTCTTCGTCGTCTGGCACGGCTCGGTGTACGTCGCGAAGTGGTGGAACGAAGACGGGGCGGTCCCCGACGACCCGACTCTGGATGCCGCCGCCTCGGCCTGGACGTATGTCGGCCCCGTCCTGGCCGACGACGTGCCCTTCGCCCTCCCCGAGCTGCCCGCGGGCACCTACCCCGACTGGAACGTCGACGCGCTGTACAACCAGGGCGACCGCGTGCTGTACGACGGCAGCGGGTACGAGGCGCGCTGGTGGTCGCGCGGCCAGCGTCCCGACCGTTCGGTCCTCGACCGCGACTACTCGCCGTGGAAGCTCATCGAGGCACCGGCGGAGGCACCGTGAGCGCACCGTCGAACAGCGACACGCGCCCGTCGACGGCGATGCTGGCCTGCATGGCACGGTGGGGCGGATGAAGCCGGCCCACCACGTCGCGCCGGGCTTCGCCGACGGCCGCCGTCATCCACGCGAGGACCGCGACCAGCACCTGCTCGTCGACGACCTCGCCGCTGTCGTCGAGCAGCACCACGTCGACCCCGCGACCGCGCGCCGCGCCCACCGCGGAGCGCAGCGGCTCTCGCGACAGGCCTCCGGCGCGCAGTTCGTCGCGCAGGCGCCCCTCCCAGGCCGCGTACTCGCGGCGCTGCTGCTCTGAGGCGGGACGAGCCGCACCGATCCGCTCCATCAGCGGCACCACCGTCTGCACGAGCTCGTCGGTGCGCCGGCTCAGCTCGACACGGGCCGCCCGCGACCAGCTCTCGTTCTCGGCGGCGATCACGGCCTCACGGTGCAGCGCCGCGATCCGCCGCCGCATCCGCGCGACGACCAGGAGCATGGCGACGGCGACGACCACGATGACCGTGGGGCGGGCCGCCAGCTGCACCGTCTGGCCGACGGGGGCGCCGTCGAGAACACCGCGCGCGGCGATGACGACCGCGATGAGCAGCGCTCCCCCCATCGCGGTTCCCGTCCGTCCGCGCAGAGCCAGCACGACCAGGAAGAACGCCAGGGCCACCACCGGCCAGAGCGGACCGTACGAGAACGGAGCGGTCCACACCGCCCCGACGGTGCCCCCGACGACCACGGCGGTGATCGCGGCCGCACGCGGCCACGACGGTGTCGCCCATCGCACGCTCCACATCAGCGGGGTGGCGAGCAGCACGACCGCCAGCAGCACGGCCTGCCGCGCCCACGACTCGGGGGCGGCGAGGGCGGCGGCGACGGCGCAGAGAACCTGCAGCGCGACGAAACCGGCGGCGAGGAGCACGAGGGCGCGCCCGCGCGGACGACCCTCGGCGGCGGCATCCATCTCGGGTCCGGGATCGGGCCGGTACCGCAGCACCACCCGGGTGCCCTTCCCGTGACCCGACTGCACCTCGGCGCTGCCGCCGTTCACACGCGCCATGCGCCCGACGATGCTGTGCCGGATGCCGAGGCGATCGGCGGCGATGTCGGACACCTCGAATCCCGCACCCTCGTCGGCGACGACCACCTCGATCGTCGCGTCGTGCACCGTGAGGGTCACGGTTCGCGACGCGTCCTCGGCGTGCCGGACGGCGTTGCCGAGCGCCTGTCGACACGCACCGACGATCGCCTCGCGCACGGGGTCGGACACCTGCACCGGGCCCTCCACGCGCGCGGCGAACAGCGCGTCGTGACGACGCGCCTCACGGGCGAGGGCGGCTTCCAACGGCCACGAGTCCTCGGATTCCTCGTGCGACAGACGCGTCACCATGAGCGCGGCGCGACGGGCCTGGGCGGCGAGGCGGTCGAGGGGGACCGCCACGGCCGACGCGGCCAGCGACAGGGTGGCCAGCACCTCGTCGTGCACGAGCGCGGCGGTCCGGGTGCGCGCGGCCAGTCGCCCGCGCTCCGCCGACTCGCGCTCGCCGGCCTCTCGGCGCGCGGCGGCCGCGGCATCGAGACCGCGTCCCGACGAGAGCACGAAGCCCCCGAGCGCGCAGATGACCGCCGCCGTGAGAAGCGCATGGGCGTCGTTGACGACACCATCCAGGTCGAACCCGCCGAAACGCAGGCGGTAGACGACCCCGGCGACCGCCGCCAGCGCCACGGTCACCCAGCCCAGCCCCGGGCCCGCGGCGACGAGGGCCGCGGCGACCCCGGCGCTGGAGGCGGTGAGCAGCCAGGGCATGCGATCGACCTGCCCCGCCTCGGCGGCCACCGGGAACAGCGCCACGACGGCCAGGTACGACGCCACGGCGGCCCCCGCGCCCGCGCGCAGCACCCGCTCGTTCAGCAGGGGAGCCGCGAGCGCGAGCACGACCGTGAGCGCCGCCGACCACCACGCCATCGCGTGGAACCAGAGGGGCAGACCGCGTTGCTCGCCGCTCGCGAGAAAGCCGAGGGTCACCACGGCCACCGCCGTCACCAGGAACCCCGAGGCCCCGGCGATCACCCGACGAGCGGCGAGCGAACCCGCGTGGAGGTCACCCACGGCGAGGGCGGGGGACGTATCCGTCTTCCACCCCGCGTTGATACAGCTCGACCTTGGTCGCCGCCGGCCGACCCACCAGCTGATACACGGCGCGGATCCGCCGCAGGTGATCGTTGACGGTGTTCTCGGAGATGAACAGCTGAGCGGCCACGTCGCGGGCGCCGAGACCCGAGGCGTAGAGGCCGAGCACCTGACGTTCCCGCTCCGTCAGGGGGGCGCCGTCGAGCAGGGGGTCGGTGTCGAGGGCCGACGCCCACTCGGTGGTGGCGACATGATCGCCGCGCGCGGCGGCGACGATCGCGGCGAGCAGAGCCGTCGACGGGGCGGACTTGCGCACGATGCCGCACACATCGCTGCGCGAGGCCGCGCGCACGAGGAAGGGGTCCTCCCCGAGGTGAGCACGAGCACGTGAGCGCCCCAGCGGCGGATCGCCGCGACGTTCTCGCCCGGCGAGGAGTCGTCGCGCAGGCTCAGATCGAGCAGCACCAGCTCCGCGTCGCACGCGCGCGACACGAGGTGCGAGACCGTCGGGGCGTGGCGGGTGAAGCGCAGACCCTCGGCGCCGGCGAGCAGTCCCTGCATCGCGAGGGCGACGAGTTCGTGGTCATCGACGACCGCTACGCGCGCGACGTCCACTTCAGTCATGGCACGAGTATGTCTCACCCGAACATCGGCGCCGTGTCTAGAACGCCTGCTCGATCCACGCGTCTCCCGAGACGCTCTCGCCGAGGAAGGTGCCCGTCGGTTCGGCGGTGCCCTCGTAGATCGGCGCGCCGCTCGCCGAGAACTCCTGGTCCTGGAGCCGCGTCGAGATCAGCATGTCGGCGTCGAACGACGGGATCTCCACCCGGAACTGCTGCGCGTAGCTGTTGCCGGTCGAGGGGCTCGTCCACAGCTCACCGACCGGGGTCATCGTGCTGGCGACGTAGTAGATCTGACCGTCCGGTTCCTGGATCGTGGCGAACGCGTCGACCGACACCCCGATCTCGGGCTTGTACCCCTCGCCGATCATGCCCGCGGTCGACAGCGTGTACCCGTTGTCGAGCTGGATGTCCTGCAGCAGCCAGCGCACGCGGGTGTCCGACGAGTTGCCGCCGAAGAACCCGTACTCGTGGTCCATCCAGGTGGTGCCGGTCACCTCGAAGGTCTCGCCCCCGAAGGTGATGGTGCCGGATGCCTTCAGCCGGGTGAAGGAGAAGTAGTAGTTGTCCTTCTTCAGGCTCTGGCTCGTCGCGCTGGGCTCCACGCCCGTTCCGAAGACGAACATCGGTCGACCCTGCTGAGAGAACGTGAGGTCGAACTCGACCTCGTCCAGCGTCTTGGCGTCCTGGAGGACGGCCGTCACCGAGATGTCGCGCGTCGGGTCGGCTTGGGGCGCCGTCATGACGACGGAATGCCGCACGGCCACGGCGGTGGCCCCCGAGCCGCCGCCTCCGACGAGGGTCACGGTCGGGGTGGTCGTGTACCCCGAGCCGGGCTTGAGCAGGATGATCTGGGTCACTCCGCCCTCGTCGTCGAGGATCGCGACGGCCGAGGCCCCGGTGCCGTCACCCTCGAAGTGGACCGAGGGCGCCTCGGTGTAGCCGGAGCCGGTGTTCGTGACGCTGAACCCGCCGACGAGCCATGTCGGATCACCGAGTCGCGCGTACCACGGCTTCGACGGGTCGCCCTCGGCCCAGGTGTGGACGTCGAACACCCCGATGGGCGTCGGGCCGTAGACCTGCGTGCGCTCGTAATGACGGTCGCCCTGCACGTCGCTCAGCGAGATCTGCGACATGCCGAAGTGCTGGCCGGTGAAGGATGCGGCGTTGATGTCGAAACCGAACACGCGGTCGCCCGCCCGGAGCGTCCCGATGTGCCACCACCACTCGGTCGGGGCCCCCGCGTGCCGGTACATGTCCTTCGGCAGGCTGAGGACGACGTTCTGCTCGGGGACGGGAGCAGGCTTCATCGTCCCCTTCCACAGCGGGTTGTCGGGAACGGGGACCGACGGTGCGGTCACTCCGCTCGGTTTCCCCTTCACGATCGCCACGATCGCCGCCACGACAAGTCCGATCCCGACGAAGCGGGCCCCCCACGACATACGTCTCATGGTCGGAGTGTAGTGACGACGGGTGTCGAGTGGGGTGTCGGTCTGTGGCGGCGCGATTCGACCGCCCCCTCACCGTCGAACGGGCCCGGCGGCGAGCGTCGTGCGCACGATCGGAAGCGGTGCACCGAGCAAGGGATTCCCGCAGAATTGCGTCACGGCGTGTGCGCATGTCGGACGCAGCGGGCAGACTGGGCGCATGAGCAGTCGCGCAGGGAAGCCCGCAGAGGCATCCGATCTCATCGACATCGACGAACTGATCGCGGCGTATTACGACCGCAAACCGGATGCCGCGGTGCCCGAGCAGCGCGTCGCCTTCGGCACCAGTGGTCACCGGGGCTCGTCGCTGAGCACCAGCTTCAACGAAGACCACATCCTCGCCACCACCCAGGCGATCGTCGACTACCGCGCGGCGCAGGGCATCACGGGGCCCCTGTTCCTCGGCCGCGACACCCACGGACTCTCGCTGCCCGCCGAGCGCAGCGCCATCGAGGTGCTCGTCGCCAACGGCGTCGACGTGCGCGTCGATTCCCGCGACGCGTGGGTGCCGACGCCCGCTCTCAGCCACGCGATCCTCGCCTACAACAAGGGCCGCGCGGCCGACGACCCGGGCCGCGCCGACGGCATCGTCGTGACCCCCTCGCACAACCCTCCGCGCGACGGCGGCTTCAAGTACAACCCGCCGCACGGCGGCCCCGCCGACACCGACGCCACCGGCTGGATCGCCGACCGTGCGAACGAACTGATCGCCGCGGGCCTGTCGGGCGTGCAGCGCACTCGCCACGCCGACATCGACCTCGAGAACCTCGGCCAGTACGACTTCCGCGACGCGTACGTGCGGGATCTGGCATCCATCATCGACATCGACGCCATCAAGAGCGCGGGCGTCCGCATGGGCGCCGACCCGCTCGGCGGGGCCTCGGTGGAGTACTGGGCGCTCATCGCCGAGGTGTACGGCCTCGACCTCACCGTCGTGAACCCCGAGGTCGACCCGACCTGGAAGTTCATGACGCTCGACTGGGACGAGAAGATCCGCATGGATCCCTCGTCGCCGTCGGCCATGGCCTCGCTCGTCGCCGCGCGCGCCGACTACGACATCCTCACGGGCAACGACGCCGATGCCGACCGCCACGGCATCGTGACGCCCGACGCGGGACTGATGAACCCCAACCACTACCTGGCTGTCGCGATCGACTACCTGTTCTCGCACCGTCCGGGCTGGCCCGCCGACGCCGCGATCGGCAAAACGCTCGTGTCGTCGATGATCATCGACAAGGTCGCCGCCTCGCTCGGCAAGACGCTGCTCGAGGTGCCCGTGGGCTTCAAGTGGTTCGTGCCGGGGCTGCTCGACGGCTCCGTCGCCTTCGGCGGCGAGGAGTCGGCCGGGGCGTCGTTCCTGCGCAAAGACGGCACGGTCTGGACCACCGACAAAGACGGCATCCTGCTGTGCCTCCTCGCCGCCGAGATCCTCGCCGTCACCGGCAAGACGCCGTCGCAGCGGTACGCCGAGCTCGAGGCCGAGTTCGGCGCCTCGGCCTACCAGCGCGTCGATGCTCCCGCGACGCCCGCGCAGAAGTCGACGCTGTCGAAGCTGTCGCCCGATGCCGTGAGCGCCACCGAGCTGGCCGGCGAGCCGATCGTCGCCAAGCTCTCGCACGCTCCGGGTAACGGCGCGGCGATCGGCGGCCTCAAGGTGCAGACCGAGTCGGCCTGGTTCGCCGCGCGCCCCTCGGGCACCGAAGACGTCTACAAGCTGTACGCGGAGTCGCTGCGCGGCGAAGACCACCTGCGCGAGGTGCAGGAAGAGGCCCGCGCGGTCGTGTCCGCCGCTCTCGGCCAGGCCTGACGCGCGAGAAAGCGGCGTCGCCCTTCGGGGCGGCGCCGCTTTCTCGTGCTGCTCGCGGGCCGGGGCACGTCGCGGGCCCGGGCGCGTTGCGGGCCGGGGCGCGTTGCGGGCCGGGGCGCGTCGCGGGTCGGGGGCGCGTCGCGGGTCGGGGGCGCGTCGCGGGTCGGGGGCGCGTCGCGGGTCGGGGGCGCGCGGGTCGGGTGCGCGTCGCGGGTCGGGGTTGCGCCCGGGCCGGGGCGCGTCGCCGGCCGGGGTTATGGCATCCATAAACGCTATTCCTGCGCATAAACACGACGCCTGCGCGTTTGTGCGCAGGAAGAGCGTTTATGCGCGGGTGGCCCGGGCCGCGCGCGGGGGGCCGGGGCCCGCACGCCGGAGGGGGCGAACAAAGGCGTCTGCCGCGCGTGCCCGCGACGGGATGCCGCGGCCCCGGCGCTCCGCGGAGAGTCGCGGGCCGGGCGCGTCGCGGGCCGGGGTTATGGCATCCATAAACGCTATTCCTGCGCATAAACACGACGCCTGCGCGTTCATGCGCAGGAAGAGCGTTTATGCGCGGGGGGCCGGGGCCCGCGCCGGTGGCCGGGGCCCGCGCGCGGGTGGCGCGGGCCCGCGCGCCGGAGGGCGGGGCGAACAAGGGCGTCTGCCACGCAGGCGTGCCCGAGACGGGATGCCGCGGCCCCGGCGCTCCGCGGAGCGTCGGGGCCGGGGCGATCGGGATCAGGACGCGAAGGTCGCCGCGTCGATGACGAAGCGGTAGCGCACGTCGCTCTTCAGCACGCGCTCGTAGGCCTCGTTGATCTGGTCGGCCGAGATGACCTCGACCTCGGGGGCGATGCCGTTCTCGGCGCAGAAGTCGAGCATCTCCTGGGTCTCACGGATGCCGCCGATCGACGAACCGGCGAACGAGCGACGGTTCGTGAACAACGTGAAGACCTGGATGGGCAGCGGCTCCGGCGGGGCGCCGACGTTGACCATCGTGCCGTTGAGCGTGAGCAGTCCGAGGTACTTCTTCAGCTCGAGGGGGGCGCTGACGGTGTTGACGATGAGGTCGAAGGTGTTCTTCAGCGTCGCGAAGGTCTCTTCGTCCTTGGTCGCGTAGTAGTGGTCGGCGCCCATCTTGAGGCCGTCGTCCTTCTTGCTCAGCGTCTGCGAGAGCACCGTGACCTCGGCGCCCATGGCGTGGGCGATCTTGACGGCCATGTGGCCGAGACCGCCGAGGCCGACGATGGCGACCTTCTTGCCGGGGCCGGCGTTCCAGTGGTTCAGCGGCGAGTAGGTCGTGATGCCGGCGCACAGCAGCGGGGCGGCCTTGTCGTAGGGAATTGACTCGGGGACGCGCAGCACGAAGTGCTCGTCGACGACGATCTTCTCGCTGTAGCCGCCCTGCGTGATCGAGCCGTCGACGTCCTTACCGGCGTACGTGCCGATGTTGCCCTTCTCGCAGTACTGCTCCTCGCCGGCGAGGCAGTTGTCGCACTCGCGGCACGAGTTGACCATGCAGCCGACGCCGACGCGGTCGCCGACCTTGTGCGAGGTGACCTCGGAGCCGATCTCGGCGACCGTTCCGACGATCTCGTGGCCCACCGTCAGGGGGTAGGGCACGTCGCCCCACTCGCCGCGGATGGTGTGGATGTCGGAGTGGCAGATGCCGGCGTAGGCGATGTCGATCAGGACGTCCTTCGGGCCGACGTCACGACGCTCGATGGTCGTGGGCTCGAGGGGCGAAGTCGCGGACGACGCCGCGTAGGCGTTGACGTGCATGGGTCTCCTCAGGAGGGGTCGATGCGGATGCTTCCATCCTCCCCCGGGCACGCCGAGGTCGGCGCGGGCTTGCACGGATGTGCGCGAGGTGCCACGCGCGGGGGCGGTGGGGGGCTAAGACGGGCGGGTGAGCAGGGTGGCGAGGCGCGGGAGCTGCGCGGGGTCTTCGAGCGCTGATCCGACCGCGGCGACGCGCACCCCGGCATCCAGGAACTCGGCCGCGTTGCCGGCGTCGAGTCCCCCGGTGGCCACGAACCGCACGTCGGGGAACGGCCCGCGGATCACGCGGAACCACGCCGGACCCAGCCACGAGGCGGGGAACGCCTTGAGCCAGCGGAGCCCCAGCGACACCGCGAGCTGCACCTCGCTGGGCGTCGCCACCCCCGGCAGGACCGGGATGCCATGCGCCCGCGCCGCGGCCACCACGGCCGGGTCGAGGCCCGGTGAGACGAGGTACGCCGCGCCCGCGGCCTGGGCGACGGGCACCTGCGCCGGGTCGACGATCGTGCCGGCGCACACGCGCAGCCCGCGCTCGGCCGCGGCGGCGCACACCGCCCGCAGCGCCTCTTCGTCGGCGGGGGTCTGGAGGGGCACCTCGACGGCGTCGATGCCGAGGTTCCACGCGGTGGCCGCCACCGCGAGCGACCGCTCGCGGCCCATGCCGCGCAGGATCGCCATGAGTGGGGCTCCCGCGAACCGGGCGTCGAAGAAGGCGGTGGTGTCGTCAGCGGGAAGCATGGTCGCTCCGATCGAGAGTGCGAAGAGTGGATGCCGGCAGGGCGGCCGTGTCGTGCAGGGAGTCGCCGAGGGTGCGCAGGGTCAGTGCCGCGCGTTCGTGTCCCGCGGCGAGCCGATCGGCGACCCCGAGCCCGCGGGAGCGGGCGGCGAGGTACCCGCCGGCGAAGGCGTCTCCGGCCCCCACCGCGTCGAGCACCTCGACCCGCAGCGCCGGGACGAACGTGCGCGCCTCGCCGTGGAAGGCCGTGGCGCCGACGTCGCCGTCTTTCACGACGAGTTCCGCGACGCCGTCGAGAAGCGCCCGCACGTCGCTGTCGCGCGGGGTCGCCCACAGCGTCTCGGCCTCGTCGCGGCCGACGAAGACGACGTCGGCGGCCGTTGCGAGGTCGGCGAGGACGGGGCCCGCGTCCGCCGCCGACCACAGCGCCGCGCGGTGGTTCACGTCGAAGCTCACCGTGACCCCGAGCGCACGCGCCCGCGCCATCGCCGCGACGAGGAACGCCCGGGCGGACGACGACAGGGCGGCGGTGATCCCCGAGACGTGCAGCACGTCGACCCCGTCGAGGGCCAGGTCGTCGGCATCGTCCTCGGCGAGGGCCGAGGCCGCCGACCCGCGGCGGTAGTACCGCACGCCCCGGCCCGGGTCCTTCACGTACAGCCCGGTGGGGCGGTCGGGGTCACGAACGACCGACGCCGCGTCGACGCCCCGAGCGGCGACCTGCCGCTGCACGCGATCGCCGAGGGCGTCGGCGCCGAGGCGACTGTGCCAGCGCGCCGTCATCCCGAGGGCGGCGGCGTGGGCGGCGACGTTCGATTCCGCCCCGCCCGCGTCGACGAGGAAGGCCGCGGCATCGACGACCCCTCCCCCATCGGAGGGCGCGAGCATCGCCATCGTCTCGCCGACGGCGAGCAGCACCCCCGTCATCAGCGCAGGTCGGTGATGGGCGCGGCATCCATGTCGTCGAAGGCCTGGTTCTCGCCCGCCATCGCCCACACGAACGAGTACGCCGCCGTGCCGACACCCGAGTGGAGCGACCAGCTCGGCGAGATGACGGCCTGGCGGTCGCCCACGATGAGGTGACGGGTCTCGTCGCGCTCGCCCATCAGGTGCACGACGCGGGCGTCGGCGGGCACGTCGAAGTAGAGGTAGCACTCGGTGCGCCGGTCGTGCGTGTGGGCCGGCATCGTGTTCCACATCGAGCCCGGGTGCAGCTGGGTCACGCCCATGACGATCTGGCAGCTCTGCACGCCGTTCTCGTGGATGTACTGGTTCAGGGTGCGACGGTTGCTCGTGACCTGGTCGCCGAGCTCGCGCACCGTTCCCTCACCGGGCGACACCAGCGCCGCGGGGTAGCTCGTGTGCGCGGGCGCCGAGAAGAGATAGAACTGCGCCCCGTCGGCGTCGGTGCCCGCGTCGGCGAACACGACGTCGCGGATGCCGCGTCCCAGGTACAGGCACGCACCGGTGACGAGCTCGTACACCTCGCCGTCGGCGGTGACGGTGCCGGCCCCGCCGACGTTGACGATGCCCACCTCGCGGTGCTCGAGGAAGTACTCGCTGCGGATCTCGGGATAACCGGTGAGGGGCAGCGGAGCGCCCGCCGGCACGGCACCGCCCAGCACGATGCGGTCGTGGTGCGTGTAGGTCAACCGCACCTCGCCGGCGACGAAGAGGTCGTCGATGAGGAAACGCTCGCGCAGGTCGGCGGTGTCCATGCCGGGGATCTGCGCGGGGTGGGTCGCGTAGCGCTGGGGGATGGAGGCGGTCATGCGATTCTCCTGGGGTTCGGGGTCGGGAAGGCGAGGGGCGGAGCGGGCGGTGTCAGCGCACGAGCCAGCCGCCGTCGACGGGGATCACCGTGCCGGTGACGTAGGCGGCGGCATCGGAGGCGAGGAACACGAACGCGCCCTGCAGGTCGCCCGGGGTCCCCCAGCGTCCGGCGGGGATGCGCGCGAGGATCGAGGCCTCGCGGTCGGCGTCGGCGCGGATGGGGGCGGTGTTGTCGGTCGCCATGTAGCCCGGGGCGATCGCGTTGACGGTGACCCCCGAGGCCGCCCACTCGTTGGCGAGCGCTTTGGTGAGTCCCGCGACGGCGTGCTTGGAGGCCGCGTAGCCGGGCACGAGGATGCCGCCCTGGAACGACAGCATCGAGGCGACGTTGACGATGCGCCCCCAGCCCTGCGCGATCATGCGACGGCCGGCGGCCTGCGAGAGGTGGAACACGGCGTCGAGGTTGACGGCGAGCACGTCGTCCCAGTCGGCGGCGCCGTGCTCGGCGGCGGGGGCGCGGCGGATGGTGCCGGCGTTGTTGACGAGGATGTCGACGCGGCCGAGGACGTCGACCGCCTCGTCGATCGCCGCGGCGAGCTCGTCGCGTGTGGCCGAGACGAAGTCGCGGTGCACGGTGTGCACGCGCCGACCGAGCCCGCGAGCGAGTTCCGCGGTGTGCTCGGCGTCGCCGCGGTCGATGAGCACGAGATCGGCGCCCGCCTCGGCGAGCGCAAGGGCCGCGCCCTGGCCGAGGCCGCGGCTCGAGCCGGTGACGACGGCGACGCGGCCGTCGAGGCGGAAGGTGTCGAGGATCATGCGGGTGCTCCCGAGGGTGAGGTGAAGACGGTGGTCAGCTCGCCGATCCCCGCGACGCGCACGGTCACGGCGTCGCCGGGGGCGAGCGGTCGGTGCGCGGCTTGTGCGGCGGCCAGCTTCTGCGGCGTGCCGGTCGAGACGACGTCGCCGGGCTCGAGGGTCAGCACCTGGCTGAGGTAGTGCACGACGAAGGCGACCGAGAAGATCGTCGTCGCCGTCGACTGCGACACGGTGACCTGCCCGTCGCGCACGACCTCGACAACGAGGTCCTGCGGGTCGATCTCGTCGGCGGTGACCATCCAGGGCCCCAGCGGCGCGAACCCGTCGAAGCACTTGCCCAGCGCCCACTGGCTCTGTCGGCGCTGCCACGACCGGTCGGACACGTCGTTGAGCAGGGTGTAGCCCGCGACGTACGACAGGGCGTCGTCGAGCGGCACGCCGTGCGCCCGTCGGCCGATGACGACGGCGATCTCCCCCTCGTAGTCGACGTCGTCGGCCACGGCGGGGATCACGACGGGATCGGCCGGACCGCCCAGCGTGTTCGCCGTCTTCACGAACACGTCCGGCGTGGCCGGGTCGTCGGCGGTGGGGTCGACCCCGTCGGGCACGTGCCCGCGGTAGTTGTACCCGAGGCACAGCAGCGAGCGCGGCACCACCGGCGCGCGCAGCGCCGAGGGGTCGAGCGGCGGCAGGGTCTCGGCATCCGCGGTGGCGACGAGATCCCGGATGCCGTCGAGCTCGGCGAACAGCTCGGGCAGCGGCCGGGGGCCGAGGTCGAGCAGGCGGTCGCCGGAGCTCGCCGACAGCACGGCGATCGAACGCTCACCGCCGTCGGTGGCGACCCGCGCGAGCCTCACCACACCGGCCGCCAGTCGGGACGGGCGGCGCGGGCGAGCGCCTCGAAGTAGAAGTAGTCGCCCCAGAGGGTGCCCTCGTCGACTCCGACGTTCTTGGGCAGGTCGTAGACGCTGTGCAGCAGCACCGTGTCGGCGTCGGCGGCCTCGGCCGGGGTGTAGCGGGCGATGAGCGAGGTCAGGATGCGGTCGGCCGCCGCGCGCCACCGTTCGGCGTTCGCGGGATCGGCGGCGGCGAGCTCGTACAGACCGCACACCGCGATCGCCCCCGCCGAGCTGTCGCGGGGGGCCTCGGCGCCGTCGTTGTAGACGAGGTCCCAGTAGGGCACGTCGTCGGCGGGGAGGTGCGCGAGGAAGTACTCCGCGCACGTGCGCGACGCGGCCAGCAGCGAGTCGTCGCCGGTCGCGCGGTGGTTCAGCGCGAAGCCGTAGATGCCCCACGCCTGCCCGCGCGCCCAGCACGAGTCGTCGAACGCCCCCTGCTCGGTCGCCCCGCGCAGGGGCTCGCCCGTCGCGGCATCCCAGTAGAAGGTGTGGAAGGTCGAACCGTCGGGCCGCAGGATGTGTCGACGCAGCTCGGTGGTGTGCCGGGCGACGACCTCGCCGAAGCGGGGATCGCCGGTCTGCTCGCCCGCCCAGGTGAGCAGCGGCATGTTCATGAGGCTGTCGATGATCGTGCGTCCGCGCTGAGCGGGGTCGGCGAGGTTGCCCCACGCCTGGATCACGCCGGCCGACGGCAGGTACCGCGACATGAGGTCCTCGGCCGCCGAGAGCGCGGCGGCACGGGCGTCCCCCGCACGCTCGTCGTCGGCGAGCAGGCGCGTCGGGGCCACGCACGACAGCGTGTACAGGAACCCCAGGTCGTGCGTGTCGAGGTCTTCCTCGTCGCGCACGCGGCGGCCGAAGTCGGCGGCGTGCGCGAGGGCCGCGTCGCGGAAGTCGGCGTCGCCGGTGAGGTCGAAGGCGATCCACTGCATGCCCGGCCAGAAGCTGGTGGTCCACCCGCGGTTGGCGCCCTCGTCGAATCCGGGCACCGCCGGTCGCAGGTCGTACCGGTTGTCCCGGGTGGTGTCGTCGGGGTAGCGCGTGCCGAACGCGGCGATGTTGGCCCGGATCGTGGCCAGCACCTGCGCGATGGCGCGGTCGGTGTCCACCCGCGCGGTGGGAGGGGAGGTCGTCATTCGGGGAATCCTTCTGATCAGACGGCGACGGTGGCGTCGGCCGGAAGCACGGGGCGGAGGGCGAAGCGGGCGTTGGCCCAGACGAGGTACAGCGCGGGCGCGGCGGTGAGGCCGAGAGCCAGCGCGGGCGAGGTGGTGAACAGCACGGCCTGCCCCGCGAGCACGAGCAGGCTCACCGCGCTGAGGTACCAGCGGCGCACCGCCAGCACCGCGGCGGTCGAGAGCAGCACGCGCAGCGGCGTACCGGGGGCCTCGACGAGGGCGGTCAGCGCCACCGGCGTCGTCGCGAGGGCGAGCAGCGCCACCGTCGCGCAGAGGGGGACGACCACGACGGCCCAGGATGCCGCCGACACGGCGCGCACGTCGACCACGACGATCGCGAGCACCACCGCGACGAGCGCGCCGATGACCAGGGCCTTCGGGGCGCTGGCGCGCCACCCCGCCCAGAAGGTGCGGATCACCCGTCCGTCGCCGAGGCCGTGCGCGCGGAAGGCCGTCAGAGCCCCGGCGAGGGCGGGCGCGGCGAGGGGAGCGGCGATCGCCAGCAGGGGCCACGACATCACCGGGTCGGTGGTGAGCAGCAGGAACACCAGGGGCGCGCAGCCGATCAGCAGCAGCAGATTGACCATGAGCCCGAGGTAGACCGTCGAGAAGATGTTCGCGTAGGTGTCGTGAGAGATGCGACGCATGGCTCAGCCCTTCATTCCGCTGGTCGCGATGCCCTCGACGAAGTACTTCTGCCCGAAGAGGAACACGATCGCGATCGGCACGACCGACATCGTCAGACCCGCGAACAGCAGGGCGTAGTTGGCGTCGTACAACGTGCTGACGAAGCTCTGCAGCCCGAGCTGGATGGTCCAGAGGTCGGGGCTGCGCAGGTAGATCAGCGGCCCGAGGTAGTCGTTCCACGTGCCGACGAAGGTCAGCATGGTGAGGCTGGCGATGGCGGGGACCGACAGGGGCACCATGATGCGCGCCCAGATGCCGTACTCGCTGAGGCCGTCGAGACGCGCGGCCTCGGAGAGGTCTTCGGGGATGGTGTCGTAGTACTGCTTCATGAGGAACACCCCGAAGGCGCCGAACGCCTGGATGAGGATGATCGCCCAGAGGGTGTTCGAGACCTTGGCGTTGGAGAGCAGGATGAACTGCGGGATCATGTACGACTGCCACGGCACGGCGATCGTGCCGATGTACACGAGGAACAGCACGTCGCGTCCGGGGAACCGCATGCGCGAGAAGCCGTAGGCGGCGAACGAGCCCGTCAGCACCTGCAGGAAGGTCACGACGACCGCCAGCACGAGGGTGTTGCGGATCCACGTCAGCATGCCGGACTGCGTCCAGATGTCGATGTAGTTGCTCCACACCCACGTCTCGGGGAACCACTTCACGGGAGCGCTGAACACGTCGTTGGGCGTCTTCAGCGAGCTCATGATCATCCAGAAGAACGGCATGAGCAGCGCTGCCGCGGCGAGGATCATCACGGCGTAGCCGACGATGCGCCCCACCCGGCGGACGGGTCGCGCGGAGCCGGCGACAGGTCGGCGACGCGGCGGCTTGGCGCCGGCCGTCACGAGCGTGCGGGTCGCGTCGGGAACGAGGAGATCGGTCATCAGGCGTCCCGCTTCTTGTTGAGGAAGAACTGCACCAGGGTCACCACGATGCACAGCAGGAAGAGCACGATCGAGGCCGCCGAGGCGTACCCGAACTGGTTCTCCTGGAAGCCCTTCTGGTAGATGAACTGCGAGAGCACGAGCGTGGACTGCCCGGGCCCGCCCTGGGTCATCACGAGGATCAGGTCGAAGATCTTGAACGAGTTGATGGTGAGCATCACCGTGACGAAGAACGTGGTCGGCCGCAGGCACGGGAGGGTGACGTTCACGAAGCGCTGCCAGACGTTGGCGCCGTCGACGCGGGCCGCCTCCTGCAGCTCGCGCGGGATGGTCTGCAGCCCCGCGAGGAAGAGGATCATGTAGTACCCCATGTCGCGCCAGGTACTGATGATGACGACGGCGGGCATGGCCCACTCCGACGAGGTGAGCCATCCGGGCGGGTTCTGCAGCCCGAAGAAGCGCAGGATCTCGTTGATGGGGCCGTACTCGGGGCTGAAGAGCAGGTTCCACACCACGGCGATCGCGACGATCGAGGTGATGTAGGGGAAGAACGCCGCGGTGCGGAAGAACGCGACCCCGCGCAGCTTGTTGTTCAGCAGCAGCGCGAGTCCCAGCGCGACGATCATCGTCAGCGGGATGTGCAGCGCCGCGTAGTAGAGCGTGTTGAACAGGGCGATGCGGAAGCTGCCGTCGCCCAACAGTCGCTCGAAGTTGGCCAGGCCCACGAACGCCGACGAGCCGAAGACGTTCCAGTTCGTCATCGACATGTAGAACAGCGTCACGACGGGCACGAGCGTCAGGGCGGCGAAGCCGAGGAAGTTGGGGAGGATGAAGCTCCACCCGATGAGGGTGCTGCGCAGCGTCAGCCGCGAGCGGCGTCGCTCGCCGTGACGCCCGGTCTTCGGCGCCCGCGGGCGCGTGTCGGCGATGGTCGCCATGGTGTCTCCAGATCTCGAGGGGATCTCAGGGGTGGCCGGCCCGGACGTGGGCGCCGGGCCGGCCACCGGTGGTCGCGTCAGCCGACGCCGACCTCGCTCTTGACGCGGTTCTCGGCGGTCGAGATGGCGTCTTCGATCGACGTCGAACCCGACATCACGGCGGTGTGCAGGTCGAGCAGGATGTTCTGCACGGCCGCGGTCTTGGCCGAGGTGGGGTTCTCGGGCTTGGTGTCGTGCGACGACCACGCGAACGACGACAGCTCGTCGGCGGGGGCGCCCTTCACCGCGAAGTACGTCTGGGCGACGGTGTCGCTGGTGAAGGCCGGCGTGATGCCGAGGCCCGCGAGCACCTGCGCGCCCTCTTCACCGGCGGCGAAGGCGAGGAACTTCTTCGCGGCGGCGAGCTTGGTGGCATCCGCCGCCTTGTTCACGGCGAACCCGGTCGGGTCGCCGAAGGTCACCGGCGTCTTCGAGGTGCCGGCCGTCGACGAGTCGAACTGCGGGATGGGCGCGAAGCCCCACGAGAAGGCGTCGGCCTCGCCCTTGGCCTGCTGGGCGATGAGCGTGGCCGCGTACCAGGTGCCCATGGGCATCATGGCCGCCTGCTGCTTGCCGAACTCGGCCTGGTAGGTGAGCTTGTTGGCGGTGACGGTGTTGTACTCGACCTGCGCGCCCGCCTGCTGCAGGGCGAGCGAACGCTCGTAGTAGGGCTCGAGGTAGCCGAACTCGCCGTCGAGGATGTTCACGTCGGGGCTCTGCGCGTTGGCGAAGCCCTGCACCGTCGACTGCCAGTTGTGCTGGTAGGTGCCGAGGGCGGCGGAGCCGGCGGCGCCGAGCTGGGTGGTCAGCTCTTCGGCGGCCTTCTCGTAGTCGTCCCAGGTCCACGACCCGTCGGGCTCGGCGACGCCGGCCTGCGTGAAGAGGTCCTTGTTGTAGAAGAGCACCCAGGAGTCCTGGCGGTACGGCACGGCCCAGGTGGAGCCGTCGACGTCGTAGGCGTCGGCGCCGCCGATGCCGTCGGGCAGCGTCACGTCGGAGACGTCGGCGAGCTGACCGCCGGCCTGGTACGTGATGAAGGTCTTGAGGTTCTTCTGCGTCACGATGTCGGGGCCGGTGCCCGCGGCCAGGTCGGCCGTCATGAGGGTGTCGTAGTTGGTGGAGTCGTACTCCTTGACCTCGATCGTGACGTCGGGGTTGTCTTCGTGGAACTTGTCGGCGAGGGCCTGGAACTCCGGCGTGGTGCTGAGGCTCCATCCCGACATCGACAGCGTGACGGGGCCACCCTCGGCGGCGGCGTCCGAGGATCCCCCACTGCAGGCGGTCAGCGACAGGGCGGCGACAATGCCCATCCCGGTCGCGACGACGATCTTGCGCTTCATACGTGCTGCTCCTTTGCGATTGCGTACGGGGCTCCGGTGCGGGCCCGTGAATGCCGGTGCGCCCATCGAGAGGCTCCGGAGTCTGTGAGAGGGGTGCGCGTGCACCGGCCGTCGGGCCAGGTGACGACGGCGACGGGCTCGTCGCCCTCGATCTCGAACGCGGCGTCGCGGGTGTCGGCCGTGGTGTCGCCGCTCAGCGAGACGAGGGCGACGAAGGGCCGGCCGACCTGCGCGTCCCACGTCAGCACCGGCACCACGGCGACCTCGCCGAGCGGGCTGGCGTGGCGGCGCACGATCACGCGCGAGGTGGCGTCGGGGGTGAGGGCCCGGATGCCGGACACCCGGCCGTGCGAACGCACCTCGGCGGCACCCGTGTCGGTGGAGTGCGCGGGGTCGGCGCCCGCGATCGGCCACCCGCCGACGCGCACCCGCAGGGTGTCGACGTCGATGCCGGGGGCGAGGTCGTCGACCGAGACGATGCGCACCTCCCAGGCGCCGCGCACGAGCGAGCGCACCGTCACCCGGCCGACGTGGTTCACCGAGCCCGTGAGACCGGCACCGTGGCGGTGCGCGGTGGGAACGGCATCCACCGTGTGCACGTCCGACGTCGACGCCGCGACTCCCACCCCGTCGACCACGTGCGCGCCCAGGGGCACGAGCGCCGTGCGGTGTGTCGCGCGGCCCGACGCGTCGACCAGGGCGACGGCCTGTTCGAGGGGGTCGGTCCAGGCGAGCTCGTCGAGCAGCGGCGCGGTGGCCGTGGAGTAGCCGATGCGGGCGTACAGCGGAGAGTCGGCGCTGCGAGCCCCGGGGCGCGCCTTGTCGGTGCCGTGGTTGATCACGCGCACGATCCCGTCGGCCCGCGTTCCCGAAACGATCCAGCCGGCGGCGGCCACGGCCCGCAGGTCGTCGACCTCGACGACGGGGAGGGGCTCGTCGGGCGCCGCCCACACCGGGTGGTCGGCGGGCAGGGCGATGCCCATCAGACCCTTGACGGCCCAATACGGCGAGCCGGGACCCGAGTACGACTGGGCGAGGGCGCGCCACTCGCCGTGCCATCCGAGGGTGAGCACGCCGTCGACGCCGGGGGCCCCGTGCGACACGAAGTGGTCGACGATCGCGCCGGCCGCGTGGCGCAGACGCCCCGCGCCGGTCGAGGGGACCTCGGCGATCACACCGGCCCAGAAGGGGGCGGCGGCGGCGAAGCGGTAGATGAGGCTGCGTCCCTGCAGCAGCGGCGAGCCGTCGGCGCCGACCAGCCGAACGGCGTCGACGAGGAAGCGGTCCAGGAGCGCCACGTCGGCCGCGGCGCGGTCGCCCGCGAGGGCCTCGGCGCCGGTCATGCGCGGCCACAGCACGGGGTACACGTGCAGCGCCCACCCCACGTAGTGGTCGTACGCGCGTTCTTCCCCGTCGGACATCCACCCGTCGGCGCGGGCGAACGAGTCGTGCCGGGCCAGGTCGGCGGCGATGTCGGACGCCGACCAGGGGCCGCCGACCGAGCGCAGGAAGGTCTCGACCACGATGCGGAACCACACCCAGTTGGTCTGCGGGTAGGTCTCGTCTCCGACGACGGGGGCGAGGTAGGCGATGACCCGCTCGCGGGTGCGCGCGTCGAGGGCGTCCCAGATCCAGTCGCGCGTGAGGTCGAGGGCGAGGGCGAGCGATGCCGCCTCGACCTTGGCCTGCGCGTGCTCGTCCATGCGCACCCAGCGGTCGGGGGCCTCGGGGTCGACGCCGGTGCGCACGCCGGCGGTGAAGAAGGCGATGAGGTCGTCGACGCCCTGGCCGCGCGCCCCGGCGATGCGGAACCCGGCGAGGAGGAAGACGCGGGCGAACCCCTCGAGGCCGTCGACGGCGGCGCCGTATCCGCCCTCTTCGCCGGGGAAGACGATGCGTCCGCGACCGGGGCTCGCGTGGCGCTGCGCGGCGGTGAGCAGCGCATCGGCGACGGCGAGCCAGTCGCTGCGCTGTCCGCCGGCGAGGCGGGGAAGGGCGGAAGTCGCCACGGGTTCTCCTTCGAAGACCGTCCGTTCACCGACACGGGAGTGGTGAACGTTGGCGAGCGTATCAATCAAAAAACAACACCACAACATCTTTTCTGAATCTTCATGATCGTTTATGATCGTTTGTAGCGGGACCATCCCGTTCGAAGGAGACCGATGCCGTTCCCCACCGCCGCCTTCCGCAGGCCGCTCGCGACGCTCGTCGAGGGCATCACGCTCCGAGCGCCCGCCCAGGCCCTGCCCGTGCCCCCGGCATCCGACCGCTCCGTGTGGGACCCGCGGGCGGGATCGGCCGATCGCATCGGCATCGACGACCTCGTCGCCCGCGCCGGCGGCGAGCGCGCGACGCCCTGGCCGCAGCCCCGGGCGAGCGACGCGGCCCGCGTGCACCGCGACGGCGACCGCACCGCCTGGGAGGACGCAGCCTTCGAGAGGCAGCGCCGCCTCAGCCGCGCCGCGGTCGCCGCAGCCGCGACCCTCGACGAGACCTGGATCGACGAGGTCGTCGACGGCGTCGTGCTGCTGTGCGAGCAGAGCTCGTGGTGCTGGCCCGCCCACGACGACACCCGGAGCGTGCACGGCTCGGTGCTGGCCACGGTGACCGATCCCTTCGTCGACCTCGGCGCGGGGGAGGTCGTCGCGCAGCTCGCCTGGATCGACCACCTGCTCGGCGAACAGCTCGACGCCCGCGCCCCCAGGCTCCGCGCGCGCATCCGCCACGAAGCCCGCACGCGCGTGTTCGCGCCGTTCCAGCGGCGCCGCGACTGGCACTGGATCGGCCTCGACGGCGACGTGCACAACTGGAACCCCTGGATCCACGGCAACGTCATCGTCGCCGCCCTGCGCCTGCTCGACCGGCCCGATGAGGCCATCGAGCGCGACCGGATCGTCGCCCTGGCCGTCGAGGGTCTCGACCGCTACGTCGCCGTCCTCCCCGCCGACGGGGCCATCGACGAGGGGTACGCCTACTGGTGGAACGGGGCCGCGCGCGCCCTCGAAGCGCTCGACGTCCTCGCGCACGCCACCGACGGCGCGGTCGACACCACCGCGGTGACGGCCCTGCGCGAAACCGTCGCCTTCCCCCATCGCTCGCACCTCGGCGGCGACTGGTTCGTCAACCACGCCGACGGGCAGGCCCGACCCCCCGCCGACCAGCCGTGGCACGCGTTGCACCGCGCCGCCCGGCGCCACGGCGACACGGCGGCCGCGGCCCTCGCCGCCTCGCACCGCCGTCCGGGCACCCCCGCCGCCACCGAGCGCGAGGGCCTGGGCCGGCTGCTGCGCGGGCTGACCGATCCCGCCTGGGTATTGGCATCCCCCGCCCCGCCCCCGCTCCCCCGCGACGTCTGGCTGCCCTCCACGCAGGTGTTCCTCGCCCGTGAGCGCGCCGGATCGAGCGACGGGTTGGCCCTGGTCGCGAAGGGCGGGCACAACGGCGAGCACCACAACCACAACGACGTGGGCGCCGTCGTCGTCGCCGTCGACGGGGTGCCCGTCCTGGTCGACGCCGGGCGCCCGACCTACACCGCCGCCACGTTCGGCCCCGACCGCTACGACATCTGGACGATGCAGAGCGCGTGGCACAACGTGCCCGTCGTGCGCGGCGTCACCCAGCCGGCGGGGGCCGATGCCGTCGCCCGCGACGCGCACGCCGAGGCGACCGACGACCTCGCCGTCTTCCGCGTCGACCTGGCCGACGCCTATCCCGACGCGGGGCTCGCGTCGTGGCGGCGCCGCGCGGCGCTGGACCGCACCCGCGGACGCATCGAGATCGACGACGCCTGGCACTTCAGCGACGACGCCCCCACCGCCGACGACACGCGCGCGCATCTGCTCGTCGCGGGCGAGGTGACCCTCGAGCGCGGGGGCGCCCGCGTCGTCCCGATCGAGGGGGCTCGTCCGGTGCGTCTGCGCTGGCCGAGCGACATCAAGGTGACGGCGGAGGTGCGGGAGCTCGACGATCCGCTGCTCACCGAGGTGTGGGGCGAGCGGCTGACCCACCTCGCCCTTCCCCTGGCGTCGCGCACTCACGTTCAGCTCACGGTAGAACTGGACACACCGACCGAGGATCTTCGATGACCGACACCACCCCGCACCAGCCGCTCGCCGCGGAGCGCCGCGCCCACATCCTGAGCGCCCTGCACAACGACGGTGCCGTGCGCATCTCGCAGCTCACCGACGACCTGGGCGTCGCCACGGTGACGCTGCGGCGCGACCTGGCCCAACTCGAGAAAGAGGGGGTGCTGCGCCGAGTGCACGGCGGCGCGGTCGCCGGGGCGAACACTCCGGCACCCGCCACCCGCGCCGACGAGACGCAGACCGGATCGATCGCCGTGCTCGTTCCGTCGCTCGCCTACTACTGGCCGGGTGTCGTGCGGGGCATGGAGACGGCCGGTCGGCGCCTGGGTTACAAGATGCTCCTGCGCGGCGCCTCGTACGAGCTGCAGGACGAGCGGCCCGTGCTGGAACGTCTCGTCGCCAACGGCGACGTGCGCGGACTGGTCGTCGCACCCAACACCGACACGGCGCACGCCGCCGACGTCATGAGCTGGCTCTCCGACTGCCCGGTGCCGAGCGTGCTGGTCGAACGCGATGCGGTTCCGGGAGCGGGCGGCATCCCTAGGGAGTCGGTGACGACCGACCACGCGCTCGGCGCCCTGCTCGCCGCCCGTCACCTCGCCACCCTCGGACACCGCAAGGTGGGGCTGATCCTCTCGCGGCACTCGCCCACCTCGCGAAAGATCGCCGGCGGGTGGCAGACCGCCTGCGAGGAGCTCGCCCTCACCCCCGCCGATCACTTCGAGCAGACCCTGCCCGACCGCACGAGCCCCGACTTCTCCGACGTGGTCAACGCCACGCTGGACTCGGCCCTGGCCACCGGCGTGACGGCCCTGCTCGTGCACTCCGACCCCGAGGCGATGGCCTTCGTCGATCTCGCACTGACGCGCGGCATCTCGGTGCCCGACGACCTGTCGATCATCGCGTACGACGACGAGGTCGCCCAGCTCTTCACCCCGGCGCTCACCGCCGTCAGTCCGCCGCGCGCGAGCGTCGGCGAGGCGGCGGTCGAGCTGCTGGCCCGGCGCATCGCCGAGCCCGATCGCCCCGTGCATCGCGTGCAGCTCAGCCCGCGCCTGAACGTGCGTGCCTCCACGGCGGCCCCGCGGTCATGACCGCGCCGTCGTCGTACGACTTCTCGCCGTGGACGTTCGACGGCGACGCCGCACCCGAGGACCGGGATCGCCAGCGGGCGCACCTCGCGGCCCTGCGCGCCGCCCATCCCGACTGGCGGATCGGGGCCGACGTCTTCGTGTCGGAGCACGCCGGGGTCGACCCCGACGCCTTCTCGATCGGCGACCGCTCGTACGTCGCGCTCGGCGCCTACCTCACCGGCTCGGTCCGCATCGGCGCCGACTGCTCGATCAACCCGTACACGGTCGTGCGCGGAGACGTGCACCTGGGCGACGCGGTCCGCGTGGGGGCGCACACGTCGATCATCGGCTTCAACCACTCGTTCGAACCGGGCACCGAGGTCTTCCGCCAGCCGCTGACCTCACGCGGCGTGCGGATCGGGTCGGACGTCTGGATCGGATCGCACGTGATCGTGCTCGACGGCGTGACGGTCGGCGACCACGCCGTGCTCGCGGCGGGAGCCGTGGTCACCAAGGACGTCGCCGCCGGGGCGATCGTCGGGGGCAACCCGGCCCGGGTGCTGCGCTGGCGAGTGGCTCCGACGGCGGTCGCCGATCCGCGTCGTGACGACCTCGCGCGCTTCGCCGACGTGGCGCGCGCCGAACTGTCGTCGGTGCTCGAGCGGGGAGCCGTCGACGGCGGGTTCCGCAATCGCCCCGACGCGCCCGCGTCGCTGCGGGCGACCTGCGACGCGATCGAGCTCTCGGCCCTGCTGCACGGCGGCCCGCCCGCGGGTGCCGACCGCGCCGACTGGATCGACGTGCTCGGGGCGCAGCAACGCGCCGACACCGGGCTGATGACCGACGCGGCGTCGCTGTGGGACGCTCCCGACGCGGCGTACGGCGTGCTGAGCGCCGGCTACGCCCTCGACCTGCTGGGCGGTGGCTTCGCCCACCCCCTGGCCGACGTCGTCGCGGCCGACGCCGCCGGTCTCGTCGCGCGCCTCGATGCCCTGCCGTGGGGCGACGACCCCTGGCGCGCCGGTCATCACGTCGACGCGATCGGCACCGCGCTGCACTGGAGCCTGCGCCGGGCGGATGCCGTTCCCCCGGCGTTCGCCGAGACCCTGTTCGGGTGGCTGTCGCTGCGCGCCGACGCCCGCACCGGAATGTGGGGCCGACCAGGCGCCGACGGCGACCTGCGGCTGCTGGTCAACGGCTTCTACCGCGCCGCGCGCGGCACCGTGGCGCAGTTCGGCGTCGACGTCGCCCACCCCGAAGCGGTCGTCGACACGGTGCTGCGTCACGCGCGCAACGACCGCTGGATACGGCCCGAGCGCCGAGACGCGTGCACGGTGCTCGACATCGCCCACCCCCTGTGGCTCACACGGGCGAACGGATACCGCACCGACGAGGTGCGCACCCTGGCCGCCGACCTGCTGCGCCACGCGCTGAGCGGCTGGCGCACGGGAGCCGGGATGGCGTTCCGCCTCGACGGCGACGATCCGGGGATGCAGGGCACCGAGATGTGGCTCGCCATCGTCTGGTACCTCGCCGACCTCCTGGAGTGCTCCGACGCCCTGGGCTACCGCCCGCGCGGCATCCACCGCCCAGAGCCCGCACCCCGCTGACCCGCGGGTTCGCGCGAGGTGCCAGAAATCGTCGCCCGAGACTTTCCGGAAGCGACGATTCCTGGCGCCTCACGCGCCCGCGCTCAGGCCCGGGACCGGCGGCGGGCCATCCGCACGCCCGCTCCGAGAGCGAGCAGCAGCAGCGCTACGGCGAACAGGGCCGTCATCCCCGCGGTGTCCTGACCCGTGGATGCCAGATCCCCGCCGTCGGGGTTCTGTCCCTGACCCGCGTCGCCACCGCCCGGCTGACCGGGAGCGCTCGGCTGACCCGGAGCGCCGGGATCCCCGGGCGTCCCCGGCTCACCCGGCGTCCCCGGCTCACCCGGCGTCCCCGGCTCACCGGGGGTGCCCGGCTCGGCCAGGGTCACGGTGACCGTGGTGGTGCGCACCGTGCCGTCGGGGGCGGTGACCCGCACGGTGCCGACGCCCGCGGCATCCCGGGGCTGCGTGATCTCGACGACCGCGTCCTCGTCGACGGCGAGCGCGAACAGCGACGGCAGCGCGTCACCCTCGACCGTCGAGGCGTACTCCGTGACCGCGGGGTCGAAGCCGGGCACCGGCTCGTCGCCCACCGTCAGGCGCGCCAGGTCGGCGAGGCCGGCGGGCGCGGGGGCGTCGGCCAGGATCTCGACCTCCGACACGATCATGTGCTCGTTCTCGCGCGCCTCGAGCACGACCCGCACCTCATCGGCGCGGGCACCCTCGACGGGCACCTCGACCCTCGGGGCACCGGCCTCGGGCACCGGCACGGCGACCGGCTCGCCCTCGACCCATGCGCCGCCGTCGATGCGGTGGTCGACGCGCACGGTGTCGGCCCAGCTCGGGCCTCCGTCTCGATAGAACTGCACGGAGACTCCGCGCAGGGTCTCGTCGGCGGCGAGCGCGTAGCCGAGGGTGTCGCGGGGGTTCTTGGCATCCGATCGCCAGTTCGACCAGCCCTTGTCGGACGGGTCGCCGTTGATGGTGCGCTCGACCCCATAGCCGGTCTCGGTGTACGTGGCCGAGGGCGTGCTGTCGGGTGCGACGTTACGGTCGACTGCGGTCGTGACGATCACCGTCAGACGCGCGTCGAGCCCGTCGTCAGTCGTGCCGGCCACGTCCACCGTGCCGGGCTCGGCGAAGGCGTCGTCGTCGAGGTCGCCCCAGGCCCATTCGACCGGAACCGGGTATCCCTCGCCCGAGGGGCGGATCTCGGCGAGCACGGTGTCGTCGGCCTGCGCCTGCACGGCGGCCGGGGCGCTGCCCTCGACGACCGTCACCGAGCGGGGACGGGTGACGGTGAACGCCCCCACCTCGACCTCGGCGCGGGCCTCGACGGTGGCGCCGAACACCTCGGTGGCCGTTCCGGGCACCGTCACGGTGCCGGCGGACCCGAAATCGAGCCCGTCGGTGTTCCAGGTGACGGCGGCCGTGCGCCCCACTCCCCCGGCGTAGCGGACCGTGACGGTCTCGGGCAGGACGGGAGCCGTGCCCACCGGGGTCGCCACCGAGACCGGGTCGCTGGCGACGGCGGTGGTGCTCACGAGACGCCAGGTCTGGTTGCCCGCGCCGTTCGAGGTCCACAGCCCCACGCCGGCGCCCGGCTCGCGGCTCTCGCCGCCCACGTCGAGCACGCGCTCGGCCGCGACATTGAGCACCGAGTACGTCGAGCCGTCGAGGGTCGAGCCCATCCACTGCGTCGCCGGGTCGGCCGCCGCGGTGGCGGGGTCGGTGTCGACGAGGGCGGTCGCCCCGTCGCGCGAACCGAGGAACAGCCCGTCGCCGTTCTCGAGGGTGAAGCGGTGACGGTTCGTCCCGGCGCCGTCGACGGTGCGCACGGTCCACCCCTGCGCCCTCGCGGCCTCGGGGGTGGCGGCATCCTCGTCGATCGTGAGGGCCGATCCGCCCTGCAGGGCGAGTCCGCTCTGCACGCCGACGAGCTGCACGCGGTCCTGGTCGCGGAACGCCGGAGCGTCGGCAGCCACACCCGAGACGCCGTCGACCTCGAACGTGACGACCGACTTCGCCGGCACGGTGAGGGTCGCGATGCCGGATGCCGCGTCCACGGTCACGGCGTCGCCGGCGCGGAGCGCGTTGACGGTGGGCTCGTCAGCGGTCGACTGGGTCGTGACGACCGGGGTGACCGTCGCGCCCGCGGCGATCTCGCCGAAGCCGCGGAGGTCGAGTTCGACGACCTGCTCGGTGTCGTCGGCGTTGACGTGGACGATCGACGCGCCCTGTCCGTCGGCGTCGATGGCCGCGGTCGAGTTCGTGTCGTCGGTGGCCATGAGCCGATCGCCGGGCTGGATGTAGTGCGTGAAGTTGCGCACGGTGTTGAACTTCTCGTTCGTGAGCACCTGGCAGCTCGGGTCGGCGTCGCCGTCGGCGATGCGGCGCTCCGAGAGACCCTCGGCGTTGCAGTCGAAGTCGATGAAGACGCTGCCCCAGTTGAGCTTCTCGACCTTCTCCATGTTGTAGAGGTCTTCGACCGGCTGCCAGAACACCCACGCCTCGGGTTCGAGCTCGCGCAAGTCGCCCACGATGTGCGAGGCCATGCCGAGTCCGTTCTCGATGTCGTCGGTGACGAAGCCGCGGCCGGTGTCGGTCCAGTTGCCCTCGACCTCGCTCATCCACAGCGGCTTGTCGGACGCCTTGGCGATGTCGCGGACGACGGGGCGCCCGCCCGTGCCGTAGGTGTGCACGTTCAGCTGGTCGACGGCATCCTTCGACGCCTCGGACCAGGTGTTCCAGTTCGTGGCGAAGATGCCCGGGTTGGTCTCGTCCATCGCCGAGATCACGGCATCCGTGGTGGTCGATCCGGCGGCGAGGCGCTCGGCGAGCGCGCCGATCATCTCGTCCTGACGCTCGGGGCCGATGTGCGCGCCCTCCTGGCGACCGCCCGTGGGCCAGGTCGCGCCCTCGGGGATCTGCGTCTGCCAGTAGTTCGTGTTCGGCTCGTTGAAGGGGTCGATGGTGTCGAAACGGATGCCGTGGGCTCTCTCGAGCTCGTCGACGACGCTCACCATGTACCCGGCGAAGGCGTCCATGTCGGCGGGGGCGAGCTGCTCGCTCGTGGCGTCGTTGATCCCGCCCGAGACGAAGCCGCTGTCGGTGAGGAAGTACGGAGGCGAGTTGCTGAAGGCCTCCCAGTGGGTGACCTTGTCCTTCAGGGCGTCGAGCCACCAGCGCTGGGCCGAGTCGGCCGAGAAGTCGTAGTGGGTCGGGTCGTCGGAGTTCCACGCCTCGCGGTAGCGGTCGCGGTCGGCGTAGGTCGAGGTGATCTCGCCCTCGGCGTCGGTCGCGGGCAGCTCGGGGTTCCAGAAGCCGGGCACCGCACCACCCGGGCGCAGGTAGGGCGGCACGTCGGAGGCGTTGCCGCCGCCGACGTTGTAGCGGGCGATGTTGAGGTTCAGCCCCTCGTCGCCGAAGACGGCGTCGAAGAGCTTCTGCCGCACGTCGGCGGGGTAGTTGCCGGTGGCGTTGGCGAACCACACCAGGCTGGTTCCCCACCCCTCGAAGGCCTCGGTGGCCGACGCGGGATTCGGGGTGATGCGCACGGCCGCGGGGTCGTCGGCCGCGCGCGCGGGGGGCGGCGCGGAGGCCGACCCGACGGTCAGGGCGCCGGCGACCAGGGCCGCGGCGCAGGTGAAGGATAGGACACGAGACGTCATCGTCGGTTCCGTTCCGGCCGCTCCGATGCGGCCTGTGGGGGGATGTTGACGTCAACATGTTGACGTCAACATCGAGCCTAGGCGAGCCCCGGCGACGAGCGCAACGACTTTCGACCGAACGGTCCTCCCGCGCGTCGTGGGCGGAGAGGCGGCTACACCAACCCGACGCGCGCGCACATCGCGGACCTCCTTTGGGTGAGGTGGGCGCCCCGCGGTGTGGATTCTCCCCCGCCGGCGTCGAGAGAATCGTGCACTAACAGTCGTACGAGCAGCTAGGCATGAGTGGCTGCGGTTCGTCCATGTGAACGAACGGCGATCACCTCGCGGGGCGCTCCGCTTGATCAGCGGGGATCGTCTCAGTTCGCAAGCTACGTTGGTGCGGTGACGGCCGACGCGGGGGACCTTGAAGCGGTGCATCCGGAACCCTCGATAGACCGATGGGCTGGCATCGCCACCGCATCCGCCATCATCCCCTGGGCCGCTTTCGCGGCCATTCTTGGCGTGGCATGCTTCACGACGCTCAGCGGCACGAGCGATGAGGGCGAGGAAGGCATCACTGTCGTCTTTGGTCTTCTGCTGCTTGCTGCCGCGGGCGGATTGTGCCGAGCGACCGGCAAGGCTCTCACCCGCCTCAGCCGCAGGGTGACGGTCGGCCTGGGGTTCATGCTCGCCGCCCTCATCGTCTCCATGTGGGTCATCGGCTGGTCGATAGGGGCAGCATCACGCGGGGAAAGTCCCCCATCCGAGCTGCCGGTGTGGACTTCGACGATCGTTCTCACCGGCTTCACTTTGCCCGTGGCTCTCGTCGGCCTGCTCGCGACGCTCGCCGTCGCCCTTCTTCGCCGCCGTCGCTAGACGCCCTTCACCTGCGGGCGCCCTCAATCTTGCGAAACCGATCGGTTTCGCATCGGGAGCACGCTCGCGACGCCGAAAACCCCGAGTGCGTTACCCCTGTCCGGGTGCCCCATACGTCGAGCCGTCGGGCAGTGGAGGGCAGGAGGCGGTGTCGGTTTGTGCGGCGACCTCCGCCCGGATCGCAACGTCCCCCTCCTTCTTCGCGAGCGTGTAGACGATCCCTTCTTGCGCACCGGGCGCGGGGATGTATCCGACGACCGCCGAATCGACCGGTCCCCGTTCCTCGGTCGCGGGAGCGAAGTTCGTCGTAACGAGGTCGGCGGTGGGGTTCTCGATCAGCCAATTGGCCGCGTCGACCACGGTCGTGTCGGGGATGACCCAGAATCCTTCCGACTGCTCGTAGGGGCCGCATGGCCACCCGGTGTAGGAGTTGAAATCGCCGGGCGAGGTGTCCGTGCGTACCGCTCCCGGTGGGAGGTTCGCCGCGTCGAGCCATGCCTGGGCTTGCGCGAGCGCCGCGGCATCTCCCGCGACACCCGCGGAAGATTCGCTGGGCTGAACTGGAGCAATCCGATCTTCGTCTCCGGCGCCCGGGACGACATTCGCACCGGACGCACACCCGGTGAGAGCCAAGACGACGATGACAAACGCACTGGGTATGACGAGAAGTCGACGCCGCATAGCCAACACCGTACCGCCGGACGCGGTGTCAGACGGCGCGGGAGATCAGCGCGAATGCGGTCCCCCTTTCGGACTACAGACGGGATGCGCGATGACCCGTACCGTGGACACTTCCTGCCCCCGGGAAAGCACTACAGCACCGCGAAGAACTTGAACTGCTCGCCAGCATGACCCACCTCGACCCCCCATCAAGGTATGGCCCCGTGAGCGATGTCCACGTCACACCCAACTCCGCTCAGCTTGCCCCGATCGATATTTCTGCGGCAACCGTGACCGCCCTGGTGATCATGTGTGACCTGGACGAAGCGACACATGCTCCTGACGAACGACTACTGCTGATGCAGATCACGCAGTTCCTCCGCTTGTCAGATGGGTCTCTCATTCGACTGGACATGGACCGGGGCCTCTCGAGATACCGGCACGGTCCCACCGAGCCAATCTCGTGGAAACGGCCTGCCCGCGAAGTCGTCACCGAAGTCGTGACCCTCGTTCAATCAGAGGCCCTCGAACCCAACGCATTTCCCTGGGACCTGTACGCGGAGGCCGCGCAGCGTCGCGGCATACGCACGAACGCCGCTGACCTCTCTGACATCCCGTGGTCAGTGTTCCTATCCACTCAGCTCGCCGAGGCATACGAAATGTAGACGTCGATCGTTTCACGGACGAATTTGCACAGAGGGACCGGGCCGATTGAGCCCGGTCCCTCTGTCGTTGGCGATCATCGCGGCTGGAGAGGGACTAGTTCGAACCCGCTTGCTCGCCTTCGATATCACCAGGTTGCTCGAGGAGAAGTCCCGCACAACGGCGGCGAGCCGTTCGAGCCGAGGGGAACCCGCGTGATGACGGACGGCCGAACCCGCTCTAAAGTGCCAGGGTGAGCTACCTCGTTGACGACGACCGTGACCGTGTCGACACGGACATGGTCTGGGGTGCGCTGCGCGAGGCTTACTGGGGGAAATGGCGCAGCCGAGAAGACGTCGCCACTCAGATTCGTGAGGCGTGGCGAGTGATCGGGGCCTACGACGCGCAAAGCGGCGAGCAGGTCGGCTTCGCTCGCGCCGTGTCTGACGGCCTCGGTTTTGCGTATCTTGCCGACGTCATCGTGCTGGAGGAGCATCGCGGAAACGGTCTGGGTAAGAGGATCGTCAAGGCGATGATCGACGACGGCCCCGGCGCTCATTTCCGCTGGACGCTTTTCACGAGCGACGCGCACGGCCTCTATGAGCAGTTCGGGTTCACCGACCCCGGGCCGACGGCCCTTGTTCGCCCAGCGGGAGAGCTCCCCATCCACGCCACCCAGGCGCCCGTGCACGACTGAGATCCCGATTGCCCTCACACCGCGTTCGCACGACGCCCTCAGGGGCCGTTATGAGCGACGTCGCCCACCCCCACAGCTCGCCCGCCGGCTCGACGCGATCACGCGGCCCTTCGTCGGTGCAACGCAGTTCGATCGTGTCGGCCGTCTCGTCACGAGCGTTCACCACGACACCGCTCTTCCCCGTCCCCCGGCACGAGGAGGGCGCTCTCAGCCGCGGCGACCCGAGCTCGCGCGCACCACGAGCGACGTCGGCACGAGCGTGCGGGCGTGCTCTCCCCCGGTGCCCTCGATATCGGCGATCAACGCGCTCATCGCCTCTTCGCCGACGCGCTCGAAGCGCTGGCGCACGGTGGTGAGTGGAGGCCAGAAGTTGGCCGCCTCGGGCATGTCGTCGAAGCCGACGACACTGACGTCGCCCGGCACGTCGCGGCCGGCCTCGTGCAGGGCGCGGATCACGCCGAGCGCCATCTGATCGTTCGCGGCGAACACCGCCGTGACGGCGGTGTCGTGCGCGAGGGCGGCGCCGATGCGATGCCCCGAGTCGGCGGTCCAGTCACCGATCTGCACCGCGGGCACACGGCGTCCGCGGTCCTCGAGGGCGGCGTGCCACGCGTGACGGCGACGCTCGGCGGCGAAGGACTCCGGCGGCCCCGAGACGTGCCAGACGGTCGCGTGACCGAGGTCGAGCAGATGCTCGGTGGCCAGACGGGCGCCCTGCGCCTGGTCGTTGTCGACGACCGCGTACGGGTAGTCGGCGCTCGAGTCGACCACCACCACGGGCAGCCCGGTGGGCAGCGACAACTCGTTCTCGCCGAGGCGGTGGGTCTCGATCAGGATCACCACGCCGTCGACGGCGTGTTCGCGCAGACGCGAGAACGCCCCCGACACGTCGGACTGCGAGGCCGAGTGCACGGTGATGAGGGTGATGGAGTACCCGGATGCCGCGGCCATCGACGCGAGCGCATCGAGCGTGCGCGTGTTGCCGTACGAGCTCAGCGAGAACATGATCACGCCGATGCTGCGGAACCGGCCCGATCGCAGCGCTCGCGCCGCACTGTTGGGGCGGTAGCCGAGCGACGCCATGGCGTCGAGGACGCGCTGACGCGTATCGGGATCGACGTTGGTGCGGCCGTTGGCCACGCGCGAGACCGTCTGGCCCGACACTCCGGCGGCGGCGGCCACATCGGCCATCGACACCTCGCGCCGGCGCTCTCGCGCCGGTGTCGCGGTCGACGCCGTCGTCGTCTCGCTCATGCCTGCCCCCTCGGGATGTTGACGTTGACACCTTAGCGGGGGTCGAGTTATGTTTACGTCAACATTCCGACCGCCCGGCCCGAATGCGCATCAACGAAGAGGCACTGGACGATGACGACCACCGCGGCACCCCCGCCCGCGCTGCGCACCCCGCGGCGCAAACGGCGCACCCGAATCGACGACCGCGGCTGGCTGTTCGTCGCCCCCTTCGCCGTGGTGTTCGCGCTCGTGTTCCTCGCGCCCCTGGCGTACTCGATCTACCTCAGCCTGTTCCGCGACCAGCTGGTCGGCGGCAACGCGTTCGTCGGCTTCGAGAACTACGTCACCGCCTTCGGAGACGAGAAGTTCTGGGACGGTCTGGGCCGGGTCTCGATCTTCCTCGTCGTGCAGGTGCCGATCATGCTCCTGCTGGCCCTGGCCGCCGCCCTCGCGATCGACAGTGCGCGCCTGCACGCCGCCGGCTTCTACCGCATGGTGATCTTCCTGCCCTACGCGGTGCCCGCCGTCGTGGCCGTGCTCATGTGGGGCTACATCTACGGCGACCAGTTCGGCCTGACCCGCAACCTCAACGATCTGCTCGGCGGGAACGTGGTCCAGCCGTTCCTCCCCGAATGGATGCTGCTGTCGATCGGCAACATCGTGACCTGGCAGTTCGTGGGCTACAACATGCTCATCTTCTACTCGTCACTCAAGACCATTCCGGGCGAGCTGTACGAGGCGGCCTCGATCGACGGCGCGGGCGCCTGGCGCACGATCTTCTCGATCAAGATCCCGGCGGTCCGCGGTGCCGTGGTCATCGCCACGATCTTCTCGATCATCGGCAGCTTCCAGCTCTTCAACGAGCCGAACATCCTCAAGCCGCTGGCCCCGAACACGATCTCGACGTTCTTCACGCCGAACATGTACGCCTACAACCTCTCGTTCGCCGGCCAGCAGTACAACTACGCGGCCACGATCGCCATCATCATGGGCGTCATCACCGCCGTCATCGCCTACGTCGTGCAGCTGCGCGGCTCACGTCAGGAGGCGCGATGACCACCGCGACCGCACCCCGCACCGACACCGTCTCGGTGACCACCCCGCGTGCCGGCGGCACCCGCCGCCGCTTCGCCCGCACCTCGCCCACCCAGGGCAAGAAGTCGATCGTGCTGGGCATCGTCATGGGCCTGTACTTGCTGTACACGCTCGTGCCGCTGGCGTGGCTGGTCATCAACGCCACCAAGACCCAGCCCGACCTGTTCACGACCTTCGGGCTCGGCCCCGGAAACAGCTTCGCGCTCTTCGACAACATCGCGCAGACCCTCACCTACCGCGACGGCATCTTCCTGCGGTGGCTCGGCAACACGCTGCTGTACGTCGCGGTCGGCGCCGGCGGGGCGACGCTGCTGGCCACGCTCGCCGGCTACGGCCTGGCGAAGTACAACTTCCGGGGGCGCAAGGCCGTGTTCGCCGTCGTGCTCGGCGCGATCGCGGTGCCCGGCACGGCGCTGGCGGTGCCCACCTTCCTGCTGTTCAGCCAGCTGGGCATCACGAACACCCCGTGGGCGATCATCATCCCCTCGCTCATCAGCCCGTTCGGCCTGTACCTCATCTGGGTCTACGCGACCGACGCCATCCCCACCGAGCTGCTCGAGGCCGCCCGCATGGACGGCGCGGGCGAGTTCCGCACGTTCTTCACGATCTCGATCCGTCTGCTCACCCCCGGCATCGTCACGGTGCTGCTGTTCGCGGTGGTGGCGACGTGGAACAACTACTTCCTGCCCCTGATCATGCTGAGCGACCCGCAGTGGTACCCGCTCACGGTCGGTCTGAACCAGTGGAACGCGCAGGCCACCGGCGTCGGCGCGCAGCCCATCTACAACCTCGTGATCACCGGCGCGCTGCTGTCGATCATCCCGATCGTGGCCGCCTTCCTGCTGCTGCAGCGCTTCTGGCAGTCGGGCCTGAGCGCCGGCAGCGTCAAGCAATGACCCCCTGACTCCCCCTGAACGCGCGCGCCCCTCTCGGGGCACCGCGTCTGCACCCGCACCACATCCACAACAACGAAGTAGAGGAATCCGATGACATTCATGCGTTCTGGCACCGCCCGGCGGGCCGTCTTCGCCGTCGCCGCCACCGCCCTGACGGTGGGCGCGCTCACCGCCTGCTCGGGTGGCAACACCGGCGGCGGCGCCGCCGCCGGCACCGCCGACGACATCGAGAAGGCCCTCGAGGCCGGCGGCGAGCTCACGTACTGGTCGTGGACCCCCTCGGCCGAGGCGCAGGTCGCCGCCTTCGAGGCCAAGTACCCCAACGTGAAGGTGAACTACGTCAACGCGGGCACCAACACCGAGGAGTACACCAAGCTCCAGAACGCGATCAAGGCCGGCTCGGGTGCCCCCGACGTCGTGCAGATCGAGTACTACGCCTTCCCCCAGTTCGCGCTCTCGGACTCGCTCGTCGACCTGTCGTCGTACGGGTTCGCCGACCTGAAGGACGACTACAGCACCGGCACCTGGGGCTCCGTCGACTTCGACGGCAAGATCTACGGCCTCCCGCAGGACTCGGGCCCCATGGCCCTGTTCTACAACAAAGAGGTCTTCGATCAGTTCGGCATCGCCGTGCCCACCACCTGGGACGAGTACTACGCCGCAGCGCAGAAGCTGAACGCCGCCGACCCCACCAAGTTCATCACCGCCGACACCGGCGACTCGGGCTTCACCACGAGCATGATCTGGCAGGCCGGGGGCACGCCCTTCACGACCTCCGGCGACGCCGGCACCGACGTCGCGATCGACCTGCAGGACGATGGCTCGAAGAAGTTCGCCGACAACTGGAACCGCCTCATCGAGGGCGGCCTCATCTCGGACACCCCCAGCTGGAGCGACGAGTGGTTCAAGGGCCTCGGTGACGGCTCGATCGCCTCGCTCGTGATCGGCGCCTGGATGCCGGGTGTGCTGGAGTCCTCGGTCGCCGACGGCGCGGGCAAGTGGGCCGTGGCCCCGATCCCGACCTACGACGGCACGGCCGTGACGTCGGAGAACGGCGGTGGCGGCCAGGCCGTCACGAAGCAGAGCAAGAACCCCGCTCTGGCAGCCGGCTTCCTCAAGTGGCTGAACAACGACGAGGAGAGCCTGCAGATCTTCGCCGAGTCGGGCGGATTCCCCTCGACCACCGCGCAGCTGAGCGACCCCGCCTTCGTCGACAAGGAGTCGGAGTACTTCGGTGGGCAGCAGATCAACCAGGTGCTCACGCAGGCCTCGAGCGAGGTGCGCGAGGGCTGGAGCTACCTGCCGTTCCAGGTGTACGCCAACAGCATCTACGGCGACACCGTGGGTCAGGCCTACGCCAACAAGAGCGACCTGAACGCCGGCCTCACCGCCTGGCAGGACCAGCTCGTGCAGTACGGCAACGACCAGGGCTTCTCGGTCAACAAGTAAGCAATTCCCGGGGGCGGGTCGCATCGTTCGCATGCGGCCCGCCCCACCCGTTCCCCCGCCTGGAGAACCCATGAGCACCCCCACCCGCATCGTCGTGGACCGCACCGCCGTCGGAGCCGTCGTCCCCCGCCGCCTGTTCGGCTCGTTCGTCGAGCACATGGGTCGCTGCGTGTACGACGGCATCCATTCGCCGGAGCACCCGAGCGCCGACGCCGACGGCTTCCGCGCCGACGTGCTCGAGCTGGTACGCGAGCTCGGTGCCACCGTCGTGCGCTACCCCGGCGGCAACTTCGTGTCGGGCTACCGGTGGGAAGACGGCGTCGGCCCCCGCACCGACCGACCGGTGCGCCTGGATGCCGCGTGGCACAGCACCGAGACCAACCAGGTCGGTCTGCACGAATTCGCCACCTGGGCCGACGCGGCCGGCGTCGAGCTGATGGAGGCGGTGAACCTGGGCACGCGGGGAGTGGCCGAGGCCGCCGACCTGCTCGAATACGCCAATCACCCCGCCGGCACCGCGCTCAGCGAACGACGCCGCGCGAACGGCCGCGACGAGCCCTTCGGCATCCGGCTGTGGTGCCTCGGCAACGAGATGGACGGCCCCTGGCAGATCGGCCACAAGACCGCCGACGAGTACGGCCGCCTCGCCGCCGAGACCGCCCGCATGATGCGCTTCATCGACCCCACCGTCGAGCTGGTGGCCGCCGGCAGCTCGAACCACGAGATGCCCACGTTCGGCGCCTGGGAGCGCGGCGTGCTCACCCACACCGCCGGTCTCATCGACCACATCTCGGTGCACGCGTACTACGAGGAAGACCCGGCCGACCCGGCGAGCTTCCTCGCCAGCGGCGCCGCTCTCGACCGCTACATCGGCGACGTCGCCGACATCATCGACGAGGTCGGTGCCACGACCCCCGACGGGGGCACCGTCGGCATCAGCGTCGACGAATGGAACGTGTGGAACCAGACCCGGTGGAACGAGGTCGACAAGCCGCGCGTGTTCACCGGCGACTGGCCGATCGCCCCCCGCCTGATCGAGGACGACTACACCGTGACCGATGCCGTCGTCGTGGGGTCGTTGCTGATCACCCTCATCCGCCGGTCGGAGCGCGTGTCGATGGCCAACCTCGCGCAGCTGGTCAACGTCATCGGCCCCATCCGCACCGAGCCCGACGGCGGAGCCGCCTGGCGCCAGAGCACGTTCCACCCCTTCAAGCTCACCGCCGAAGCGGCATCGGGCCGGGTCGTGGTCCCCCTCGTCGAGGGCGCCACGATCGACACCGCCCGCCACGGCACCGTCGACGCCGTCGACGCGGTCGCCACGATCGACGGCGAGCACGTGTCGGTGTTCCTCGCCCACCGCGACCTCGACGCCCCCACCGAGGTCGCGCTCGAGCTGGGCGCCATCGCCGACGTCGAGGCGGTCGTCGTCACGATCCCCGCGGGCGGCGACCGCCACACCACCAACTCCGCCGACGCCGAACCCGTCGCCCCCGCCGAGCTCCCCGTGAGCGTCGGCGACGACGGCATCCTGCGCCTGACCCTCCCCGCCCTGGCCTGGGCGCGCATCCGCGCGCGGCTGGTCGACTGACACCCGAAAGACACCGTGACGACCTTCACCATCGGCGAGACCGACTTCCTGCTCGACGGGCGACCGCACCAGGTCATCTCGGGGACGCTGCACTACTTCCGCATCCACCCCGAGCACTGGGCGGATCGCATCCGCACGGCCAAGGCCATGGGCCTGAACACCATCGAGACCTACGTGGCGTGGAACGCCCACGAATCCGTGCAGGGCGAGTGGGATGCCACCGGGGCCAACGACCTCGGACGCTTCCTCGACCTCATCGCCGACGCGGGCCTGCACGCCATCGTGCGCCCCGGGCCCTACATCTGCGCCGAGTGGCACAACGGGGGGCTGCCGGTGTGGCTCACCTCGACGCCGGGGATCGGCATCCGTCGCTCCGAACCGCAGTTCGTCGCGGCGGTGACGGAGTACCTGCGCCGCGTGTACGAGATCGTCGCTCCCCGCCAGATCGACCGCGGCGGCAACGTGGTGCTCGTGCAGATCGAGAACGAGTACGGCGCGTACGGCTCCGACAAGGAGTACCTGCGCGAGCTCGTGCGGGTGACGAAGGACGCCGGCATCACCGTGCCGCTGACCACCGTCGACCAGCCGATGCCCTGGATGCTCGAGGCCGGGAGCCTGCCCGAGCTGCACCTCACCGGCTCGTTCGGCTCGCGCTCCGAGGAGCGCCTGACGACGCTGCGCGAACACCAGCCCACCGGCCCGCTCATGTGCAGCGAGTTCTGGGACGGGTGGTTCGACTGGTGGGGCAGCATCCACCACACGACCGACCCCGCGGCATCCGCCCACGATCTCGACGTGCTGCTGGCGGCCGGCGCCTCGGTGAACATCTACATGGTGCACGGCGGGACGAACTTCGGCACCACCAACGGCGCGAACGACAAGGGCCGCTTCGACCCCATCGTCACCTCCTACGACTACGACGCGCCCATCGACGAGTCGGGCCACCCGACGGCGAAGTTCCACGCCTTCCGCGAGGTCATCGCCCGGTACGCCCCCGTCGAGGGCGAGGTGCCCGCCGAACGTGCGGCGGCCCCCGCGCTCGAGGTCGCCCTGACCGGCGAGGGCGAGTGGATGCCGGAGGCCGGCGAGGCCGCGATCACCGACGCCCCCGCCAGCTTCGAGCAGCTCGGACACCTCGGCGCGCTGGTGCGCTATGACGTCGACCTGCCCGCGTTCGACGACGCGGCGGGAATCCTCGTCTTCGGCGAGGTGCGCGACCTCGCGTGGGTCGAGGTCGACGGCGTGCCGGTCGGGCGACTGTCGCGGTCGCTGCACGAGCGCGCCCTCGCGATCCCCGCGGGCGCGCACCTCACGGTGCTCGTCGAAGACCAGGGGCGCGTGAACTACGCCGATCGTCTCGGCGAGGCGAAGGGGCTCATCGGCGACGTGACGATCGACGGGCAGCCGCTCACCGGGTGGACCTCGACCCCGATCGAGGTGACGGCCATCGCGGCCGCCCGCTCGGGCTCGGACTCGGGCGTCGTGGGCCGCTCGGCCCTGCGCGGGTCCTTCTCGCTCGACGCTCCGGCCGACCTCTTCCTCGACACCGCGGCCTGGGGAAAGGGCTACGCCTTCGTCAACGGGTTCTTCCTCGGCCGGTACTGGCGCACCGTCCCGCAGAACACGATGTACGTGCCCGCCCCCGTCACCCGGGCCGGCGCGAACGAGATCGTCGTGCTCGAGCTCGAGCAGGTGCTCGAGCCCGTGGCACGGTTCGTGGCGGCACCGTCGCTCGGGCCGCGCGAGGAGTAGGTCGCGCGGCCGACGTCCGCGCGACGCGACGGACCGGTCGACACGACAGGTCCACTTCCCCGCGCTCCCGGTGAAGTACGGTCAGAGAAGGCCTCTCTCGTCGAGCGGAAGTGGGGAAACGACGGTGCCGCTGTTCGAGATGGAAGTCAGCCCGCGGGGGCGGTTCCGCGTCTTCCTCCGGGCTCAGCTCCCCTTCACGCTCGGGGTGGCGTTCCTCGTCGGCGTCGCCGGTCTCGCGGTCCCCTCGATCGCCACCACCGGGGTCGTCGTCGCCGGCCTCGCCGTCACCCTCGTCGCGACCGTGGCGGCGCTCGTCGTGCCGTGGGAGCGCCTCCCCCTGGCGTGGATGATGGCGGTCGCGGGTCTCGACCTGCTCGCCGTCGCCCTGCTGCGCGCCGAGTTGCTCGCGCTCTTTCCCAGCGTCACGATCCTCGCGATCTTCCCCGTGCTGTGGCTCGCCTACGGCTTCCCCTGGTACGGCATGGCGGTCGCCGTATTCGGGGCCGGGTTCATCACCTCGTTCCGCTTCGCCTACGTGGGCGCGTGGCCCGCGAACGCCGTCGAATGGGTCACCGTCGTGACCCTGCCGACCTTCATCGTCGGCGTCGCGGTCATCGTGTTCGTGGCCGCGCGGCACCTCCGCCGCAACTCCCGGCGCCTCGCCGATTCGTATCGCGCACAGGCCGCCGCCCTCGAGGAGGCACGGGATGCCGAGACGGTCGCCCGCGCCATCGTCGACACCGTCAGCGCGGGGGTGGCGTTCTACGGACCGACCGATCGGCTCGAGGTCGCCAATACGCGCGCGCACCGCTTCGCCGAGCTGGGCGGGTTCGACCTCGACACCCGCCCGTTCGCGGGACCCCACGTGCTCGCCGCCGATCGCGCGACGCCGATCCCCCCTCGGGCGCAGGTCCTCCCCCGCGCCCTGTCGGGCGAGACCGTCGTCGACGAGCTGCAGTGGTGGGGAGCGGCCGGGTCGCAGGCCGCCGTGCTCGTCTCGTCGAGCCGACTGCGGCGACCCGACGGGCGCATCCTCGGAACGGTGGTCGTGATCCACGACGTCACCGAGCTCGCCGAGGCGATCGAGGTGCGCGAGGAGTTCCTACACACCGTCTCGCACGAGCTGCGCACCCCGCTCACGAGCATCACCGGGTTCCTCGACCTCATCGATGAGGCGATCGACCCCGAGCAGGTCACCCTGCGCCGCTACGTCGACGTCGCGACGCGGCGCACCGCCGACCTGACGCAGCGGGTCGGCGAGCTGTTCGCCGCGGGCGAGAGCGAGAAGACCCTGCGCCCCGCCTCCGTCGACCTGGTCGATGTCGTGGCCGCGGCGGTGCGCGGCGTCACCTCGCTCGCCGAGACGCACGCGCACACGATCGAGACGACCTCGACGGGCCCCTCGCACGCCCATGCCGACCGCGCCCAGCTCGTGGTCGCCATTCGCGAGCTGCTCACGAACGCCGTGAAGTTCGGCATCCCCTCCCGCCCCATCACCGTCGCCCACGGGGTCTGCGAGGGACGGGTGCGCATCGCCGTGACCAACACCGGGCCCGGCATCGGGCACGCCGAGCAGCGCCGTGCGTTCGACCGCTTCTACCGCACCCCGCTCGCACGCTCGCGCGAGATCCAGGGGTTCGGGCTCGGGCTCACGAACGTGCGGTCCATCGCCCTCGCCCACGGCGGCACGGTGCACATCGACAGCGTGCCCGGCGAGTTCACCACCGTCACCCTCGACCTGCCCGCGACGGCACCGGCCGCCTGAGCGCCCCGCCCGGCGGGCGGGCGGGCGGGCGGGCGGGCGGGTCGGTGGGGTGAGGGCTTGGCGGGCGGGCGCGACGGGCGGGCGGGTGCGGCGGCCATGGGGCGCGTTTCGTGCACCGGGGCGCACATTGACCGCCCCGCTGCACCGATCGCGCCCCACACGCGGCCCGGGACGAGCCGCTGCGCGGCAGGCGCAGCGGGCAGGCGCGGCGGGCGGGCGGGCGCGGCGAGTTTGGGGCGCATTCCGTGCACCGGGGCGCACGGTGACCGCCCCGCTGCACCGATCGCGCCCCACACGCAGCCCGGGACGAGCCGCTGCGCGGCAGGCGCGGCGGGCAGGCGCGGCGGGCGGGCAGGCGCAGCGGGCAGGCCCAGCGGGCGGGGCGCGCGGGCGCGGCGGCTATGGGGCGCATTCCGTGCACCGGGGCGCACATTGACCGCCCCGCCGCACCGATCGCGCCCCACACGCAGCCGGGCACCGGCCACAGCGCGGCAGGCGCGGCGCGCGGGCGGGGCGCCGCGGGCGGGCGGGTTCCGCGAGTTTGGGGCGCATTCCGTGCACCGGGGCGCACGGTGACCGCCCCGCTGCACCGATCGCGCCCCACGCCCGGCCCGGCACGAGCGCTGCCCGGCAGACGGGGCGCGACGGACGCGACGGCCTCAGCCCGCGACGCTGCTCTCGCGCACCACCAGCGAGGTCGGCACCGACTCCGCCGCCGGCTCGCCGCCCTCGATCGCCGCGATCAGCGCGACGACGACGCGCACGCCGAGGGCGTCGAAGTCCTGGCGCACGGTGCTCAACGGGGGCCGGTACTCGCCGGCATCCACGATGTCGTCGAAACCGACCACGGCGATGTCGTCGGACACGCGCCGTCCCGCCTCGGCGAAGGCCCGCAGCGCCCCGAGGGCCATCTGGTCGTTCGCGACGAAGACGGCGGAGGCCTCGACCAGCGCACGCGCGGCGCGGTGACCCGAGGCCGAGGTCCAATCGCCGCGGACCGGTTCCGGCACAGTGACACCGGCCTCGACGAGGGCCGCGCGCCACCCGCGCTCGCGCTCGGCGGCGGCGAAGGAGCGCACCGGACCGGCCAGGTGGTGCACGGTGTCATGGCCGAGCGACAGCAGGTGCTCTGTTGCGGCGCGCGCCCCGGCGGCGTGGTCGGTCTGCACGATCGAGAAACGCGGGTCGGGCGGGGAGTCGACGACGACGAGGTGCAGATCGGCCGGGGGCTCGACGTCGCGCGCCAGCTCGGTCGCCTCGTTCAGCACGACGGCGCCGTCGACGCCCTGCGAGCGCAGCCGGGCGAAGGCGTCGCGGATGCCGCGTTCTTTGACCGTCACGACGGCGAGGGCGTAGTCGCGGGCCTCGGCCGCCTCGGAGATCGCCTGCAGCATGCGGGAGTTGCCGACCGAGGCGAGGGTCGACACGACGAGGCCGATGGTCGAGGTCTGGCCGGTGCGCAGGGCGCGGGCGGCGCGATGCATGCGGTAGCCGAGATCGGCCATGGCCTTCTCGACGCGGGCGCGGGTGGCCGGATCGACCCGGGGGCTGCCGTTGGCCACGCGCGACACCGTCTGCGCCGAGACCCCGGCCCGGACGGCCACGTCGGCCATGGATACGCGCATCATTCTCCTCGATGTTGACGATAGCATGGCCGCGTTGTAGCGTGTTATCGTGAACATGCACACCCCCTCCGCGGTGCGTCTCGGCGCCGGAGTCGTCAAGCGCCCGACGCTGCTCGCCGACGGCCGCGAGCTCATCTACTTCGACGATCCCGGCACCGCGCTCGGCGCCGAGCGCTCGGTCGACGCCCGCACGCTCGACCCGCGGCCGACCACCGCGACCATGCGCCAGGACGTGCTGACCGGCGACTGGATCACCGTGGCATCCAACCGCCAGAACCGCGCGTTCCTGCCCCCCGCGCATCTCGACCCGCTGTCGCCGCAGACGCCGACGAACCCGTCGGAGATCCCGTCGCTCTACGACGTCGCGGTGTTCGAGAACAAGTCCCCGTCGTTCGGTCCCGCGCTCGACGTCGCGCTCGGCGACGTTCCCGCCGCCGTCGACCCGCCGCGCGGCGACGACGACCTCGAGCACCTCGGACTCGGTCGCACCCGCACCTCGGTCGGTCGCTGCGAGGTCGTCTGCTTCAGTCCCGCGCACGAGGGCTCGTTCGGTTCGCTCTCGCGCACCCGCGCCCGCACCGTGATCGAAGCGTGGGCCGACCGCACGGCGGCGTTGTCGGCTCTGCCCGGCATCCGCCAGGTGTTCCCGTTCGAGAACCGGGGGCAGGAGATCGGGGTCACCCTCGCCCACCCGCACGGGCAGATCTACGCCTACCCGTACGTCACCCCGCGCACGCACCGCCTGCTCGACACGATCTCGCGCAGCTCGAACGATCTGTTCCAGCGCATCCTCGAGTTCGAGTCGGCCGGCGACCGCGTCGTGCTGCGGGGCGAGCACTGGACGGCGTTCGTGCCCTTCGCCGCGCGCTGGCCCGTCGAGGTGCACGTGCTGCCGCACCGCCACGTCGCCGACCTGGCCGAGACCACCGACGCCGAGCGCGACGAGCTCGCCCCCTTCTACCTGCGGCTGCTGCGCGGCATCGATGCGCTGTACGACTCCCCCACGCCCTACATCGCCGCGTGGCACCAGGCCCCGGTCGGGCGCGGACGCAAAGCCGTGCGCCTCAACCTGCAGATCACCTCGCCCCGCCGTGCCGCCGACAAGCTGAAGTACCTCGCCGGATCCGAGGCCGCCATGGGCGCCTGGATCGGCGACGTGACCCCCGAGTCGCAGGCCGAGCGTCTGCGCGCCGCCCTCGACACCGTTCCGGAGGTGACGGCATGACCGCCGTCGACGACGCCCGCACCCTTCTCGCCACGCTGACCGATCGCCCCCTCGCGGGAGTGTGGTCGGCCCCCGGTCGCGCCAACCTCATCGGCGAGCACACCGACTACAACGAGGGCTTCGTCTTCCCCTTCGCGATCGCCCAGCGCACCGCCGCCGCCGTGGCCCTGCGCGACGACGACCTGATCCGCGTGCGTTCGACGTTCTCCGACGACACCGTGGAGGTGTCGCTCGCCGACCTCGACGCGCGCATCGCCGCCGGAGGCCTCGACTGGGCGGGCTACCCGCTGGGCGTCGCGTGGGCGCTGCGGCGGGCGGCCCCGGATGCCGTGACCCGCGGCGTCGACCTCGCCCTGGCGTCGGAGGTCCCCGTCGGCGCCGGACTGTCGTCGTCGGCCGCGATCGAGGGAGCCGTGGCCTCCGCCCTCGACGACGTGTGGGGCGCCGGGCTCGACAAGGTCGCCCTCGCCCGGGTCGGCCGCGTGGCCGAGAACGACGCGGTCGGCGCCCCGACGGGCATCATGGACCAGATGGCGTCGATGCTGGGCGTCGCGGACGCCGCGACCTTCCTCGACTGCCGCACGCTCGAGACCCGCCCCGTGGCGCTCGGGTTCGCCGAGGCGGGGCTGTCGATCCTCGTCGTCGACACGCTGGTCGAGCACGCGCACTCCTCGGGCGGCTACCGCGAACGCCGTGCCTCGTGCGAGAAGGGCGCCGCCGCTTTCGACGTGCCGGCACTGCGCGACCTCACGGTCGACGATCTGCCCCGCGCCGCAGAGATCCTCGATGACGTGACCTTCCGCCGCGTGCGGCACATCGTCACCGAGAACCAGCGCGTGCTCGACACCGTCGCCGCCCTCGACGCCGACGGTCCCTCCGCCATCGGCGACCTGCTCACCGCCTCGCACGTCTCGATGCGCGACGACTTCGAGATCTCGGTCCCCGAGCTCGACCTGGCCGTCGAGACGGCGCTGGCCTCGGGCGCCCTGGGCGCCCGCATGACCGGCGGCGGCTTCGGCGGAGCGGCGATCGCGCTGATCTCCACCGACCTCCTCCCTGCGGCGACCGAGGCCGTGCGCGCCGCGTTCGCGGCATCCGGGTTCCGCGCTCCGAACATCTTCACGGTCACCCCCTCGGAGGGCGCGCGCCGCGACGCGTGACGACGCGGCCGCGGGTCGCGGCCGGGGCCTGTACGCACCACGGGCCGCGGGCGTACCCTGCCGACAAGCGGGAGGGACCATGAACGACGACGACGTGCTCGCCTGGCTGGCCGACAGCGACCCGAGCCTGCGGTGGAAGGTCGAGCGCGATCTGCTCGACGCACCCGAGGAGCGATGGCGGGCCATCCGCGCCCGCGTCGCCCACGAGGGGTTCGGCGCACGCCTGCTCGCCGCCCAGGGCGACGACGGGCTCTGGGCCGGTGGCGCGCACTTCCCGGCGGACTTCACCGGGCAGGAGCCGCAGCCGTGGACCGCTACGTCGTGGTCGCTCATGAGCCTGCGCGAATGGGGAGTGGATGCCACGGCCCTGCGCCCCGACACCGCCGGTCTCCTGGAGCGCAACGCCCGCTGGGAGTACGAGGACCGTCCTTTCTGGCACGGCGAGGTCGATGCGTGCATCAACGCGTTCACCCTCGCGAGCGGAGCGTGGCTGGGAGCCGACGTCGACGGCATCCGGACCTGGTTCGTCGCCCACCGACTGCCCGACGGCGGGTGGAACTGCGAGTGGGTCGAGGGGTCGACCCGGTCGTCGTTCCACTCGACGATCAACTCCGTCATCGGCATCCTCGACGACGAGTGGCGCACCGGCGGAACGCCCGAGCTGCACGCCGCGCGCAAGGCGGCAGAGGAGTACCTGCTCGAACGGCGTCTGCTCCACCGCCTGTCCACCGGCGAGCGGCACGTCTGGGCGCATCACCTGGGCTATCCCTTCCGTTTCCGCTACAGCGCGCTGCGCGCGCTCGACCACTTCCGCGCCGCGGCGCTGCACGACGGTGACGACCCCGACCCGCGTCTCACCGACGCGATCGACCGGGTGAGGGCCTCGCGCGACCCCGACGGCACCTGGCATCAGGCGTACCCGCCCGAGGGCCGGGAGTGGTTCCCCGTCGACGTGCCCGCCGGCGAGCCGTCACGGTGGCTGACGTTCTTCGCGCTGCGCGTGCTGCGGTGGTGGGACGGGGCTTCGGGCACCTCGCGCGCGGGGGACGGGCGCGACGCGGCAGGATGAGGGGATGGATGCCGCTCCCCTCGCCGTGACCTCGAGAGGGGCGGTGCGCGGGTTCCGACGCGGGACCACCGCCGTGTTCCTCGGCATCCCGTTCGCCCAGGCGCCCGTCGGGGCCCTGCGCTTCGCCGCGCCGACCCCGGTCGAGCCCTGGGAGGGTGAACGCGACGCGACGACGTACGGCCCCACCGCCCAGCGCGGCGACGCGGGCATCACCCTCATCCCCGAGCCGAGCGTGCCCGGAGACGCGACGCTGAACGTCAACGTCTTCGCTCCGGTCGACGCGACCCCGGATGCCGCCCTCCCCGTGCTCGTGTGGATCCACGGCGGGGGCTACACCTCGGGGTCTCCCGCCAGCCGCTGGTACGACGGCGACGCGTTCGCGCGCGACGGGGTCGTCACGGTCGTGATCTCGTACCGCATCGGATTCGACGGATACGGACTCATCGAGGGCGCTCCCGCGAACCGGGGCCTGCGCGATCAGATCGCCGCACTCGAGTGGGTGCGCGACGAGATCTGCGCGTTCGGGGGCGACCCCTCCCGCGTGACGGTGGCGGGGCAGTCGGCAGGGGGCGGGTCGGTTCTCGCGCTGATGACGAGCCCCGCGGCATCCGGACTCTTCCACGCCGCCCTGGCCCTCTCGCCCGCCATCGGCGCGGTGCATGCCGACCAGGCGCGGCGCTTCGCCGACCGCGTCGCCGCGCTCGGCGGGGTCGCGGCCGATCGGCGGGGGTTCGCGTCACTCCCGGAAGAACGGCTGGTCGTCCTGCAGAAGGCGGCCGGCACCCCGGAGCGCGGGCATGTTCTGGCCTCGATCACCGCGCTGCTCGACGACGGGCTGCCGATCGGCCCGGTGATCGACGGCGACCTGGTGCCGCGGCATCCGCTCGACGCCCTCGCCGACGGGGTGGCCGCCGACATGCCGCTCCTGATCGGATCGACCGACGACGAGTTCACCATGCTGACCGCGAGGTTCCGTCGCGTGCTGCGCCTCGTCCCGGTGCCGTTCGCCCTGGCCGTCCTGGGGCTCGGCCGTTCGAGGCGTCGGGCGTATCTCGCGCGCACACGGCGGCGCGGGGCCGCGGCGGTGCTCGGCGGCTACGCGTCGGATCGGGTGATCCGCGCGACGGTGCTCCGCGTCGCGCGAGCGCGGAGCGGTGCGGCCACGTGGGTGTACCGCTTCGCCTGGCGGTCGCCGTCGCCGAAGCTCGGGGTCGCCTGCCACTGCCTCGACGTCCCGTTCTGGTTCGACCACCTCGACGCCGACGGGGTCACGACCATCGCCGGAATCGCACCGCCCTCCGACCTGGCCGCCCAGCTGCACGGCGCCGCGATCTCGTTGGTGCGCGACGGCGATCCCGGGTGGCCGGCCTGGGATGCCGCGTCCCGACGCGCGCGCGTGTTCGACGCTCCGGCAGCCGTTCCGCCCGTCGAGCTCGACGCCTATGCCGAGGTGGCTCCGCTGGTCTGACGTCCCGCTCGCCCGCAGGTGCGGGGTCGCGACGCGTCGCCCTGGACGATGCGGGGCCGCGCTCGACCCGCCCGGGGCCGGCCGCCGGCTCAGAGGTGCGGGATGACCGCGCGCTCGAACAGCGAGATGCCCGAGGTGTCGTACGCCGCCTCGGGGAAGTAGTGGATCGCGTAGCCGAGGCCGTGGGCGGCGCGTTCGCGCAACCGCTCGACGATCTGCTCGGGCGTGCCGAAGCCGTCGGAGGAGCGGTAGTCGGCCTCGATGGCGTCTGCCCGCTCGTCTCCCACGTGCGGGCGCAGCCGCGCGACGACCGCCGCGAGACGGTCGTTCGCCTCGGCCTCGGTCGCGGCGACGATCGTGTTGAAGTTGGTCGAGCGGGTGATCTCGCCGGCATCGCGACCGAGCGCCTCGCAGTGCCCGCGCAGGACCTCGGACTTGTGGTCGAACTCGTCGAGCGAGCCGCCGAAATTCGTGTACGAGGCGTACTTCGCCGCGATCTTGAGCGTGACCTTCTCGCCACCGCCGGCGATCCACAGCGGAATGCCGCCCGGCTGCAGCGGACGCGGCTGCACGATCGCGCCGTCGACCTCGTAGTACTTGCCCGACAGGGTGGCTTCACCGGTGGTCCACGCCTGGTGCATGATCTCGACGCCCTCGCGCAGGCGCCCGAGACGCTCGGCGATGGGCGGGAAGCCGTAGCCGTAGGCGCGCCATTCGTGCTCGTACCAGCCGCCGCCGATGCCCATCTCGGCGCGACCTCCCGAGATGATGTCGACGGTGGCGGCGACCTTGGCGAGGTACGCGGGATTGCGGTAGCCCATGCACGTGCACATCTGACCGAGGCGCACGCGGTCGGTCGCCGCGGCGAAGGCGGCCATGAGCGTCCAGGCCTCGTGGGTCGCCTCGGCGCTGGGCACCGGGGTGGTGTGGAAGTGGTCGTAGACCCACAGCGACGCCCAGGGCCCGTCGTCGGCGCTCTGCGCGAGCGAGTTCATCACCCGCCAGTGCTCGGCGGGGTCGATGCCCACCAGATCGAAGCGCCAGCCCTGCGGAACGAAGATGCCGAATTCCATGCGCTCACCCTAGGCGCGGCCGCCGACATCGCGCACCCCCCCCCGGCCGGGTCCCGCCGCACCCCGATGCGAGACGCCGCGGTGCCGCGGGACGGAGCCCGCGGACCGGAGGCTCAGGGCCCGACGCGACGCTGCTGCCAGGGGAGGCCGCCCATCATGTTCAGCACGGCGACGATCGCGATCCCCAGGGCCGCGGCGGCCCCCAGCAACGGCGCGACCACGGGCGGCAGGCCACCCCGCGCGGGCGGCACGAGACCGGCCGCCTGCGGCTGGGTGGTCACCGGAGCGTTCATCGCGAGGAACGAAGCCGCGGACGCGGCGGCGGGGATGCTCGCCGGCGCGCGGCGCAACGGGTTCTCGGGCGCCGCCCCGGCGACCCCTCCGGCGCCCCCGCTCGAGGGGGGAGCCGCGACGGGCGCGGTGGCGTCGTAGCTCACCGTGACCGGCGACGCCGGCTTCGCGGCATCCCGGACTCCCCCGGTGGTGAGCCAATATCCCTGCTGCCCCGTCTGCCGGTGGAAGTCGACGAACGACTGCGGGAACGATCCCCAGTAGGCCTCGTTGATCCCCGAGCGGGCCACCTGGCCGGCTCCGACGCTCACCACTCCCCGGAACTCGGGCGTGACCGAGAAGCCGCGGTCGGCGCCCACGTCGGCGGAGCGGATGTCGGCGAGCACCACCTCTTGCTCGGCGATCGGATTCCACACCGTGACATCGTCCATCGACGTGCCGAACCCGCTCGCCGTCGCGACCAACCGGCCCGCTCCCGAGGCGTCGAGCGTGAGCCGAGGGTCGGTCACACTCCAGTACGTCATGCCGCCGTAGAAGGCCACGGTGAACGACCCCGACCACCGGATGTCGAGCGCTCCGTCGCGGCGCTGTCCGGTCCCGCCCTCGATGACGATCTGATTGCCCGTCGTGCTCGAGGTCGACGACACCGTCACGGCGGCTCCCGTCGGATCGAGGCACTTCGTCTCCCACAACGCGGTGGCGAACCTGCCGTCGGCGGTGGGCTTCTCGACGCGCACCGCCCCCTCCTGCGCGCGGTAGAGCCCGTCGTCGCGCGTCCACACCCGGGATCCCCCCGCGTCGCCCGCGCGTCCGGCGCTGAGGAAGTTGCATCCGCCCGCGAAGGCTCCCCCACCCGACTCGGCGTTCAGCCCCCACCGCAGTTGCGCGTTCGAGATCGCGCCGTCGCCCCCGCCCGATCCCGTCGGCCCCGGCACCGTGACGATCACGTCGCCCGGGCCCGCGGCCGCGGCCGACAGGGGGACGCCCGCCACGAGGGCCACCGCGACGGCTATCCCCGCCCGCAGCATCGTCATCGACCTCATCGGGGTGCTCCCGCCGAGAGAGGCAGGGGTTCGGTCGGCGACGCCGCGGGCGCCCCCGAGCCCGCGGGCGGCGCCGACGCCCCCGCGGGCGCGACCCGAGGCGCGCGGCGGGCCCGACGGCGCGCGCGAGCACGGACGAGGGCGGTGATGACGCTGGTGACCACCAGCGCCATCGACAGCACGATGCACGCCAGCAGCACCACGATCGCCCAGGTCGGAACGACCGGCGTCGTCTCGGCGACGGTCGCGCTCGTTCCCCCCGTCACGCTCACCTCCGCCTCGGCGACACCGCCGGAGCCCGCCCCGCGCAGCGTGATCAGATGGGTCCCGTCGCGGATGTCGCGGGGAACCGGGAGGGCGGCGGCCACCTCGCCCTGCGTTCCGGCGGTCAACGGCCCCACCGCCGTGAGCCCGCCGTCGAGGGCGGCGACGATCTGCTCCCCGGGGGTGAACCCCTGCCCCGTGAAGACGATCGAGGAGCCGGCGACGACGCTCCCCGCCTCGACGCCGACGCGCACCGCTCCCGCCGCCGCCGGCGCCGACCCGGCGGGTGCCGATTCGGCGGGGGTCGATTCGGCGGGGGCCGCCGCCTGGAAGGACAGCGGGGTGAAGGTCTCGTTGTTGGCGTTCTTCACGCCGTGCGCTCCGATGGTGATGATGCCGCACGTGACACGCCGGCAGTCCACCTCGCTGATGCGCCCCTCGCGATCCTGACTCTCGAACACCGCCCCCGGGATGACCATGCCGATGGACCACGACCCGTCGGCGCCGAGCGTGCCGTTGGCGGAGCTCTCGGTCTGGCTGCCGGGGAAGGCGAGGAACCGCTGATACCCGTTGTTCTCGGCGGACTCCGCGTCGGGGACGTACCGGTAGTCCTCGCCGACGACACCGCCCGCGCTCGGTCGCCACGACCCGCCGCCGGCGTCGTCGACCCAGCCGAAGAGCACGTAGATGCCGCCGAAGCCGTTCGGGATCGACTGGAAGCCCGACCCCGACACCGTCACCTCGGTGGCGTAGTCCGCATCGACCGAGGCCGAGCCGGAGGGGCCGGTGACCGACACGGACCCGGCGGCCCACGCGGGGGCGTCGGTGACGGCGACGACGCTCGCCGCCACGACCAGCGCGGTCGCGACGGCGACGAAGGAGCGGGTGAGGTTCTTCATGCGATGCGTTCTCCGGGCTCGGGAGGAAGGGCGAGGGAGGGGGCGACGACGACCAGCAGCGTGCCGCGAGGTCCGTCGATGACGTCGATCGGATGCCGGTACACCCGCGTGAGCTGGGCCGGATCGAGCACCTCGCGCGGCGGCCCGGCGGCGACGACGCGACCGTCGTCGAGCAGGGCGATGCGGTCGGCGTAGGCCGCGGCGAGTCCCAGATCGTGCAGCACCACGACGGCGGCTCCCCCGGCATCCACCCGCTCGCGTGTGCGCGCGAGCACCCGGTGCTGATGGCGGATGTCGAGGCTCGCGGTGGGCTCGTCGAGCAGCGCGATCGCGCACTCCTGGGCGAAGGAGCGGGCGAAGGCCGTGCGGGCGCGCTCACCGCCCGAGAGCGCGGTGACGGGTCGTTCGGCGAATGCCTCGACCTCGCCGGCGGCCATCGCCTCGGCCACCGCGGCGTCGTCCCGCGAGGCCGCGGGATGCCGGCGCCAGGGTGCCCGTCCCATCCGCACCACGTCGTGGACGGCGAAGGGGAACGACACCTCGTTGCTCTGCGTGAGCACCGACCGTCGCCGCGCGCGCTCGGCGACCGGCCAGGCGTCGAGCGTCGCTCCGTCGAGCTCGACGGAGCCCTCCACCGGCGCCCGGTCTCCCGCCAGCACCGACAGCAGCGTCGATTTGCCCGCGCCGTTCGGTCCGACCAGCGCGAGCAGCTCGCCCGCCGAGAGATCGAGGTGGACGCCGTCGAGGACCCGGCGTCCGCCCACCTCGACCGACACTCCGCGTGCGCGCAGCACCGGCGTCATCCCCATCCTCCCGATCGGCGACGCGCGCGCCGCAGCAGCCAGAAGAAGAAGGGGCCGCCGATGAGGGCGGTGAGCATGCCGATCGGCAGCTCGGACCCCGGCACGGCGGTGCGCGCGACGAGGTCGCCCGCCACGAGCAGCACCGACCCGCCGAGCGCGCTGGCGGGGAGCAGCAGCCGGTGCCCGGGGCCGAGCACCATGCGCATGAGGTGCGGCACGACGAGGCCGACGAAACCGATGATCCCGCAGAAGGCGACGGCCGCACACGTGAGCAGCGCGATCACGACGATGGCGACGACGCGCAGCCGCTCGACGCGCACACCGAGATGCTCGGCCTGACGCTCGCCGAGGGCGAGCAGGTCGAGGCTGCCCGCCAGGAACAGGCACGCGGTGATCCCCACCGCGGCGATCGGCGCCACGATCGCCAGGTCGTCCCAGCGGGTGCCGTTCAGCGACCCGAGCTGCCAGAACACGATCTGCTCCCGCTGCTGCGTCGACCCGAGGTAGGTGAACAGGGCGATCGCGGCTCCCCCGACGGCGTTGACGGCGATGCCGGTGAGCACGAGCGTGACGACCTCGGTGCGCCCGTCGGCGCGGGCGGAGGCGTACACGATGACGATCGCGACCAGTCCGCCCGCGAAGGCGAGCACCGGAAGGGTGAGCGGTCCGAGGAACGTCAGCCCGAAGACGATGGATGCCGAGGCCCCCACCGCCGCTCCCGACGAGATGCCGATGACCCCGGGCTCCGCCAGGGGGTTTCGGAAGACGCCCTGCATGACCACACCGGCGGCGGCGAGCGTGGCCCCGACGAGCACCGCCATGATCAGGCGGGGCATGCGGATGAGCCACAGCGTCGCCTCGCCGTTGACGTGCGCGATCGCCGCCCCCGGGGCCACCGCGAGCGCATCCAGCCCGAGAGCGCGCACACCGTCGTTCCAGGCACGCGCGAAGGCGCCCAGCACCTGGTCGGGTGGGATCGAGAGCTGACCGCTGCCGGCCGAGACGACGACGAGGACCACCAGCGCCGCGGACAGCGCGCCGAAGACCGCGGGGATTCGCAGGCGGGACCGCGCCGCGGGCGCGGCGACCCGCACCCGCTCGCGCGGGACGACGCCCGCGCTCACCCCGCGGCCTCCGGCGCGTACACGGCCACGGCGAGCGCGTCGAGTACGTCGGCGGCGGCGGGGCCGAAGCTCAGCACGGTGGTGTCGGACATGTCGACGATGCGGCGGTGGCGCCCGGCGTCGGTCTGCGCGACGGCGGGCAGATGCTCGACGAGCCCGTCGACGCCGTCGACCGACTCGAGGCCCTTCGTCATCATGATGAGCAGGTCGGGATTGGCGTCGACGAGCGCCTCGTCGGTGATGGGCCGCATCCCCGTCCACCCGATCTCGCCGGCGACGTCGATGCCGCCGAGCGCCTCGATCAGGCTGTCGGCGCCGGACTCCTCGCCGAAGAGGTAGTAGACGCCCGACTGCCCGCGCACATAAAGGAACATCATGCGGAGCTTGCGGGCGGGGTCGGCCGGTGCCACCGCCGCGATCTGGGCGATCTTGGCCTCGACATCGGCGGTGCTGCGGGCGGCGAGGGCCACCGCGCGCTCGGGGACGCCCAGCGCGGTTCCCACCTGCGCGATGAGCGACCCGATCGAGTCGAGCGAGCGGTGGGAGTCCACGACCACGACGGGGATGCCGGCATCCCTCATCTGAAGGATCGTGTCCCACGGCCCGAGGCTCGAGTCGGTGAGGATGACGGTGGGGGCGGCGTCGAGGATCGCCTCGGCGTTGAGGTCGTGCCCGTTCTCGGTGACCACGGGCAGGTGCGCCGCCTCGGGGAAGGCGCTGGACACGTCGCGCGCGACGACGTGATCGCCGAGGCCGAGTTCGAACACGATGCGCGAGAGCGAGCCGTAGATGTCGAGCGTGAGGATGCGCGTGGCGTCGGTGACGGTGACGGTGGTGCCCTGCGCGTCGGTGACCGTCGCCGGCAGCGTCTGCGCACCGTCGGTGACGGGGTCGATGGGGGCGGAGGCGGCGACCGCGGTCGATGGGCCCTCCCACGCGAGCGGGTCGCCGAGCGGCGTCACCTCGGCCAGCGGCGGCGTCGCGACGGCCTCGCCCCCGTGCGCCGATCCGGCGGCGTCGCATGCCGTCACGGCGAGGGTGACCACCATCGCCAGGGCGAGCGTGGCGAGGGCGCGGGTCGTTCGACGAGTCATGAAAAGACCTCCAAGTAAGGTGAGCCTATCCTTAACATTGCCCCGCCGCGCGCCTTCTGCTTAGGTAAGGCTAACCTGTCCTCTCGCACCCACCCTCGGGTGCATCGACGCACGCCGTCGGGCCGCACCGGGGACAGAGAAGGGAATGACCGTGGACTCCTCCACGCGCAGGCACCGGTTCGCACGCCTCTCGGCAGCGACCCTCGCCACCACCGCACTCGCCCTGGGGGGCGCTCTCGTCGCGGCCCCCGCGCACGCCGCCGAGACGAGCATCGACGACGCCGTGTTCCGCTGGGGCATCAACGCCGAGTCGAACGCCGCCGCCTTCGCCCCCGGCACGGTGAACCTGCTCTCGGCCGGGATCGTCACGGCCACCTCGGCGGCCGACCGCGTGACCTCGTCGAACTGGAAGCAGAGCGACGGCAACACGTCGATCCTGAAGCGTCAGTCCGACGGAAGCTACGCCGCCGCCACCTTCGCGGGACTGCGAACGGATGCCGCCGGCACGACCATCACGACCGGCAACGGCCTGAACTCCGGACACATCGCCGAGATCACCGGCGGAACCGGCACGGTCGACGTCGACGCCAACACGGCGGTCATCCAGTGGACCGGCTCGTTCACCTCGGCCTACTACTCGGGCATGACCCGCTCGTGGATCACCGACCCGAAGCTCACCGTCGCCCCCGACGGCACCGGCACCGTCACCGCCACGCTCGGCGGCTACGGCACCTCGATGGACGACCCCGACAAGTTCGAGACCCTGACCCCGGCGACGAACGTGGTCGTGGCCACCCTCACCGGTGTCGACGTGACCCCCACCGGCTTCACCGTCACCCCCGACTACCTCGGCCGCACGATCACCGTGCCCGAGGGCTCGGTCGCCCAGGTCACCGGTGGTGCGAACGCCGGTGCGTTCCCCCAGTCGTTCGTCGACTTCCAGGGCAAGACCGGCCAGGGACCGTACTGGTACTCCTCGGGAGGCGCCGCCGACGCGCGCAAGCCCGCCAGCGCCCTTTCGGTCGCCTACACCGCAGCCCCGGTCGCCGCGACCCCCACGGTCACCGTGTCGAAGACCTCCGGCCTCGCGCAGGGCGAGACCGTCACCGTCAGCGGGAGCGGGTTCCTGCCCTCGGGCACCGCCACCAACGGCACGCGCCCGCCGCTCGCCGGGCAGTTCAGCGGCACGTACGTCATCTTCGGCAAGTTCGCCGACACGTGGAAGCCCTCGGCCGGAGCCGCCTCGTCGGCGCGCTCGGTGATCGCCCAGAAGTGGGCCGTGCCCGCCGCGAGCATGGCGACCATCGGCGGCGTGAACGGCGGCGCGGTCGAGCTGAACGCCGACGGCACCTTCTCGGTCGACCTGGCCCTGACGACCACCGAGGCGCAGAACCTCGCCGCGGGCACGTTCGGCATCTACACCTACGCCGGCAGCGGCGCCGTGTACGCGCCCTTCGAGACCGCCACCCCCGTCACCTTCGCCTCGTCGTCCGACGTCATCGTCGAGGTTCCGGCGTGGGTCGAGAGCCCCACCGGTTCCTTCGGCTGGGCGTTCGAGGGCACCTCGCCCGCCAACCTCGGCACCGCCGTGCAGGACGGCGCGAACTTCGTGGCATCCGGATCGCTCACCAACCTCGTCGTGACCGACACGCGCGCCGGGGGCTCGTCGCCCTACACCTGGAGCATCTCGGGCCAGGTCGGCGACTTCGCGTCGTCGTCGGGCGGGTCGTTCTCGGGCGGACTGCTGGGGTGGAAGCCCAAGGTGGTCTCCGCGGGCAACAGCGTCGCCGGTGGCGCCGAGGTGACCTCGACGCGACTGGGCGGCACGGGCCTGGGCGCCTCGCGCGTGCTGGCCTCGTCGACCTCGGCCGTCAGCGCGACCGTGGGCGCCGACCTCTCGCTGGTCATCCCGGGCACCACCCCCGCGGGCGACTACACCAGCAAGCTCACCATCACCGCCCTGCAGTAAGACACTCTCCGGGGGTCCCGGCTTCGGCCGGGGCCCCCTTTCCCATCGACCCGGAAGACACCGTGACCGCCTCGCCCTCCCTTCGCGTCCTCGCCCTCGCCGGCACCCTCGTCCTCGGACTGTCGACCCTGCCGCTCCCCGCCGCGGCGGCCGACGGCGGTGTGGCGTGGAGCGTGCAGACCGCCGACAACGCCAACGGCACCGGACGCGCCAACTTCTCGTACGACGTCGACCCCGGCGCGGTCGTCACCGACACCATGGTCGTCGTCAACACCGGCACCGAGCCGCTGCCCCTGGCCGTCTACGCGGCCGACGCGTTCACCGCGCCGAGCGGCGAGATCGACGTGCTCGTCGACGGGGCACCCTCGCTCGGCGCCGGCACGTGGGTCGCCGTGCCCCCGACGGCCCTGCAGCTCGCACCCGGCGAGTCCGCCGACGTCGCGTTCACGATCACCGTGCCCGCCGACGCACGCCCCGGCGACCACGCTGCCGGGATCGTCACGTCGCTGACGAGCCAGGACGCATCGAGCACGCTGTCGGTGGACCGCCGCCTCGGCACCCGCATCAACCTGCGCGTCGCCGGGGAGCTCACCCCCGCCGCCGCGGTGACGGGCGTGACCGCGAGCTACGAGGGCTCGTGGAACCCCTTCGATTCGGGCCGCCTGATCGTGCGGTACTCGCTCGAGAACACCGGGAACACCCGGCTGACGGGCCTCGAGACGGTCACCACCTCGGGCCTGGCCGGGGTGCTGTCGTCGACGACGACGCCGACGCAGGTGACCGAGATCATCCCCGCCTCCACGATCGACATGGAGCGCGAGATGCCGGCCTTCTCGCTCGGCTGGATCACCGGCACGCTGACGATCGCCCCCGCGGGCGTCGGACTCGGGGCCGGAGCCGTGAGCGAGGTGGTCACCGACTTCGCGATCCCGGCCGTGCCGTGGAGCCTGTACGGCCTGATCGCCCTCGTCGCGGGTGCGGCCGTCGCGATCGCCCTGGTCGTGCGACGCTCGATGCGCCGCCGCGACGCGGGTCGCCCCGCCGCGGACGCTCAGGCGGTCTGAGCGGCCTTGGCCCGCGCCAGGTCGACGAACAGCTCGGTGTTGAAGCGGTAGGCGACGAGCACCTCGGCGATGACGCGCTCCTTCTCGTCGTCGTCCCAGGGGGCGGCGTCGAGCTGCTCGCGGTAGACGCTCTTGAAGGCCTCCGGGTCGGCGATGTCGCCGAAGAGGTAGAACCCGATGCCGTTGGTGTCGAAGCCGAAGCGACGCTGCATGAGGCGACCGATGAACTGCCCCCCCGACAGGTCGCCGAGGTAGCGCGTGTAGTGGTGCGCGACGAAGCCGCCGGGCCAGGTCGCCGCGACCCGGCGGATGCGCGAGACGTAGGCCTGGGTGGTGGGCAGCGGCGAGACGAGGTCGCGCCAGTCGGCCCCGAGCAGGAACGCGAGGTCGGCCTCGAGGGCGGGGAGGCGCGTGAGCTTGTCACTGAGGAACACGGATGCCACGGGGTCGCGGCGCATGCGATCGGTGGCCTCCTCGAGCGCCTCGTAGATGAACCAGTGCTGCACGACGAGGGCGACGTAGTCCTCCCGCGTGCCGGCACCGCTCATCAGGTCGTTCATGAACCCGGCGTGCTCGCTCGTGGAGTGGGCGCTGCGCGAGCGCTCACGAAGAGCCGTGGAGAAGGAGATGAGGTCGCTCATGGGGCCATCATACGCAGGAAGTTAGGTTCACCTAACCTCCATTTTCCGATCAGTGGGGGCGTGGCGTCAGGCCCAGTCGCGCGCAGGCCGCGTCGTACAGCGCCACCACCTCGCGGCGCACCTCCCGGCGCTCGGTGATCGACCCCGCCGGCCAGGGAATCCGCACCGACGACGTCGCCCCCTCGTCGGAGGTGACGTCCCAGTCGCCGCCGTCGCCGTCGAATCCGGTCATGACCGCGGCCGACACCACCGGGTGCGGTCCGAACGCGCGGACGATCAACACGTTGTCGTCGAGGTGGTCGGCGTTCATGTGCGCGAGGACGGCGCGACGGGTGTCGGGGTCAAATTCGTGCGTCATTAGGCAAGCCTAACTTGGCACCCTGCGGCACGCAGAGAGTCGCGTCGTCCCCGCCCCCGGCGGGTCGACATCCCACGACTGCAGGTCTCGCTCCCAGACATCGGGGCGCAAAACGTGCGCCGGGGCGGTCACCAAACGCCCCAGTGCACGAAACACGCCCCGCTTCCCCCGCACACCCCACCACGAACGACAGGCGAGAACGCTCCCCACGGGCGGCGCCGTCGGCGCCCTCGCGCCTCAGCCGCGCACGGAGGCGTGGGGCAGACGCTTTTGCATCACGGCCACCGCGTCGGCGTTGTCGTCGATGAGCACCGCGTCGCGCCCGAGGGGGGCGGCGACGGCGCCGAGGGTGCCGCTGCCGGCGAACATGTCGAGCACGCGGTCGCCGGGGCGGCTCGACGCCTGCACCATGCGGCGCAGGACCCCCTCGGGCTTCTGCGTCGGGTAGCCGGTCTTCTCGCGTCCCGTCGTCGGCACGATCGTGTGCCACCAGACGTCGGTGGGCATCTTGCCGCGGGCGGCCTTCTCGGCCGTCACCAGCCCGGGGGCCATGTACGGCTCGCGGTCGACGGCGTCGGAGTCGAAGAAGTACCGCTGCGGGTTCTTCACGTAGACCAGGATCGTCTCGTGCTTCGTGGGCCAGCGGCGCTTGGTCTTCGCGCCGTAGTCGTAGGCCCAGATCAACTCGTTGAGGAACTGGTCGCGCCCGAACAGCGCGTCGCACATGACCTTCGCGTAATGCACTTCGCGGTAGTCGAGGTGCAGGTACAGCGTGCCGTCGTCGGCCAGCAGGCGCCAGGCCTCCACCAACCGGGGTTCGAGGAAGCCCCAGTAGTCGTCGAACCGGTCGTCGTAGGTGCGCAGGTCACCGCGCAACCGCGCGTACTCGCGCCCGTGGAAGCCGCGCTGCACCACGGGGGGCGGCGGCGGCTCCTCTTCGGGGAACACGAGCATGTTCGGGTCGTCGACCGATGCCGCCGCCTCGGGCTTCTCGGCATCCGGGGTCTCGTCGACCGGGGCCTTGCGCGTGGCCGACTCGACCGCTTTGGAGCGCGTGCGCCCGGTGTTGAAGGGCGGGTCGAGGTAGACCAGGGCGAAGGAGCCGTCGGGGTAGCCCGGGGTGACGGCCAGGTTGTCGGCGTGGTGGATTTCGACGCCGCCCGGCTCGGGGGCGTCGGTGGGGATCGGGGCGCTCACGGGACGCGCTGCAGCCACGCGTCGGTGGCGAACTTCGACTGCACGAGCGCCTCGGCCTCGGCGTACTCCTCGTCGGTGATGTGACCGGGGGTCGCGCCGTAGAGGGTCGTGAACGTCTGGATGAAACGCGCGATGACCTCGTCGCGCGGCAGGCCCGTCTGACTGCGCAGCGGATCGACGCGCTTGGCGGCCGAGACCGTGCCCTTGTCGCTGAGCTTCTCGCGGCCGATGCGCAGCACCTCGGTGAGCACCTGGCCGTCCATGTCGTAGCTCAGGGTCGCGTGGTGCAGCACCCCGCCGTTGGCGAGGCGCTTCTGCGCGGCCCCGCCGATCTTGCCGTGGGGGCCGGCGATGTCATTGAGCGGCTGGTACACCGCGTCGATGCCCAGCGAGCGCAGCGCCTGCAGCACCCAGTCGTCGAGGAACGCGTACGAGTCGGCGAAGGTCATGCCCGCGACGAGGGAGGCCGGCACGTACAGCGAGTACGTCACGATCGAGTTCGCGGCCATCAGCATGGCGCCGCCGCCCGAGATGCGACGCACGACGTCGAAGCCGTGCTTCTCGGCGCCGGCGGGATCGACCTCGTTGCGCAGCGACTGGAACGAGCCGATGACGACGGCGCTCTCGTTCCACTCCCACAGGCGCAGCGTGGGTGTGCGCAGGCCCGCGCCGACGCGGGTGGTGAGCACCTCGTCGAGGGCGAGGTTCATGCGCGGCGAGACGGGGGCGTCGTGCACGACCTCCCACTCGAAGTCGGCCCAGCCGGGGGCGGTGACGAGGGCGCGGCGGATGGCCGTGGCGACCGACTCGGGGGTGAAGCCGAGCAGCTGCGCCCCCTCGGGCAGCGCGGCGCGGATCGCCGCCGCGATCGTGGGGACGTCGGACTCCACCGGCAGACCGGTGACGGCCGCGTCGATGTCGTCGAGGGCGTCGTCGGGCTCGAGGAAGAAGTCGCCCGCGAGGTGGAAACCGTGGATGCGGCCCTCGCGCTCCTCGAGGTCGACGACGACCAGCTTCCCGCCGGGGACCTTGTACTCGCCGTGCATGCTCTCAGCCTACGGCGACGGCGGCGCGACGAGCACGGGGCCATCCATCGCCCGGGGCTCCCGCTCGGCGAGCGCGCGGCGGTGTCGGCGCTCGATGGCCTGACCCGCGTACGACGCGGCGATCACCAGCGCGGCGCCCGCGAGGCCGGGGAGCCCCACCGCCTCTCCCCCGATCGCCACCCCCACCGCCAGCGCCCACACCGGCTCGGTGCCCATGAGGATGCTCGCGCGCGTCGCCGAGGTGCGGCGCACGGCCCACAGCTGCACGACGAAGGCGAACACCGAGCACATCAGGCCGAGGAACAGCACGTGGGCCCATCCGGATGCCGTGAGCCGTCCGACCGCCGAGGGCAGGTCGGCGCCGGCCACCGCCGACGAGGTCGCGGCGCACACGACGAGTTGCACGAACACCACGGCGAGGGAGCTGTCGGAGCGTCCGCGCGTGAGGCGCGCGCTGGCGGTGACGTGCACCGCCCGCACGACGGCGGCCGCGATCACGAGGGCGTCGCCGATCGTCGGGGCACGCAGACCTCCGCCCGACACGAGCAGCGCCACCCCCACCACCGCGGCCACCGCCGCGACGAAGTACGACCGCGGCAGCCACGATCTCGCCGCGAGGCTCTCGAGCACGGGGGTGAAGACGAGGGCCAGGCTGATGAGCACGCCCGCGTTGGTCGCCGAGGTCAGGTGCACGCCCGCGGTCTCGAGGCCGATGACCGCCGCCTGCGAGCAGCCGAGCAGGGCGGCGACGGCGAGGCCCCGACCCCGCGGCATCCGCTCGCGCCGCGCGAGGCAGATCGCCCCCAGCGCCACCGCGGCCACGACGAAGCGCAGCGCCACGGCGGGGGCGACGCCCACCTCGTCGGTGAGCGCCTTGGCCGAGAGGAAGCTGGCCCCCCACACCGCCGCCACGGCGAGCAGCAGCACGTCGACGACGATCTCGGCGGGGCGGCGGGTCATGTCTCCAGCGTCGTCGCGCCCACTCGGAAGAACAACGACCAATGTCTTCACCGTCACGTAAGTTGTGACTTATGGATGCCGCTCACCTGCGCCTGCTGCGCGAACTCGGCGATCGGGGCAGCGTGGCCGCGGTCGCCGCCGCCCTGCACATCTCGGCCTCGGCGGTGTCGCAGCAGCTCGCGACCCTGCAGGCCCACGCTCCGGTGCCGTTGACCGTGCGCCGGGGGCGCGTGCTCACCCTCACCCCCGCGGGCGAGGCCCTCGCCGCCGCGGGCACCCGGGTCGATGAGGCGCTCACGGCCGCGCGCGAGGCGGTCGGAGCGTTCCTCGACGCCGCGGATCGCCCGGTGCGGGTCTCGGCCTTCCACAGTGCGGGGCTGGCCCTGTTCGGTCCGCTGCTGCGCGAGCTCGACGGCACCCCGCCCCTGCAGCTCGCCGACGCCGACGTCGCGCACCGCGACTTCCCGGGCCTCACCGCCGACCACGACCTCGTCATCGCGCACCGCCTCGCCCACGATGCGCCCTGGCCGCGCGACCGCGTCATCGCCACGGCGCTGCTCGCCGAGCCCCTCGACATCGCACTGCCCGAGGCGCATCCCCTCGCCGCGCGCGATCGCCTGCGCGCGGTCGACCTGGTCGAGGAGACGTGGGTGTCGGTGCACCCGGGGTTCCCGCTCGCCGGGGTGCTCGACCACCTCGCGGCGCACGTCGGTCGGCCGCTGCGCATCGCCCATCGCATCAACGAGTTCTCGGTGACGGCCGAGGTGGTGCGCACGGGCGCGGCGATCGCCGTGCTCCCCCGCACGACCGCGCTCCCCCTCGCCGTCGACGGACTCGTGCTGCGCCCCCTCGCCGACCTCGAGCTCGTGCGACACGTCGACGCCCTCGCCCGCCCGGACGCCCTCGCGTACGCCGCGGTGCGGCACGTGCTGCGGGCGCTGCGGACGGTGGCGGAACGGGCGACGGCCGCCGCGGGCTGAGACGCCGCGCGATGAGTTCGGCGGCACCCGTCGTCCGCTGTCGGGCCCGCCTCAGGCGGGAAGGAACGCGGCGGTGAACGACTCGGGCGAGAGCGCGTGCTCGATGGCCAACATGCTCGCCCCCCGCACACCGGCGTGCTCGGCGGCGACCGACTGCACGATCGAGAGGTACTCCGTCGCCAGCGGCGTCGAACGCGAATAGACCACTTCGCGCACCCCCGCGATGAGGTGCTCGCCCACGCGCGCCATCGACCCGCCGACGGCGATGACCGAGGGGTTCATCAGGCTGACGCAGGTCGTGAGCACCTCGCCGATGTCGCGGCCGGCCTGGCGCACCGCCTGGATCGCGTCGATGTTGCCGCGCTTGACGAGGTCGACCACGTCGGAGCCCGTGTGCGCCTCGATGCCCTGCGCGCGCAGAGCGCGGGCGATGGCGGGACCGGATGCCAGGGCCTCGAGGCATCCGCGATTGCCGCACTGGCACGGGATGTCGGCGCCGCGCGCGACCTGCACGTGCCCGATGTCGCCGGCGATGCCCTGCGCGCCGCGCTGCAGGCGGCCGTCGGAGATGATGCCGGTGCCGATACCGGTGGCGATCTTGACGAACATGAGGTGGTCGACCCCCGGCCAGGCGAGCCCGCGCTCGCCGAGCGCCATGATGTTCACGTCGTTGTCGACGAGCACGGGAACCGGCATGTGCTCGAAGATCCACGCGGGGATGTCGAAGTGGTCCCATCCGGGCATGATCGGCGGGTTCACCGGCTGACCGGTCGAGTGCTCGACGGGCCCGGGAACGCCGATGCCCATCGCGGCCACGTCGTCGACGGTGCGTTCCACCGAGGCGAGCAGTTCGCGCGCTCCGTCGACGAGCCACGTCAGCACGGGCTCGGGCCCGAGGGAGATGTCGAGGGACGCGCTCGTCTCGGCGAGCACGGTGCCGGCGAGATCGACGATCGCGACGGTCGCGTGCGAGGCGCCGAGGTCGGCGGCGACGACGACCTTGGCGGCCGGGTTGATCGCGAACTGCGACGGCGGGCGCCCGCCGGTCGACACGGCATCGGCCACGGGGGTGATCAGTCCCATGCGCATGAGCTCGTCGACGCGGACGGCGACGGTGGATCGCGCGAGACCCGTGGTCTTCGCCAACTCGGCCCGGGTGCGCGGGATCCCATCACGCAGCAACTGGAAGAGCTGACCGGCACCGTTGGCCGTCTGCACCGCATCTGTGCTCATCCGCTTCACGCCCTCAGTACACCATCACTTGCTATCGACACGATCCGCGAGCCGACGGCGACTGCACGGAAAGCGCAATCACCGTCGACAGGAGTCGCGCCTCAGCCCCGGCCCGGCGGGCGGGAGAAGCGCTGCTGCAGAAGAACCGCGACGACGATGATGACACCTTTCGCGACGGCCTGGACCGACGACGACAGGTTGTTCTGGATGAACACGTTGGTCAGCGTCGCGAAGATCAGCACACCGAACACCGTGCCGGTGATCGTTCCGCGACCGCCCACGAGCAGGGTGCCGCCGACCACGACCGCCGCGATGACGTCGAGTTCGAGCAACTGCCCGTTGGTCGAGCTGCCCGCCGTCGTCCGGCCCAGGAACATGACGCCGGCGATACCCGACGCGAGCCCGACGAGCACGTAGAGCCACATGACGTGACGCCGCACGTCGATGCCGGCCAGTCGCGCGGCCTCGCGGTTGCCGCCGATGGCGACGGTGCGACGCCCGAACGTCGTGCGGTTGAGCAGCACCCACCCGAGCACGGCGACGATCGCGAAGATCCAGATGAGCATGTTCACCCCGAGGATGTCGGCGTTCATGAAGGTGATGAACCCCCGGTCCTGCACCACGAGGGTGCGCCGCTCGGCGAGGATCTCGGCCAGCCCGCGGGCGCCGACGAGCATGGCCAGGGTGGCCATGAAGGCGACCACGTTCCCGTAGGCGATGACGATGCCGTTGATGAGGCCCGCCACCGCACCCACCGCGAGCGCGAAGAGCACGAAGACGATCCAGTGCATCGAGTCGGCGAGGTCCTGCACGACGGCGAGGGTGCCGACCACCGAGGCCAGCCCGGTGACCGAGCCGACCGAGAGGTCGATGCCCCCGGCGATGATCACGAGGGTCATCGCCACCGCGATCACCCCGGTGATCGAGGCCTGACGCAGGATCACGAAGACGTTGTCGACGGTGAGGAACGTGCCCGGCGCGGTGATCGCTCCGACGACGAACATCACCAGCAGCGCGATGACGAGTCCGATGTTGCGCCCGGCGGAACCGGACAGGATGCGCCGCCACGCCGGGGTCGAGGTGGCCGACGGGGAGAGTCCCGCTTCGGCGGGGACCGTGCGTGCACGGGTCGGGGTGGTCGGCTCGCTCACGCGGCGGATCCTTTCATGACGAGGTCGAGCACGCCGTGCTCGTCGATCTGGTGGGAGGGGAGGGTGTCGAGGATCCGACCGTCGGCGACGACGAGCACGGTGTCGGCGAGGCCGAGCACCTCCTCGATCTCGCTCGAGACGATGACGACCGCGTTGCCGGCGGCGGCGAGGTCGCGGATGAGCGTGTAGATCTCGGCGCGGGCACCGACGTCGACACCGCGGGTGGGCTCGTCGAGCAGCAGCACGGTCGTGCCGTGCACGAGCCACCGCGCGAGCAGGATCTTCTGCTGGTTGCCGCCCGACAGGGTGCGGGCGGGGCGATCGGGGTCGGCGGGACGCAGTTCGAAGGCGTCGATCTGCTCGCGTGCCACGCGGCGGGCGGAGCGGTCGTCGAGGAACCCGCCCTTCGCGAACCGCTTCATCGAGGCGAGCGCGATGTTGACGAAGATCGGCTCGTCGAGCACGAGCCCCTGGCTCTTGCGCTCCTCGGGGGACAGTCCCATGCCCGCACCGACCGCGGCGCGCACCGATCCGCGGGGCAGCACCGCGTCGCGCACGGCCACGCGTCCGGCCGAGGACTTGCGCGCCCCGTAGACCGTCTCGAGGATCTCGGAGCGCCCCGAGCCCACGAGGCCGGCGAGACCCACGACCTCGCCCGCGCGCACAGAGAACGACACGTCGGAGAAGACCCCGGCCAGAGCGAGTCCCTGGACGTCCAGCACGACGGGGGCGTCGGGTTCGATCGGCGCCCGCTCGGGGAAGACGTTGGCGATGTCGCGGCCCGTCATCAGGCGGATGAGTTCGGCGGTGGGGGTGTCGGCGGCAGCGAGACCCACGGCCGTGGTGCGTCCGTCCTTCAGGACCGTGATGCGGTCGCCGATCTCGCGGATCTCCTCGAGCCGGTGCGTGATGTAGACCACGGCGATGCCCTCCGCGGTGAGCTCGCGCACGACCGCGAACAGGTTCTTCACCTCTTCGGTGTCGAGGACGGCCGAGGGCTCGTCCATGATGATGAGCCGGATGTCGTGCGACAGCGCCCGCGCCATGCTCACGATCTGCTTGTTCGCGGCGCTGAGGCTTCCCACCTCGGTGTGCGGCGACAGGTTCGCGTGCCCCAGGCGCCTCAGCAGTTCGGTGGTGCGCCGGGCGGCCTCGGAGCGATGGGTGAAACCGCCGCGCGAGAGCTCGTGCCCGAGGAAGACGTTCTCGGCGATGGTGAGCCCGTCGACGACGTCGAGTTCCTGGTACATCGTGGCGATGCCCAACTCGATGGCCGCGTCGGGGTCGGCGATCTCGACGGTCTCGCCTCGCCACACGAGTTCTCCCCCGTCGGGACGGTGCACGCCGGCGAGCGTCTTGATCAGCGTCGACTTGCCGGCGCCGTTCTGCCCCAGCACGCAGTGCACCTCGCCGGGGACGATGTCGAGATCGACGCCGCGCAGGGCCTGGACGCCCCCGAACGACTTGGTCACGCCCCGGGCGACGAGTAATGACTGTTCATGGTCAACTTTGATCACGCGGCGAACATAACACGGTCGCACGCCGGACGCGAGAGGCGTTCGATCCGCGCCGACGGCAGCACATCCGCCGCGGTGATGAATCGTATGGCCCCTGGATTGCGGCGCTCGGCCCGCGTATTTCGCTTTTGACGACGCTCAAACAAAAGTTGACTATTCGAAGAACCATTCTGCTAGCGTGAGCCCCGTCAAAGTGGACTCCTCCTCGGATCGGGGCCGCATTGGCACCTGCCGCATCACATTCAAGGAGGAAAGACATGCGCTCACAGCTGACTTCGCGCTCCCGCCTCATCCTGACGGGAACCGCCTTCGTCGCGGCCATCGGGCTGCTGGCCGGCTGCACCGGTTCGAGCGGCGACAACCAGAACGTCGTCGACCAGGGCACCACCACCGAAGAGAACGCCGCCAGCGGTGACACCGTCACCATCGGCTTCTCGGGCCCCGCCGCCGACCACGGCTGGCTCGGCGCCATCAACTCCGGTGCGCTCGCCGCCGCCGAGAGCTTCCCCGACGTCGACCTGCAGGTCGCCGAGGGCACCAACGACGTGAACGCGCAGATCGCCGCGGTCGAGACCTTCATCAACAACAAGGTGGATGCCATCGTGCTGCTGCCGAGCGACGGAGCCGCCCTCACCGAGGTCGCCACCCGCGCGATGGAGGCCGGCATCCCGGTCGTCAACGTCGACCGGGAGTTCTCGAGCCCCTTCGCCGCCCGCTCGACCGTGCTCGGCGACAACTACGGCATGGGCGTCAGCGCCGGCACCTACATCTGCGAGCAGCTGAGCGGCCAGAGCGACGCCGTCGTCGCCGAGATCGCCGGCATCGACTCGCTGCCGCTCACGCAGGACCGCTCGGCCGGGTTCAAGGACGCCCTGGCGGACTGCGGTCTCGACGTCGGCCCGCGCGTCGCGGCCGACTTCACGGTGGCCGGTGGCGAGGCCTCGACCTCGCAGCTGCTGTCGGCCAACCCGAAGATCGACGCCATCTGGAACCACGACGACGACCAGGGCATCGGCGTCCTCGCCGCCATCACGGCGGCCGGTCGCGACGAGTTCTTCATGGTCGGCGGCGCGGGCAGCCGCAACGCCATGGAGGCCATCCAGGCCGGGGACACCCCGCTGCAGGCGACGGTGATCTATCCCTCGACCCAGGCGGCCGACGGCATCGCCCTGGCCCGCCTGATCGCGCAGGGCAAGACCGCCGGCGACCTGATCACGCCGAGCGTCCCCAACCGCATCGTGCTCGACGCGCCGGTGGTGACGAAGGACAACGTGGACTCGTACATCGACCTGTCGTTCGAGTCCTGATCGATCGAACCACCACGGGGGCGTCTGCGACCGACGCGGGCGCCCCCCTCCCCTTCCCCCATCGAAAGGCCGCGATCATGATCTCGCCCCTCCGCATCGCCATGATCGGCGCCGGATTCATGGGTGCCGCGCACTCCCAAGGGTGGCGCGTGGCACCCCGCTTCTTCGACCTCCCCCTCGCCCCCGAGATGAGCGTGCTCGTCGGTCGCGACGCCGCACGCACCCGGGATGCCGCCGACACCTGGGGCTGGAACGAGAGCTCCACCGACTGGCGCGAGATCGTCGAACGCCCCGACATCGACGTCGTCGACATCGTCACCCCGGGCGACTCCCACGCCGAGATCGCCCTCGCCGCCCTGGCTGCCGGAAAGCACGTCCTGTGCGAGAAGCCCCTCGCCAACACCGTCGACGAAGCCCGCCGCATGGCCGCGGCCGCCGACGACGCCGCCACCCGCGGCATCCGTTCGATGGTGGGGTTCACCTACCGACGCCTGCCGGCCACCACCTTCGCGCGCGACCTCGTCGCCGCGGGTCGCCTGGGCGAGATCCGCCAGGTGCGCGCCGAGTACCTGCAGGACTGGCTCAGCGACGCCGACGCGCCGCTCACCTGGCGCCTGCAGAAGGACCGGGCCGGCTCCGGCTCCCTGGGCGACATCGGCGCCCACGCCGTCGACCTCACCGAGTACATCACCGGTCAGCACCTCACCCGCGTGGCGGGAGTCCTCGAGACGATCGTCTCGGAGCGCCCGGTGCTCGCCGCGTCGTCGGGACTGTCGGGCACCGCGGGCGCGGACCGCGGACCCGTCACCGTCGATGACCTCGCCCTGTTCACCGGGCGTCTCGAGAACGGCGCCCTCGCCTCGTTCGAGGCGTCGCGCTTCCGCCTCGGCCGCAAGAACGCCCTGCGCGTCGAGATCTCGGGCAGCGACGGCGCGCTCTCGTTCGACCTCGAGAGCCCCAACGAGCTGCAGTTCTACGACGCCACCCTGCCGGCCTCCGAACAGGGCTTCCGCCGCATCCTCGTCACCGAACCCGAGCACCCCTATATGGGGGCGTGGTGGCCGACCGGTCACATGCTCGGGTACGAGCACGGGTTCACGCACCAGGCGAAGGACTTCGTCGAAGCCGTCGCCGACGGCCGCGATCCCCGCCCCTCCTTCGCCGACGGCCTGCACGTGCAGCGGGTGCTCGACGCCGTCGCGCAGAGCTCCGGCGCCGACGGCGTCTGGACCGGCGTGGACCGGGCGAGCGCCCCCGCCTCCGACAGCCGCGCGTTCGCGGCATCCTGAATCGACGAGAGGACTGACGCGATGACGCGACCGATCACGCTCTTCACCGGCCAGTGGGCCGATCTGCCCTTCGAGGAGGTGGCCCGCCTCGCCGGCGAGTGGGGGTACGACGGCCTCGAGATCGCCTGCTGGGGCGACCACCTCGACCCGTGGCGGTGGGACGACGACGCCTACGTGCAGGGCAAGCTCGACGTGCTCGAGCGCAACGGCCTGAAGGTCTGGACGATCTCGAACCACCTCAAGGGCCAGGTCGTGTGCGACGACCCCATCGACCAGCGCCACCGCGACATCGTGTCGGACCGCGTCTGGGGCGACGGCGACCCCGAGGGCGTGCGTCAGCGCGCCGCCGAGGAGCTGAAGAACACCGCGCGCCTGGCATCCAAGCTGGGGGTGAAGACCGTCACCGGCTTCACCGGGTCGAGCATCTGGAAGTACGTCGCGATGTTCCCGCCGGCCACCGAGGAGATGGTCGAGGCCGGGTACCGGGACTTCGCCGACCGGTGGAACCCCATCCTCGACGTGTTCGACGAGGTGGGCGTGCGCTTCGCCCACGAGGTGCATCCGTCCGAGATCGCATACGACTACTGGACGACGAAGCGGGCGCTCGAGGCCATCGGCCACCGCGAGGCATTCGGGCTGAACTGGGACCCCTCGCACATGGTGTGGCAGGACATCGACCCGGTCGCGTTCCTGTGGGACTTCCAGGACAAGATCATCCACGTGCACTGCAAGGACACGAAGAAGCGTCTGACCAACGGCCGGAACGGCCGGTTGTCGTCGCACCTGCCGTGGGCCGATCCGCGGCGCGGGTGGGACTTCATCTCGACCGGTCACGGCGACGTGCCGTGGGAAGACGCGTTCCGCATGCTGAACGCGATCGGCTACGACGGACCGCTGTCGGTCGAGTGGGAGGACGCCGGCATGGACCGGCTCGTCGGCGCACCCGAAGCGCTCGGATTCGTGCGACGGCTGTCGTCGTACGAACCGTCGGGTGAGGCCTTCGACGCGGCGTTCAGCCAGCGCTGAGACCCGAGGGGGCATTCGGGAGCAGGGGGGCGTGGGGCCGGGCGCGGGGGGTGCGTCCGGCCCCACCGTCGTTCCCGGGCCCCTCCCCCTCGCAAGATCACGCGCCGTCGTCGAGACACCACGGCACGACGGGTGATCGCGCCGACGCCGTGTGATCTCGGCGTCCGGTCCCGCGCGCCCGGTCAGGCGGGAGCGGGGAGGCGCGCGTCGAGCCAGGCGAGCAGATCGGCGCGCACGTGCGCCTGATCGATCTCGGCGAAGATCTCGTGGCGAGCGCCCGGGTAGACCAGCGTCGTGATGTCGGTGAGTCCCGATCGATCGCGGTAGGCGTCGGCCAGCAGGTGCACGCTCCGCGGGCCGCCGACGGTGTCGTCTCGACCCACCAGGAGCAGCAGCGGAAGGTCGACGCCGAGATCGCGACGCGGGCGGCCGAACAGCTTCGCGGCCTCGATCGGCCCGAAGAGCGCGAGCAGGGGCTTCGAGTTGGTCAGCGGGTCGGCGACGAAGTCGCGCCCCACCTGCTCGTCACTCGAGAGCCACTCCATGCCCGACCCGCGCTGATGCTTCCACGGAGCGTTGAGGTCGCCGGCGTTCAGCGCCCCCGGCCACCGCAGGGCCGAGCCGCTCAGCACGACCGCGTCGTAGGCATCCGGATGCCGATCCACCAGCATCTGCGCGAGGAACGACCCCCACGAATGCCCGAGCAGCACCAGGGGCAGGTCGGGGTTCTCTTCGCGGATGCGCTGGCTCAGCGTCCAGACCGCGTCGCGGGCGGCGCCGAGACCGCCGGGCCCCAGCCGGCCGAGCTTGCGGTGATCGCCGTCCCACTGGCGCAGTCCGGTGCGCCCGTGCCCGCGGTGGTCGTCGGCGTAGACGGTGTACCCGTCGGCGACGAGGGCCTCGGTCAGGGCGCCGTACCGACCGGCGTGCTCTCCGACGCCGTGCAGCAGCTGCACGATCGCCCGCGGCGTCTCGGCGACGTGCACGTCGTAGACGATCGTGATCCCGTACGCGTCGACGAACTCCGGCATGGGGTGAGTCTAGGGGCGGGGTGAGGGTGACCGGCCGGCCGAGTCCGCCCGCCATCGGTGGGCCGGAACACGCTCCCGGCGGGCCGGGTGACGCGACCGCCATACCGTTAGCAAGACTAATGAGCTAGACTAACGATCACGAATATGAATGACAGCGTCGACGAATCCCCCCTTCACGACCTGACTTCTGCCCGCGGCGCTGAGCCCTCGCACGATCTCAGCGCCGCGGCATCGCAACTGCGCATGGCGACGTTCCGGCTCGCCCGGCGCCTGCGGGCCCAGCGGGCCGTCGACACCATGAGCGACGGGCAGTTCGCCGTGCTCGCCGCCCTCACCGTGCACGGAGCGCATACCCTCGGCCAACTCGCCGACCGTGAGCGCGTCACCGCCCCGTCGATGAATCGCACGGTGTCCCTGCTCGAAGAGGCGGGATACCTCACCCGCACCCCCGACGAGGTCGACCGGCGCAAGGTCACGATCGACCTCACCGACGACGGACGCACCGTCGTCGACGAGACCGTACGCCGCCGAGACGCCTGGCTCGAAGAAGCCCTGGCGGGGCTCTCGCCCGACGACCGTCGCACGCTGGCCCAGGCCGCGGAGATCATGAGAAAGGTGGCCGAGAGATGAGCACGTCGATGTTCCGGTCCCTGTCGATCTTCAACTACCGCGTCTGGTTCTTCGGCGCCCTCGTCTCCAACGTCGGCGCGTGGATGCAGGCGACGGCGCAGAACTGGGTCGTGCTCACGCAGCTGACCGACAACGACGCCGCCGCGATGGGCGTCACCATGGCACTCCAGTTCGCCCCGCCCCTGCTGCTGGTGGGCGTGACCGGCTGGGTGGCCGACCGCTTCGATCGCCGCAAGCTCATCATGTGCACGCAGGCGTCGCTGCTGCTGCTCGCCCTCGCGCTGGGGACACTGCTGCTCACCGGCCTGATGACCCTGCCGATGATGTACGGCTTCGCCCTGGCGCTCGGCGTCGTCACCGCGTTCGACAACCCCGCGCGCCAGGCGTTCGTGTCCGACCTCGTCGCGCAGGAGAACGCCTCGAACGCGGTGGCCCTCAACGCCGCGTCGTTCAACACCGCCCGCCTCATCGGCCCCGCGGTGGCCGGCGTGATGATCGTCGTCGTCGGCACGGGATGGGTGTTCCTCGTCAACGCGGTGACGTTCCTCGCAATGATCGCCGCGCTACTGCTCATGCGCCCCCACGAGCTCGTGGTGCACCACCGTCGTGGCGGACCCGCGCGTCTGGCCGACGGCTTCCGCTACGTCGCGCGCCGCCCCGACCTGATCGTCACGTTCGTGATGGTCTTCCTGCTCGGTGCGTTCGGCATGAACTTCCCGATCTTCGCCTCGACCATGGCGCTCGAGTTCGGTCGCGGGGCCGACGGCTTCGGGTTGCTGAGCTCGTTCGTGGCCATCGGCTCCCTCGCCGGAGCCCTGCTGGCCGCCCGCCGCGAGCGCGCGCGGATGCGCGTGGTGATCCTGGGCGCCGGCGGCTTCGCCGTGGCATCCACCCTCTCGGTCTTCGCCCCCAGCTACGGCGCGTACGCGGCCACGCTCGTGTTCACCGGCTTCGCCGTCGTGACCACCCTGACCACGGCGAACGGCTACGTGCAGACGACCACCGATCCGGCGCTGCGCGGACGCGTGCTGGCGCTGTACATGGCGATCCTGCTCGGCGGCACGCCGGTGGGCGCCCCGATCGTCGGTGCGATCGCGAGCGAGTACGGCCCGCGCGTGGCCATCGCCCTGGCCGCCGCCGTCGCGCTGATCGCGTGCGGCATCGGCGTCGTCTGGACGCTCGCCTCGGGGCGCGTGCACCGGCACGAGACCAAGCGCTTCCGCCTCACGCTGGATGAGACGCAGCCCCTGCACACCATCACGCCCGAGCCCGAGGACTTCAGCGACGAGGTGGCCGGCACGACGCCGCTGCCGCTTCCGCCGGCGGATCGCACGCCGCGCCTGACGTCGCGCCCGCGCCACGGCGGCTGAGTCACGGGGCCGGAAACGCAGCGGCTGGGTCACGGCGGCTGAGTCACGGGGCCGGGGTCACGCCGCCGGGCGGCACCCGGCGCGATGGGTCGTGCGCGAGAAACGGGCTAGATAGCTAGAAAAGCTAGCGATATACTCGTCGCATGGACACCGTCGGGAACCGCACCGGGCGCCGCTGGGCGGGGCTCGTCTTCATCAGCATCGCCGTCTCGCTGATCATCGTCGACTCGACGATCGTCAATGTCGCGGTGCCCTCGATCGTCGAGGACCTGGGGATCTCGTCGACCGAGGTGCAGTGGGTGCAAGAGGCCTACACCCTCGTGTTCGCCTCGCTCCTGCTCGTGTTCGGCAGCCTCGCCGATCGGTTCGGGCGACGCCGACTGATGCTCGTCGGCGTCGTCGTCTTCGCCGCGGCCTCGATCGCCGCCTCGTTCGCCCCCACGGGCGAGCTACTCATCGCCGCGCGCCTCGTGCAGGGGATCGGCGGGGCGATGATCCTGCCCACCACCCTGTCGCTCATCAACGCCACCTTCCGCGGGCGGGAGCGCGGAATCGCCTTCGCCGTGTGGGGCTCGACCATCGGGGGAATGGCGGCCGTCGGCCCCCTGCTCGGCGGCTGGCTGACCACCGCGTTCTCGTGGCGGTGGGCGTTCGGCATCAACATCCCGCTCGGGGTGATCATCGTCATCGGCGTGCTGCTCACCGTCGCCGAATCGCGCAGCGATCGCGCCGAGCGCATCGACGGCGTCGGTGCCCTGCTGTCGGTGCTGACCATGGCTCCCCTGGTCTTCGGCCTGATCGAGGGGCGCACCTACGGCTGGTGGACGGTCGACACGGTGCCGCAGGTCGGCGGGTGGACCTGGCCGTTCGCCCTGTCGCCCGTTCCCCTCGCCTTCGCCCTCGCGCTCGTCGCCCTCGCCGCCTTCATCGCCTGGGGCCTGCACCGGCAGCGGCAGGGACGATCCACGCTGCTCGCGTTCGCCCTCTTCCGCATCTCGTCGTTCCGCAACGGCAACATCGCCGCCGCCGTGGTCTCGCTGGGCGAGTTCGGCATCATCCTGGCGCTCCCGCTCTGGCTGCAGTTCGTCGTGGGCTTCGACGCCCTGCAGACCGGCCTGCTGCTGCTGTCGCTGGCCGTGGGCTCGTTCGTCGCGAGCGGTGTCGCCGGAGCGCTCAGCGGCCGGGTCGCCCCGGTCTGGGTCGTGCGCGCGGGTCTGCTGGCCGAGATCGTCGGCGTCGCCGGCGTCGCCCTCACGATCGGTCCGGATGCCACGTGGGGACCGCTCATCCCGCTGCTGTTCGTCTACGGACTCGGGGTCGGCCTGGCCACCGCCCAGCTCACCGGGGTCGTCCTCGCCGAGGTTCCGCCCGCGGCCAGCGGACAGGCGTCGGGCACGCAGTCGACCTCGCGGCAGTTGGGTGCCGCTCTGGGCGTCGCGATCCTCGGCACGGTGCTGTTCTCGACGACGGCCGGGGTTCTCGCCTCGTCGCTCGATCAGCGGGGACTCCCCGCCGATCAGCGCGATCAGGTCGTGTCGCAGGTGGTCGACAGCGCCGGCGCCGCGATCGCCGGTCTCGCCCAGTCGCCCCAGACCCAGGGCGTCGCCGCCGACGCGCGCGCCGCCTTCAGCGACGGCACCCGGGCGGCGGCGTTCACCGCCGCGGGCTTCCTCACCCTGGGCCTGGCGTCGACGCTCGCGCTCGGCGCCGGCGGCTCCCGCCGGCGTCCGGAAGGCGCGCCGGTCCACGAAGCGGGGAAGACGGACGCCTGACACCGCCCAAGCGGAATCGTGCCCGACTCCGCCGCCTGGGCGGACTCGTCGGCCCGGTTCCGGTCACGGCGGCCCGTTCGGATCCGGGCGGCCGTTCTGCCGCCGAGCATCCCCGGCCGCCCGTCGGCGGCCGGGGTGCGACTCAGAGGGTGCGGGCGAACGGGTCGAAGTCGCGCGGCACCGCCGGCACGGGCCCGCTCAGCGAGCTCCGCACCGGCACGAAGCCCGCTCCCGCCACCGACTCCTCGGCCGAGAGCAGCACGTCGAGGACGTGGTGCCCCAGCTCGCCGGTCGCCACGTGGGGGCGTTCTTCGGCGATGGCCCGCACCATGTCGAGCACCCCGAGCCCGCGCCCGACGACGACGCCCTCCTGCGGCACCGCGATCCGCGGCTGCTCCGGCCGGTCGTCGTCGAGCAGCACCCCGAGCGGTTCGATGCGGGCGATTTCGCCCTCGAAGTGGTTCGGGTCGGGCAGCAGCAGCGTGCCCTCGGTGCCGTGGATCTCGAGCACGCCCGCGCGCTCGAGCGCCGAGTCGAAGCTGAACTGCCCCTGCGCCTGCTGACCGCCCTCGAACGCGGCGATGAGCTGCACGGTGGTGGCGACCTCGACGTCGAACACGTCGCCGGCGGCGGGCCCGGTGTGGATGCGGCGCTGCCGACGCGGTCGCGTGCCGACCGCGGCCACCCGATCGACCGGTCCCAGCAGGCTGACCAGCGCGCTGACGTAGTACGGCCCCATGTCGAGCAGCGGTCCCGCGCCGCGCGCGAAGAGGAACTGCGGCCCCGGATGCCAGAGGTCGGGCCCCTGCGTCTGGAACGACGCCTGAGCGAACAGGGGTTCTCCGATCGCCCCCTCGAGGATGGCGCGCTTGGCCGACTGGAACCCCGGACCCAGGAGGGTGTCGGGGGCGGAGCCGATGCGCAGCCCCGCAGCCTCGGCATCGCGGAGCAGCTGCGCGGTGCTCTCGCGGTCGAGCCCCAGCGGCTTCTCGGTCCACACGTGTTTGCCCGCGTCGATCGCGGCGGACGAGACCTCGACGTGCACGGCCGGGACGGTGAGGTTCACGACGAGCTGCACGTCCGGGTGGGCGAGCACGTCGTCGGCCGTGCCCCACGCGGGCACGCCGTACTGCTCGGCGCGCGACCGCGCGCGCTCCGGGTCCAGGTCGGCGACGATGAGCACCTCGACGTCGGGGAACGCCGTGAGGTTGCTCAGGTAGGTGTCACTGATGACGCCGGCTCCGATGATGCCGACTCCCACGGAGCCGCTCATACCGCGAGGCCGTTCTCGAGCAGGAACGCGTGGCTGGCGGCGATGTCGTCGAACACGTCGCCGGGCGACTGGTCGTACTCGATGACGGCCCACCGCACGGCATCCGTCGCCCGCATCGCCTCGACGAGCGGAACCTCGCCCTCGCCCGGGCGGCGCTGGTCGAGGTGACGGGTGACGGCACGGTCGACGTCGGGGGCGAAGGGGTTCTCGGCCGGGACGAAGCCGTCCTTGACGTGCACGGCGAGCAGACGCGAACCGAGACGCTGCACGAGGGCGGGCACGTCCTGGCCCCCGGTGAGCGCCCAGAACAGGTCGAGCTCCACGGCGACGCGCTCGTCGGTGTGGGCCACGACGTACTCGAGCGCGCTCGCGCCGTCGATGTCGACGAGGAACTCCTGCGCGTGGTTGTGGTACCCCACGGTGAGTCCGTAGCCGGCCGCCAGATCGGCGACGGCGTTGAGACGATCGGCGATCTCGGCGACGCCGTCGACGGTCGCCCAGCGCGCGGGCTCGACGAAGGGGTCGATCACGGTGCTCAGCCCCAGGGTCGCCGCCGCCGCCAGCACGGCCTCGGGCTCGGGCGTGGGGATGGAACCGTGGGGAGTCCACAGCTCGGTCGACAGCAGGGGCGCGTGCCCGGTCGGGGCGGTGAGCCCGCTGGCATCCAGAGCCGCGCGGATCTCGGCGGGGCGGCTCACGAAGTCGAAGGCCTCGACGTGGCGCAGGCCGATCGCGGCGAGGCGGTCGAGCGAGCGAGCCGGATCGGCACGGAATTCGTCGACCAGCGTGTAGAGCTGGACGGAAGAGGTGGGGAGCGACATCGGGCCTTCCTTGTTCGTCGTCGAACGGCGCGGGTGTCCGGCGCCGGTGGGAACGCTACCATTAAACCATCCAGTGGTCACTTTTCAGCGGTCTACACTGACGGGATGCGGCGCGACGACGAGACCCCCGACGCCGGCGACCCGGTCGACCCGGCGGGCGACGGCGCCGCCCACGCCGCCGACGATCGCCTCGGCCGCTCCGGCGCGTACTCGAAGGGCGTCGCACGGCGGCAGGAGATCCTCGACCGCGCCATCGGCGTCTTCGCCGAACGCGGCGCCGAGGGGGCGTCGCTGCGCAGCATCGCGCGCGCCCTGGGCGTCTCGCACGCGGCCCTGCTGCACTACTTCGACTCGCGCGAGCAACTGCTCGTCGCCGTGTACGACCACGCCAACCGGCAGACTCCCCCGGCACCCGACGCCACCGCGCTGTCGTCGCTCACCGACGCCGCCGCCCACAACACCTCGGTGCCCGGCCTCGTCGAGCTGTACACCACGCTCGTCGCCGCCTCACTGAAGGACGACAGCGCGACGGCCCGCGCCTACTTCACCGAGCGCTTCGCGCGCCTGCGCGGAGAGCTCGCCGCGCGCCTCCGCAGCGAACAGGCCGAGGGACTCGTGCGCGCCGACCTCGACCCCGACCAGGTCGCCGCCCTGCTCATCGCCGCCTCCGACGGCCTGCAGGTGCAGTGGCTGCTCGAGCCGTCGATGCCCCTGGCCGACGTGCTCGGGGCGCTGGGCGGCCTGTTGGCGCCCGCCCGCTGACCCGGGCCCGCGGGTCTGCGCACGGTCCGCCATCGACATCGACTCCGCGTATACGGCGCGGGGCCGCGCCGGACACGACCTCAGCGATACGCCCGACCTCAGCCGCATCCGCACGCATCGCGCGGAGGATGCGCGCATCACGGATCCCGTGCACGCCGCCGCGCGGGTCGCGCCCGCGCGGATCACACCCGCGCGTCGGTCCCCTGACCGGCGACGGGCACCAGGCGCGTGAGCTGCGTGACGTGACGCGGCTCGAGCTCGTCGAGCGACGAGACGCCGAGCAGCGTCATCGTGCGCTCGATCTCGCTGCGCAGGATCTCGATCGTGCGATCGACGCCCTGGCGCCCCCCGGCCATGAGGCCGTACAGGTACGCGCGCCCGATGAGCGTGAACTTCGCGCCCAGGGCGATGGATGCCACGATGTCGGCGCCGTTCATGATGCCGGTGTCGACCATGACCGTGGCGTCCTTGCCCACCTCGCGCACAACCTGCGGCAGCAGGCGGAAGGGGATGGGCGCGCGGTCGAGCTGGCGTCCACCGTGGTTCGACAGCACGATGCCGTCGACGCCCAGGTCGACCAGGCGGGCGGCGTCGGTGACGTTCTGCACGCCCTTGACCACGAGCTTGCCCGGCCACATGGCGCGGATGATGTCGAGGTCGTCGTAGCTGATGGTCGGGTCCATGGCCGCGTTCAGCAGCTCGCCGACGGTGCCGCCGGTGGTGCTGAGCGAGGCGAACTCCAGCTTGGGGGTGGTCAGGAAGTCGACCCACCACCACGGCCGCGGAATGGCGTTGACGATCGTGCCCACCGTCAGCTGCGGGGGGATCGAGAACCCGTTGCGCTTGTCGCGCAGGCGGGCGCCGGCGATCGGGGTGTCGACGGTGAACTGCAGCGTGTCGAAGCCCGCCGCAGCGGCCCGCTCGACGAGGCCGTACGAGATGGCGCGGTCTTTCATGACGTACAGCTGGAACCAGTTACGCCCGACGGGGTTGGCCGCTTTGACACCCTCGATCGAGGTCGTGCCGAGCGTCGACAGAGTGAAGGGGATGCCGGCCGCCGCCGCCGCGGACGCACCGGCCGTCTCGCCCTCGGTCTGCATGAGACGCGTGAAGCCGGTGGGGGCGATGCCGAACGGCAGAGCGGACGGGCCGCCGAGGATCTGGCACGAGGTGTCGACGTGCGCGGCCGGGCGCAGGATGTCGGGGTGGAACTCCACGTCTTCGAAGGCGCGGCGCGCGCGGTCGAGCGAGAGCTCGCCCTCGGCCGCCCCGTCGGTGTAGTCGAAGGCCGCCTTGGGCGTGCGCCGCTTCGCGATCGAGCGCAGGTCGTCGATCGTCAGCGCCGCGTCGAGACGCCGTTTGCGCGCATCGAGCTCGGGCTTCTTGAACTGCATGAGCTCGAGGAGCTCGCCGACCTTCGGCAGCTGACGCTGAACCATGGGAATGCTCTCCTTCGTGTGGTCTGACCACATACTAGGGCCAACCGGACGTCGCCGGGAGGGGGGTCAGGAACGCGGATCGAAACGCCGCGGCGGGAAGGCCTCGGCCACCCGCGCACGCAGGTCTTCGAGAGAGGCGCGGCGGCCGAAGACACCGAGCGCTCGGGCCTGCACGAGCACGTTGCCGAGGGCGGTCGCCTCTACCGGCCCCGCCAGCACGACGCGTCCCGAGCGGTCGGCCGTGGCCTGGCACAGCAGGGCGTTCATCGCCCCACCCCCGACCAGGTGCACGACGTCGATGCGCCGATCGGCGAGATCTCCCGCGATGCGCAGCGCCGCCGCGAAGGCCTCGGCGATGCTCTCGACGATCGCCCGCGCGAAGGCCGGTCGCCCCTCGATGCCCGGGACCTCGCCGCCGAGTAGGGCCGCGATGCGCGTCGGCATGTCGCCGGGGGCGGCCAACGACGGGTCGTTCGCGTCGAACAGGTGCGGGGGCTCCGGGGCCCCCGCCGCGGCCTCCAGCAGCGACGGCAGATCGACGGGAGCACCGTCGGCCTCCGACCACGCGCGCACCGTCTCGCTCAGCAGCCAGAGTCCGGTGACGTTGTGCAGGAACCGCACGCGCCCGTCGACCCCGCCCTCGTTGGTGAAGTTCGCCGCGCGGGCGGCATCCGTCACGATCGGGGCGTCGAGCTCCAGGCCCACCAGGCCCCACGTGCCGCACGAGATGTAGGCCGCGTTCGGGCTCGACAGCGGCACCGCCACGATGGCCGAGGCCGTGTCGTGCGACCCGACGGCGATCACGGGCCGCGCGCCCAGGGCGTTGGAGGTCGTGCCGATCGTGTCGCCCGGATCGACGAGCGGCGGCAGCACGCGCACCGGGATGCCGAGAGCCTCGGCGAGCGCGGTGTCCCACTCCCCCGTGTGCACGTCGAGCAGTCCCGTGGTCGAGGCGTTCGTGCGCTCGGCGACGGCGCGCCCGGTCAGCCGGTGGGCGAGCAGGTCGGGGACGAGCAGGCTCGTCTCGGCCTCGGCGAGACGCGCGTCGGCGGCGTACTGGTACACGGTGTTAAAGGGCAGGAACTGCAGGCCGGCGCGGCGGTACAGCTCGTCGAACGGCACCGTGGCGTGCACGAGGTCGACGCCGCGCGCCGTGCGCTCGTCGCGGTAGTGGAACGGCTCGGCGAGCAGTTCGCCGTCGCGGAGCAGCCCGTAGTCGACCGCCCACGAATCGATGCCGATGCTCTCGATCGCGGGTTCGCGGCGCAGCGCCTCGGCGAGCCCCGCGCGCACGTGCTCCCAGAGCGCGTCGATGTCCCAGTGCCAGCCGTCGGCGCGCGGCACCGGACCGTTGGCGAAGCGGGCGACCTGCTCGAGTGCGAGAGTGCCCTCGCCGACGCGGCCGATCATCACGCGGCCACTGGTGGCGCCGAGGTCGACGGCCGCGACCGCGCGGGTACGACTCATCGCAGGAACGCCGCGGCGACGCCGGAGTCGACCGGAACGTGCAGTCCGGTCGTGCGCGTGAGCTCGGGGCCGGTGAGCACGTACACCGCGTCGGCGACGTTCTCGGGAACGACCTCGCGCTTGAGGATCGTGCGGTTGGCGTAGAACTGCCCGAGATCCTTCTCGTCGACGCCGTAGGTCGCGGCGCGGTTGGCGCCCCAGCCCGCGGCGAAGATTCCGGAGCCGCGCACGACGCCGTCGGGATTGATGCCGTTGACCCGCACGCCGTACTCGCCGAGCTCGACCGCGAGCAGGCGCACCTGGTGCGCCTGATCGGCCTTCGTGGCCGAGTAGGCGATGTTGTTGGGACCGGCGAACACGGAGTTCTTCGACGAGATGTAGATGACGTCGCCGCCCATCCCCTGCGCGATCAGGGCTCTCGCCGCCGCCTTCGACACGAGGAACGAGCCCTTCGCCATGACGTCGTGCTGCAGGTCCCAGTCCTTCTCGGTGGTCTCCAGCAGCGGCTTCGACAGCGACAGCCCGGCGTTGTTGACGACGAGGTCGACACCGCCGAAGGCGAGCACGGTGGCGTCGATCGCGGCCTGCACGCCCTCGGCATCCGCCACGTTCGCCGCCACGCCGATGGCGACGTCGCTCGACCCGAGTTCCGCGGCGACCGCTCGTGCCTTCTCGAGGTCGAGGTCGGCGACGACGACGCACGCACCCTCGGCCGCCAGACGGGTCGCGATGGCCTTGCCGATCCCGGATGCCGCACCCGTGACGAACGCGACGCGACCCTGGTGGGTCTTGGGCTTGGGTGCGCGCAGCAGCTTGGCCTCTTCCAGCGCCCAGTACTCGATGCGGAACTTCTCGGCATCCGAGATCGGCGCGTACGTCGAGAGGGCCTCGGCCCCGCGCATGACGTTGATGGCGTTGACGTAGAACTCGCCCGCCACCCGCGCGGTCTGCTTGTTCGCGCCGTACGAGAACATGCCCACGCCCGGCACGAGCACGATGAGCGGGTCGGCGCCGCGGATCGCGGGGCTGTCGGCGTCGGCGTGGGCGTCGTAGTACCCCTGGTAGTCGGCGCGATAGGCGGCGTGCAGCTCGCGCAGACGCGCGATCGAGTCCTCGACGGAGGCGTCGGCGGGCACGTCGAGGATCAGCGGCTTGACCTTGGTGCGCAGGAAGTGGTCGGGGCAGCTCGTGCCGAGCGCGGCCAGGGCGGGAGCCTTCTCGGATGCCAGGAACTCGAGCACGACGTCGGTATCGGTGAAGTGGCCGACCATCGGCTTGTCGGTCGAGGCCAGACCGCGGATGGTCGGAGCCAGGGCTGCCGCCTTCGCGCGTCGTTCGACCTCGGGGAGCGCCGAGAAGCCGTCGCGCACGCCGCCGAACGGTTCGGCGACCCCGTGCTGGTCGATGTAGGCCTGGGCGGTGTCGATGATCCAGAGGCTGTTGCGCTCGGCCTCCTCCGACGTGTCGCCCCAGGCCGTGATGCCGTGCCCGCCGAGGATCGTGCCGATCGCCTGCGGGTTCTTCGCCTTGATGGCCGCGATGTCGAGTCCGAGCTGGAAGCCCGGGCGACGCCACGGCACCCACACGACCGCGTCGCCGAAGATCCGCGTGGTCAGTTCCTCGCCGTCGGCGGCGGTGGCGATCGCGATGCCGGCGTCGGGGTGCAGGTGGTCGACGTGCGCGGCATCCACGAGTCCGTGCATGGCGGTGTCGATCGAGGGCGCGGCCCCGCCCTTGCCGTGTAGGCAGTAGTCGAAGGCGGCGACCATCTCGTCTTCGCGCTCGACGCCGGGGTACACCTCGACGAGCGCACGCATGCGGTCGAGCCGCAGCACGGCCAGCCCCTTCTCGGTCAGGGTGCCGAGGTCGCCCCCCGAGCCCTTGACCCACAGCAGCTCCACCGGCTCACCCGTGACGGGGTCGATGTCGGTGCCCTTGGCGGAGGTGTTGCCGCCGGCGTAGTTGGTGACCTTCGGGTCGGAGCCGAGGCGGTTGCTGCGGGCGACGAGGTCGGCGGCGGTGGAGCGGGTCATGACGGTCCTCACGGAATTCGAAGGGGTGGGCGGCGGCACGACGGGCCGCGCGAGAAGAAGCGCCGGGGCGATGCGGGCGTCGCCCCCGCGGGGCGGGGTCAGGCGCCCCAGCCGGCCTGGGTGCCGCCCGCGCGCTCGTCGGCGAGGCGGGCGAGGTGGCCCGAGGCGGCGAAGGCCGCCATGGGGTCGGCGGGGAGGTCGCGCGATTCCCGCCACTCGGCGAGCGCCGGGCGCACGTCGGTGTAGAACGCGTCCATGAGCACGGCGTTGGCGCCGAGCACGTCGTTCGCCTGCTGCGCGGCGGCCAGAGCGTCACGGTCGACGAGCAGGGCGCGCGCCGTCATCTCCTGCACGTTGAGCACCGAGCGGATCTGGCCGGGGATCTTGTCCTCGATGTTGTGGCACTGATCGAGCATGAACGCCACGTCGGGGTTGTTCAGGCCCCCGCCGCGGACGACCTCGGTGAGGATGCGGAACAGCTGGAACGGGTCGGCCGATCCGACGATGAGGTCGTCGTCGGCGTAGAAGCGCGAGTTGAAGTCGAACGAGCCGAGCTTTCCGAGGCGCAGCAGCTGCATGACGATGAACTCGATGTTGGTGCCGGGCGCGTGATGACCGGTGTCGAGGCAGACCATCGCCTTGTCTCCGAGCGACGCCACCTGCGCGTACGACGTTCCCCAGTCGGGGACGTCGGTGTGGTAGAACGACGGCTCGAAGAACTTGTACTCCAGCACCAGGCGCTGGTCGTCGCTGAGCCGGGCGTAGATCTGCTGCAGCGAGTCCTGCAGGCGGTCCTGGCGACCGCGCATGTCGTTCTGCCCGGGGTAGTTGGACCCCTCGGCGAGCCAGATCTTCAGATCGCGCGAGCCCGTGGCATCCATCACGTCGATGCACGCGAGGTGGTGGTCGATGGCCTTTCGGCGGATGACGTCGTCGTGGTGCGTGAGGGCGCCGAACTTGTAATCCTCGTCCTGGAAGGTGTTCGAGTTGATCGTGCCGAGGCGCACGCCCAGGTCGTCGGCGTGGCGGCGCAGCGCCCCGAAGTCGTCGACCAGGTCCCACGGGATGTGCAGGGCCACGCTCGGCGCGAGGGCGGTGAGGCGGTGGACCTCGGCGGCATCGGCGATCTTCTCGAACGCGTCGCGCGGGGTGCCCGGCGTCGGGAACACGCGGAAGCGGGTGCCGGAGTTGCCGAACGCCCAGGAGGGCAGCTCGATCGCCTGCTGTTCGAGGGCGGAGAGGATCTCGGGGCCGAGAGTGGTCATGACGGGTTCCTTCCCGCGTATGCGAGCTGGTCGGCGAGGTGGAAGACCTCGGTGAGGGCGGTGGCGGCCTGGTCGGGACGACCCTCGAGGCCGAGGAAGAACGGGGCCATCTCGGCCTCCCACGCGGCCGCGATCGGCGAGGCGGCCAGGTACGCCTGGGCGGCCGCGTCGTCGTCGGTCTCGTAGTAGCCGATGAGCCGCCCGTGCTCGCCGAGGAACAGCGAGTAGTTACGTCGCCCGGCCGCGGCGATCTCGTCGAGCATCTCGGTCGGCACGGGTGTGTGCCGTGCGACGTACTCGTCGATCAGCTCGGGCCGGACGCGGAGTTCGAAGCAGACGCGCGTGGTCTGTGCGGACATGGGGCGGGTTCTCCTCCTCGAGAATGAATCGTTTCATCGCACGATAGCACAGCGGGTGTGCGCGTGCGATATCGTCGTCGGATCATGGCGGTCAAGATCACGGACGTCGCGGCGCGCGCGGGGGTCTCGGTGGGCACCGTGTCGAACGTCCTCAACGGTCGGGCCACGGTGTCGGCCGCCGCCGCCGAGCGCGTGCGCGCGGCCATCGACGCCCTCGGGTACGTGCGCAACGACGCCGCCCGCCAGCTGCGCGCCGGTCGCAGCCGCAGCATCGCGCTCATCGTGCTCGACGCCGGCAACCCCTTCTTCGCCGCCGTCGCCCGCGGCGCCGAAGCCCGCGCCGCCGACGACGGCTACGTCGTGCTGCTCGGCTCCAGCGGCGCCGCCCCCGACCACGAGCGCCTCTACCTCGACCAGTTCCGCGAGCAACGGGTGGCCGGGGTGCTGCTCACCCCCGCCGACGCCGACGGCGACGTCGTCGAACGCCTGGCGGCCGCCGGCATCCCCGTCGTGCTCGTCGACGAGCAGATGCACGGCTCCGACGTCTGCGCCGTCTCGGTCGACGACGTCGAGGGCGGCCACCTGGCCGTCGCGCATCTGCTCGCACGGGGACGCCGCCGGATCGCCTTCGTCGCCGGCCCCCTGACCACGCGCCAGGTCGCCGATCGCCTCGCCGGAGCACGCCGCGCGGTCGCCGAGGTCGACGGCGCCGAGCTCGAGGTGATCGAGGCCGATGCCATGACCGTGCTCGCCGGCCGCGCCGCGGGTGAGCGCGTGCGCGAGCGCGCCGACCGGCCCGACGCCGTCTTCGCCGCCAACGACCTGCTCGCCGTCGGCGTGCTGCAGGCCCTCACGATGCTCGGCGACATCCGCGTGCCCGACGACATCGCTCTCGTCGGCTACGACGACATCGACTTCGCCGCCGCCACCGTCGTGCCGCTCACCTCGGTGCGTCAGCCCGCCGAGGCCCTGGGTTCCACGGCCGTCGACCTGCTGCTGCGTCAGCTCGACGGCGAGCTCGACCCCGCCGAGCGCCAGGTGAGGTTCCGTCCCGAGCTGATCGTGCGGGCGTCGAGCGGTTAGTCGCCGGATGCCGCGGCCTTCTCGGCCGCCGGGCCGTCGGCGCCTCGACGCGCGCCCGCCCCTTCGCGGTACCGCGGGCGAGGGAATGCCGGTGAGGGGTGCACTGACGGGGCGTCCCTGTCGGCCAGGTTCGGGCGTAGCGTCGACCGCATGGACGACAGGGCCGACGGGCGCGGGGTCCGCGTCGCCGTACCGGAGTCGAGCAGTTCCGAGCGGATGCGGCGGCGCGCCGCCTGTCCGTCGACGACCGACGCCGAGTCCCGGGGTGGACTCGCACACGATGCCGCCGCGGCGGCGCGGGAGGAGTGACAGCATGCACACACGGACTCTGGGACAGGGCCTCGAGGTATCGGCGGTCGGGCTCGGCTGCATGGGGATGTCGCAGTCGTACGGCCCGAACCCCGGCGACCGCGACGAGATGATCGCGGTGCTCCGGTCGGCTCTCGATGCGGGCGTCACCTTCTTCGACACGGCGGAGGTCTACGGCCCCTACGACAACGAAGAGCTGGTCGGCGAGGCACTGGAGCCGATCCGCGATCAGGTCGTCATCGCCACCAAGTTCGGGTGGGACATCCGCGAGGGGGCGATGGCCGGGCTCGACAGCCGCCCCGAGCAGATCCGACGGGTGGCGGACGCCTCGCTCACCCGCCTCCGCACCGACGTGATCGACCTCTTCTACCAGCACCGCGTCGACCCCGACGTCCCGATCGAAGACGTCGCGGGAACGGTCGGCGAACTCGTCGCCGCCGGCAAGGTCCGCCATTTCGGCCTGTCCGAGGCGTCGGCGACCACCGTCCGCGCCGCCCACGAGACGTTCCCGGTGACGGCGCTGCAGAGCGAGTACTCGCTGTGGACGCGAGACCCCGAGGCCGAGATCCTCCCCACCCTCGCCGAGCTCGGCATCGGGTTCGTGCCCTTCAGCCCGCTGGGCAAAGGCTTTCTCACGGGCACCGTCGACACCTCGACGACGTTTAGCGACGGCGACATCCGTACGCGTGTCCCCCGCTTCGAGGCCGACAACCTCGCCGCGAACCAGGCGCTCGTCGCGCACGTGCGCGAGCTCGCCGCGCGAAAGGAGTGCACGCCCGGGCAGATCGCCCTCGCGTGGCTGCTCGCCCAGGGAGCGCACATCGCCCCCATCCCCGGAACGCGCCGCACCGAGCGGATCCACGAGAATGCCCGCTCGAGCGAGATCGCCCTCTCGGCGGACGACAGGGCCGACCTCGACGGCCTGGCCCGTCGCATCGGCGTGCACGGCGACCGCTACAACGCGCAGCACATGGGATTCGTGGGCCGCTGAGGGCGAGGGCGGGCTCGTGCCCGCCGATCCCCGGTGCGACGCGTGCCGCGCTCCTTCCCCGTGGCCGCGCGCGCCACGCCGCGAACGACCGAGGCCCCGACCGCCACGAGGGCGGCCGGGGCCAGGGGCGGGGCTTCGGATCAGAAGTCGAAGTCCGCGATGTTCGCCGAATCGAACACGTACGGGTCGCCCAGCAGCACCGTCGCGTCGGCGCCGACGGTGAACTCGCCGAGCTTGCCGGCTTCGAAGGTGTCGCCCTCGGCGCCGGTGATCTGCCCGTCGATCAGCGCCTTCGTCGCGAACGCCGAGAGGTATCCGAGGTCGGCGGGGTTCCACAGCGCGAACGCGGTGATGGTGCCGTCCTGCACGTACTCGCGCAGCTGGTTGGGCGTGCCGAGGCCGGTGAGCGCGACCTTGCCCTTGTACTCCGAGGTCGACAGGTACCGGCCGGCCGCGGCGATGCCCACGGTGGTCGGCGAGACGATGCCCTTGAGGTTCGGGTAGGTCTGGAGCAGCGCTGCGGTGCGGTCGAACGAGGTCTGGTCGTCGTCGTCGCCGTAGACGACGTCGACGAGCTCGATGTTCGGGTGGTTGGCGGCGAGGTCGGTCTTCATCAGCTCGATCCAGGCGTTCTGGTTCGTGGCGTTCGCGGCCGCCGACAGCACGGCCACCTGACCGGAGTCACCGATCTGCTCGGCGATCAGGTCGACCTGCACCTTGGCGATGCCCTCGGCCGTGGCCTGGTTGATGAAGAGGTCGCGGCACTCGGCGTCGGTGTCGGAGTCGAAGGTGACGACCTTCACGCCGGCGCTGCGGGCCTCGTCGAGCGCGTCGCAGATCGCCGAGGGGTCGTTGGCCGAGATGACCAGGCCCCCCACGCCCTGCTGGGCCGCGGTCTGGATGTACTGCACCTGCGAGGTCGGGGTCGCCTCGCTGGGGCCGACCTGTTCGAAGGTGCCGCCGAACTCGCCGATGGCTTCTTCGCCGCCCTTGTTCGAGGTCTCGAAGTACGGGTTGCCGAGGTTCTTCGGCAAGAAGGTGATGGCCAGGTTTCCGCCATCCCCTCCGCCGGTGGATCCTCCGCCGCTACCGCCGGAGCAGCCGGTGGCGACGAGGGTGACCGCCAGGGCGAGGGCGGCGGCAGCGGTGCCGACGCGGGTCTTGCGAGTGAATGCGAACATCGTTGTTTCCTTCCGTTGTGCAGATGTGTGGCGCGGGTGGTGTGCGGGTCAGACGGTCGACGCCGGAGCGGTCGAGCGTGACCCCTTCCTCTTGCCGAGCGCGGTTGCGCGTCGAGATTGCAGCCAGGCGAGAAAACTGGCGGACACCACCGAGAGCACGAGGAGGGCTCCGGTGATGACGTTGATGATGTCGCTGGTGACCCCGGCCAGGCGCAGGGCGCTGCCCAGGGTGCCGATGAGCAGCACGCCCGCGATCACGCCGTGCAGGGCTCCGCGACCGCCGAAGATCGACACGCCGCCCAGCAGCACCGCCGCGATGATCTGCAGCTCCATTCCCATGGCGTTCTCGCCGCGGGCGTTGCTGTAGAGCAGGGTGAAGTACACCCCGGCGAAGCCCGACACCGCGCCGCTCAGCACGAACAGCAGGAACTTGGTGCGGGCGACGTCGATGCCCGAGAACTGCGCCGCTTCCTTGTTCAAGCCGATCGCGTACAGCGAGCGGCCGAACGGGGTGAGGTGCAGCAGCACCGCGAACACGATGGCGAGCACCGCGAAGGGCACCATGATCAGCGGCAGCGGCGTGCCCGGGATGTTGGCCTTGGCGAGGTCGGTCCACGTCTCGGGGAACTCGGTGACGGCCTCGGTGCCCAGCAGCCCCACCGCGATGCCGCGGAACAGGGCCAGGGTTCCGATCGTCACCGCGAGCGAGGGGAGCCCCACGACGGTGACGAGGAAGCCGTTGATCGCCCCGGCGACGAGGCCCACCACGATCGCGGCGAGGGCGGCGATCTCGAACGGCCAGCCGGCCTGGGTGAGCACGCCCACCGTGACGCTCGAGAGTCCGACGATGCTCGCGACCGACAGGTCGATCTCTTCGGTGATGATGATGAGCGTCATCGGCAGGGCGATGAGCAGGATCGGGGCGATGTCGCGCAGCAGATACGTGACCGTCAGCGGGCTGTCGAAGTTGCGCACGGTCGCGATCGACACGACGATGACCAGCAGCAGGATGCCGATGATGGCGGCCTCGCGGGTGAGCAGGGCCCGACGCCAGAACGGGCGGGCGTGCGCGCGGTAGGTGCGCGCGCGGTCGTCGACGGTGGTGGAGGTCATCGACCCGTCTCCCTCTGTGCGGTGAGCGTGCGGGACTGGCGGACCGCGAGCACACGGTCGAGCACGATGGCGCCGAGGATGAGCGCACCCACGACGGCCCGCTGCCAGAAATCGTCGATGCCGAGGATCGGTAGCGCGCGGTTGATCGTGAGCAGCAGGTAGGCGCCGATCGCGGCGCCCCAGACCGTTCCCACGCCGCCCGAGATGGCGACGCCGCCGATCACGGCCGCGCCGATGGCCTGCAGTTCCCAGCCGAAGCCGGCGTTCGAGGCGACGGTGCCGTAGCGCGCGGCGTACAGCACACCCGCGAGGCCCGCCAGGGCACCGCTGGTGACGAAGGCGCCGATGATGCGGCGGTTGACCTTGAGTCCGTAGAGGTGGGCGGCCGCCGGGTCGGACCCGAGGGCGTAGAGCTCGCGACCGCTGCGCAGGTTGCGCAGGTACCAGGCGGCGGCGATCAGCACGATCACGGCGAGGATCGTCAGCAGCGGGATGCCGAGGATCTGCCCGGTCCCGAGTCCCCGGAAGTCCGCGGGCAGGTCGCCGGCGTTGACGCGGTTGCTTCCCGCCCAGGCGACGTTGAGGCCGCGGTAGATGTACATCGTGCCGAGCGTGATGACCAGGGCGGGGACCTTGGCGTAGGCGACCAGCGCCCCGTTGACGAATCCGAGGATGCCGCCGACCACGATGCCCGCGAGGAACACCACCACGAGCGGGAGTCCCGGCACGTCGATGAAGAGCCGGCCGGTGAGGTACGCGGTGATACCCACGACGGAGCCGACCGAGAGGTCGACGTTGCGCGTGATGATGACGATCGCCTGGCCGACGGCCACGAGCAGCAGCAGCGAGGGGGTCAGCAGCAGGTCGCGGAAGCCGTCGGGAGAGAAGAGGAAGGTGGGGTTGTTCACTGTCGCGACGACGACGATCAGCACGAGCGCGAGCACGATGCCGCTCTCGCGCGCCGTGGCGACGTGCGAGACGAGTCGTGCCGCGGGGCTCGTGCCCGGACGGATGGGGGTGGCGGTGCTCACGAGGTGGCCTCCACATCGGCGGTCGCGGCGAACATGATGGTTTCGGGGGTGGCATCCGCTCGCGAGAACTCGCCCGTCAGCCGCCCCTCGCGCATGACGAGCACGCGGTCGGCCATTCCGAGGACCTCGGGCAGCTCGCTGGAGATCATGAGGATCGCGAGCCCCTGCTGGGCGAGTTCGGAGAGCAGCCTGTGCACCTCCGACTTGGTGCCCACGTCGATGCCGCGGGTCGGCTCGTCGACGATGAGCACGCGCGGCTGGGTGGCGAGCCACTTGCCGATGACGACCTTCTGCTGGTTGCCTCCGCTGAGCGTTCCCGCGGTGGCATCCAGAGCGGCGGTCTTCACCTCGAGCCGGCTCGCCCACTCGCGGGCGGCACGGTTCTCGTCGGTGGTGCGCAGCAGACCCCACCGCGAGAGCTTCGTCCGGATCGCGAGGGTGATGTTGCGCGAGACCCCCTCGTCGAGCACGAGACCCTGCTTGCGGCGATCCTCGGGGACGAGGGCGAGGCCTCGCGCGGTGGCGAGGCGGACGCTTCCCTTCGGCAGCGCTGCACCGCTCAGCCGCACGGTGCCCGATTCGTAGGTGTCGACGCCGAAGATCGCGCGGGCGACCTCGCTGCGGCCCGCACCGACGAGTCCCGCGAGACCGACGATCTCACCGGCGCGCAGCGAGAACGACACGTCGCGGAACACTCCGCGGCGAGTCAGCCCCTCGACCTCGAGCACGACCTCGCCCGGGGTGGACGGCAGCTTGGGGAACAGCTCGGTGACGTCGCGTCCCACCATCTGGCGCACGAGGTCGTCGACCGTGGTGTCGGCCAACGACGTCGTGTGCACGTACGCGCCGTCGCGCATGACGGTGACGGTGTCGCACAGGGCGAACACCTCGTCGAAGCGGTGCGAGATGAACAGCAGCGCGCGCCCCTCGTCGCGGAGGCTGCGGGCGACCACGAACAGTCGCTCGACCTCGACGCCGCTGAGGGCGGCGGTGGGCTCGTCCATGATCAGCACGCGGGCATCGAGCGAGATGGCCTTGGCGATCTCGATGATCTGCTGGTCGGCGATCGAGAGCCCCTCGGTCACCCGGTCGGGATCGAGCGAGACACCGAGACGCGCGAAGATGCGGGTCGCCTCGTCGCGCATCTTCCCCCGGTCGATGCGCCCCAGACGCCCGGTGGGCTGGCGTCCCATGAAGATGTTCTCGGTGACCGACAGGTCGGGGAAGAGCGTGGGCTCCTGGTAGATCACGGCGATGCCGGCGGCCTTGGACTGCGCCGTGCTGGCGAAGTCGACGCTCTCGCCGTCGAGCAGGAAGTCGCCGTCGTCGCGGCGGTACAGCCCCGCGATGATCTTCACGAGCGTGGACTTGCCCGCGCCGTTCTCACCGATCAGGGCGTGGATCGATCCGCGGTCGAGCGTGAGGCTCCCCGACCGCAGAGCAACCACGGGGCCGAACGATTTCATCACGCGCCGGAGCTCGAGGGCGTGGTGGGGCGTGGCGGGTGTCGCGTCCATCGCGTCAGCCATGCGGCCTCCTCATCGAGGGTGGAGCCGGGTGCCCGGCACAATCTGAATCGTTTCAGATTGGATGCCAGTCACTGTAGGGTGAGCCCGACGACGCGGTCAAGTCGGGATCGCGCCGAGACCGGATCGTGACGTGAGGAGGCGCCGTGTCGATCAGCATCCGCGACGTCGCCACCCTCGCGGGCGTCTCGGTGGGCACCGTCTCGAACGTGCTCAACAGACCCGACGCCGTCTCGGCCGCCTCGATCCAGCGGGTGAACCACGCCATCGAAGAGCTCGGGTACGTGCGCAACGACGCCGCCCGGCAACTGCGCGCGGGCGTCAGCACCACCGTCGGCTTCGTCGCCCTCGACGGGCGCAATCCCTTCTTCGCCGACGTCGTCGGCGGCGCCGAGAACGAGGCGACCGCGCGCGGCCTGGCGCTCCTGCACGGCAACAGCGACGAAGACGCCGCGCGCGAGACGCTGTACATCGACCTCTTCGAACAGCAGATGGTGCGGGGGTTGCTCATCGCCCCGTTCGGCGACGTCACCGCCCGACTCACCCGGCTGCGCTCGCGCGGCATCCCTTCGGTGCTCATCGACCGGTTCTCAGGCGACGCGCGTTTCTCGTCGGTGTCGGTCGACAGCGTCGCCGGGGGCCGACTCGCGGCCGAGCACCTGCTCGCGACCGGGCGCCGCCACCTCGCGTTCGTCGGCGGATCCTTCGACATCCGGCAGGTGACCGACCGCCTCGCCGGCGCCCGCAGCGCCGTCGAGAACAGCGTGCATCGTGCGAGTCTCGAGGTCGTCCCCACGCACGCGCTCACCGTCGACGAGGGCGTCGCCGCCGGTCGACGCCTGCTCGCCCGCGACAGATCGGACCGACCCGATGCGGTGTTCGCCGCGAACGACCTGCTCGCCCTGGGGCTCCTGCAGGGGCTCGTCGTCGACGGCCGCATGCTCGTCCCCGACGAGATCGCCGTGGTGGGGTTCGACGACATCCCGTTCGCCGCCGCCGCCGCGGTGCCCCTCACCTCGGTCCGTCAGCCCAGCGCCCTCATCGGCGGCACCGCGATGCGCATCCTGCTCGACGAGGCCGACGACCCCGACCGCCCGACGCGGCAGACGGTGTTCGCGCCCGAGCTGGTGGCGCGGGCGTCGACGGGGGTGCCGTAACGGGGGCGTCGGCGCGCCGCCCGAGCACGACGAAACGCCGCTCCCGCGCGCACCGTCGGACGGCCCGCGCGGGAGCGGCGTGGAGACGTCAGTGCGCCGGCATTGCCTCGGCGTCGTCGACCTGGGCCGGCGTCCGCACGAACGCCGCCAGCACGATGACCGCCAGCGACAGGCACGCCGCGACGAAGAACGCGGTGTGGATGCCGGATGCCGTGGCATCCACGGCCGACGCGCCCCGGTCGGCCACGGCCGACGCCGCGCCCACGGTCATGAGCGTGACGAACACCGCGGTGCCCGCCGCGCCCGCGAGCTGCTGAACGGTCGACACGATCGCGGAGCCGTGCGGGTAGAGACGGCGCGGGAGCGATCCGAGCGCCGCGGTCATGAGCGGCGTGAACATGAACGCCAGGCCCAGGCTCAGCAGGCAGTGCACGGCGATGACGAAGCCGATGGGGGTCGAGGTCGACAGGGTCGCGAAGCCCCAGAGCGCGACGCTGGCCACGATCGCGCCCGGCAGCACGAGCGGGCGCGCGCCGAACCGGTCGAACAGGTTGCCGACGAGCGGGGCCATGAGCCCCATCAGCAGACCGCCCGGCAGCAGCATGAGGCCGGTGGGCAGGGTCCCCAGGCCCAGCACGTTCTGCAGGTACAGCGGCAGCAGGATGAGCACGCCGAACAGCGTCGTCATCGCCACGACCACCAGCACCACGGCGACGCTGAAGGTCGAGTGCCGGAAGACGCCGAGGTTCAGCAGCACGCGGTCGGTCGCGCCGAGGCGCAGCTGACGCACGATGAACGCCACGAGCGCGACGGCGCCCAGGACCAACGGCATCCAGACGGGGACGATCTCGTGACCGCTCGCCGCTTCGCCGATGCTCGACAGGCCGAAGATGATGCCACCGAAAGCCAGGGCCGACAGCACGACCGAGAGCACGTCGAGGGTCACGCGGCGCGTGTCGGTGAGGTTCTGCACCCACCGGGCGCCCAGGGCGATCGCGACCAGCGCGATCGGGATCATGACGATGAACATCGCCCGCCACGGGAAGACCGACAGGATCAGACCCGAGACGGTGGGACCGACGGCCGGGGCCACCGAGATCACGATCGAGATGAGTCCCATCATGCGTCCGCGACGGTGGGCGGGAACGACGTTCAGAACGGTGGTGAACAGCAGCGGGATCATGATCGCGGTTCCCGACGCCTGGACGACGCGGCCCAGCAGCAGCACGCCTAAACCGGGGGCGATCGCGGCGATCACGGTGCCGAGGGTGAACAGCCCCATCGCGGTGAAGAACAGGGTGCGAAGCGGGAAGCGCTGGATGAGGAACCCGGTCGTGGGGATGACGACGGCCATCGTCAGCAGGAAGGCCGTGGTCAGCCACTGCGCGGAGGCGGCGGTGATGTCGAGCTCGCGCATGAGCTCGGGAAGGGCGACGCCCATGATCGTCTCGTTCAGGATGACGACGAAGGCGGCGACGACGAGCAGCGCGATGACGGCGCCGGGGCGCGCGGCGGGCTTCGCGCCGACGCCGGGCGGGGCGGTGGGGACGGTTCCGGTGGAGACCATGGAGGACCAATCTGAGCAGGATGAGACAACTTGGCAGCTACTGCCAATAAGACATCGACTACTGTATCGGACATGAGCCCCCTGTCAGCCCCCGCGGGTGGAGGTCTGCGCGACCGACGCCGCCGCGAGACGGCGGTCGAGATCTGCGCGGCCGCCCTCGACCTGTTCGAGCAGAAGGGCGTCACCGGCACCACGGTCGACGAGATCGCTGCCCGCGCGGGCGTCTCGCCCCGCACGTTCTTCCGCCTGGCCGGCACGAAAGAAGACGCCGTCTTCATCGACGACGGCCGCTTCGCCGAGGCGCTCGCCGGCGTCGGCGCGCCGGGCGACGACATCGCCGCACTCACGACGGCGCTGCGTGCCGTCTTCGCGCGCGAGCTGCGCGGTCTGGATGCCGATCCTCAGGCGCGCGAGAGGTTCCTCCGCGTGCGTCGGCTCATCGGCCACGAGCCCGCGCTGCTGGGTGCGGCCGTGCGCCGCGAGGCCACGTCATCCGACCGCTTCATCCCCGAGATCGCCGAGCGCCTCGAACGCCCCGACCTCGACGTGCGCGCCGCGCTCGGCCTCGCCGGCCTCGAGATGCGCACGACCCTCGACGAGTGGGCACGCCGCCACGACCGCGGCCAGGCGAGCAGCCTGGTCGACCTGCACCGCGAGGTGCAGCAGCAGATGGGCCGAGCCGCCGGCGCCTGACCGCTCAGGTCTCGCGCGTGGGCGCCTCGGCTCCCCCGGCGGCGGATTCCAACGCCGCCTCGACGACAGCAACGGCCACGTCCGGCGTGACCCGCACGAGGCACTGATGCCCCAGAGCGCGAGTCCACTCCGTGTGCGTTGGCACATCCACGAAGCTGACCTTCGACGCACTGGTGAGGGGGCCGAGCCGTCGGAAGATGTCGAGCGCCTCGCCCGTGATCTTCGACGCTTCGGCGAGGGCCCAGAGGTCGTAGAGATCGCGAGCGGCACCGCGATCACTCCACGCTGCCAGCTTCGACGCCACGAACGACGCGGCCGTGAGAACGCGAAGGCGCGCCGGCGGAGCATCTCCGTAACGCTGCTCGATGGACACCACCTCGGTCGGCCAGGCAGGATAGCCGACCGCCGAAACCAACTGCACTTGGATTCGCGTCTCCCCCACCTGCAGAACGGAAGCATGAGGATGTCGCGACTCAGTGAGCCGCGGAGTGAACTGCACGGCGCCGAACAGGCGCCCCAGTCGCCGCGAGAGAATGCCCTCGATCTGTTGCGCGACGTGTCGCCGCTCACCCAGGGCGATGAGATCGATGTCTTCGGACAGCCGAGTCTGCGGGAGGTGCGTTCGAGAGAGCGCCGTTCCGCCTGTGGAGTTGCTCGTTCAATGGCGGCGTTCTGTGATCGCTAAATGTCGCCGGTCAGCTTCCGATGACGAGGACGCTGGCGGCCGCTTCGACGACGTCGTCGGTGATCGTCTCGAGTTCGTTGATCTTGAGCACGCGGCTGATCTGAGGGAAGAGTCGCTCGAGGAGGCGGAAGTTTCCGCGGGTGATGCGTTCGATTGCGGCGATGGCTTGGGCGTCGGTGAAGTCGTCGGGGTTGAGGGTGCGTCCGAGGCGTTTCCAGTGTCGGTCGAGGACGAAGAGGAGTTCGTCGCGGCCGAGGGCGCGGTAGCGGTGAGAGAAGCCGAGGCGGCTGTAGAGCTGTGGGTAGTGGCGGAAGCGCTGGTCGATGCCGGGCATGCCGATCAGGATCATCGCGAGGTGGGTGCGGTCGTGTTCGTCGCGGAGCAGCTCGAGCGCGGTGGGCGTGAGCCGCTCGGCTTCGTCGACGATGAGCATCTCGACCCACCGAGTGGTGTCGCCGTTGTGCACGCCGGCGACCTTCCCGATCGTGCGGAGGTGCTCATCGATGCAGATGCCGAGGTGAGCCTGCCACTTGCCGATCTCCCGCATGAGGTCCTTGGGTCGCGACAGTACCTCGGGCGTGTAGAAGACGGTGCGGGAGCGATGCACGAGCGCGTTGTGTTTCGCGTCGTCCTCGCCGCGCGGGCCCCACGCGGTGAGGTAGGGCTCGAGGGTGTCCCAGTTCGCGTAGCGGCGGGCGGAGTTGGTCTTGCCGACGCCGACGCCGGCGTCGCCGTGGCAGATGCCGATGGTGCGCTCCTTCTTCACCGCGTTCGCGAACTCGGCGAACCGGCGGTGTTCCTTGGTGACGATGAAGCTCTGGCTCATCACTCCCCTCGTAGGTGCGGAGTCGTTTCTTGCGCGGGGTGGGGTCCGCGAGGTGGGGTTCCTCGCGGTGGGCGACGGTGGGAATGCGGTCGTTGATGGTGCGGCGGAGTTCGTGGCGGCGGGCGCGGCGGGCGGCTTCGATGTCGCGGAGGCTGAGGCGGATGTTGGGGTGGGCTTCGTCGACGGCGACGCAGAGGAATGTGTCTCGGTCGTAGACGCGGATCTCGGAGACGTCGCGGGGGTCGTAGCGGATGGTGACGGTGTGCCCGACGAACGGGGCGAGGGTGGGCGCGAGGTAGCGCTGACCCTGGAAGTGGATTCCGTCTCGTTGCACGGTCCGATGCGTGGGCGCGGTGAGCAGCAGGCCGTCGAGCTCGTCGAGGGTGTCGGGCATGCGGGGCATCCACCCGTCCGCGACCCACGCATCTCGCGGGGAGATACCGAGCTCCTGGTGGGTGCGCTGATTGTAGGTGGCGATGAAGGCGCCGATCGCCCGGTCCACGCCCGGGAGATCGAGCACGGGCTGCGGGCTGCGGTTCCCGGGGCCGAGGTGGCCGGGGAGGGTCGGGAGGACTTCGGTGTTGATGGTGCCGAAAAAGCGCTCGATCTTGCCTCGCCCCTGAGGCCGGCCGACGGTGGAGAAGATGAGCCGGAGGTGCAGCTCGACGGCGGTGCGCTCGAGGTGGTGGCTGGTGAAGTCGGAGCCGTGATCGACGTGCAGCACGTCGGGGATCCCGCACATCGCCCACGCGGGGTCGGTCTTCCGCCAGATCGCCTGCCGCAGCGCGAGAGCGGTGTTCAGTGATGAGGGTGCTCCGGTGAAGAGCATGTAGCCGCAGATCGCGCGGGAGTGATCGTCCATCACGGTCGTCAGCCAGGGGCGGTCGGGCTTGCCGTTAGCGCCGACGATGAGAATGTCGAGTTCGGTGTGGTCGGCCTGCCATGTCTGGTTCGGCCGTTCCGCCCGACGCCGGAACACCAACTCGTGCCGGTCGCGATAGGAAGCCGGGCCCTCCAACGCAAGGGTGACGAGCCCGGGGTCAAGGGCCTGCACGATCTGACGGACCGTCGCGTAGCTCGGCGCCGGCCGGCCGTCGCGCAGGCACTCCTCGACGGTGAGGCGATGCAACGTCGCGATCGACGGACGAGGCCGGGTCAGGGCGAGCCGCTCGATGGCGGCGACGGTCGCCGGATCCGTGCGCCGATCGCCCTTGTCCGTCCTCGCAGTGTCGTCGAGCCCGGCGAGCCCGTCCCTCTTATAGAGCTGATGCCAGCGCTGCAGCGTCCGCGTGCCGATGCCGCTCTCGCGGGCGAGGGCCGCGAGGGGGACCTGATCTTCGACGTGAAGTCGAAGGATCCGCCACCGCTCGAGGCCGTCCATCAGTCGCTACATCGCTGCACTCTCACGGGCTGCGTGAGCCTGCTGGTGGCGATAGAGCGTCGCGCGACTCCACCCGACGAGCCGAGCAGCGTCCTCAGCGGTGCGACCGCGCGCTCGCGCATCTGCGGCGATCGCGAGCTTGTCCGCGATCACGACCGGATCCGACAGAGGCCGACCGAATCGTGTCCCGTTCGCGCGGGCGGCCGCGATGCCGGCGTTGACCCGTTCCACGATGAGTTCTCGCTCGTACTCCGCGAGCGTGGCGAGCATGTTCAACATCAGCCGTCCCGTCGACGTCGACGGATCGATGCCGTCCGAAATCGACCGGACCTGCACACCACGCTCGCGCAGCAGGTTCACCGTGTTCAGCACGTCGATCAGGGAGCGGCCGAGGCGGTCGACTCGCCACACGACCACGGTGTCGCCGTCCTCGGCGTACTCGAGGAGCTTCTTCATCCCGGTCCGCTCGATCGCGGTCTTGCTCCCCGAGGTGACATCCGCGAAGACGTCACGCTTCTGCACGCCGGCGGCGACGAGCGCGTCGAGCTGCAGCTGCGCGTCCTGACTCGACGTACTCACACGTGTATAACCCAGAAGCCTCACGACCTCATTCTGACTCGGGAACACCCTCCGCGTCCCCTGCTGAGACGAAACGCGTCAAGACGTGTTTCCGAGACAGCGGACGTCCCGAGAATCCGGATCCGTTGAGCGTGGTGCGACCGCCGGATGGTGCGTCTCAAAAAGCTACTTTTTTTCGAGATGTGGAGAAGAGCGCTCCACCCGGTACCTGGCGCGCGTTCGTCGCTGCCAAAGAGGCTCACCCGGCACAGCATGACCCCGTTACACAATGGAGACGCTTGGCCGCCCTCGGCCGCTGTCCTCGCCACCTGTGGACTGATAGAAATCTCATCGGGCTCAGCCCCAGCGCTACCACGACCGAGCCGATCGGGACGACCGAAGCCGCGCCCGACGGCCTGGTCGTGCACCTCGAGCCCCTGACCCTCCGCGACTGCGTCGTCTCCGGAGAGATCCGAGTGGTCGCGACCGCGACGCTCGACGGCGACAGCGACTACACGCCGCCGATCTCGCGCTGGTACGACCTCGCCGAGTTCGTCGACGGAGGAGACATCCCGCTCGCTGTACCCGCCGGCAGCTACTTCGTCTTCGCCGAGTACATCGCCCGCGCCGAGGGCGAGCCCGACCTCGAGCACTCCTTCTACGTCCACTACGTCGACGGGAACCCCGCCTACTTCGTCGTGCCACCCATGCCTGCAGCCACCACCCCGACGGCCCACCCGGCCGCGACGACGCCCGGCGCGCGCCTCGCCCAGACCGGAGCGGATGCGTCCGCACCGCTCCTCGGCGCCGGCGTCCTGCTCGCTGCCGGTGCCGCACTCCTGATCGGACGCCGGCGAGCCGCACGGGCCTGACGAGAGGTCGGGGTGTCCGTGCGGCGATGACTGCGGCGGGCACCTCGACGCTCTCCAGCACTGCAACTTCACCCGCGGCCGAAGCGCGGTGTCGCCTGAGCAAATTCCAGCGAATGGGTACGACTAATCGGCGGCACTTGACGACAGGTAGCAATCACCGAAAGCCGCCACGGAGCAGGCAACTCCACAGCGGAAATCCGCGGTAGAACCGCGACATCTACCGCCGCGAGAACACCGATCGGATCGCCCTCCAAATGCGTCCCGGTGAACGATCCCCTTACGGGACGCCACTGGTCATCGGACCGCGCTTCCCGCAACGGCACGGACGGCGGACGGCGGTGCAGGTTGGGTGGTCAGAGGCCGAGTGCTGACAGGAACGCGAGCTTCTTCTCGTTGTAGGTGTCGGTCCAGGTGCCTGGCATCGCCATATAGCCGTGGCCCAGGATCGCCGAGCTCGCAGGCGGGACGTCGACGGCGTTCGTCACTCCGAGCTGGTCAAGGCGCTCGTGCAGGTTCTCGGCCTGATCCGGGAACGTGCCGGTGTTGCCGTCTGCGATGAAGGTGGCAGGGAAGTCTGCGGTGACGTGGTTGGTGATGGACGCTTCCTCGTTCAGGGCCGTAGAGGTGCCGACGTAGCTGCGCGCAGACAGCCCGAAGATGAGGTCCTTCACCGGTTGCGGGGTCTGCGTTTCGCCTGTCTTCTCCAGCTCGAGCGCAGGACTGTCGAGCACTACTGCTCGCAGAGCGTCGCCGATGACCGGTTGCACTCCGATCTGAGCGGCGTAGGTCGGGTTGGTCTGGATGTTGGCGAATTGGCCGGCGAGCTGTCCGCCGGCGCTCCCTCCTGCGATGACGACGTCGGACATGTCGAGGCCGTACTGCTGGGCGTTCTGCTGGAGGAAGGCGACTGCCTGCGAGATCTGCTTCACCTGCGTGGGGTACTCGACGGTCGGGGCGAGGCCGTAGTCGAGGCTGACGAAGTTGAATCCGCCGTCGAGGACGGGGTCTGTGGTGACGGCGAACCCGCCACCGGGTGCGTTCGGGTCGCCGTCGGATTTGGTCCCGCCGATCCATCCGCCGCCGTGGATGTAGATGTAGGTGGGGCGGGTGACGGATGCGTCGTCATCGGCGATGTAGACGTCGAGATAGCTGCTGGGGTACTCATCGCCGTATCGGACGTCGCTCGTGAGTCCGTCTCCGTTCGCGGTCACGCTGACAGCTCCTTCGGTTCCTCGGGGCTGGAACGACGGTGTCTGACCGGCGGCGGCTTGGATCGGGATGGCCACCGCGGCGGGGGCAGCGGCGACCAGGAGGACGACAGCGGAGGTCGCCGCGGCGAGGACGACGAGGACGCTGCTCACGACGCTCTGCAGGATGCTGAGGAGGGATCGAGCCGGCGGAGTCTCACGCTCCTGCGCGAGGGCGCGGCGGCGCGTTCTGCTCAGCTTCCCGAAACCGGCGAAGCAGGAGAAGGCGACCACCAGCGCGAACCCCAGGGCCAGCGCCCATGCGGGGTACCAGGCGGTCACGAGCCACACGATCTGCGCGCCGGCGCTGATGATCGCCGAGAGGATCGTCACCCACGCGGCCTTGCTGCCGTGCGGGCGGCGCCAGGCCACAACTGCGGCGAGCAGGCCCACGAGCAGGAAGGATCCTGCCGGTGGGTAGCGCACGAAGAACGGCTCGATCCAGGCGACGAGGAGCACGTAGAGGCCGACGACGAGCAGCGCCCAGCGGGTCCATCGGGGGCGTTCGATGCGGGTGGGAGTGGGGTCGATCACGAGTCCTCCAAAGTTGCGGTTTACTGCAACTATACGTTGCAGTGCAGAACTGCAGAGGCGGTAAGGTTGCCGGATGGCTGCAACTTCGCTTCGAGAGCGCTCGAAGGAGCGCCGGTACCGTGCTGTTCTCCTCGCCGGTATGCGGCTGTTCGCCGAGCAGGGCTACGACGCGACGACGGTGGCGCAGATCGCCGAGGAGGCGGAGGTGTCGACCCGCTCCGTGTCGGCGTACTTCCCGACGAAGCTGCACATCGCCACGGCGTCCTCGTCCGCGGCGGCTGATCGCCTGATCCTCGCGTTGCGCTCCCGAGACGAGGGCGCGTCGGTCGTCGATCGTGTCGTTCAGTGGCTCCGCGAGGAACCGGCCTTCGTTCCCGAGGAGGAGTGGCGGCTGAGAGCCGCGATGCTCGAGCGCAACCCCGTGCTGCAGGGGTCCGGGCCGGAGGACTCCCCTCCCCTGCTCGCGATCGCGGCGGACGCGATCGCGGAGGACCTCGACGTTCCGCTGGATCACCCGGGGGTGCAGATCACCCTGGGCATCCTGGCGGGGATCGTCGTGCGGGTGGAGCTGCTCTTCGGATCACACCGCGAGAACGAGGAGACTCTGGCACTCATTCACGATGCCCTCGCAGGCGCCGTCGACGCGGTCAGGCGAAGCAGCCGTTCTTCGGCCTGAGCGCAGGTCGCGCCGCCCTCGCGGCGGTCGTGTGCTCAGGCTCGTAGGAACGCCAGGAACGCGCCGAGGTGCGCGGCGACGTCGACGGTGGGGTCGTAGAGCCACTGCATCTGGAGCCCTCGCGCCATCGCCGTGAGTTGACGCGCAGTGAGGTCGAGGTCCAGGTCTGCGCGCAGACGACCCTTCTCCTGCTCGCGCTCGAGCTCCCGGCGAACGTCGGCATTGAAGAGATCGATCCGGCGATGGGTGAACTCGTGCCCCGGGTGGTCCTTGCGAATCGCTTCCGCCTGCATGGTGGCGTCGAGTTGAACCAGTCCCGGGAAATCCTCGTTCTGTCGCACGAGCTCCGGGAGTGCCGCCAGCAAGCCCTGCTCGGAGAGCGACTGCTCCAGCAGGGGCCGATCCCGCTCCGCCTGACGGTCGAAGACGGCCTGCAGCAGGTCCTCCTTCGAGGGGAAGTGGTAGCTGAGGGCGGCGTGGCTGACCCCGAGCTCCTCCGCGATCTTCCGCAACGACAGGCGTTGGAAGCCGTGCGTCGCGAAGATCTCGAACGCGCGATCGATGAAGTCGTCTCGTCGCTGCCGACCGTTCGCATAGCGCCCGCGCCGCTTCACCGACGCCGGCTGCTCCGTCGCCTCCACCGTCATCGGCTCTCCTTCGATCCGCGCGAACCGCGCCCCGCATCTCATCCTCGCACGAACTTTTGCCAGATGAATATTTACCACCACGAATGCTTGCCATACTGGACAATATTGATCTAGGGTAAGCCGCAGCCGGATTCGCCGGCACCCGCGACGAGGTCCGGCCTCGACGTCTTCGAAGGAGAAGGTCATGACAGAAGCGATTCCGGCGCCCCCTCGCACGGTGAACGCCTGGTGGGTGGGGACCGTGGCCGGCATGGCGTCCTTCGTCGATGGCGCAGCCCTGAACGGTGTCGGTTTCGCGCTGGTGATCCTCCAGCAGACGATCGGACTCACCCCCGGGCAGATCGGCGTGCTCACCAGCGCCCTCACCTTCGGGGTGGCGGTCGGAGCTCTGATCGGCGGTCGCCTCGGCGACCGCTTCGGGCGACGGCGGGTGTTCGTGGTCACGATGATCTTCATCGCCCTCGGCGCATCGGTCCCGATCGTGGCGACCGCGTTCCCTCTGCTGCTGCTGGGGCTGGGTGTCCTCGGCGTAGCGATCGGCGCCGATATCCCCGTCTCCCTCGCGACCATCGCCGAAGCGGCGACAGATCAGAACCGCGGCAAGATCCTCGTGATGTCCAACCTCCTCGCCGGAGTCGGCATCGGCGCCGTCGTCCTCGTCGCCACCCTCACCGGCGGGACCGGGATCTTCGCCGCGCAGGCCATCTTCGGCCTCATCGCCGTCGTCGCGGTCATCGTGCTCGCGCTGCGGCTCACCATCCCCGAGTCCACCAGCTGGCGCGCTGCCCGCCTGGAACAGACGCAGGGCGTGCACACCGTGCGCGCTGACCGGTCGAAGCTGCGGGATCTGATCACGCCCCCGCTGCGCTTCCCGTTCCTGATCCTCGTCGGCTTCTTCACGATGGTGAGCATCCCGATCACGCTCTTCGGCTCCTACGCGGCCTACATCGGAGCGAACTTCACCGGCACGCCCGTGTCCGAATTCTCCGTGTTCGTGCTGTTCCTCGTGCCGCTCGCGATCATCGTGCAGGTCATCTTCATGCGAGTGGTCGACACCCGCTTCCGCCTCACCTTCTTCATCCTCGGCGGAATCCTCTACGTCGCGGCGTACCTCATTCCCGTCATCCTCGGGATGAACCTGGCCACGCTCGTCACCACGGTGCTCGTCTCCGGCATGGGCACCGTCTTCTGCGGAGAGCCCATCTTCCGCGTCTGGGTGAACGAAGCGTTCCCGACCATGCTCCGCTCCACCGGCCAAGGCGTCATCTTCGCCATCGCCCGCATAGTGCCCGCACTGCTCCTGGCTCCCGTCCCGGTCCTTCTCGCGAACTCGATCAACGGCTTCCTGATCGCCCTCTCCGTCCTCGCCGCCGCCGGGATCGCCGTCGGCTGGTGGGGGGTGCGCAGCGGACGCCTCATCAACGAGTTCCACCACGAGACCGAGAGCATCGACATCACCGCCGCCACCGCATCCTCGGCGTCCTGACCACCTCCACCCAGAAGGCCTCCACACCACCCATGAGCACTCCCGCCCCCCCCATCCACGGACACGTCGAACCCGGATTCCAGCGCGTCGCCGACGCGTTCACGCAGAACTTCACCGAACGCGGCGACACCGGCGCCGCCTGCACCGTCTACCTCCACGGCGTCCCCGTCGTCGACCTCCACGCCGGCGCCTTCCGCCACGGACCCTGGACCGCCGACACCCGCAGCATCCTCTTCTCCGTCAGCAAAGGCGTCACCACCATCTGCCTGCTCATGGCCGTCGAAGCCGGCCATCTCACCCTCGATGAACCCGTCGCCACCTACTGGCCGGAGTTCGCCGACCGCGGCAAGAGCGCACTGACCGTCCGGCAGCTCCTCGCTCACCGCGCCGGACTCATCGCCCCCGACGAACCCCTCACCGTGGAGGACCTGCGCGCGTGGCACCCGGTCACCGAAGCCCTCGCCCGGCAGAACCCGCTCTGGGAGCCTGGGACCGCACACTCGTACCACGCGCTCACCTTCGGCTGGCTCGCCGGCGAAGTCCTCCGCCGCACCACCGGACTGCGCCCCGCGGACTGGCTCCACCAGCACATCGCCGGCCCCCTCGGCCTCGGACTCACCTTCGGGACCGACCCCGACACCGACCCGGACTTCGCGCTGCAGGAGCAGCCCCTCCCCGACACTGCCGCACCGCCGTGGAAAACCCCGGACCTGGACATGCTGGCGCGCGTCATGGGGATGAACGGAGCCATCGACGGCCTCAACCTCTTCGCCTCCGCGAACACCCCCGACCTCCTCGGCTTCGAGAACCCCGCCGCGAACATCGTCGGCACCGCCCACGACATCGCCCGCCTCTACGCCGCGACCATCGGCGAGGTCGACGGGATCCGCCTTCTCCAGCCCGCCACCACCCGCGACGCCCGCCTCCCCCAATCGGTCGGCGCACCGTTCTTCGGACCCGACTCGGGGCTCCGCTGGGGCACAGGATTCATGCTCGACTCCAGCCCCCGAGGCATGGCCGGCCCCGGCAGCTTCGGCCACGACGGAGCCGGAGGCCAGCTCGGCTTCGCGCACCCCGAATCCGGCGTCTCCCTCGGATACGCCACCGTCCGCCCCGGCGGCTACCCCGACGACCGCGCCGAAGCCCTCTGCCGCGCACTGCGCGACAGTCTCTGACACCCCACCTCTTCGAAGGAGAAGACCCATGCCGCTCGACCCATTCCTCGTCCCCCTGCTCGAGACCATGCCGCCCGTCCCCGCCGAGATCGAGGACATCGCCGCCTTCCGCTCGCAGGAGAACGCCGCCGCCGCCGCACTCGCCGAGCAGCTGCTCGAACCCGCCCCACCCGTCCGAAGCAAGCGCACCGCGAGACTCCCCGTCCAGGACGGGGAGATCACCCTCAACGTCTTCCACCCCGACAGCGACGGCCCCCACCCCATCCACCTCTACTTCCACGGCGGCGGATGGATCGGCGGCACCATCCACTCGATCGTCATCGACATCCTCTGCCAGGAACGCGCCGCCGGAGCAGACTGCATCGTTGTCGCCGTCGAGTACCGCAAAGCCCCCGAACACCCCTTCCCCACCGCCCTGAACGACAGCTACGCCGCGCTGCTCTGGGTCGCCGAGAACATCGAGAACCTCGGCGCCCGCGCCGACCTGATCACCGTCGGCGGAGGATCCGCCGGCGCCAACCTCGCCGCCGCCCTCTGCCTAAAAGCCCGAGACAACAACGGCCCCGCGATCGCCTTCCAACTGCTGGAAGTCCCCGCGCTCGACTTCACCTTCAGCAGCCCCTCCATCCGCCGAAACGCCACCGGCTACGGACTCACCGAGCAGACCCTGCACCTGTGCCGACGCCTGTACCTTCCGCCCGAGGCCGACGCGACCAACCCTTACGCCTCACCACTCCTCGCCGAGAACCTCAACGACCTGCCCCCGGCGCACATCATGTCCGCGGAATACGACCCCATCGCCGACGACGGCGCACGCTACGCCGAACGCCTCACCGCCGCCGGAGTACCCGCCACGTTCTCCCTCCAACGCGGGCACATCCACGGATCCAGCGCCTTCACGAAAGTCATGGCCTCCGCTCAAGCCTGGCGAGAAGAGGGACTGCAAGCCCTCCGAGCGGTCCACGCTCGACGCGCACTCAGGAGCTGAACCGCGACCGGTTGGCCATCCCCTTACGGGACAATCGGCTCGGCCCCCGGGTAGCCGTCAGGCGCACGCTCTTAACGGGGGATACGCCGATCCTCGGGTGATCGATGGGAGATGCGTCACACTGAGCGCGTCGAGTGTCGCGTCCCCCGCGCACGTCGACCGGACCGTGCCGACGCTGCGCGGCACGGACACCGGACCGCCCCACGTCTCGCGGCCGCCGCTCCTTCCGATCCCGATGCCGGACCGACCGCTGCGGAGCGCAGCACCCACGAATGAGCACGACGACGCCACCACCGACCAGGCCGGCCCCTCGCGCCGCCGTGTCGCGCAGGCCGCCGGCTGGTCTGTGCCTCTCGCCATCGCCGCCGTCGGCGCGCCCTCCGCGCACGCGAGCACGACCCCGCCGCCGCCGTTCGACAGACTGACCGGCACCTGGAGTACGCCGGAGTTGACCCAGTTCGGCCTCACTCAGGCGGTGTTCACCATCACCAACACCTCGCAGGAGACGCAGGTGTTCAGCGCGGTGCGTTTCGTCTACTCGACACGGGATGATCGGCGCTCGCTGATCGTCGGCGTCGACAACGGTGGAGGGGAAAGCCAAGCGTTCAATCTCAGCGGCTCTGGCAAGCCGAATGCTGTCGAGACCTACGGCTTCAGCCCGCTGGACGCGGGGCAGAGTCTCCGCTTCCTCTGCATCATGAATCGCAGCGGCGACTCCGCCACGATCGCCGTCACGGCGTCCGACTCCTCCGCGCAGACCTCCTTCGCGGCAGTGTTCATGCCGGACGGTCGCTGATCCGCAGGCGGAGCACACGTCCCGCAACTCGCCGGCCGTGATGCTCACGATTCGTGCTCTCGGTCGATCGATCGGCGTCGACCTCAGCGCGGTATCCACGAAGGACCGCGAGGGCATGACCGCCCTATGGCAGCGCACGCGCCACGCGAGACCCGATCTTCCGAGCCACAGCTCCTTCACCATGGTGAGCACGCCGGATGCGTTCGAGCATCGGGCGGCGCAGGCGATCGCGGAGGTGACGCTGCGGGTGATCGAGGCCGCGCAGGGCTCTCTCCTGATGCTGCATGCCTGCGCCCTCGCGGACCGGACCGGCGCGGCGATCGTGCTCGTCGGCCCGTCCGGTCGCGGGAAGACGACGGCCGCCGCGACCCTGGGCCGCTCCTACGGATACCTCACCGACGAGACCACCGGGATCACCCCGGACGGGCGGATCCTCCCCTACGAGAAGCCTCTCCTCCTCCGCACCGCGGAGGGCATGCCCAAGCGGCCCTTCTCCCCCGACGCGCTCGGCCTCCTCCCCGCGCCCGCGCACCCGCGGCTGGCCGCGCTCGTGATCCTCGACCGCGACCCGTACCTGATCGGGGCGGCGCAGCTGGAACTCCTCGACCTGGCCGACGCGATCCCGCTCCTGGTCCCCGAGACGAGCGCCCTGCCGGCGCTCGAGAACGGCATCCCGATCCTCGCCCGCCTCGCCGCCGGCATCGGCGGCGTGTACCGCGTCCGCTACCGCGACGCCGAGCAGCTCGTCCCGATCACCGCCGGCCTCCTCGCAACTCCGCCCGCACAGGAGGACCGCTGGTCGGAGATCCCCGGGCGCAACGCGGTCACGGACGGGCAGCGGGTCGTCGTCCTCGCCGCCGACACCGTGCACGTGCTCGACGGGATCGCGGCGACCATCTGGCACCACCCGCGCCTGCACGGCGACGCTCTCACTATGGCCGTCACCGCTCAGCACGGGCACGCCGACGACGCGCCCAAGCGCGTCCGCGACGCGGCTGCACACCTGGTCGCGATCGGTCTGCACGCCGAGGCGTAGACGCGAGCGACCACCACCCCTGCGATACGAAGTGATCACAGAACGCCGCCACAGAAAGAGCAACTCCACACGTTCCGCCGAAGAAGACGACATGGTTCGTACTCAGCTCGGCTATGGCCGCCAGCGCATGGGAGACGACATGATCTCGGGCCACCTGCTCTGCGGCGACACCGAAGAGCCGTTGAACCGCGCGCCGCTCTTCCTCGTCGAGGACACCGACCGTAGGTCCACGACCACCGAACGTCGGGCGCGCCTCACTCATACTTCTCTCGCAGGCGTTCGAGTGCGGCGCGAGCAGCTTTGCCCGGGCGAGCAGAGCGTGCGAGGACATCCGCGTAATCGGGGACCTCGACCCGAGCGATCAGATTGTCGACTGCCCCATCGATCTCTTTCTCGAGGCCATCAGCGGGACGCCGCGAAAGCAGATCGAAAAGCGTCTGCGCCGGCGTCGTGACGAGCCCACGCCCAAGACTCGTGCGCTCCAAGACGAGATCGAGCAGATCAAAACGCCGCGGGACGAAGAGGACGGTTCCTCCGTGATCCAGTTCCAAGGCCGAGTGCTTCCCCCGGTCGACCGCGACGGTTGCTACACCGATCGCTCGGGGAAGGACTCCCCAGTAGCGGGCCGCGCTTGTTCCCATCAGGGCGGCCGACCGGCCGCCCACCCGTGCCGCAGCGATAGCCAAGGCGGTGGACTCGAGCGACGGTCGCCAAGAACGCCCGTCTTCCCCATCGGGGGGAGCGGTATAGACACCATGAGACAGTCGCACCAGCGCGCCGCGGTCCGTCAACCTCTCAACGGTTCGCCACGTGTTCCGAACGAGCGGAGGGAGGTCTTTCAGGCGGGCTGTGCGCAACGGTGACGCAGCAATCGACCGTGCGATGTCGACGTCGGCGCCCATGAACCCTCCTATACCCCTGGAACTATACGCTCTGCGTATATTTCCGGGTAACCAGCGTCAGGTCTCGCGCGTGATCGTGACCTTCACCTTGAGATTGCTCTTGCCGGGGCCGGCGTACACGCCGCGCAGCGGCGGCACGTCGTTGTAGTCGCGGCCGCGACCGACGAGTACGTGACGGTCGCCGATCTCGATGTTGTTGGTGGGGTCGAAGCCCTGCCAGTCGCCGGCGAACCACTCCACCCACGCGTGCGACTCGCCCGTCACGGCCTCGCCGACCTCGGCGGACGGCTTCGGGTGCAGGTAGCCCGAGACGTACCGGGCCGGGATGCCGACTTCGCGCAGCGCCCCGATCGCGATGTGGGCGATGTCCTGGCAGACGCCCTTGCGAGCCTCCCACGCGTCGACCGCGGTGGAGTGCACTCCCGTGACGCCCTGCATGTAGTCGATCGCGTCACCCACGGCCTCGACGATGGCGTGCGCGGCCGGACCCGGGCGGTCGTGCTGCGCGGCGATGGCACGGGCGAGCTCGGCCACCTCGGCGTGCGGGGTCGTGCGGCGGGTCTGCGTCAGCTGCTCGACCGTGGTGATCGAGCGCGCCGACTCGGACGCCAACTGCTCCCACGTGATGTCGGCGTGCTCGATCGGGCGCGGCCGCACCTCGACGAGTGAGCGCGCCGTGATCGTGAGCGCCTGGTGCGGCGACAGCACGTCGAACGCCGCGACGCGCGTGCCGAAGTAGTCGACGTACTGGTTCACCGAGGTCGAGGGCTCGATGTCGAGCGACGAACTCAGCACGAACTGGCTGTCGGTGGAGTGCGGCAGCATGCGCGCCTCGTTGTACGACGCCGACACGTCGCCCGGGTAGGCGAAGCCGGTCTGGTGTTCGATGCGGAGGCGTTTCACGAGATCTCTCCGATCCAGCTGGGCTCGGCCTGCGTCGGGAAGAACCGCGAGCGGATGGCCTCCGACGCCTCGCGCGAGACCGTCTGCACGCGCTGCATGTGTTCGGGCAACTCCGCGAGGATGTCGCTGACCGGGCGGTACTCGAGGTCGTTGCGGATCTGTCCGAGGGCGCGCAGCACCGTGTTGGAGTGTCCGACGCGGTCGGCGCGGGGGTCGATCGCGCTCATGCAGTCCTCCGCCCGCTGGATCGAGTAGATGATCGACCGCGGGAAGAGACGGTCGAGCAGCAGGAACTCGGCGGCGTTTCGCGCACTGGGCATGCCGCGGTAGGTGCGCAGGTACGCCTCGTACGCCCCGCAGGAGCGCAGGATCGTCGTCCACGACGGACCCGACACCTCGGTGAGCGAGCGGGTGGCCAGCAGGCGAGCCGTCATGTCGGTGCGCTCGATGCTGCGCCCGAGGGTGAAGAACTGCCACGCCTCGTCGCGGTTGGTCGAGGAGTCGACGATGCCGATCGCGAGGGCGGCGCGCTCGCGCACCCACTGGAAGAACTCGTGCACCTTGTCGGTCTGCAGGCGGCGCGGCATGCGGGAGTTCGTGGTGTTGAGGATCTCCCACAGTTCCGTCGACACGATCTCGCGAGCCCGGCGGGCGTTCTCGCGCGCCGCGGTGATCGAGTAGGCGATGCTCGACGGGTTCATGCGGTCGACGGCCAGACGCGCGAGCACGTCGTCGCGACGCACGGTGTCGAGTTCCTCGGGCCAGGCCGACCCCATCACGCTGAGCAGCGACCGGCAGGCGGTGTCCTCGTCGATCCACGGATCCTCGAGCAGCAGTTGCAGGTGCACGTCGAGGATGCGCGCGGTCCCGTCGCTGCGCTCGATGTAGCGCCCGATCCAGAACAGGCTCTCGGCGATCCGACTCAGCATTCCGGCACCTCTCGCGCTTGCTGCTGCTGCTCGGCCTGGGGGCCGTGCTGCACACCGGCATCCTGTTGCTGCTGCTCCTGTTGATCGCGGCCCGGGCGTTGGTCGCGGGGCGAGGTGGCGGGGGCGGGCTGGCCGTCGTAGATGATCGGGATCGACTCGGTGACCGCGGCCTGATCGGCCACGAGACCCGACACGCCCTGACCCTGGCCGTACTCGACGTGCGAGGGGGCCGATCCGCCGACGATCCACGTGTCCTTCGACCCGCCGCCCTGGCTGGAGTTGACCACGAGCTGTCCCTCGGGAAGGGCGACGCGGGTCAGGCCGCCGGGCAGCACCCAGATGTCGTCGCCGTCGTTCACCGCGAAGGGACGCAGGTCGGCGTGCCGCGGGCGCATGCCGTCTTCGACCAGCGTGGGGATGGTCGACAGCATGACCACCGGCTGAGCGATCCACCCGCGCGGGTCGGCGAGCAGGCGCTTGCGCAGCGTGTCGAGTTCGGCCGGCGAGGCGTCGGGGCCCACGACCAGACCCTTGCCGCCCGAGCCGTCGACGGGCTTCACGACCAGTTCGGGCAGACGATCGAGCACCTCTTCGAGGGCGCCCGGGTCTTCGAGCCGCCACGTGTCGACGTTCTTGAGGATGGGCTCCTCGGCCAGGTAGTACCGGATGAGCTCGGGCACGTAGGTGTAGAGCAGCTTGTCGTCGGCGACGCCGTTGCCGACGGCGTTGGCGATCGTGACGTTGCCCAACCGGGCGGCGAGCATGATCCCGGGGGCGCCGAGCATGGAGTCGGCGCGGAACTGCAGCGGGTCGAGGAACTCGTCGTCGACGCGACGGTAGATCACGTCGACACGCTGGGGGCCGCGGGTGGTGCGCATGAAGACCTTGCCGCCGATGCACAGCAGGTCGCGCCCCTCGACCAGCTCCACGCCCATGAGGCGCGCGAGCAGCGTGTGCTCGAAGTAGGCGGAGTTGTAGACGCCCGGGGTGAGCACGACGATGTTCGGGTCGTCGATTCCGGGCGGGGCCGACGCGCGCAGCGCCGACAGCAGCTTGTTCGGGTAATCGCCGACCGGGCGCACCCGCATCGAGACGAACAGCTCGGGCAGGGTCTGCGCCATCACGCGGCGGTTCGAGATGACGTACGAGACCCCCGAGGGAACGCGCACGTTGTCTTCGAGCACCCGCATCTCGCCGTGCTCGTCGCGGATCAGATCGATGCCCGACACCTGGATGCGCACGCCGTTGGCACTGCGGATGCCGGCGGCCTGGCGGTAGAAGTACTGCGACGACGCGATGAGACCGGCGGGGAGGATGCCGTCGCGCACGCAGTGCTGGTTGCCGTACGCGTCGTCGAGGAAGGCCTCCAGCGCACGGACGCGCTGTTTGACGCCGGCCTCGATGCGCGACCACTCGTCGTACGCGATGACCCGGGGTACGGCATCCAGGGGGAAGGGCCGTTCCTCGCCCGCGAAGTCGAACGTGACGCCCTGCGCCAGATACGAACTCGCGAGGGACTCGGTGCGACCGCGCAGTTCTTGCTGCGTCATCTTCGCGAGCGTCTGGTACAGCTCCCGGTACGCCTCGCGCGAGGGCACGGCGTCTCCGGGACCAGCCGGACCGCCGAACATCTCGTCGTACGCCGGAACGCCGGATGCGGTTTTGCGCGGCGCCAGCGTGGAGCCGTAACCGTCGAACAGGTCACCCATGCGATGACTCTACTCAGCGCCGTGTTGCCGACACGTTTCCTCCGCCGGTGACACGTGCGCGGACACGGGCGATCGATAGAGTGACGCCAACGTCCGCCGCCACGATAAGGGTGCCTCCATGCGCGTGCTCGTCACCAGTTCCCGCAACACGTTCGCTCTCGACCTGATCCGCAAGCTCGGCAGCGTCGGGCATACCGTCTTCGCCAGCGACACCTACGACGGGGCCGTGGGCAACCACTCGCGCTTCCTCGCCGGGCACCTCGCGACGCCCTCCCCGCGCTTCGAGACCGACGCGTTCATCGCCGCGGTCTCCGACTACGTCGAAAAGCACAGCATCGACCTGATCATCCCCACGTTCGAGGAGGTGTTCTACCTCGCCGCGCGCGTGGCCGACCTGCCCTCGAGCGTGCGCCTGTTCGCCGGGGACTTCGCCGACCTGGCCCGCCTGCACGACAAGGCCAGCTTCCAACGCCTGGCCCAGGATGCCGGGGTGCCCATCCCCGAGACGGTCGTCGTCACCTCGCCCGACGAGCTGCGCGCCGCCATCGACAGCTTCCCCCGCTTCTTCGCCCGCGCGGCCTTCTCGCGCGGCGGCGTGGGCCTGCTGACCAACACGGGTCCGCTCGCGGGCAAGATCCCCGTCGAGGAGTGCGTGCCCACCCCCGAGCAGCCGTGGCTCGTGCAGCCCTTCGTCGACGGGCCCATGGTCTGCACGTACAGCGTCGTCGTCGACGGCAAGGTGCTGGCCCACACCACGTACAAGGCCGCCGAGCAGTGGGCGCACTCCACGGCCATCGCGTTCATCGCCGTCGACAGCACCGACACCCTGCGCTACACGCAGCAGCTCGTCGACGCGCTCGACCCCGGCTTCTCGGGCCAGATCTCGTTCGACTTCGTCGACCACGGCAGCGAGGCCGCGCCCGACTACAAGATCATCGAGTGCAACCCGCGTCCGACCAACGGCGTGATCCTGCTCGAGGCCGCCGACGTGTCGAAGGCGATCGAGGGCCGGCTCGACGAGCCCGTCGTCGCCATCGCCGGCACCGAGCGGCAGATCACCCTCGCGGTTCTCGCCGACGCCTTCACCGAGCCGCTGTCGCACCTATCGAAGACGCTGCACGACCTGCTGCACGTGCGCGACGTGGGCGCGGGCTGGTGGGACGGTGCCGCGATGCTGTGGAGCCCCGCGACCATCGTGCACGGCGCGAAGATCTCGCACGGCGACCGCAAAGAGATCCTCGCCGCCCTCGGCGACGACATCGTGTGGAACGGCGAGCCGATCGAGGGCATGTCCGACGCCGACGCCTCGGCCCTCGAGGCCGTGCACGCCGGCCGCGCCTGACGCGCGTGAGTCGCCGAGGTTCGTCGCTTCCGGCATCCGCCGGGCGACGAACCTCGGCGACTCACGCCACGGGTGCGGGTCAGGAGCCGGGGCGCAGGACGACTTTGATGCAGCCGTCTTCCTTCTTCTGGAACGTCTCGTACAGGCCGGGGGCGTCTTCGAGCGGCGCGTGGTGCGTCACCAGGTCCATCACGCCGAGCGGGTCGGCGGAGTCCTCGACCAGGGGCAGCAGGTCGTCGATCCACCGCTTGACGTTGCACTGGCCCATGCGGAAGGTGATCTGCTTGTCGAACATCGTCTTCATCGGCAGCACGTCGGCCTCACCGGCGTACACGCCGCTGAGTGAGACGGTGCCGCCGCGACGCACGAGGTCGATCGAGGCGTAGACCGCGGCGAGACGATCGAGACCCGCCTTGTCCATGAGCGTGCGCGCCAGGGGGTCCGGCAGCAGGCCGATGGCGCTCTGCGCCAGCTTGATGCCGCCGTTGCCATGGGCCTCCATGCCCACGGCATCCACGACACCGTCGACTCCGCGCCCCTCGGTGAGGTCGACGAGCTCGTCGACCACCGTGTCGGTGAGGTCGTAGGTGAGCACGCCGTGGCGTTCGGCCATGGCGCGGCGGTCGGCCTCGGGCTCGATCGCGAGCACGCGGTAGCCGAGGTGCACGCCGATGCGGGCGGCGAACTGGCCGACGGGGCCGAGGCCCATCACCGCGAGCGTGCCCCCCTCGGGGACGTCGGCGTACTTCACACCCTGCCAGGCGGTGGGCACGATGTCGCTGAGGAAGAGGTAGCGGTCGTCGGGCAGGTCGTCGCCGACGCGGATGTGGTTGTAGTCGGCGAGCGGCACGCGCAGGTACTCGGCCTGTCCGCCCGGCACCTGGCCGTAGAGCTTGGTGTAGCCGAAGAGCGCGGCACCGCTGCCGTACTCGCGCACCTGGGTGGTCTCGCACTGCGACTGCAGTCCGCGGCGGCACATGAAGCAGTGCCCGCACGAGATGTTGAACGGCACGACGATGCGGTCGCCGACGGCGAGGTTCGTCACGGCCGACCCCACCTCGACCACGACGCCCATCGGCTCGTGTCCGAGCACGTCGCCCTTGTCGATGAACGGTCCGAAGAGCTCGTACAGGTGCAGGTCGGAGCCGCAGATCGCCGTCGAGGTGATCTTCACGATCGCGTCGGTGGGTTCGAGGATCTGCGGGTCGGGGACCTCCTCGACGCTCACGCTGCGCTTGCCCTGCCAGGTCAGTGCCTTCATCGTTGTGCCTTCCGTCGATTCCGGGGGACGCCCAGTCTGCGGCCTCGTGTCTCGCGCGACCGAGGTGGTTGACGAACCCCGGCGGATGGGTCACGCGCCCGGTGCCGCCAGCGGTGGAGCGTCGACCCACGCGTGCACCCGCCGCAGGAACGCGGCGTATCCCGCGGGCGTGCGACCGGTGAAGCGACCCGAGGTCTCGACCTCGTGGGCGTCGCTCACCCGCACGACCGCACCCACGGCCCGCGCCGCCTGCACGAACGCCACGTCTTCGTGCTCGACGAGATCGCGGATGCCGCCCGCCGCGGCGTACACGCTCGCCCGCACCCCGAGATTGGCCCCGTGGACGTTGCCCGCGGGCTCGCCCCGGCGATGGGTCGAGCGCCAGTACGCCGCGTGTCGGGCGCTGAGGTCGGCGAAGTCGGGGCGCACCGTTCCCAGCACCAGGTCGGCGCCGTCGCGCATCAGATCGAGCTGGTGGGTGATCCATTCGCGCGGCACGACGGTGTCTGCATCGGTCATCGCGATCCAGGTGTCGTCGGCGCGCACGTCGACGGAGGCCACCGCGTGCGCCGCGCCCACCCGGCGCGCGGTGCCGACGCTGCGCGCGTCGATCGCGATCGTGTCGACCGCCCATCGCCGCACCTGCAGGGCGGTGGTGTCGCGGCACGCGTCGAGCACCACGACGACCCTCGCGACCAGGTCGGTCTCGCGATCCCGCGCGTGCGCCACCGCCCGGGCCACCGACGCGAGGCAGCGTCCGATCAGCGCCTCCTCGTCGTGCGCGGGGATGACCACCGTCACCGCTCTCACGACACGAGTCCCGCCTCGGTCGCCACCGACGACGCCCCCGGGCGTCCGAATACCTCGAGCACGAAGTCCTCCTCCTCGTGCCGCACGAGACGGACGAGGTCGGACCGGGCGGCGAGCGCGTCGTGCACGCTGTCTCCGCTGCGCGGGTACTCGGCGACCGGATGCCGCCAATGGCAGACGACGAGGTGGCCGTCGGCGGTCAGCGAGGCGACGCTCGCCGTGAGCCCGCGGTCGAGGTCGCCGGCACCCCAGTAGTACGCCACCTCCGACAGCACGACGAGGTCGAACCGACCCTCGGGCCATTCGGCGGGGAGCTTCGCCCGACGCAGTTCGACGTCGTCGCGCGGACCGAGTCGTTCTCGCGCCCGGTCGAGGGCGGCCGGGGCGAGGTCGACCGCGAGGACGTGGTCGCACCGGTCGGCGAGCGCGGCCGTCAGCGCGCCCGTGGAGCAGCCGGCCTCGAACGCCGAGCGGTACCGGCGGCGCGGCAGCGCGGCGAGCAGCACGGAGCGCTTGCGCTCCTCGTACCAGCGCGAGTCGAAGCCCCACGGGTCGTCGTGCCGGGCGTACATGTCGTCGAAGTATTCCTGGCCGACGGTGGCCGCGGTGGGGTGCGGGTCGAGCGTTCCCGCGTCGGGTGCGACGAACACCTCCACCTCTCGCGCGAAGTGCGCGCGCATGCGGTCGTGCACCATCGGCTCATCGCCGGGAGCGGCCGACAGCGGGAGCAGCTGACTGGCGTGGGCGTCGACGGCGCGGGTCTTGGCATCCCGAGCCGCGGCGTCGAGGTCCAGACGCTCCGCGCGCGGCCAGGGCACGTCTCCCGGGCCGCCCCAGTGCCAGAGCCAGATCGGAAAGGCGCGCGAGCGCACGCCCCGAGCCGCCGAGACCTGCTCGACGATCTCTCCGACGACGCGGTGGTCGCGGTGCCCGTCGCCGCGCCACGGGGACAGCACCAGCACGCGCTCATCGCCCGCGCGGTCGAGGGCGTCGTGCAGCGCGGCGGCGATGACCTCCCGGTGTTCGTCGGTGCCGCCGTCGGGAAGACCGAGGAAGAGCGGGTCGGTCGAGAGACCGACGATGTCCGACGCCTCGAGCAGCTCCCGGCGGCGGCGCAGCGCGAGGGTGGCCGGGGTGTGCGTGGGCGATTCGGGATGGGAGCCCTCTCCGTCGGTCACGACGACGAGGTCGATCGCGATGCCGCGGGCGGCGGCCGTGGCGAGCAGGCCTGCGGCACCGAGGCTCTCGTCGTCGGGGTGCGCGGCCATCACGATCACCCGGTCCACGTCGAGGTCGAGCGGGGCGAGGCGGCGCTCGGCGAGCGCCGCGGTCCAGACGCTCTCGGCGGTGCCGGGGTCGCGGTGGTCGAAGCTCACCATCGCCCGCCCTCCGTCGCCACGTCGCCGCCGATCCGGGCGAGGTCGCGCTCGGCGTGGTGTTGACGCACGTAGACCTGCAGGTCGGCGACGCGCCGCGCGTGTCTCTCGTCGGCGACGAGCGGCGACGGGCCCAGCGCGTGCGCGGCCTCGGTGAGGGTCACCTCGACCGCGTCGGCGACCACGGCTCGCGCGCGGGCGGCCCGCAGACCCTCGGATGCCGAGCCCCCCGCGCCGAAGACCGTCGCCGTCTCCACCAGCACGGCGCGCGCCGCCCACAGGGCCACGTCGGCCCGGCCGAGGTGCGCGCGGGCGAGCTGATCGGCACGCTCGCCGCGGGCGGCCGCGGCGAGCGCCGTGCGCAGCGGCATCGCCCCACCCCACCAGCAGGCGGCGACCCCGACGCCGCCGTGCGCGAAGCCGGGGCGACGCAGGTACCACCCGGGCTCCCCTACCGGCACGGCGACCGCGGCGTCGACGTCGATCGGGGCGCTGACCACCCGGTCGAGCCCGCGCGCGTGCCAGGGTCCCGGTCGCGCGGTCACGGCCGAGTCGCGCAGGTCGAGGGCGAACAGCTGGCGACGTTCGTCGTCGACCCAGGCCGTGACGAGCGCGTGGTCGAGGTCGGCGGCGAGCGAGCACCAGGGCTTGGTCCCGTGCAGCGTCCAGGTACCGTCATCCTGCCGCGCCTCGAGCCGGGCCCCCGGCCCTTCGGCGGCGAACACGCCCCACGAGCCGCTCGCGTCGAGATCGAGGGCGATGCCGGCCGCGGCCGCTTCGTCGAGGATGCCGAGCGCATCGAGGTGCGGCTCCAGCACGCGCGCCGCGGCGATGTCGCGCGCGGCGACCGAGGCGAGCAGCTCCCACGACGCGGCGAGCGACCGCGGCCGCGGCACGGCGACGACCCAGGCGAGCGTTGCGGCGAGGTCGGTGCCGAGGTCGTCCACGGCATCCGCGCCCCGCAGCGCGGAGCGCACGTCGTCGAGGTCGGTGGAGTCCTCGGGAACCAGCAGGGGGAAGGGGGGATGGTCGCCGTCGTCGGTCACCCTGACAGCATTCGTCCGGGAGCGACATTCGGGCAGATCCTTGACACCGCGTCTCGTCCCGGGCAGTGCACGGGGCGCCGCGGATCAGCGCTTCAGCACCCGCCGGCGCACCAGCGCATCGAAGCGGGCCAGTCCCACGAGCATCCCGGGGAACGACGCCGACAGTCCCTTTCGCGGCAGGCGATCCAGGGCCGCCTCGTCTCCGGGAAGGCGGTCCTGCTGCCCGCGCACCAGCCGACGCGTCGCGTTGAGAAGCGCCAGGGGGTGGGTGTCGAGGGCGCTGTGCCCGTTGTGGATGCGCACGAGCACGGCATCCGGAGCCGACGCGACCACGCGCTCGGCGATGGGCGGCGGGGTGCGCAGGTCGCGGTCGCCCGAGAGCACCACGAGGGGCCAGTCGAAGGTGCGCACCGCCTCGACCAGGTCGTAGGGCTCCCCCGCGAAGGCCGGGTAGCGGTGCGCGAGGGGCAGGTACGTCAGAGCCGGGTCGAGCGGGTGCCCGTCGGGGGTGCCGGCGTAGTGCAGCTCCCGGAAGGCGATGGTGCCCACGAGGTCGAAGTCGTAGATGCCGGGGATCCGCGCGATCGAGCGACCGCGGGTGGCGTAGGCGCCCAGCGCCCGCCAGGCGAACCCCGGTTCGTGGCGCACGAGCGGGTGCACGAGATCGGTGCCGCCGAGTTCGTACGCCGCGCGCACGATGTCGAGCACAACCCGCTCGTCGACACCGTCGGCCACGAGGCGTTTCACACCGCGGGCCATGTCGTCGTCGGCGTCCCAGAACAGCTCTCGCAGGCGCGCGCGCTCGAGGCCGATGTCGTGTGTCGACTGCAGGGCCGAGTCGAGCAGCATCGAGGCCACGCGCTGCGGATGCCGCGCCCCGAACGTCATCGCCAGATAACTGCCGTACGAGGAGCCGACGATCGCGGCCCGGTCGATGCCCTCGGCGTCGAGGACCGCGGCCAGATCGTCGAGCACGGCGGTCACGCGCATCGCCTCGGGCGGAAGGGGGCGCCCGTCGAGATCGCTGCGCGAGCGGCCGATTCCGCGGTGCTCGACCATGATCAGGTCGAGCCCGCCGCGGGCGGCCCAGCGCCGCAGCCCCGCGTACGGCAGCACCGACGCGAGGCCCGGTCCCCCCGGGACGACGACGACGGGCGTGGCACCGCGCGGACCGGAGCGGACGTAGGTCAGGTCGAACGCCGGCGCCTCGTCGGTGGCGGGGCGCCGGAGGGATCGCACACTCTCGCGCATGCCTGCACGCTACCCGCGCTCGCGACGGCGCGCGTCAGGCGGGGACCGCGGGTCCGAGCACCGCGAGCAGACGGAGCTTGTCGGCGCTCTCGCTGCCGGGGACGGCCGTGTAGACCAGCAGCGAGTGCCCCGTCTCGGGGTCGAGCAGCGTCTGGCAGTGCAGGTCGAGGGCGCCGACGCGGGGGTGGACGAAATGTTTGGTCTGCGCCGGACGCACCCCCACCTCGTGCGCCGCCCACAGCGTGCGGAATTCCGCGCTGCGCGCGAGCAGGTCGTCGCAGAGCTCGGCGGCGCGCGACTGCGGACCGCGACGGCCGATCACCTCGCGCAGCCCCGCCGCGAAGACGCGCCCGAGAAAGGCGTGGTCCTCGGGCGCGTACAGCTCTCGGGTCGAGGGGTCGGTGAACCAGCGGTAGCCGATGCTGCGCTCGCGCCCCCGGCGCAGCGCGGCGTCGCCCATCACGGCGGCCCCCAGCGGGGATTGGCGCAGGGTCTCGCCCAGCTCGGTGACGATATCGGCGGGGGTGTCGTCGAGGCGATCCAGGATGCGGAGCATGCCGGGGCTGACGTGCTCGCCGACGCCACTGCGGTCGCCGGGCGCATGCCCGGCGAGATGGAAGAGGTGGTCGCGCTCGAGGCGAGTGAGGTGCAGTCCCTGGGCGATCGAGGCGAGCATTTGCGGCGACGGCTGCGGGCCGCGTTCGCGCTCGAGGCGCGCGTAGTAGTCGGTGGACATGTGACTGAGCGCCGCCGCCTCCTCGCGGCGGAGCCCAGGGGTACGCCGCCGTTGACCCCGCGGCAGACCGACGTCTTCGGGTTGGAGGGCCTCGCGACGCGTGCGGAGGAAATCGGCGAGCGCCGAGCGGTCCATCATGTCGACCTGTCTACCGCGCCCGCGGCGCCGGAGCCAGGCACCGCCGGTCCCCCTCTCACCGGGGCGGCGACGGGTGGCCGCGCGATCAGGGGATCGACGGGCCCTGGATACGTCGCGGCGGCGGCGAGACGCTGGAGACCCCTTCGAACGAGGAGACACCATGCCCCGCACCGACATCGACATCCCGCTGCCCTCGCTGACCGGGCGACGCGCGATCCTCACCGGCGGCAGCGACGGGATGGGCATCGTCATCGCCGAACGCCTCACCGCCGCGGGTGCCGAGGTGGTGCTGCCCGTGCGCAACCGCGCGAAGGGCGAGCGTGCCGTCGAGACGATCCGCGACCGTGTACCCGGGGCCCGCCTCGAGCTGCGCGACCTCGACCTCTCGTCGCTGACGAGCGTGGCCGCTCTCGGCGACGAGCTGAACGCCGAGGGGCGGCCCGTTCACCTGCTGATCAACAACGCCGGGGTGATGACACCGCCCGCGCGGCAGAGCACCGCCGACGGCTTCGAGCTGCAGTGGGGCACGAACCACCTGGGGCACGTCGCCCTCATCGGCCGGCTGCTTCCCCTGCTGCGCGCGGGCCGCGCTCGGGTCGTGACCCAGGTGAGCATCGCCGCGGCGCGCGGCCGGATCCACTGGGACGACCTGAACAGCGCACAGCGCTACGACGGGCAGCGTGCCTACGCGCAGTCCAAGATCGCCGCGGGACTGTTCGCCCTCGAGCTCGATCGCCGGAGCCGCCGCGAGGGCTGGGGAGTGCGCAGCGTGCTCGCGCACCCCGGGGTCGCCCCCACCAATCTGCTCGCCGCGCGCCCCGAGCTCGGGCGCGCCACCGACACTCCCCCGGTCCGTGTCATCCGGTGGCTCTCCGCCCGCGGGGTGCTCCTCGGCACCGTCCGGTCGGCGGCGCAACCGGCTCTGCTCGCCGCCACGACCCCGGAGCCGCCGCTCGACGCGCTGTACGGCCCCCGCGGACCGGGCCACCTGGGCGGGGCGCCCGCGGCCCACGCCCTCTACCGTCCGCTGCGCGACGCCGCCGAGGCCGCGCGCGTCTGGGACGCGTCGCTCCCGCTGGCCGGGGTGACGCTCGAGGGGTGAAGTCTCGTCGCCACCTCGGCGTCGTTCCCGCTGGCCGGGGTGACGCTCGGGGGCGAGATCTCGGCGCCGACCCCATCGGGACGGATGCCGGTTGGCTGTGAGTTCGGGCGACGACGGCGCCGCGGTCGTCCACGCTCCTTAAGCTCCGTTCGTGACCCCCACGCGCTCTCGAGCCCAGGATGTCCCGGCCGCCGTCGCCGGGATCTCGGCCGCCGTCCTCGGTGCCGGGCTCGGCGAGCTCGCTGCCGCCGTCATCGCCCCCGCGGCGAGCCCGTTCGCGGTGATCGGCGGCGGAATGATCGACATCGCACCCTCGTGGGCGAAAGACCTGGCCATCAGCCTGTTCGGCACGGGCGACAAGCTGGCGCTGCTCGTCGGCATCGCGGTGCTGCTGCTCGTGGTCGCCGGCGCCGCGGGGGTCGTGGAGCACCGCAAGGCGCCCTGGGGCCGGGTCGTGTTCGGGGCGCTCGGCGTCGTGGGCGCGATCGTGGCGATGACGCGCGCCGACGCGGGGACGCTCTCGCCGGTGCCGTCGCTCGTCGCCGGGGCGGCGGCCGCGGTGGTCGCCGCCCTGCTCGTCGCCCGCCTGCGCCGGCCCCCGGTCGCCGCCGCTCCGGCGACCGGGGAGGCCCCCGCCGCCGCGCCTGCGGACGGCCCCACCCGCCGGGGCGTCCTCGCCCTCTCGGGCGTCGCCGTCCTGGCCGGCGCCCTCGCCGCCCTCGGCTCCGTCGCCCTGAGCGGCGGCGCACGGGCCGTGACCGCCGTACGCAGCGCGCTGCGCCTTCCGACACCCGTGACCACCACCGCAGTGCCCGCCGCCGCGGAACTCGGTATCGACGGGCTCGCTCCCGTCCTCACCCCCTCGGCCGACTTCTACCGCATCGACACCGCCCTCGTCGTCCCCCAGGTCGATCCCGCGACCTGGTCGCTGCGCGTCCACGGTCTCGTCGAGCAAGAGGTCGTGCTGCGGTGGGACGACCTGGTCGCGCTCCCCCAGAAAGAGACCGTCGCCACCCTCGTCTGCGTATCGAACGGAGTGGGCGGCTCGCTCATCGGCACGGCGCGGTGGCTGGGTGTCCCGCTTCGCGACATCCTCGCGCGGGCTCGGCCCACCGCCGAGGCCGACATGGTGCTCTCGCGCTCCATCGACGGGTTCACGGCATCCTCTCCGATCGAAGCGCTAACCGACGAGCGCGACGCTCTGCTGGCCATCGGCATGAACGGCGAACCGTTGCCCATCGAGCACGGTTTCCCGGTGCGCATGGTGGTGCCCGGCCTGTACGGCTACGTGTCGGCGACCAAGTGGGTCACCGAGCTCGAGGTCACGCGATACGCCGACGACGAGGGGTATTGGACCTCGCGCGGCTGGTCGGCGCGCGGCCCGGTGAAGCTCGCGTCGCGCATCGACGTGCCGCGGGCCGGGGCGCGCGTCCCGGTGGGCGACGCCGTCATCGCCGGTGTCGCCTGGCAGACGCACGTCGGCGTCGCGGGCGTCGAGGTGCAGATCGATGACGGCGCCTGGCAGCCGGCGACACTGGCGACGGCCATCTCGTCCGACACCTGGGTGCAGTGGAGCCTGCCGTGGAACGCCACCGGCGGCGATCACACCGTGCGGTGCCGCGCCATCTCGGCCGACGGGCAGACGCAGACCCCAAACGTCGCCGCCCCGGCCCCCGACGGCGCGACCGGCTGGGACGAGCTCACGGTCTCGGTCACCTGACCCCCTCTCGACCGCGTGAGTCGCCAGGATGCGCCGCTCCCGGGTGGGCCCGGGCGACGAATCCCGGCGACTCGCGCGTGTTACGAGAGAACGTGCCGGAGCTGTTCGACCGCCCAGTCGAGCTCGGTCGCGCGGATCGTCAGCGGCGGAGCGATGCGGATCGTCTGCCCGTGCGTGTCCTTCACGAGCACACCACGGGCGAGCAGCTTCTCGGCGATCTCGCGCCCGGTGCCCGCGGCGGGGTCGATGTCGACACCGGCCCAAAGGCCCGCGATGCGGACGTCCGTCACGCCGTGGCCGACGAGCGTGTCGAGGCGACCGGCGAGGTGCTCGCCGAGCGCCGCCGCGCGCGTCTGGAACTCACCGGATGCCAGGATCTCGACGACACGCAGTCCCACGGCCGCGGCCAGCGGGTTGCCGCCGAACGTCGATCCGTGCTCGCCGGCGCGGATGACACCGAGCACGTCCCCGTTCGCGACGACCGCCGACAGGGGCAGGATGCCGCCGCCGAGCGCCTTGCCGAGCAGGTAGACGTCGGGTACGACGCCCTCGCGGTCGCACGCGAAGGTCGTCCCCACCCGGCCGAGACCCGACTGGATCTCATCGGCGATGAAGAGCACATCGTTCGCGGTGCAGATCTCGCGCACCCGTCGCAGGAACCCCTCGGGCGGGATGACGACGCCGGCCTCGCCCTGGATGGGCTCGAGGAGGACCGCCGCGGTGTTCTCGTCGATCGCCGCCGCGATGGCCTCCGCGTCGCCGTACGGCACGTGCACGAAGCCCGGCGCATAGGGACCGAAGTCGTCGTGCGCCGTGGGGTCGTCGCTGAAGCCGACGATCGTGGTCGTGCGGCCGTGGAAATTGCCGTTCGCGACGATGATCGTCGCGGCATCCGGTGCGATGCCCTTGGTGCGGTAGCCCCAGGCGCGCGCGACCTTGATGCCGGTCTCGACGGCCTCGGCCCCGGTGTTCATCGGCAGCACGAGGTCTTTGCCGCAGAGCTGCGCGAGCGCCGTGGCGAAGGGACCCAGACGGTCGTTGTGGTACGCGCGACTGGTCAGGGTGAGACGTTCGAGCTGCTCGCGCGCCGCCGCGAGGATCGCGGGGTGACCGTGGCCGAAGTTCAGAGCCGAGTAGGCCGAGAGCAGGTCGAGGTAGCGCTTGCCCTCGACGTCGGTGACCCACACGCCCTCGGCGCGCGAGACGACGACGGGGAGCGGGTGGTAGTTGTGCGCGAGGTGCGCGCCCTCTTCGGCGATCAGGTGCGCGCCGAGGTCGTCGACGGCGGTGCTCATCGGGATCCGCCTCGCAGCTCCAGCGTGCAGCACTTGATGCCGCCACCACCGAGCAGCAGCTCGGAGAGGTCGACCTTCACGGGCGTGTAGCCGCGCTCGCGCAGCTGGGCCTCGAAGCCCACGGCGCGGGGCGAGATGATGACGTTCTTGCCGTCGCTGGCCGAGTTGAGGCCGAACACCGAGCCGTCGGCATCCGAGACCCGGATCGCGTCGGGGTAGCGCTCGCGCAGGATCGCCTGGCTCTTCTCGTCGAAGGCGTTCGGCAGGTAGGCGATGTTGGCCTTCTCGGCGCCCCCCGGTCCTTCCACGGGGTCCAGCACCGCGATCGCGGTGTCGAGGTGGTAGAACCGCGGGTCGGTGAGCGTCAGCGACACGACCTCGCGCGAGAACACCTCGCCCACCTCGCGGTGGCTGTCACCGGTCGAGCGGAAGCCCGTCCCGGCGAGGATGGTGTCGCCCACGAGCAGGAAGTCGCCCTCGCCCTCGTTGACCTCGACGGGCTCGGCGACCTCGAAGCCGTTCGCGGCGAACCAGTCGATGAAGGCGGGGGCCTCGGCGGCGCGCTCGCGGAAGCGGAACTTGGGGCCGTAGGCGACGCCGTCGATGACGAAGCCGCCGTTGGCGGTGTAGACCATGTCGGGCAGTCCCTCGACGGGGTCGATCAGCTCGATCTCGTGCCCGAGCGACACGTAGGTGTCGTACAGCGCCTGCCACTGCGTCAGGGCCAGGTTGGTGTCTGTGGGCCGCGAGGGCTCCATCCACGGGTTGATGCTGTAGCTCACCGTGAAGTGCTCGGGCCGGCACATCAGATAGCGACGGCGCTGCTGCACGCGCTCGGTTCCGGCCGCGGAGGCGGCGGTCGAGTCGGTGGCGGCGGTGGGGGTAGCGGACATCTCTGCTCCTCGGAGAAAAGGTGCGGCGGACGCTGTCCTGGGGCCTGGTGGCCCTTCAACTCGACGACGCCGGGGCGCCGTGCGGGGAAAGGTCGATCCGAGCACGCCGCGGCCATTCTCGCACGCGGGCGCGTAAGGGCGCGAGCGGCGCTGCGCGGGGGCGTGGCCACACGCTCCGCGATGTGCAGAACCTCCGCGGCATCCGACGCCGGACGACGGAGGTTGCGCGCATCGCGGAGGACGCGCCCCCGCGAACACCTCGGATGCCGCCTACACCGCGCCGCGTACACCCTCGGCCCGCAGCCGCGCGACGTCGGTCACGGAGTGCAGGCCCGCGTCGGACCCGAGGCCCGTCGCCACCAGGCTGCCGCACGCCAGCCCTCGCTCGGCGGCCTCGACGACGTCGGCGCCGTCGACCAGCCCCCAGATGAACCCCGCGCTGAACGCATCGCCGCAGCCCGTCGTGTCGACCACGTCGACCGCGTATGCCGCGAGACGCATATCGCGCCGCTCGCGCGTGCTGATGCTGACCCCCGCGGCGCCGCGCGTGATCACGACGGTGGTGACACCGGCATCCAGGTAGAACGAGATCGCCTCGTCGAGCGTCGTCGCTCCCGCGAACGACAGCGCGTCCTCTTCGCTGGGGAAGAGGTAGTCGACGAACGGCAGACACGGCAGCACGGCGTCCCGATCGGCGGGAGCGCCGGTGGGGATGAAGTCCATCGTCGTCACGACACCGGCCGCACGCGCACGGCGGAGCAGCTCGACGCTCGGCGCCCCATCGATGCCGGGCAGCAGGCACGTGCCGCCCAGGTGCAGCACGGCGACCTCGTCGAGGTCGACTGCCGCCAGGTCGTCGGCGCGGATCGCGGCGTTCGACCCGATGACGTGCAGCGCCGGTCGGCTGCCGTCGCGGCGGATCGGCAGCATCGTCGCCGAGGTGGGGTGCGCGGACCGCACCGCCAGGGCGTCGACGTCGACGCCCTCGGCGGCCATCGTCGAACGCAGGAACACGCCCAGCGCGTCGTCGCCGACCGCCCCCACCGTGGCCACGGGCACGCCCAGGCGCGCGAGGTCGACGGCGGTCGCGGCGGCGGTGCCCGCCACGGTGAGGCGGATCTCGTCGAGCAGGGCGAGTCCCTGACCGGCAGGGATGGCGTCGACGTAGCGACCGAGCACGTCGGCGACGTGGAGGCCCACGGTCAGGACGCGACGGCCGCCGAGCGCACGGGTGGACTGCGACATGGGTCTCCTCGGTGTCGGGAACGGCCGAAGCCTACTGACGCGGTCACCGGTGACGACTTCATTTCACCGTGTGACGCCCGAGTCGAACGTTGTCTCGCCCCCTCCCTACGCTTCGAGAGTCCGCTCCCCGGCGGCACCCCCACACAGCATCAGCGGCGACGCGCACCCCGACGCGAGCGCCCTCCGGCCCACAGGAGCCCCACCGTGAGAAAGTCCCTCCTCGCCCTTCCGGCGCTCGTCGTCGCGGCGGGCATCGCCCTCAGCGGCTGTTCGACCGTCTCGTCCGACGGCGCGGCCCCCAACGGCGAGGGCGTCGACGCCAGCCAGCCGCTCGCGGGCAAGACCATCGGCATCGCGGTCGTCGGAACGCAGCACTTCTGGGACCGTGAGGCCTTCCAGGGCGCGGTCGACGAGGTCACCAAGCTCGGCGGCACGCCGCTGACCACCGACGGCAACCGCGACAACACCCTGCACGCGCAGAACCACGACATCTTCCTCGCGCAGAACGTCGACGCGGTCATCACGATCCTCGGCGACGCCTCGGTCGACCCGAAGCTGCAGCAGCTGCACGACGCCGGCATCCCCGTCTTCGGGGTGGACCACGCCTCGGAGTACGCCGTCAACAACGCGCAGTCCGACAACCAGGTCGGCGGCGAGGCCCTCGGCAAGATCACCGGCGACGCACTCGGCGGCCAGGGCAACGTCGCCGTGTTCAACGCGTTCGGCCAGAGCCTGTCGTTCTGCGGCGAGCGCTACGACGCGTGGAAGAACGAGCTCTCGACGGACTACCCCGGCGTCAAGCTCATCGAGCCCGAGCTCGCCGAGCAGTTCGCCAACGCGCCCGACGACGCGCGTCAGCAGACGCTCGCGCTTCTCGAGAAGTACCCGGTCGGAACGATCCAGGGCATCCACGTGGCGTGCTGGGACCAGCCCGCCATCGGCGTGGTGCAGGCCATCGAGGACTCCGGCCGTACCGACGTGAAGGTCACGGCCTTCGACGCCGGCCCCGACACCCTCGAGATCATGAGCGAGCCGAACAGCCCGTTCGTCGGCAACATCGCACAGCTTCCGCGAAAGATCGCCACGATCTCGGCCGACAACGTCGGCAAGTACTTCCTGGGCGAGACGGTCGACAAGGTCAGCTACGTCGACACGATCCCCGTCGCCGGTCCCGACGAGGCGAAGAAGGTCTCGAAGGAGCTGGGCTACACCCAGTGATCGAAAGCTCCTCCCCCCTCGTGACGCCGGTGCTCCGCATGACCGGCGTCACGAAGGCGTTCGCGGGCGTCCCGGCTCTCCGGGGCGCCTCGATCGACGTGCGCCCGGGCGAGGTGCACGGCCTCGTCGGCGAGAACGGCGCGGGCAAGTCCACGCTCATCAAGATCCTCGCGGGGCTGTACGAGCGCGACGGTGGCACCGTCGTCATCGACGGCACCGAGACCGAGCGGCTCACCCCCTCCGACGCGCACGCCGCCGGCATCCGGTTCGTGCACCAGGAGCTGCAGCTCGTCCCCGACATGACGGTGGCCGAGAACGTGTGGCTCGGCAACGAGCGGAGCGCGGGCGGGGTGCTCCGCGGCCGCGCGATGCGGGCGCGGGTGACCGAGGTGCTGCACGACGTGCTCGGCATCGACCTCTCCCCCACCCGGCTCGTGCGCGACCTCGGGCCCGCCGAACGCAAGCTCGTGCAGGTGGCCCGCGCGCTCGTCGACGACAACGCGCGCGTCATCGTCTTCGACGAGCCGACCGCCCCGCTCGCGAGCGCCGAGGCCGAGCAGCTGCTCGGCATCATCGGGCGCCTGCGCGAACGCGGCATCTCGAGCCTCTACATCTCGCACTACCTCGGCGAGGTCACGCGCATCTGCGACCGCGTGACCGTGCTGCGCGGCGGCCTCGACGTGGGCCGCCTCGATGCGGTCGGCCCCGACAGCGGTCGCGAGATGATCCGCCTGATGATCGGGCGCGAGATCGACGACCTCTACCCCGCCCGCCGTCCGCCGGTGACCGCGCCGGCCGTGCTGAGCGCCCGCGGCCTCGGTGTCGGCACCGTGGTGCACGGCGTCGACCTCGACGCGCGTCCGGGCGAGATCGTCGGGGTCACCGGGCTTCTCGGCTCCGGCGCCTCGGAGCTCGGCGAGGCCCTCGTGGGCCTGCACCGCCACACCGGCGAGCTGCGCCTCGGCGAGCGCCGGTTCCGCCCGTCGAGCCCGGCCGCCGCCCTCGAGGCCGGCGTCGTGCTCGTGCCCCGCGACCGCCGTCACGACGGTGTCGTGCTCGACTTCTCGGTGCAGCAGAACCTCACGCTCTCCACGCTCTCGACCGATGCCCGCGCGGGGCTCCTCGACGCCCCCGCCGCCCGCGCGCGCGCCGACGAGCTGTCGGAGCGCCTCGACATCCGCCCCCGCGACACGACCGCCCAGACGCGGCTGCTCAGCGGCGGCAACCAGCAGAAGGTCGTGCTGGGCCGCAGCCTCGCCGCCGGCGCGCGCGTCATCGTGCTCGACGAGCCCACCGTCGGCGTCGACATCGGCGCCAAGCAGGAGATCTACCGCCTGTTGGCCGAGCTCGCGGCATCCGGGACCGCGGTGGTGGTCGTCTCGACCGACCCCGCCGAAGTGCTCGGACTCGCCGACCGCATCGTGGTGCTCGAGCGCGGACGCGTCGCCCACGAGGTGTCGACCGACGGTCTCACCCTCGAACACCTCAGCGCCCTCGTCACCGGCAGCGGTGGCGAACGATCGGAAGGGGATGCCGCGTGAGCGCCCTCGCCGTCGAGCGCCCCGCGCTCGCTCCCCGCGTCCGGAGCCTGCTGGCCCGGCGCGGTCCCCTGCTCGTCGTCCTCGCGATGACGGTGTACCTCGCCGTGACGGCGAAGGGCTTCCTCGGCCTCGCCAACGTCACCGCGAGCCTCACCCAGGCGGCCCCGGTCGCGCTGGTCGCCATGGGGCTCGCGATCGTCGTCATCGGCGGCGGCGACGACGTCGTGGTGGGCGGCATCGACCTGTCGATCCCCGCCACCGCGGCGCTGGCGACCGCGATCGTCAGCGATCAGCTGACCTCGTACGGCACACCGTTCGCGGTCGCCTTCGCCCTCGGCATCCTGGTCACGACCCTGTTCGGCGTGCTGAACGCGATCCTCGTCGGCTGGGTGGGACTGTCGTCGATCCTGGCGACGCTGGCCGTGTACGTCGCGGTCGTGGGCATCACGCGCGTGGTCAGCGGCAACCGCCGCATCGACGTCACCGACCCTCTCGTCGTCGCGGTGCGCGATACCCGGATCGTCGGCATCCCCCTCGCCGCCGTGCTCATGCTGATCGTGGCCGCGGTGCTCGTGTTCGTGCTGGCCCGCACGCCCTACGGCCTGCGCCTGCAGGCGGTCGGCGGCAACCGGGATGCCGCGACCTTCGCCGGCATCCCCGCTCAGCGCTACATCATGTCGACGTTCGTCATCGCGGGCGTCGTGGCGGGGCTCAGCTCGCTGCTGCTCGTCGCGCGCGGCTCGGGCAGCAGTCCGGGGATCGACGAGCGCCTCATGGTCGACATGGTGCTGGCGACCTTCCTCGGCGCCGCCTTCACCCGCCGCGGCACGGTCACCGTGTTCGGCTCGGTGCTGGGTGCCCTGTTCGTGGCGCTGCTGTCGAACGGCCTGATCCTCTCGCGGGTCGCCAACGCGTGGGTCGACGGGTTCAAGGGCGTGCTGATCCTGCTCGTCGTGGCCGCGGCCGCGGCGCGCAAGAACGAGGAGTCCCGCGCATGAGCACGACCGCCCCCCGCGCCCGGTGGTCGGGCGTCGCCGGCTCGGCCGCCGCGACCGTCACCCGCTACGGCTTCGTCGCCGCGTTCGCGGTGCTCATCGTGTTCTTCTCGTTCGCGAGCGACGCGTTCCTGCGCCCGAGCAACCTGCTCAACGTGCTCGACGGCGTCGCGATCCTGCTGCTGGTCGCCCTGGCCCTCACCGTCGTGGTGTCGTCGGGCGGAATCGACCTCTCGGCCGCGGTCGCCGTGGACTTCGGCGCGTGGTTCGCGATCGTGTCGATGATGTCGTTCGGGATGCCGTGGCCCGTGGCCGTGCTGCTCGGACTCCTCGGCGGCGCGCTCATCGGCGCGCTCAACGCCTTCCTCATCGTGGGGCTCGGGGTCACCCCCTTCCTCGCCACCCTCGGCACCTTCTTCATCGGCCGCAGCGCCCAGCAGATCGGCACCAACGGCGGGGCCAGCGTCAGCTTCCGCGCCGCCCCCGAGGGCTTCACCTTCCTCGGCTCGGGCGACGTGCTGGGCATCGGCATCCCGGTCATCATCGCCGCCGTCGCGGCGGTGGGCGTCGGCGTCCTGCTGCACCGCACCCCCGCGGGCGTGCGCATCCAGGCGATGGGCCTGCAAGACCGCGCGGCGGTCGTCGCGGGGCTGCGCACCCGCCGCATCCGCGTACTCGTGTACGTCGGCGCGGGCGTGCTGTGCGCGGCGGGCGGCATCCTGCTGAGCGCGTCGCTGCGCCTGTACACCCCGCTCGCCGGGTTCAGCTACCTGCTCGACGCCATCGCCGCGGTGTTCATCGGCGCCTCGATGCACCCGCGGTCGCGGCCCAACGTCTCCGGCACCGTCGTGGGAGTGCTGTTCCTCGGCGTGCTCGCGAACGGCCTCGACCTGCTCGGCCTCGACTTCAACGTCAAGGCCGCCGTGCAGGGCGTGGTGCTGCTCGTCGCCCTCGTGCTGGCGTACACCGTCGCGCAGCGCGCGCGGGCCGCGGCGGAGCGCCGGCCCGCCCCGGCGACCCCCTCCGGCACCGTGGGCTCGGCCCCGGCCGGCGAGCGCACCACGATGCCGCCGTCGACCACCGACACCACCTCGGGCGGCACGGCGTGACCCCCGCCGTCCTCGGCATCGACGCCGGCACCACCGCGGTCAAGGCCGTGCTGTACTCGCTCGAGGGCGAGACGCTCGCCGCCGGCCACCGGGCCGTGAGCGTCGTGCGCACCCCCGACGGCGGAGCCGAGAGCGACATCGACGCGGTCTGGGACGCCGTCGTCGGCGCCGTCCGCCAGGCCCTTTCGCTCGCGCGGAGCGCCCAGCCCGATGTCGTCGCGATCGGCGTCACGGGCCAGGGCGACGGCGCCTGGCTGGTCGACGACGAGGGACGCCCGGTGCGCCCCGCGGCCCTGTGGCTCGACGGCCGAGGCGCCGACCGCGTCGCGGCCTGGCAGCGCGACGGGCGCGACGCCGCCGTCGTCGCCGCAACCGGCTCGGCCAGCTTCCCCGGCACCCTGCCCGTGCTGCTCGACGGCTTCGCCGAGACCGAGCCCGAGACGCTCGCCCGCGCGGCCCACCACCTCAACTGCAAGGACGCGGTGCGCCACCGCCTCACCGGCGAGGTCGCCACCGATCCCTCCGAGGCCTCGCGCACCTACCTCGACCCGGCGACTCTGGCGTACTCCGACGAGATGATCGACGCGCTCGGTCACCGCCGGTTCGCGCACCTCCTCGCCCCGGTGCGCGCCCCGCACGAGGTCGCCGGACCGCTCACCGACGCGGCCGCCGCCGAGCTCGGCCTCACCGCCGGGGTCCCGGTGGCCGTGGGGCTCGTCGACTCCGCCGCGTGCCCGGTGGGCCTGGGCGCCCTCGACGATCAAGACGGCTGGGTCGTGCTCGGCACCACCGCCACCGTGGCCGTCAACCGGGCCGATCGGGCCGCCGCCGACAGCGGGATCGGCATCCTTCTTCCCACCGGCCGCGGCACCCAGGTGATCGAGGCCCTGTCGTCGATGGTCGGCACCCCCAACCTCGACTGGGTGCGGGACTCGCTCGGGCTGTCGGATCGCGGATGGAGCGAGCTGGAACGCCTCGCGCGCACCGCGACCGATGGCAGCGGTGGCGTCGTCTACCTGCCCTACGGATCTCCGAGCGGCGAGCGCGCCCCCTTCGTCGACGCCGCGGCCTCGGCGTCGTGGGTGGGCATGAGCGTCACGACCACCCCGGCGCAGCTGCTGCGCAGCGTCTTCGAGGGACTCGCGTTCACCGTGGCCGAGAGCCTCGACCTGCTGGATGCCGGTGACCGGGTGCCCGTGTGCGGCGGCGGCGCGCGCAGCGACCTGCTCTGCCAGTTGCTCGCCGACGCGTCGGGACGCACCATCGTGCGCACCGCCGACCCCGAGATCGGCGCGCGCGGAGCCGCGACCGTCGCCCTGGTGGCGGCCGGGCTCGCCGACGACCTGGCGGCCGCGGTGCGGGTGTTCCCCGCCGACACGGTCGAGTTCACCCCCCACCTCTCGCTCGCCCTGGGGGCTGCGCGCGACGTGTTCGCGCGCGTGCGCGCGGCGCTGCGGCCGGAGTGGCCCGCGCTGCGCGTGCTGGGTCGGCTGTCGCCCCCGGCGGAGACGGCCGCGTCCGATCCCGCACGCGAGGGCACGCGCCCCGCCACCGACCCCGCCGAGACCGAGCGCATCGACGCCGCGGCCCCCGCCGCCCACCTCGACGCGTCCCGCCTCGAATCCCCCACCCCCGAGAGGACACCCGCGTGACCCGCATCGTCATCACGGCCCCCTTCGACCCGCGCACCGCCGCCGAGATCGCGGGCGACGTGCTCGTGGCATCCGAGGCCGAAACCGGCCAGTCGCTCGGCGCCCGCGCCGCCGCCGACCCCGCCTTCGCCGCCGCCCTGGCCGACGCCGACGTGGTGATCGCCGAGCTCGACCGCATCGACGACGCGGCCCTCGCGGCCGCCCCCCGCCTCGCGCTCGTCGTCGCGTGCCGCGCGAACCCCGCCAACGTCGATCTGGCCGCGTGCGCCGCGCACGGGGTCGAGGTGCGCACGACCCCGGGCCGCAACGCCGACGTCACCGCAGACTTCACCCTCGCGCTGCTGCTCGCGACGGTGCGCCACGTGCCCGCCGCCTCGGCGTGGCTGCGCGAGGGCCACTGGAGCGCCGACGACGTGTTCGAGCCCTACGCGCGCTTCCGCGGGATCGGGCTGTCTGGCCGTCGGCTCGGCGTCGTCGGCGGCGGAGCGGTCGGCCGCCGCGTCGTCCGGCGCGCCCAGGGCTTCGGCCTGCGCATCGCCGTGTACGACCCGTTCCTCGCCCCCGGCGCCCTCGGAGACGACGTGCAGCACGTCGAGCTCGACGACCTGCTCGCCGAGAGCGACATCGTCACCCTGCACGTTCCGCTGACCCCCGAGACGACGGGGCTGCTGGGGGCGCGCGAGTTGGCGCTCCTGCGCTCCGACGCCTACCTGATCAACGCCGGGCGCGCCGCCCTCGTCGATCGTGACGCTCTGCTCGCGGTGCTCCGCGACCGACGCATCGCCGGCGCCGGGTTCGACGTGTTCCACGACGAGCCCCTCGCATCCGACGACGAGCTGCTGAGCCTGCCGAACGTCACCCTCACCCCGCACATCGCCGGGGCCTCCGACGACGTCGTCGTCGAGCACTCCCGCCTGGCGGCCGCGGCCGTGGCATCGTTCTTCTCCCGGAAAGAGACCTCATGACCGTCACCCCCACCGCCGACGTCGTCGTGCTCGACATCGAGGGCACGACCTCGGCCGCCGGCTTCATCCTCGGCGACCTCTACGACTACGCCCGCCCGCGCCTCGACGAGGTGCTCGGCCGCGACGACGACACCGTCCGCGCCGCCCGCGCCGACGCGATCGTCGAGACGGGCCTGGATGCCGATGCCTCCGACGCCGAGATCGCCGAGGCGCTGCGCGGACTCATGGCGAAAGACGTCAAGTCGACGCCCCTGAAGACCCTCCAGGGCATCATCTGGGCCGAGGGCTTCGCCGCGGGCGAGATCCACTCGCAGTTCTTCGACGACGTGCCGCCACGCCTGCACGCGTGGCACGAGGATGGCATCCGTCTCGCCGTGTACTCCTCGGGCTCGATCGCCTCGCAGGTGCCGTGGTTCCGCCACGCCCCGCAGGGCGACCTCACCCCCCTCGTCGAGGACTTCTTCGACACCGTGAAGGCCGGCCCGAAGAAGGAGCGCGCGTCGTTCGATGCCATCGCCGCAGCGCTCGACGTCTCGCCCGAGCGCGCCCTGTTCCTCACCGACCACCCCGACGAGGTGACCGCCGCCCTCGCCGCGGGCTGGCAGGTCGTCGCCCTCGACCGCGCGGGCGAGCCGTGGGCCGGCGCCGACTTCGCCGCCCCCGCCGTGGCGTCCTTCGACGAGATCGAGGTCACCCGATGAGCCTTCCCGCCGCCGACCGCGTGCAGGCCGCCGGGGCCGCCCTCGCCGCCGAGGCCTCGCGCTTCTCGGGCTACGGCTGGATGCGCGGGACCTCGGGCAACCTCTCGGTCGTCGTCGACCGCGACCCGCTCGTGCTCGCCGTCACCGCCTCGGGCCTCGACAAGTCGCTGCTCACCGACGCCGACGTCGTGCTCATCGACGCCGCCGGTCACGCCATCGACGCCGACGACCCCCGTCCCCCGTCGGCCGAGTCGGGCCTGCACGCGCACATCGCCGCCCGCACGGGCGCGAACGCCGTGTTCCACGTGCACGCGTTCGACGCCGTCGTCGCCGGGCACCGGTGGCCGAGCGGCGTCGAGATCCGCGACATGGAGATGCTCAAGGGCATCGGCCACCTCGCCGACGACGAGACGGTCACCATCCCCGTCATCCGCAACCATCAGGACATGACCGTCGAGGCCGGCTGGTTCGACGAGGTCTACCGACCCGCCACGGCCTCGGTGCCCGAGGTCCCCGCCCTGATCGTCGCGAACCACGGCATGTACGCCTGGGGTGCCGATGTGGCTGCGGCCCGTCGCCACCTCGAGATCACCGAGTGGCTCTTGCGCTTCGCCGTCGCGACGCGCTGAGCTTCGGCATCCCTCTTCCCCACCCCCAACGAAAGGAGCGGCCATGACCCTGCTGACCGTCTGGAAAGCGACCGACCCGAGCACGCCCGTGCTCGAGACCACCGAAGAGAGCGAGATCCGCGAGGCCCTCGCCGAGCTCGGCGCCCGTTTCTCGCGCTGGGAGGTCAAGGACGTGCCCACCGGCGCCTCGCAGGACGAGGTGCTCGCGCTGTACGCCGACGACATCGGCGAGGTGAAGGAGCGCGAGGGCTACACCCTCGTCGACGTCGTCGCCCTCGACCCCGCGCAAGACGACTACGACGAGGTCAAGACGCCGTTCCGCGAGAAGTTCCTGTCGGAGCACGCGCACGACGACGACGAGGACCGCTACTTCGCCAAGGGTGCCGGTGTGTTCTACCTGCACGCGAACGAGAAGGTGCACGCGGTGTACTGCGAGGCGGGCGACCTCATCTCGGTGCCGGCGAACACCACGCACTGGTTCGACATGGGCACCTCGCCCCACTACGTGAGCGTGCGCTTCTTCCACGACGACGACGGCTGGGTCGGCCACTTCACCGGCAGCCCGATCGCGGAGTCGTTCGCGTCGTTCGACCAGCTGGCGGAGCGTCGCGCGCAGCTCGCCTGACACCCCCGCGCGGTCCCGGGTCTCCGATCCCGTCGGAGGGACCGGCCCCGAACGCCCGCCCCGTCATCCGTTCCTCGGATGCCGCGGGGCGGGCGTTCCGCGTTCCCGCGGTCGTCCCGCGTCGGCCCGCACGCGCGCCCGGCGATCAGCGTGCCTGCAGCGCCACAGCCGCCCAGGCGATCGGCGGCAGGGTCACGTGCAGCAGGCCATCGACGATGCGCGCGCCCTCCAGCGCGCGCGGCTGCACGCGCTCGGGGTCGTCGAGCGTGTTGCGGGCGGAGGGGTCGTCGTCGGCGAGCAGGTGCGTCTCGACGATCTCGACCTCTCCCAGACCGGTGATGTCGATCACCAGGTCGACGGCGTCGTGCCGCCCGCGGTGCACGACGAAGATCGCCGTGGCTCCCGTCTCGGCGTCGTGGGTGGACACGGCATCGACCCCCGAGACAGTGCCGTGCCTCGCCGTGTCGATCACGGGGGCGTCGATCCGCAGGCGCACCGCGACGCCCCGCGCGAGACGCGAGGTGATCGCGAAGGGGAAGAACGTCGTCTGACGCCAGGTCGGTCCGCCCGGTTCGGTCATGATCGGGGCGATCACGTTCACCAGCTGGGCGAGAGATGCGGATGCCACGCGATCGGCGTGCTTCAGGAGCGAGATCAGGAGGCTGCCGAACACCACGGCATCCACCACCGAGTACACGTCCTCGAGCAGCCGCGGGGCGACCGGCCAGTCGTCGATCGCGGTCGGCTTCACCGAGTCGACGCGGTCGATGTACCAGACGTTCCACTCGTCGAACGAGATGTCGATGCGCTTGTCGGAACCCTTCACGGCGCCGACGTGGTCGGCGGTGGCGACGACCTTCTCGATGAAGCTGTCCATGTCGACCGCCGAGGCGAGGAACGAGTCGATGTCGCCGTGGTGCTCCTGGTAGTACGCGTGGCACGAGATCATGTCGACGTCGTCGTAGGTGTGCTGCAGCACGACCCGCTCCCACTCGCCGAAGGTGAGCATCTGCGCCCCCGACGATCCGCACACGACGAGCTCGATCGACGGGTCGAGCTGGCGCATGCCCTTCGCCGTCTGCGCGGCGATCTTTCCGTAGTCGTCGGCTGAGCGGTGCCCCAGCTGCCACGGCCCGTCCATCTCGTTGCCCAGGCACCAGACGCGCACTCCGAGGGGGGCGGCGCGTCCATTGTCGATGCGCTGCTGCGACAGGGTCGTGCCGCCGGGCACGTTGCAGTATTCGAGCAGGTCGATCGCCTCGAGGGTGCCGCGCGTGCCGAGGTTGACCGCCAGCATCAGATCGCTGCCGGCCTTGTCGAGCCAGTCCGAGAACTCGTGCAGGCCGATCTCGTTCGTCTCGGTCGAGTGCCACGCGAGGTCGAGGCGGCGCGGGCGCTGTGCGCGCGGTCCGACGCTGTCCTCCCAGCGGAAGCCCGAGACGAAGTTGCCACCGGGGTAGCGGATGGTCGACACACCGAGCTCGCGCACGAGTTCCAGCACATCGCCGCGGAAGCCCTGCTCGTCGGCCCGCGGGTGACCGGGCTCGTAGATCCCGTCGTAGACGTGACGGCCGAGGTGCTCGACGAAGCCCCCGAACAGGCGGCGGCGCACGGCCCCGATCGCGAAGCGGGGGTCGACGGTGAGTCGGGCAGCGGTCATCGGTGCTCCTCGGGGTTCGCTGCGACGTTACCCCCGCGGGCACGGTCGGCTAAACGTTTTCGAAACCGGTGCCCCAACGACGTGTGAAGGTCACAGTCTCGGTGGTTCCGCCGTCGTCTGCCGGAACCCCGTACACCCGAGCGTGCCGGTCAACGGTCACCCAGTTGTCACTCGCATCGAGAGCGTGGTCCTCATACCGGACAAACACTTCCACGGAGTGAGCACCGAGACCATCCGCCCACTCGATTACGGTTACGACCGAGTCGGCGTCAGTAATGTCCCATTCGTCTACGCGCCACGCCGACCCTGCTTCCAACGGCTCATTCCAAGCGCGCACTCTGTACTCGACCTCCTCGTCTGGAAGTGTTCCGACTGCATGAAACGGATCAACTATCTGGCACTGCATACGAAGAGGTTATGCCTCACGCTTCACGCTCACGAGAGGCGGCCGAGCATGCCGACGCGCTCAATCGGCGGTGCGGTGACCCCAGCCCAAGCCAAAGTCCCAGCCCAAGCCCCGGCCCCGCCTCAGATGACCTCGGCGCTCCACGCGTCGCGCCGGCCGAAGCGGAACGCCCCGATCGACACTGACTGCTCGCGCAGGAACGGCAGCAGTTCCAGGCGCCCGGCCGTGGTCACCTCGTCGGGGTAGACCGTCAGCGACACGTCGCCCGCGACCGTCTCGGCGACGGCCGCCCGCAGCGTCGACACGGTCGCGGCGGGACCGACGAGTCGCACGCGGGCGAGCCGCGGGGCGGCGATCAGGTCGGTGGCCTCGGTCTCGGCGGCCTCCGGGGTGCCCCCCGCCAACCGCTGCAACCACTCCGCGTCGCTCTCGACCGAGACGGCGACGTTGCTCTCGCTGAGCAGGTGGCGCACCGCCGCGGGAAGGCCGACGGGTGAGCTGAGGGTGAACGTCGAGCCCGAGCGCACCGCCGCGACGAGGACGCGCAGCACCGCCTGCCACGTGGCGTCGGCGGTGGCGCGGATGGCGACGTCGGCCGGGCGGTACCGCCAGAGGTTGCGCTCGACGCCGAGGCGCGAGACGTCCTTCACGCGACCGAACTCGCGGTCCCAGGCGACGGCGTCCGAGAGCGCTCCGCGCCGCAGCCAGTCGAAGGCCTCGTACGACAGGGTCGGCTGGGCCGCTTCGATGAGCCCGGTGATGCGACTGTCGAGCCCGCGCAGGTGCAGGGTCGACGATGCGGCCCCGCCCGACGACGGCCGCCACGACCCCAGCGTCACGAGGCGGTGCGGTCCGCCCGACATCGCGCCGGTGCCCACCGCGGCTTCACCCCAGCCGCCGAGGGGCTCGCGCTGCACGACGGCGCCCGAGGTCGGACGGTTCACGCGCAGCACGGCCGCCTCGGCCGTATCGAGCCAGAGTTCGAGGTCGGCCGCGTCGCGGGTGTGGAGCCCGGCGATGAAGCCCGAGCCGATCGCGTTCTGCATCTCGATCGCGCGGGTGACGGTCGGCGCGTGCAGGATGCCGAGCACCGGGGCCGCGATCGCGGCACGGGTGAGGTGCGACCCGGCGGTGACACCGGTGCGCACGCCCGGCGTCCAGAAGCGTCCGGCCGTCTCGGGTCCGAGGTCGAGTTCGCGCGGCTGCACCAGCCACCGTTCGCCGTCGCCGAGCACGGTCAGCGCACGGCGCACCTCGCCCGTGGGCTCTTCGACGAGCGGGCCGACGTCGGACAACGGATCGACCGCCGGCCCGACGCGCAGCGACGAGACGGCATCCTTCAGCTGGTCGGTGAAGCGCGACGAACGGGCCACGGCGCCCACGAGGATCACCAGCGAGGCGGCGGTGGCCGCTTGGCCCGCGCGCGCGAAGGCGCTGCCCACGATGTCGGCGACGGCCTCGTCGAGATCGGCCGACGGCGCGACGATCACGGCATTGCGTCCGGCGGTGAACGCCTGCACCGGCAGGGCCGGGCGCCACGCGGCGAAGCGCTCGGCGGTCGAGCGGGCACCGGCCAGCAGCACGCGGTCGACACCGGGGTGCACGATCAGCGCGCGCCCCGAGGCGTCTTCGTTGAGGTCGACGAACGCCAGCAGGTCGCGCGGAACACCGGCTGCCCACAGGGCCTCGGCCACGACGGCGCCGCTGCGACGCGCCCGCGGCGACGGGGTGAGCAGCACCCCCGAGCCGGCGGCCAGCGCGGCGAGCGTCTCGGCGGCGCAGAGCCCCACGGGGGCGTTCCACCGCGGGGCGACGACGGTGACCCGACCGGGGACGAACACCGCTCCCGGTACCCGGTCGAGTTCCTTCACCGTCGAGGCGTAGTACCCGGCCGCGTCGACCGCCTGGCTCACTTCGACATCGGCCTCGGCGACGAGGGCCCCGCCCTCCGACGCCAGCACCTCGATGAGCTCGGCGCGGCGTTCCTCGAGCGCGCGCGCCGCCGACAGCAGCACGGCGGAGCGGTCCGCCGCCGCGAGAACTCCCCAGGGCTCGGCGGCGGTGCGCACGCGCTCGATCACGGCGTCGAGGCCGGGTTCGTCGTCGATGCGTCCCGCCGCGGCGGTGGCGTCTCCGGCGGTCGACCCGTCGGCGCGACCGAGGGCGGCGAGCGCCCAGGCACGGTCGTCGGGCACGGTGGGGTCGGTGTCGGCGACGTTGCGGAAACCGGGCGCGCCGCCCGCGAGCTCGGCGCTCTCGCGCGCCGAGAAGACGGCGGTGTCGACGAACGCCTGCCCGCCGAAGAGCATCTGCTGCACGTCGGGGCCGAGGGCGGAGGTGTCTCCGGATGCCGCGGCCTCCCGCGCGATACCGAGCACCGCCTGCGTGAGTCCGGGCTCGGCGGCGGCGTCGTCGGCGCGCTCGCGCAGGATCGCGGGGTCGGGCGCGAGGTCGCGGTGCGGTGCGCGCCCCGCGGGTGCCGGAGCGTCGGCGGCGGCGAGGGCGCGACGTGCGCGGGCCGCCACGGCCGCGGTCTCGGGCACGACCGCGTCGGGCCGTGACACGTCGTCGAGGGGGGCCGTGTCGGCTCCGTCGGAAGGGTCCCGCTCGGCGGACGAATCCGCCGCGACGGCGTCGCCCGCGTCGTCGGGGTCTTCCGCGCGCTCCGCTCCCGCGGCCGGGCGCGGGGCGGCGGGCGCCGCGACGGGCAGCGCGGGAGCGCTCGCCACGACGCGCGCGTATGCCGAGGCCAGGCGGGCAGCGACCGCGTCGAGGTCGTCGGGGTGCACGGCTGCGGCCGCGACGACGTGCGCGGCGTCGGGGAACCACGACGCCGAGGCGGGCAGCACCAGGGTCGGCTCGACCCCCGCGTCCGAGGCGACGGCGAGAACCAGGGCGGCACGTTCGGGATCGGCGGTCGCGAACTCGACGGTGAGACCCTCGCGGCCGCGGGCACTCACCGCGTCACGGAGCGCTCGCACGGCGAGGGCGTCGATGTCGTCGCGTCCGGTCGCGGCCGGGGCGGCCCACCCGTGTCGGGCCGCGGCCACGGCATCCGGGGTCTGCGAGGGCGCATCGCTCAGCCGCACCGTCAGGCGGGCACCGCCGTCGGCGACGCGCACGCGCGCCCACGCCGCCAGCTCACGCACCGCGTCGAGGCTCTCGACGACGGCGACCGGCAGCGCGATCCCCGCCGTGAGATCCCGCAGGCGGGGCTCCTCGAGCACGCGGGTCAGCACCGCGACGGTGAGGTCGAGATCGTCTCGGCCCTCGACCACGAGCGTCAGGTGGGTGCCGGTCGACGCGGCATCCAGGTACAGCGGCAGGAGTCGCTCGGCGGCGTGCTCGACGTCGGCGTCGAACGCCCAGGGCGAGAGCCCCGCCACCGCGTCGGCCACCGCGAGCGAGAGCCGTTCGACGTCGTCGCGGGCGGCGAGGGCCCGGATGCCGTCGAGTCGGCGCCGCGCCGAGGCCTCGCCGAGCACGGCGGGACCGACGAGCCGCACGTCGACCGCGGCGTCGGGGGTACGGAGGGCGCCGATGCCGGCACCGAGGCGTTCGGGGCGGACGTCGAGCGCGAGGCCCGCGACGAGATCGCGCAGGGCGCGGCGGGCGAGGGGAACCGCGGGCGTCGGCAGAACGGGCGCCACCGCCCCGCCCAGCTGGATCGCTCCCCGCACGAACCAGGGCAGGGTCGCGGGCACGTCTTCGGCGAGGCGGTGCAGCGCCGCGGCCGCGGCCGTCGTGCTCTCGGGGCGCAGCACGCCGTCGGCCACCGCGGCGGTGAACTCCGCGGCCTCGGCGTCGAGCGGCATCTCGCCACGGCGGGTCGGCGCGGCGGGGGCGGGGTGGCGCGGCACGAAGGTCGCCGCGCGCGCGGCTGCCCGGGCGGGAACGTCGGAGGAGAGCGCAAAACCGGTGGCGCGCGGGTCTTTCGTGCTCATGCGGCCAGCCTAGGGATCGCGCGCGTGGCATCCCGACGGCCCGCCGCGCAACCCGCGGATCGGCGCGGAGCGCGGGTCGCGGCCCGCCGGTCGCGGCGCACGGTTCGTTGCGCGGCCGGTCGCGGCGCGGGTCGCGGCGCCGCCGGTTCGCTACTGTCGGGTCACCCCTTCACCGACGAAAGACCACGCATGGCTCAGACCTTCACCGACCTGCCGCTCGAGCTGCTGCGCGAGTACCGCCCGGCGCTCACCGCACCCGCCGACCTCGACGCGTTCTGGGGCGAGACTCTCGCTGCGGCCCGCGAGGCCGCCGGCCCCACGGTCCTGACCCCGGTCGACGGCCCCGTGCGCGCCCTGAGCGTGCACGACCTGACGTTCACCGGCTTCGGCGGCGACGAGATCCGCGGCTGGGTCGTGCGCCCGCACGGCGACGAGGTGCTGCCCGCCGTCATCGAGTACATCGGCTACGGCGGGGGGCGCGGCCTCCCCGGTGAGCGCACGAACTGGGCCGCCGCCGGGTACGTCCACGTCATCATGGACACCCGCGGCCAGGGATCGGCCTGGAGCGTGGGCGAGACCCCCGATCCCCACGGCTCGGCCGCCGCGTTCCCGGGCGTGATGACCCGCGGCATCCGCGATCCCCGCGACTACTACTACCGCCGCCTCTGCACCGACGCCGTGCGTCTGGTCGACGAGGTCGGGCGGATGCCGGGGGTCGACGCCTCGCGCATCGCGGTGACCGGAGTGAGCCAGGGCGGTGGACTCTCGATCGCCGCCGCCGCCCTCGCCGGCGACGCCGTGGCCGCGGTGCTTCCCGACGTGCCGTTCCTGTGCGACTTCCCGAACGCGATCGTGCGCACGCCGTCGGCCCCCTTCACCGAGATCACGAGGTTCCTCTCGGTGCACCGCGACGACGCCGCCCGCGTGCTCGAGACCCTGTCGTACGTCGACGGCGCCATCCTCGCCCGGCGCATCACGGCGCCGGCGCTCTTCTCGGTCGCGTTGATGGACGACGTCGTGCTGCCCTCGGGCGTGTTCGCGGCGTTCCACGCCCTGGCATCCGACGACGCGGCGATCGAGGTGTACCCGTACAACGGGCACGAGGGCGGCGGGTACCGCCACTGGATGCGGCAGGTCGCCTGGCTCGACGCGCGCTTCGCGCGCTGAGCGAGGCCGGGTCGGGCCGGACCGGGGAACCGGCCCCGACGTCACTCCCAGACGCTGGGCGCCGGACGCTTCGTCGACGGCAGCGATGAGCCGTCGGCCCACTCGTGCACCCACGCCTCGATGTCGGGCAGCCCCTCGGGCCGGCCGACCGCGGCGAAGAGCTCGTCGTGCGGCACCGTTCCGCCGGTGCGTCGCAGGATGCGGGCGCGGATGATCGCGCGCGCGTAGATCTCGCCCTTCACGAGCGCGCGGTGCTCGAGGTAGACCGCGCGGTCGTCGTGGCCGATCAGACGCGTCTCGAGGTCGAAGCGCTGCCAGAGCTCGAGCGAGCGGCGGAACGTGATCGTCTCGGCCGCCACCACGGCGTACCAGCCCTGCGCGGTCATCGCCGAGACGAGGCCCGCGCGGGTCAGCAGGTCCCACCGTCCGAGGTCGAACAGCGACAGATATCGACCGTTGTTCAGGTGCCGCAGCAGGTCGATGTCGGTGGGCAGCACGCGGATGCGCAGCCGCGTCACCGTGTTCGGATCGAGGGGTCCCTCACGCCCCAGGCGACGGCGGGCACGGACAAGCACGAGAAGGGTGCGCCAGAGGACGTTCACGAGGGGCGAGCATAGCGATTCGACGACGAACCGGCGATTGCTTTGTCGATTCACCACAGCACGTGCGGCGTGCCCCTCCGGCATCCGCGGCGCGTCCTCGCCCGATTTCCCGCGCGCCGAGCCCCCGCGTAGAGTCGCGCCATGACTGCGGAATCCCGAACCGACATCGTCGTCCGTCCGGTGCGAGACGTGGATGCCGAGGCCCTGGGCCGCGTGCACGCCACCTGCTGGCACGAGACCTACGATCACCTGATCAGCACCGCCGCCCTCGAAGCGGTCTCCCCCCGTCGCATGGCCGAGCTCTGGACCCACTGGGCTTCGCAGGGCGACGACTACCGCATGCACGCCGCCCTCGTCGACGGCGAGATCGTCGGCTTCGTCGGCTCGGGTCCCGCCCGCGACGACGACGCCCCGCGCGAGCGCGAGCTGTACTTCATCTACCTGCTCGACGCCTTCCACGGCACCGGGATCGGCCAGCAGCTTTTCGACGCCGCCATCGACGACGGCGAAGGCGTGTACCTGTGGGTCGACGACGACAATCCGCGCGCGCACCGTTTCTACACCCGCAACGGGTTCTCACTCGACGGCGCTTCGCAGGTGCAGCCGTTCCTCGGTGAGGAGCTCACCGAGGTGCGCTTCGTCCGCTGACGTGTTGCAGATCTGGGCCCTCGACGGCATTCGTGAGATCACCCCGGGCGACGACCTCGTCGGGGTGATCCTCGATGCCGTGACCTCGACGCCCGGCGACGAGACGGCCCTGCGCGACGGCGACATCGTCGTGGTCACGAGCAAGATCGTGTCGAAGGCCGAGGGCCGCATCATCCACGCGTCGGATCGCGAAGACGCGATCACGCGCGAGACCGTGCGTCTCGTGGCCTCGCGCACCTCGCCGGCGGGACACGTGACGCGCATCGTCGAGAACCCGCTGGGCATCGTGTCGGCCGCGGCCGGCGTCGATGCGAGCAACACCCCCGAGGGCACGGTGCTGCTGCTGCCGGTCGACCCCGACGCCTCGGCGCGGGCGCTGGCGACCGGGCTGCGCACCGCCACCGGTGCCCACGTCGGCGTGATCATCACCGACACGCTCGGCCGCGCATGGCGCGAGGGTCAGACCGACCACGCGATCGGGGCGGGTGGCATCCATGTCTTCGAGGATCTCCGCGGAACCACCGATGCCGAGGGCCGCCCGCTCGTGGTGACCCTGCCGTGCGTCGCCGACGAGCTCGCGGCCGCCACCGACCTGGTCAAGGGCAAGGCCGCCCGCCGCCCCGTGGCCATCGTGCGGGGTCGCGCCGACCTGGTCGGCGACCTCGACCTGCCCGGTGCCCGCTCGATCGTGCGCGACCCGGCGCGTGACATGTTCCGCCAGGGCGCCGACGAGGCGTACGCCGAGGGCTTCGCCGCGGGTCGAGCGACGGCACGCTGAGCGCCCGCTCGTGCGCCCACCGCGCGCCGCCGCCCGGCGGCGGGGACGGGCGAGGGGCGGGCGTCTCGAGACCGCAGTTGATCGTCGAAGACGCACCCGTTCGTCGACGAACACATACGTCCTGGGCGATCGCGTGCGGTCTCGGCACCCCACCCCGGATCAGCGCTGCTTGACGTCGCCGAACAGGCGGGCGATCGGCACGAGCACGCGCGGGCGGGCGGCCACCCATCCGGCGGCCATCACCAGCAGGGATGCCGCGAAGATCAGCAGACCGGTCGGATCGCTGGTGTACTCGCCGGGGTCGACCGATCCGCGGGCGGCGTACATGTGATTCAGGTTGCGCAGGGCGCCGGTGGCCAGCACGAGGCCAACGTGCACGACGATGAACGCCACGAAGAACAGCATCACCGGGAAGTGGATCTTGCGCGCCCACTCCACCGGGTAGAGCCGGTTGAGGCGCTCGGCGTCCTTCGGCCATACGCCCGACAGCCGCACACCGCTGATGATGGCCAGGGGCGCGGCGACGAACGTGATCGCGAAGTACGACAGCTGCTGCAGGCTGTTGTAGTTGACCCAGCCGTTCTCGGTCGGCCAGTCGAGCGACACGTACTGCAGGGCCGCCGACAGGGCGTGGGGGAAGACCTCCCACGAGGTGGGGACGATGCGCATCCATTGCCCCGTGGCGAACAGCAGCACCACGAAGATCAGGCCGTTCGCGATCCACAGGATGTCGACCGCCTGATGGAACCACAGGCCCAGGCTGATGCGGCGCCGCTTGTTCTTGCGCGGTGACCAGAACGCCGCGGGGCGCTTCTCGCGGCGCACCTGCCAGCCGGTGCGGATGATGAACAGCAGGAAGAAGCTGTTGAGGAAGTGCGACCAGTTCAGCCACACCGGCAGACCGACGGGCGCCCCCTCGGGCAGCGGGTGCTCGCCCGGGAACGCCGCGAGGAACTCCCGCCCCGGCTCGAGCGCCAGGACGAAGCGGGCGAGCAGCACCACGATGGCCGCGAGCGCGAGCGCGAACACGCCCAGCACGGCGGCCGATCCGAGCCACTGCACCGCCGTGTACGGACCGAGCCGTTTCGGTTCGGCGCCTTTCGACGGGCGCACGGATGCCGCAGCCCCCGGCCAGACGGTTCGGGGCACGGTCAGCGGCGGTCGAGGCGCGGCGGGGGTGGCGGCATCCGGGGACGGCATCGCCGCGTCGGCGGTAGCGGACGCGGGCGCCTGGTCGGCGGACGGGGTCGGCGTCGAGGGGGAATCGGAGCGCGATTGCTCCGCGGGCACCGCTGCGGCGGGCGGGGTCGGCGTCGAGACGGAACCGGAGCGCGATTGCTCCGCGGGCACCGCCGCCGCGGGCGATGGCTCCGACGGCGCGGACGACGGGTGCACGGATGCCGGCGGCCAGGGCTCGCCGCCCGGCTCGCGCGGCAGTCCCCGGCGCACGTCCGACGCGGCGTCACCCGGCGCTGCTTCACCCGACGCTGCTTCACCTGACGCCTCGGCGACGGTGTCGTCACCCGCACCGGTCGACCCGGACGGAGGGACCGTCTCGGCCGCCACGGCGTCCGCGCGCGGACGCGCTTCGGCGACGGTGGGCTCCGCCGCGGTCTCGGGCGTGATGTCGGTCGGCGCCGGGGCGAGAGCCGGCGGCCAGGGCTCGCCGCCCGGCTCCCGCGGCAGACCCCGCCGCACCTCGGGCGCGCTCGCACGCGGGGCATCCGGAACCACGGGGCCGCCGGTGGCGGGGGGCGCGGCGGGGAGCGCCACGCCGCGCTGTGCCTCCGGCGGGTGCGACGCGACCTGCTCGGGCTCGACCGACCCGGCGCCTCGCGGTGCCGCCGACTCGTCGGCGGAGTCCTGCCCGGGCGCGCCGGACGCCGCGGGCGGCCAGGGCTCCCCGCCGGGGATGCGCGGCAGCCCGCGACGCGGGGTGGGTGGTGTGGACGCCATCTACTTCGTGGGGCTACTTCTCGCGGGCTACTTCTTGCGCGCGGCGAGCGCGCTGAGGAGTTGCGGGACGACGGTGAACAGATCTCCGACGATACCGAAGTCGGCGATGGCGAAGATGGGCGCGTCGGGATCTTTGTCGATCGCGACGATCGTGCGCGCGGTCTGCATGCCCGCGCGGTGCTGGATCGCCCCCGAAATTCCGAGGGCGACGTACAGCCGCGGTGACACCGACACCCCCGTCTGCCCGACCTGCGCCGCCGCCGGCACATATCCCGCGTCGACGGCCGCGCGCGAGGCGCCGACGGCCGCTCCGAGCGCGTCGGCGAGCTGCTCGACGAGAGCGAAGTCCTCGCGCGAGCCCACCCCGCGTCCGCCCGCGACGACGGCCGCGGCTCCGCGCAGTTCGGGGCGCGACGAGGGCGCGGCGGTCTCGGCGAAGCGCTCGACCCGGGCCGCCGGGGCACCGGATGCCGTCACCTCGAGCCGGTCGACGACGAGGGGCTGCGCGTCGAGGCGCCCGTCGACGGCGCCGGGGCGCAGCGTCGCGACGAGGGGGCCGAAGGTCGGAGCGCCCTCGACGGTGAAGCCGCCGCCGAAGGCCGAGTGCCGCGTGACGACGCCGAGGTCGTCGCGGCCCAGCCCCACGATGTCGGCCGCGAGCGGGAGCCGCAGGCGCGCCGCCAGTCGCGCGACGGCATCGCGCGTCTCGACGGCGTTCGAGGCCAGCACGAGGTCGACGTCTTCGCGCGCCACCGCCGCCGCCAACGCGTCGACGACCGGCACGGTGAGGGCGTCGGCGTCGGTGGCGGCGGTGAGCACGCGTACGGCCCCGAGCCCGGCCGCCTCGGCGGCAGCGCCCTCGAGTACCGCCTCGGGGGCGGCGATCAGGGCGAGGGGATCCCCCACCGCGGCCGCCGCCGCCAGCAGTCCCGGCGCCGACGCGGCCAGCGCGCCCGCGGGAAGCACCTCCAGAAGAACCAACGCCGCACCCATCACGCCACGCCCTCGGCCACGAGGAACGCGGCGAGTTTCTCGCCCGCATCGCCCTCGTCGACGATTTTCGTGCCCGCCGCACGCGGCGGACGTTCGGCGACCGACAGCATGATGTACCGCGGCACGGCGGGGTTCTCGGCCGCGACGCCCAGCGCTCCGGCATCGAGGGTCTCGTACGGCTTCTTCTTCGCCGCCATGATGCCCTTGAACGTGGTGAAACGCCCCTCGGGGAGCGCCTCGGTGATCGAGACGACCGCCGGCAACGCCGCCGACACCCGCATCGTCCCCGCGTCGCTCACGCGATCACCGGCCACCGCGGCCTCCGACACGTCGAGGCTCGACAGGGCGGTCAGCTGCGGCACCCCGAGTATCTCGGCGATCATCGCGGGAACGACCGCTCCGCCGCCGTCGGTCGACAGGTTGCCCGCGATGACGAGGTCGAACCCGGTGCGTCGGATCGCGGCGGCCAGCACCTCGGCGGTCAGCAGCAGGTCGGCGCCGCGCAGGGTGTCGTCGACCACGTGCACGGCCGACGTCGCCCCCATCGCGAGGGCCTTCCGCACGGTCGCGGTCGCCGAGGCGGGCGCCATCGTCAGCACCACCACCTCGGTCCCCTCGTGCGCGTCGGCGTAGGTGAGGGCGGCCTCGACGGCGCGTTCACCGATCTCGTCGAGCACCGGCGCCGACGCTCCCCGGTCGGTCAGACCGGTTTCGAGGTCGAGACGACGCTCTCCCCAGGTGTCGGGTACTTCCTTGATCGCGACCACGATCTTCATCGACGCGGCTCCTTCGGTCGGGGGACGGATGCCGCGGCCTCGCCGCGGTCGGAAAGTGGCGGCGGGGAATGCACGGCCCTCGCGCCTGCCGAGAGGACGAGAACCCGCCGCGCGGCGCACCGCCGCCCGGCGCGGGCCGCGCGCGAGGGGTACCGTGAAGCGCGAGGAGGACCGATGACGCGACGACTGCCCGCCGACCCGATCGCCGAGGCCAAGCGCCAGTGGCTGGCGCACGGGTGGGACGACGCCGCCGACGGCATGACGGTCGTGACCTCGGTGATCCGTGCGCACCAGTTGCTGATGGCATCCATCGACCGGGCGCTGAAGCCCTTCGACCTGTCGTTCTCGCGGTTCGAGCTGCTGCGGCTGCTCGCCTTCACCCGCGAGGGACGGATGCCGATGGCCAGCGCCATCGCGCGTCTGCAGGTGCATCCGACGAGCGTGACGAACACGGTCGAGCGACTCGCGCGCGACGGATACGTGACCCGCGAACCGCACCCGACCGACGGCCGGGCCGCGCTGCTGTCCCTCACCGAGGCCGGTCGGCGGCGCGTCGACGAGGCGACCGACGCGCTGAACGCGGTGTTCGCCGACCTGGGGCTCGAGGACGACGACGCGACGGCGCTGGTGCGGATCATCGCGCGCTTCCGCAAGGGTGCCGGCGACTTCGCCGACCCCGCGCCCGTGCCCGACCCGCTCTGAATCTCGCCGAGGCCCCGTGCCGCGGTCGTCCCGCGCGGCAGCAGCACGCGGTGGACGCCCGCCGCGAGATCCCGCCGCGCCACGCCGTTCATCGGTGGGTGAACGACGGAGCCCGCTTCTCGCGGAACGCCGCCATCCCCTCTTTCTGGTCGGCGGTGTCGAAGAGGGCGGCGAACGCCCGTCCCTCGAAGCGCAGCCCCTCGGCGAGAGTCGACTCCATCGCCACGTCGAGGGCGGCCTTCGCCGCGTACAGGGCGGGCAGCGGCTTCTCGGCGATCGCCGTCGCGACCGCCTCGGCCTCGGTGAGCAGGTCGGCGGCCGGCACCACGCGCGACACCAGTCCCGCGCGTTCGGCCTCGGCGGCGTCGATCATGCGGCCCGTCAGCACGAGTTCGGCGGCCTTGTAGTAGCCGAGCGCCCGCACGAGCCGCTGCGTTCCGCCCATGCCCGGAATGACCCCCAACTGCACCTCGGGCTGACCGAACCTCGCGCGATCGGAGGCCAGGATCACGTCGCACATGAGCGCGAGCTCGCACCCGCCGCCCAGGGCGTACCCCGACACCGCGGCGATGACCGGGGTGCGGACGGCGGCGAACCGACTCCACGCTCCGAAGTGGTCGGTGAGCGTCATGTCGAGTCCCGACATCTGCTCCATCTCTTTGATGTCGGCGCCCGCGGCGAAGGCCTTCTCGCTGCCGGTGACGACGATCGCGCCGATACCCGTGTCGGCGTCGAAGGTTTCAGCGGCGGCGACCACGTCGCGCATCGTCTGGGTGTTCAGGGCGTTGAGCGCCTCGGGGCGGTCGAGCGTGATCCATCCCACGCGACCTCGCCGCTCGACTCGGATCGTCTCGTACCCGGCATCCTGCTCCGTCATGTCACTCCCGTCGTGTCGGCGCGGACGACCCCGCACCGGCATGCTCGCACGCTCCCCCGACATCGGGCGAGCCTCTGGCGTCAGGCGGCCAGCACGCTCCGGCCGACGATCAGACGCATGATCTCGTTGGTGCCCTCGAGGATCTGGTGCACGCGCAGGTCGCGCACGACCTTCTCGATCCCGTACTCCTGCAGATAGCCGTAGCCGCCGTGCAGTTGCAGGGCCTCGTTCGCGACACGGAAGCCCACGTCGGTCGCGAAGCGCTTCGCCATCGCGCAGCGGGTCGCGGCATCGGGGGTCTTCGCGTCGAGGGCCCGCGCCGCGTCGCGCACGAGCAGCCGCGCGGCCTCGAGCTCGGTGGCCATGTCGGCGACGGCGAACACCACCGACTGCTTCTCGGCGAGCGCCTCGCCGAACGTGAAGCGCTCGTGCACGTACGCGACGGAGCGGTCGAGGGCCCAGCGGGCGCCACCGATCGAGCAGGTCGCGATGTTGAGTCGCCCGCCGTTCAGCGCGGTCATGGCGATCGAGAACCCCCGGCCCTCGCCCCCGAGCAGGTTCTCGGCCGGCACGCGCACCTCGTCGAGGATCACGGGACGGGTGGGCTGGGCGTTCCAGCCCATCTTCTTCTCGTTCGCGCCGAACGACAGGCCCTCGGCGTCGGCGGGCACGAGGAACGCGCTGATCCCGCGCGCCCCCGGCTCGCCCGTGCGAGCCATGACGACGTAGACCGAGGCCTCGCCGGCACCCGAGATGAACTGCTTGACGCCCGTGAGCACGTAGGTGTCGCCGTGACGGATGGCCGAGGTGGTGATCGCCGCGGCGTCGGATCCCGCGCCCGGCTCGGTGAGGCAGTACGCACCCAGGTCGTCCATGGCGACGAGGCCGGGGAGCCACTGCGCTCGCTGCGCCTCGTCGCCGTGGGCGTCGATCATCCACGCGACCATGTTGTGGATCGTGATGTAGGCCGTCACCGTCGGGTCGCCGTAGGCCAGCTCCTCGAAGATCGCCACGGCGTCGGCCCGCGACAGCCCGGCGCCGCCCACGTCTTCGTTGACGTAGACGCCGCCGAGACCCAGCTCTCCCGCGCGACGCAGCACGTCGCGGGGGAAGTGCTTCTCGGCATCCCATTCGAGGGTGTGCGGGGCGAACTCCGTCGCGGCGAAGTCGCGGACGGCGTCGAGGATGGCGGTGCGCTCTTCTGCCGACAGCGCGCCCGCGGGTGCGGCGGCGAGCGCGGGAGCAGGGGTGGTGTCCATGCGGCTCTCCTTCGTGGAGCGACGGCGTCGTCGCCTTCCTCAGATTACCTGGACGTCCTTGTAATTGATAGGGGGGTCGACTTACGCGGCCAGGCCGCCGAACAGCGAGCCGACGACGTACGTCGCCCCGAGCGCGAGCGCCCCGCCGACCACCATCCGCACCACCGCGCGCCCCCGGCGGGCCCCGCCGATCCAGGCGGCGACGTACCCGGTGACGGCCAGCGCGAGCAGGACCGCCGCGAACGTCGCCGCCACGCGCCCCTCGACCGGGAGGAGCAGGATCGTCAGCAACGGCAGCAACGCCCCGACCGTGAAGGCCACCGCCGAGGCGAACGCCGCCGTCCACGGGCTCACCACGTCGTCGGCGTCGATGTTCAGCTCGACCGAGAGGTGGGCCTTCAGGGCATCGGATGCCGTGAGCTCGGTCGCCACCCGCGTCGCCGTCTCGGTCGACAGTCCCCGGGCTTCGTACAGTCCCACGAGCTCGGTGAACTCGGCATCCGGGGCCTCCGCCAGTTCGCGGCGCTCCTTCTCGATGAGCGCGTGCTCGCTGTCGCGCTGACTCGAGACCGAGACGTACTCGCCGAGCGCCATCGACACCGCCCCACCGACCAGCGCCGCCATGCCCGCCACGAGCACGGGAGCGACCTCGCTCGTCGCCCCGGCCACGCCCACGACGACGGCCGCGGTCGACACGATGCCGTCGTTGGCCCCGAGCACCCCGGCACGCAGGCCGTTGAGTCGCTGCGCGAGGCCCTGACGGTGCGGTTCGTCGGGATGGGCACCGGACGGCGTGGTCATGCGCTCAGGCTAGACCGGCTCGGCCGCAACGGGAGCGCCGCGTCGCCGTTCGCCCCGCGTTCACCCGCGGGACACCGCCCCCGGGCAGACTCGGCCCGTTCGCCGCCCCCGCGGCGTGCCCGTGCCGCCCCACCGCACGCCACCCCTGCCCCGAGGACACAGCCATGCCTTCGCCCTTCCTTCGCCGTACCGTCGCGCTGACCGCGACCGCGGCGGCCGTGTGCGCGCTCGCCCTGTCGAGCGTCACCGCGGCGTCCGCCGCCATCGTCGCCGATCCGGTGCGCGACTCCCCCGCCGACAGCGCGGTGAGCCTGCGCCCGATCGGCACCTACGAGACCGGGGTGTTCGACCAGTCGGCCGCCGAGATCGTGCACGCGTACAAGAACCGCCTGTTCGTCGTCAACGCCCAGGCCGGGGCCGTCGACGTGCTCGACAGCAGCACCCCGACCGCCCCCACCAAGCTGTACTCGATCACCGGGACCGGCGTCGCCAACTCGCTCGCCGTACGCGCCGACGGACTCGGCGTGATCGCCCTCGAGAACGTCGACAAGACGGCTCCGGGTCGCCTGGTGTTCTTCGACGCCGACGCCGCCGAGCCCACCGTGCTCGGCGAGGTCACCGTCGGAGCCCTCCCCGACATGGTCACCCTCTCGGCCGACGGCACGGTCGCCGTCGTCGCCAACGAGGGCGAGCCCGCCGACGACTTCACGGTCGACCCCGAGGGGTCGGTCGGCATCGTCACCCTGCCCGCCGAGAAGGCGGCCCCGAGCCAGGATGCCGTGCGCACGGCCGGCTTCGGAGCCTTCGAGCAGGGCGGGTCGATGACCCTCGACCCCGCCGTCCGCGTCTTCGGCCCCGACGTCGCCGCCCCCGATCAGGGCGACACCCCGCTCGACGCGAACCGCGTGAGCCGCAACCTCGAGCCCGAGTACGTCGCCCTCGCCGGCGGCACCGCCTACGTCGCCCTGCAAGAGGCCAACGCCGTCGCGACCGTCGACCTGGCGTCGGCCTCGGTCACCGGCATCCGCCCCCTCGGGTTCAAGGACTACGGCGTCGAGGCCCTCGACGCGAGCGACCGCGACCCCGAGGACGCGCCGACCTATACGCAGAAGACCTACCCCGGCCTGTTCGGCATGTACATGCCCGACGGCATCCAGGCCTACGAGGCGAATGGCGAGACGTACCTCGTCACCGCCAACGAGGGCGACGGCCGCGAGTGGGGCGCGTACAACGACACCGCCCGGGTGAAGGACCTCGGCGACGACGGCCTCGCCCCCGTCTGCGCCGACAGCCCGCTCGCCGGCTCGCTCGACGACGCCGACCTGGGCCGCCTCAACGTCGCCACCGACATGGGGCTGAACGCCGACGGCACCTGCTACTCCGAGCTGTACACGTTCGGCGGCCGCGGCTTCTCGGTGTGGACCACCGAGGGCACCCAGGTGTTCGACTCGGGCTCCGACTTCGAGCGGATCACGCACGACGCCAACCCGGAGTTCTTCAACTCGAATCACTCCGAGTCGAACCTCGAGGGCCGCAGCGACGACAAGGGCCCCGAGCCCGAGAACCTCGCCATCGGTCAGGTCGACGGACGCACGTACGCCTTCATCGGCCTCGAGCGCGTGGGCGGCGTGATGACCTACGACATCACCGACCCCGCCGCCGCGAGCTACGCCGGATACGTCAACAACCGCGACTTCTCGGTGTCGGTCGAAGACCAGCTGACCGGAGACGCGACCGCCGACCGCGCGCTGCTCTCGAACGCCGGCGACCTCGGCCCCGAGGGCATCGACTTCATCCCCGCCGACGCCTCGCCCACCGGTCGCCCCCTCGTCGCCGTCGGCAACGAGGTGTCGGGGACGACGACGCTGTTCGCGGTCGAGAACCCGAACGTGAAGGACATCGACATCCTCACGATCAACGACTTCCACGGTCGTCTGGAGGCAGGGTCCCAGGGCGAGGCCGGCGCCGCGGTCATCGCCGGAGCGGTGAAGGCCGCCGAGGCCGCGAACCCGAACACCGTGTTCGTCTCGGCCGGTGACAACATCGGAGCCTCGACGTTCACCTCGCTCATGCAGGACGACTCCCCCACGGTCGACACCCTCGTCGCCTCCGGCCTCGACGTCTCGGCCGTCGGCAACCACGAGTTCGACCGCGGCTTCGCCGACCTGACCGACCGGGTGCTGCCCGAGTACGGCGGCGGCGAGTTCGGGCTCGGCGCGAACGTCTACAAGAAGGGTACGAAGGAGCCCGTGCTCGACGAGTACGCGATCAAGGTCGTCGACGGCGTGCGCGTGGCCTTCATCGGCACCGTCACCCCCGACACCGCCACCATGGTCGACCCGGCCGGCGTCGCCGACCTGGAGTTCGGCGACCAGCTCGAGGCCGCCGACCGCGTCGCCGACGAGATCACGGCCGCGGGCTCCGCCGACGTCATCGTGCTGCTCACCCACTCGGGCGCCGCGGTGTCGGACGACTGCGCCGCCATCGCGGCCGACCAGGCCGGCTTCGGCAACCTGGCCGTGAACGCCTCGCCCGAGATCGACGCGATCGTCTCGGCGCACACGCACCAGACGTACGCCTGCGACCTGCCCGTGGCCGGAACCGACCGCACGCGTCCGGTGATCCAGGCGTCCGAGTACGGCAAGGCGATGGGTCAGCTCTCGCTGAGCTGGGACACGCGCACCGGCTCACTGGCATCCGTCACCGGCACGACCTTCCCCCTCGAGGGCGCGTTCGCCCCGGATGCCGCGATCGAGGCGCGCGTGGCCGAGTACGTCGCGCAGGCCGACGTCATCGGCGCGAAGCCCGTCGGCGAGATCAGCGGCGACATCCTGCGCGGCGGCACCCCGTCGGGCAGCGACCGCGGCGTGGAGTCGTCGATGGGCAACTCCGTCGCCGACGTGTACCTCTGGGCGACGTCGCAGAACCCCGCCTTCGCCGGCACGAAGGCGCAGATCGCCCTGATGAACCCGGGCGGCCTCCGCGCCGACCTGCTCAAGGGCGACGACGGCGTGGTCACCTACAAGGAAGCGGCACTGGTCCAGCCCTTCGCCAACACGCTCGTGACGGTGACGCTGACGGGTGCGCAGATCCGCGACGTCCTCAACGAGCAGTGGAAGGCCGAGGGCGACCGCCCCAAGTTGCACCTGGGCGTGTCCGACGGCTTCACCTACGAGTACACGCAGGATGCCGCGAACCCCCGCGTGGGCTCGGTCGTCTCGATGGCGTACGAAGGCACGGCGATCGCCGACGGTGACACGTTCACCGTGGTGACGAACTCGTTCCTCGCGAACGGCGGCGACGGCTTCCCGACCTTCGCGGCCGGCACCGACCGCACCGACACCGGTCAGATCGACCTCGACGCGACGCTCGCGTACTTCGCCGCGACGCCGCTGGTCGACCCCGCGCCGCTCGGTCGCGCGATGGTCGCCTCGGGCGAGAACCCGGGCGGCGGTGACCCCGGCCAGCCCGGTGCCGAGCCGACTCCCGCGCCCGGCCAGCCGGCACCCGGTCAGCCCGCGCCGGGCCAGCCGTCGGGCGACCGCCCCGGCAGCGACCTCGCGAACACCGGCGCACAGGCACCGTGGGGACTCGCCCTCGCCGGCGGATTCCTCGTGGTGGCCGGCGGCCTGGCCTTCGCCCTGCGGCGGCGCACCGTCTGACGCACGGACGTCGGAACGGCCCTCACCCTCACGGGTGGGGGCCGTTTTGGTCAGGGCTTGTCGACGCGGGGATCCCCCGACCCGGCGCTCGATAGGCCGACGAGCATCAGGCAGAACGCAGGGCGACGCGAACGCCGGGGGACGCCGCGGTGACGTGCCAGACGTGCCCCGAACCCGACACGGTGCTCGCGCCGTCGGCATCCACGATGAGCGCCGTGTGCTCGTCGATCGCCACGCCCTCCGTCACGAGTTCCGCATCGACCGCGGCAACGAGACGCGACAGGGTTCCCCACTGCGCCGCGTGCACGTCGACGGCGAACCGCACCAGGCCGAGACCGTCGCGGATCTCGAGTTCGTCGAGCTCCTCACCCGCATCTTCGGACGCCACCTCGATGCCGCCCAGCCGGTAGCCGCCCACGAGCGCCGGTCCCGCCGCGATCGCCGCGCCCGCCGAGAACCCGGCGTAGGGCATGCCGTCGCGCACGCTGCCCGCCACGGCAACCCGGATCGGCGCGAGAGCGTCGAGGTACGCGGGCGTGAGGCCCCCGCCCACGAACACCGCATCGGCCCTCGACACCTCGGCGTCGAAGGTCCCACCCTCGACGATCGCCGCGACGCGCAGCTCGGCGGCCGCCGCCCCCGCCGCCTCGAGCACCGCCGCGAAGCGAGCGACCGAGGAGTCGTCGTCGGCCTCGAGCACGAGCAGCACGGCGATCACGGGAGGGCGGTCATCGGCCCGCGCCCGGGCCTCGACGACGAAGGGACGCAACAGCGCGCCGCAGCGTGCGACGTCGCGCCCGCCGCCGAGAAGGTGAACGCTCATGCGCCCCAGTATCGCGGCCCCGAGGCGCCGCCGGAGCGCGCACAACCGCGGACGACACAGCCGACACGCCGATCACCCCACCCCCACGACGGCGCGCCGCCAGCCGGCCCCGCCGTTGTGCACGCCGGGACGTCAGTACCGCCGCAGCAGCGCCGCCAGCGCCTGGCCGCCGCCGATGCACATCGTCACGACCGCGTACTCGAGGTCGCGGCGCTGCAGATCGAGGGCCGCCCGCACCGTCAAGATGGCGCCCGTCGCGCCCACCGGGTGACCCAGGGCGATCGCGCCGCCGTACGGGTTGACCTTCTCGGGGTCGAGTCCGGCGTCGCGGATCACGGCGACCGCTTGAGCGGCGAAGGCCTCGTTCAACTCGATCACGTCGACGTCGCCGGGGGTGAGCCCGGTCTGCTCCCACAGCCGCTGCAGCGCGAGCACGGGGGCGTAGCCCATGATCTCGGGGTCGACGCCCGCGGTCGTCACGGCCTCCAGGGTCACCAGCCCCGTCAGGCCGCGCTCGCGCACGTCGTCCTCGCGCATGAGCACGGTCGCGGCGGCGCCGTCGTTGATGCCCGATGAGTTGCCCGCCGTCACCGACCCGTCCTTCTCGAATGCCGGGCGGAGCCCCGCGAGCGCCTCCCTCGTGGTGCCGGGTCGCGGATGCTCGTCGACCGAGACCTCGACCGGCCGCTTCCCGCCGGTGGTCACGGGCACGATCTCCTCGGCGAAGGCCGCGCGCGCGGCATCCGTCGCCGCCCTGCGCTGGCTCTCGACCGCGAAGGCGTCCTGCTCCTCGCGCGAGACGGAGTACCGGGATGCCACGACCTCGGCCGTCGTTCCCATGTGCCGGCCGCTGAAGGGGTCGGTGAGGATCGCGAGCGTGCCGTCGAGCAGTGTGCGGTCGCCGAGGCGGGCGTTGCCGCGGGCCCCGTACTCGAGGAAGGGGGTGCGCGACATGCTCTCGTCGCCGCCGGCCACCGCGACGTCGATGCCACCCCAGCGCAGCTCCTGCGCGGCCGACCAGATCGCCTGCAGACCCGAACCGCAGAGGCGGTTCACCGTGAACGCGGGGACGCGGGTCGGCAGCCCCGCCGCGAGGGCGACGCGGCGAGCGTTGTAGGCGTCGGGGCCGTTCTGGGCGATGCAGCCCATCACGACCTCGTCGACGGCGTCCTCGTCGACGCCCGCTCGCCGGAGGGCCTCGGTCACGGCCACGGCGCCGAGCTCGAAGGCATCGACGCCCGACAGCGCCCCGCCGAAGGAGCCGATCGGCGTGCGCGCCCCCGACACGACGACGATGCGCGGTGCGGTCATCAGCCCGCCGCCTCTTCGGGGCGCTCCTGAGCGTCGATCACGGCCGCGTCGGGGACGTACCCCGCGATGTGACGCTCATCGGGGCCGACGTACTCCGAAAGGGGCCGGATGAGGGCGTTCGACGCCTGCTGCTCGCGGATGTGCGCCGTCCAGCCGGTGATGCGCGCGGCCACGAACAGGGGCGTGAAGGTGAGCGTGTCGAAGCCCAACAGCGCATACGCCGGACCCGAGGGGTAGTCGAGGTTGGGGTAGATGCCCTTCCGCTCCACGAACTGGCTCTCGAGCGCGTCGTACAGCGCGGCGACGTCGGGGCGGTCGTAGTGGGCGACGAGCGTGTCCAGCGCGGCCTTCATCGTGGGCACACGCGAGTCGCCGCGCTTGTACACGCGGTGACCGAAGCCCATGATCTTGCGCTTCTCGGCCAGGGCGGTGTCGAGCCAGGGGCCGACGTTCTCGGCCGAACCGATCTCGTCGAACACGTGCAGCACGGCCTCGTTGGCGCCGCCGTGCAGCGGCCCCTTGAGCGCGCCGATCGCCCCGACGACGGCGGAGTAGAGGTCGCTGAGCGTCGACGCGATCACGCGCGCGGTGAACGTCGAGGCGTTGAAGGAGTGCTCGGCGTACAGGATCATCGAGCGATTGAAGGCGTCGACGACGACGGGGTCGGACTCCTCGCCGAACGTCATCCACAGGAAGTTGGCCGAGTAGTCCAGGTCGTCGCGGGGCTCGATGAGCTCCTCGCCCCGCCGGCGGCGCTGACCGTACGCGACCACGGCGGGCAGCTGCGCCCACAGGCGGATGCTGCGTTCGAGGTTCTCTTCGGGGGTGCCCACGGCATCCATCACGTTCGCGATGCCCGCGGTCTCGCGCGCGCCGATCACGCTCACGGCCGTCCGCACCTCATCCATCGGGTGCGCCGAGGTGGGCAGCAGGTCGATCGCGGCGCGGACCTCGTCGGGCAGCGCCCGGTGCTGACGCTCGGTCCGGCGCAGGGCGTCGAGCTGCGCGGCATCCGGAAGCTCACCGTTCCACAGCAGGTACGCCACCGCCTCGAACGGCTGCGTCGCGGCGAGCTCCTGCACGGGGTACCCGCGGTACAGCAGGCTGTTGGTGTCGGGGTTGACCTTGCTGATGGCGGTCTCGTCGACCGTGACGCCGGCGAGGCCCTTCTTGATGTCGGTCATCGTCTCTCCCTCGAGTCGTGCTCGGTTCTACTCTGTCTCACCCCGGCCGCCTACCGGCAACCCACCCGTGTCCCACTTGGTGCAGAAAACAGGCGCTGAACCTGCACGGAGTGGGACGCCCCGCCGTTGCGAACCCACCCGTGTCCCACTTGGTGCAGAAAACAGGCGCATAACCTGCACGGAGTGGGACACGCTGGTCTGCCGCCGCCTCAGCGCTCGACGGTGAAGTCGAACACGTCGGCGTCGAAACGCGTGTAGCCCTCGTAGTCGATGAGGTCGTACAGGTCGGCGCGGTGCTGCATCTCACCGAGATGCTCGCGCAGGTGCCCCTCGGATGCCAGGGCATCCAGGCCCCGACCGGCGGCGCCCATCGCGAGGCGCAGCAGCGACACCGGCCAGATGACCAGGTTCACCCCGGCGTCCTGCAGCTGGGCGGTGGAGAACAGCTCGCTCTTGCCGAACTCGGTCATGTTGGCCAGGATCGGCACGTCCAGCGCGGTGCGCATCGCCTCGAACTCGCCGAGATCGCGCATCGCCTCGGGGAAGATCGCGTCGGCGCCGGCGTCGACCAGGGCCTTCGCGCGGTTGATCGCGGCATCCAGCCCCTCGACGGCCCGCACGTCGGTGCGCGCCATGATGAGGAAGTCCGGGTCGCGCCGGGCATCGACGGCCGCGCGGATGCGCTTGATCGCGGTGTCGGCATCCACGACGCTCTTCCCGTCGAGGTGCCCGCAGCGCTTCGGATTCACCTGGTCCTCGATGTGCGTGCCGGCCAGCCCCGCGTCTTCGAGCGTCTGGATCGTGCGGGCGACGTTCATCGGCTCGCCGAACCCGGTGTCGGCGTCGATGATCGCCGGCAGCTCCGTCATGCGCGCGATCTGCTGCCCGCGTCCGGCGACCTCGGTGAGGGTCGTCAGGCCGATGTCGGGCAGGCCCAGGTCGGCCGAGATGACGGCCCCCGAGATGTACACGCCGTCGAAGCCCTTGCGCTCGATGAGCCGAGCCGACAGCGGGTTGAAGGCTCCCGGCATCCGCACGAGCTCTCCGGATGCCAGCTTGTCGCGCAGCGCGCGGCGCTTCTGCTGGGGGGTGGTCTGGGAGTACAGCATCAGCGGCTCCGCTTCGTGGAGTGGATCTCGCGCACCGGCGGCTCCGGCTTCTCGGGAGCGCACCCGCCCCCGCGCATCAGAACAGCCCCTTCGGGGCGGGGGCCAGGGCCAGCACGCCGGGCTTCGCCACGATCGTGAGCTGCATGACCTCGGCCGGAGTCAGTTCGGGCAGACGCTGCACGAGCTCGAGGAAGCGCTCGATCTCCTCCGGCTGCAGCACCGGTTCGGCGAGCGTGCGGAACTTGCGGATGTAGTCCTCACGCGCGAACGGACGGGCGCCGAGCGGGTGGGCGTCGGCGACGGCGATCTCGTCCTGCACCGTCGAACCGTCGTTCAGTGTGATGACCACGCGGCCGCCGAACGCCTTCTCGTTCGGATCCTCCGAGTGGTAGCGGCGCGTCCATTCGGCATCCTCGGCCGTGGTGACCTTGTGCCAGAGGGCCACCGTGTCGTCCCGGCCCGCGCGCTCCGGCGCATAGGAGTCGACGTGGTGCCACGCGCCGTCCTGCAGGGCGACGGCGAAGATGTACGGGATCGAGTGGTCGAGCGTCTCGCGCGACGCGGTCGGGTCGTACTTCTGCGGGTCGTTCGCCCCCGAGCCGATCACGTAGTGCGTGTGGTGGCTGGTGTGCAGCACGATGGATGCCACGTTCGCGGGGTCGCGGAGGTCGGGCCGCTCCGTGCCCAGGCGGCGGGCCAGGTCGATCCAGGCCTGCGCCTGGTACTCGGCCGAGTGCTCCTTCGTGTACGAGTCGAGGATGCCGCGCTTGCTCTCGCCCTCGCCGGGCAGCGGTACGTCGTACGAGGCCTGGGGGCCGTCGAGCATCCACGCGATGACGCCGTCCTCGCCCTCGTAGATGGGCGAGGGACTGGTCTCGCCGCGCATCGCCCGGTCGACGGCCTCGATCGCCATCTTCCCCGCGAAGGCGGGGGCGTGCGCCTTCCACGTCGAGATCTCGCCCTTGCGCGACTGGCGCGTGGCGGTGGTGGTGTGCAGGGCCTGACCGATGGCCTGGTAGATCGTCTCCTGATCCAGGTCGAGCAGGGTGCCGATACCGGCGGCGGCGGCAGGGCCGAGGTGGGCGACGTGGTCGATCTTGTGCTTGTGCAGCGAGATCGCGCGCACGAGGTCGATCTGGATCTCGTACGCCGTGGCCAGGGCGCGCACCACGGCGGCGCCGTCACGTCCGGTGTGCTGCGCGACGGCGAGCACGGGCGGGATGTTGTCGCCCGGGTGCGAGTAGTCGGCGGCGAGGAAGGTGTCGTGGTAGTCGAGCTCGCGCACGGCCACCCCGTTGGCCCACGCGGCCCACTCGGGGCTGGAGCGGCGTTCGAGCGCGCAGCCGAACACCGTGGCGCCGGATCCGCCGATCGACACGGCGTGATCGAGTGCCTGCTGGCGCGCGGCGCTGACCGGCTGCCGCGTGATCGACGCGGCGGCGACGGCGGCGTTGTCGATGAGGCGGTTCACGATCATGTCGATCACGTCGTCGTCGACCGCGACGGCGTCGGTGGCGACCCGGGCGAGCGCCCAGGCGAGCTGTCCCTCGCGAGCGAGGTTCTCGTCGCTGCGGTGTACGCGCACGTGGTGGGTGATCGTCATGAGGGGTCCTCCGTGAGGGCTTCGAGGATGGTGGTGAGGGCGTTGTGCAGGTGCACGTGGGTGGCGTGGGCGGCGAGTTCGGGATCGCCGGCGCCGATCGCTCGCGCGATCAGTTCATGCTCCCCGGCGGAGGCCGAGAGACGGAGGGGGTTGTCGCGGGCCATGCGCCGCACGCGCACGAGGTGGGTGCGGACGCTGCGGAGGGCCGCGGAGAGGTAGGGGTTGGCGACGGCGTCGTCGATCTGGGCGTCGAAGCGCGCGATGAGGGAGTAGTACGCGTCGGCATCGGCGGTGTCGACGGCGGCGAACTCGCCCGCGAGCGCCGTGAAGAGGCGACCGTCGCCCCGAGCCGTGGCGCTGCGCGCCGCCTGGGTCTCGAGGGCGCGGCGGAGTTCGAACAGCGCCCGGATGTCGTCGGCGTCGATCCCGGCCACGACGGTGACGCGCGGCGAGGCCTGGGCGACGAGACCATCGGATGCCAGCCGACGTAATGCCTCGCGCAGGGGGGTGCGACTGACACCGAGGCGGGTGGACTGCTCCACCTCGCCGAGGACGGTTCCGGGGGCGAGAGCGCCCGTCTGGATCTCGTCGAGGAGGGTCGCGTAGGCCCGTTCTCCTGCTCGCATACCGCACCCCCTCGTCGTGTATACATTACGCGCCGTTTGGACGGATGGCCAGCCGACAGGAGCCCCCTGGGTATACACACGGCGTCGCCAGCGGGCGGCATCGCGGCCGCCCTCTCGCACACCGCCGCACCGCTCGGCATCCGCTCGACTCACCGTCCGCGGGGCGCGGATCCGCACTGGCGCCCCCGCCCGCCGCGCTGCCACACTGGGCGCATGCTCGTCACAACCATGAACGATGTCCCCGGCCGCCAGATCGTCGAGGTGTACGGCGAGGTGACCGGCCTCACCGTGCGCGCCCGCAACATCGGCGTGCAGTTCGGCGCCGGCCTCAAGTCGATCTTCGGCGGCGAGCTCGAGGGCCTCACGAAGCAGCTGCAGCAGAGCCGCGACGAGGCCAAGCAGCGCCTCGTCGAGCAGGCGCAGGCCCTGGGCGCCGACGCGGTCATCGCGATGCGATTCGACACGAGCGAGGTCGCGCAGAACTTCCAAGAGGTCGTCGCCTACGGCACGGCCGTGAAGCTGGCCTGATCCCGCCGCACCCGTCGCGCTCCTTACGCGCGAGGTGCCGGATTGTGTCGCTGAGGTGGTCGCGCGAGCGACGATCTTCGGCGACTCACGCGCTTCGCTGCCACGACTCCAGGGTCGTCGGAATGGATGCCAGGGTCGCCAGCGACGCGTCGCGGTCGGCGCGCGCGAGGGTGAGCCCGGCCACCACGAGCGAGGCGCAGACCGCGGCGAGGGCGTCCACGGCATCCGGGGCCAGATCCGGGCGACGATCGGCGACCGCCGCGCGGATGGCGGTGCGCATCTCGGCGGCGTAGTCCGACACGAGGGTGCGCACCTCGGCGTCGTCGGTGGCGAGCGGCGACGACCCGGCGTTGAGCAGCAGGCAGCCGAGTCGAGCGCGCGGGGTGTCGGCCTCGATTGCCGCGCACATCTCGTCGACGTACGCCTCGAGGGCACCGGGGTCTCCCCCGCCCAGGGGGCGCAGACGCGTGCGCACGACGTCGTCGAGGTAGCCCGCGAGCACGGCATCGAACAAACCGCGTTTGCTGCCGAAGGCGTGGTAGATGCTCGAGCGGGTGAGGCCGGTCGCCTCCTCGAGCTCGGCGATGCCCGCCTCGGCGTACCCGCGCCGCCAGAACACGTCGCGCGCGGCGTCGATCACGACGGAGCGCTCGAAGCTCGGCATCCTGCCCATGGGTGTCCTTCTCTCGCGCCGCTCACGAACTCCCGGGTTGCGGTCTCAGACCCGAGGTCTATATTAGACCGGTCGTTACAAAATAACCACAGGAGGAATCATGCGCGCAGTCATCCACCACGAGTTCGGCGAGCCGGCCGACGTCGTCGGCGTCGAAGAGGTCGAGAACCCGACCCCCGGCCCCGGCCAGGTGCGCCTGCGCGTGCTCCTGTCGCCCATCCACAACCACGACCTGTGGACCATCCGCGGCACCTACGGCTTCAAGCCCGAGCTGCCCGCGCGCGCCGGCACCGAAGCCGTCGGCGTGATCGAAGAGCTCGGCGAGGGCGTCGAGGGCCTGACCGTCGGTCAGCGCGTCGCCACCGGCGGCACCTTCGGCGTGTGGGCCGAGCAGGTCGTCGCCCAGGCCGCCGGGCTCATCCCCGTCGCCGAGGGGCTGTCCGACGAGGTCGCCTCGCAGCTCGTGTCGATGCCCTTCAGCGCCATCAGCCTGCTGCACTCGCTCGACCTGAAGCCCGGCGACTGGATCGTGCAGAACACCGCCAACGGCGCCGTCGGCCGCATGGTCGCGCAGATCGCCCGGGCGCGCGGCGTCAACGTCGTCGGTCTGGTGCGTCGCCAGAGCGCCGTCGACGAGCTCGCCGCGCAGGGCATCGACAACGTCGTGTCGACCGACACCGACGACTGGCGCGACAAGGCCCTCGCCCTCGTCGGCGACGGCAGGGTCGTGGCGGGCGTCGACTCCGTCGGCGGATCCGCCGCGGGTCAGGTGCTGTCACTGCTCAGCGAGAACGGCACCCTCGTGATCTTCGGCTCGATGGGCGCGGGCACGCTCGAGCTCGGCGCCGGCGACCTCATCTTCCGTCAGGCCACCGTGAAGGGCTTCTGGGGCAGCGTCGTCAGCAAGACGATGGATGCCGAGACCCGCGGCGCCCTGTTCGGCGAACTGTCACGCTACCTCGCCGACGGCACCCTCACCCTCCCCGTCGCCGCCACCTTCGGCCTCGACGACATCGTCGAAGCCGTCACCGCGAGCGACGCCCCGCGCGTGGGCAAGGTGCTGCTGCGCCCGTGACCCGGTAGCGCCGCGGTGCCCGCCCTCGCGGGGGCACCGCGGCGCGCCCGCCGCGCGTGCTCGCCCCGCGCCCGCCCTCGCGCCGCCCGAACCCGACGTCGAGTGTCCAGGACACGCCGCACCGCGCACCGGGGGCGCGGCGTGTCGTGGACAGTCAACGGTTCTTGCCCGCCCGGGCTCCGGCGGTGTACCCCGCGCCTGTGCCCGAACCCGCGCCCACGCCCGCGTTGCCCCCAACCCGACATTGAGTGTCCAGGACACGCCGCACCACGCACCGGAGACACGGCGTGTCTTGGACACTCAACGGTTCTTGCTCGCCCGGGCGGCGGCGAGACGCCCCACGCCCCACGCCCCACGCCCGCGCCCAAGTACGCGGCCGAGCCCGCGCCCGCCCCCACGCCGCCCAAACCCGACGTTTGAGTGTCCAGAACACGCCGCACCGCGCACCGAGGACGCGGCGTGTCCTGGACACTCAACGGTTCTTGCCCGCACACGCGACGGCGAGACGCCTCACGCGCCGCGCGAAGCCTCCAGCGCCGCGGCCAGCGCGTCGATCGCGGGGCGTTGGCCCTTCACGAGGGCGTCGCGGGCGGCATCCAGGCCCATCCATTCGACGCGGTCGACCTCGGGGAAAGCCGCCGTTTTTCCCGAGCGCGGTGGCCAGACCATCTCGAAGGTGCCGAACGTGAAGCCGGATGCCGTGAACCCGGCGCCGTCGCCCGCGAACACGACGACCTTCTTGCCCGACGAGTACGCGAACGTGCCGAGCTCGGCCCACGGCGTCTCGGGCGGTTCGACACCGAGCTCCTCGCGGAACTCACGGTGGGCGGCATCCAGAGCGCCCTCGGTCTCGGGGTCGAACTCCCCCTTGGGGATCGACCACGCGCCCGCGTCCTTCTTCGCCCAGAAGGGCCCGCCCATGTGCGCGACGAGCACCTCGGGCGCCGGGGTCAGCCGGTACAGCAGCAGCCCCGCGCTCCAGACGACCATCAGGCCGTCGCCACCGGCACGCGGGCGGCCTCGTCGGCGATCACGTCGGCCCGTTTGCGGAACGTACGGGCGGTGACGCGGTCGAGGGCGATCTGCCCGCGCATCTTCTCGGCCTTCTCGTACAGCGACGGGCCGCCGAAGCCGGTGAGTACCTTCACGAGCACGGGGAGCAGCTCGATCATGAAGAACAGCGCCGCGATCAGGTAATGCGCCCAGCGCAGGGCGGGCTCGCGGTCCGACAGGCGCTCGAGGGCCGTGATCTGGCTGAGCAGTCCGACGGCGCCCGCGTTGCCGTCGGCGATCGACGACGCGCGCGCGTTGTACGCGGCCAACGCCGACTCGTACTGGGTGCGGGCGGCGGGCAGCTGGTCTTCGGCTTGCTGCTTGTTCTGGTCGGCCGACGACGCTGCGGCCTCGGCGCCCGAGGTGTTGGCGGCGGCGAGGGTGGACTGCGCCTGCTGCAGCTGCGTCGACAGCGCGTCGTACGACGACTGCGCCTGGGCGAGCTGGGCTTGGGCGGCCTCGGAGCTCGCGCCGGCGCCGGCGAGACCGGTGCAGCCGGGCACGGTGCCCGCGCCCTGGCCGGTGAGCTCGCACTGGTACACCGCGCGCGCCTGGTCGATGACGCTCTGCTGAGCGACGAGCTGCTGGGTGAGCTGGTCGACGGTCTGCTGCGCCGCGGCCGACTCGGCCGACGTCGACGAGGTTCCGCTGACGATACCGGTGGCCGCCTGGTTCTCGAGGGCCGACACCTGGGCGCTCGCGGCGTCGAGGGCCTGCTTCTCGGGACCGCTGGTCACGGCATCCTGATCGGTCAAGGCCTGGGTGACGTTGGTGGAGTTCACCTCGCGGGCGATGTCGTTCTGGAACACCTGCAGCACGAGCGGCTCGGCGACGACGATGCCGATAAGCGCCGCCATGATGATGCGGGGGAACGCGAGGCCGAGCAGGCGGAAGACGTTCCTCGTCGAGCGCATCGTCGAGGTGAGGAAGCGGTCGAGGTTGTAGATGATGAGGCCCCAGATCAGGGCCAGCGGGATCGCGAGGAAGATGCTGACGCGCACCCCGGTGAGCAGGGCGAACATCATCGACAGCGACGAGACGAGCGCCGTTCCCGCGAGCACCAGGAACATCTGCACGAAGCGCGGCACCTCTTCGGGAACCTCGTCGAGCACGTCGTTGTCGGCCCCGCCCAGCACCGCCATCCGCCGCACGAGCGACAGGCGCGGGCGCCGCGGGTCGTGTCGGCGCAGGCGCGGCGGGCGGGGATCGGATGCCACCGGGGCGGCGACGGCATCGGGCTCGCCGTTCGCGGAAGGCTCGCCGTGCGCTGCGGGCTCGCCGTGCGCTGCGGGCTCGCCGTGCGCTGCGGGCTCGTCGTGCGCGGAGGTCACCGCGTCAGCCTCGCGATCGAGCACGACCGTCTCGTCGGCGCCGGCGTCTGCGGCCGGGAGCGGGGTGGTCTCGCTCTCGGCGCCCGCGCGATCCGCTTCACGCGGCTCGGCGGGGCGGCGCTCGATCGGGAGCGTCGGGTCGTCGTCGGCGGGTGGGGCTCCCCACGGCTCGGACGTGTGGTCGTGCGGCGCGGGACGGGCCGCCGCGGTCTGCGCGGCGAGGATGTCGTCGAGGTACTGCGCGCGTTCCTCGTCCGTCGTGAACTCGATGCGACCGTCGGAGCCGAAGCGGCCGGGTCGTGGATCGGAAAAGGACATTCGATGAGGGTAAGACGCGTTCCTGTCGATCAGATGAGCGAGGACCGGGGGCGCGCGACCCCGGAATGAGTCGGGCGGGCCGGACGCGAACGTCCGACCCGCCCGAACGGTCGTCAGACCAGTCGTTGCTTCGGCGAGACCTCGTACGTGTTCTCGGGGTCGGAGAACACCTCGTCGCCGAGCGCCGCGTCGATGGCGGCGAGCGTGTCGGCATCGAGGGTGACGCCCGACGCCTTGACCGTGTCGGCGAGCTGCTCGGGACGGGAGGCTCCCACCAGGGCCGCGGCGATGTTGGGGTTCTGCAGCACCCACGCGATCGCGAGCTGCGGCATGGCGAGCCCGGCCTCGTCGGCGATGGGCGTGAGGCGCTGCACGGCCTCGAGCGTGTCGTCGTTCAAGAAGCGCTTGATGAAGGTGGCGCCGCTCTTCTCGTCGGTGGCGCGCGAGCCCTCGGGCGCCGGCTGGCCCGGCAGGTACTTGCCGCTCAGCACGCCCTGCGCCATGGGCGACCAGACGATCTGCGAGATGCCGAGCTCTTCGCTGGCGGGAACCACCTTGCCCTCGATGACGCGCCACAGCATGGAGTACTGCGGCTGGTTCGAGATGAGCTGGATGCCGAGCTGCTTCGCCAGCGCGTGTCCCTCGCGCAGCTGCTCGGCGGTCCACTCGGACACACCGATGTAGAGGGCCTTACCCTGCCGCACCACGTCGGCGAAGGCCTGGAAGGTCTCTTCGAGCGGGGTCTCGTAGTCGAACCGGTGGGCCTGGTACAGGTCGACGTAGTCGGTGCCGAGGCGCTTCAGCGACCCGTTGATGGAGTCCATGATGTGCTTGCGGCTGAGCCCGGTGTCGTTCGGGCCCGCGGGACCGGTGGGGAAGTACACCTTCGTGAAGATCTCGAGCGACTCGCGCCGCTGACCCTCGAGGGCCTTTCCGAGAACCGTCTCGGCCGCTCCGTTGGCGTAGCCGTCGGCGGTGTCGAACGTCGTGATGCCCGCGTCGAGCGCGGCGTGCACCGTCTTGATGGCCGCATCGTCTGCGACCTGCGACCCGTGCGTCACCCAGTTGCCGAGGGTGATCTCCGAGATCTTGAATCCACTGTTTCCGAGATAGCGATAACCGACCATCACTCCACGCTAGCCGCGGCCCCCGACACCGGGGCCCGAATCCCCTGGTGGCGAAATCGGCCGCGCGCACCGCGTCACAGGATGCCGAGCTCCATCGCCCGCGTGACGGCGCGGGTGCGGTCGGCGACGTCGAGCTTGGCGAACGCCTTGAGCAGGTGCGTCTTGACCGTGGCCTCGCCGAGGTGGAGGCGCACACCGATCTCGCGGTTGCTGAGTCCCTGCGCGACGTGGCCGAGCACCTCGACCTCGCGGGCGGTGAGCGCAGGTCTCTCGGCGGGTCGCCCGGTCTGCGCGACGAGCACGCGCGCCACGCTCGGCGCGAGGGCCACCTCGCCGGCGGCCACGGCGCGGATCCCCGCCAGCAACTCCTGCTCGGGCGCGGCTTTCAGCAGGTACCCGGTCGCCCCGGCGGCGATGGCCCGCACGATGACGTCGTCGCTCTCGTAGGTCGTCAGCACGATGATCCGCGCCGTCGGCACGCTCTCGCGCAGCATCGCCGTCGCCTCATCGCCGTCGCGGCGCGGCATCCGCATGTCCATCAGCACCACGTCGGGGCGTTCGCGCTCCACGACGGTCACCGCCTCGATCCCGTCGGCGGCCACGCCCACCACGCACATGTCGTCGGCGGCATCCAGGATGCCGGTGAGCCCGGCCCGCACGATCGGATGATCGTCGACGACCACGACGCGGATCACACGGCCGGTCACGCGCGCACCGCCGCGCGCGGAACGCGAGCCGTGAGCACCGTGGCCCCGGGGCTGCCGTCGATCAGCAGGTCGCCGTCGAGGTGCCCGAGCCGCGCGCGGAGCCCCTCGAGCCCGAACCCCTGCGCCCGGGCGGCGGGGTCGAAGCCGGCGCCGTCGTCGGCGATGCGCAGTTCCACGCCGTCGTCGCGCTCGGTCAGCGTCACCTCGACACGTCGTGCACCCGAGTGCCGGCGGGCGTTCGACAGGCCCTCCTGGGCGCACCGCAGCAGCGCGACCTCGCTCTCGCGGTCGAGGCCCGTGACGGCGTCGGCGCGCAGGTCGATGCGCAGCCCCGATTCGCGGCCGAGGCGATCGACGAGCACCGTCAGGGCGGCGACCAGCCCCTCGCCGTGCGACACGGGCGCCCCGCCCGCGACGAGGGTGCGCGTCTCGGTGAGGGCCTCGCGCGCGGCCTCTTCGACCAGGGCGAGGGTGGAGTCGGCCAGGACGCCCGCCGCGAGCTCCCGGCGCGAGCGCTGAACGAGCAGCACCGTCCCCGCCAGCGTCTGCGCGATGGTGTCGTGGAGTTCGGCGGCCAGACGTCCACGCTCCTCGACGACGCCCGTATCGCGGTGCAGGGCGGCGAGTTCGTCCTGCGCGGCGGTGAGTCGATCGAGCAGGCCCTGGGTCTCGGCTGCGTGCCGGTAGACGGCGGTGAACCACAGACCGAGGCCGATGTTGCCGGCGAACGACGTCGCCTGGATGATCGCGGCGCGCTCCCACGCGCCGCCGTCGCCGCCCCAGGCCAGCGCGACGAGCACGAGCACGCTCGACAGGGCGGTCCAGGCGATCGCCGTGCGCCGGCGCGACGAGATCACCCAGAGCAGGGGGTACGCCGCGAACTGCAGCATCGCGATCCACGGCACGCACGCGATGGCCAGGGGAAGGAGCAGCAGCGTCGACACCGCCAGCCCCGTGGCGACCCGCGGCGCTCCCTGCTCGCTCAGCACACGAGGGAGGACGACGAGCACGAGCGCGGCGTGCACGACGACGGCTCCCAGCGCCACGAGCGCCGGCCCCCACGGGACCGCCCCGATGCTCCCGGCCACGAGGGCGATCGCGATGCCCACGGCACCCGCGATTGCGTAGACCAGGGTCCATCCGCGCACGGCCGAGGCCACGGCATCCGCCCGCTCCCGCTCCCCGCGCGGGCTATCGGTCCCCGTCGCTACGGCGCCGCCGGAGGCGACGGTTCCCGCGCCCCTCACGCGTCTTTCCGGATCCATCGGAACGTCGCCCGCACCACCGCGAGCCCCACGATGAGCCAGAGTCCCGTCACGAGCAGGATCAGCGGGTGCTCCCACGACCCCGACGGCTCGGCCGCGGCGAAGCCCTCGGGCAGGAAGACCGAGCGGAAGCCCTGCGCCAGCCACTTCAGCGGGAACACGCTCGCCACGTTCTGCAGCCACTCCGGCAGGGCGGCGAAGTTGATGTAGACCCCCGAGATGAACTGCAGCAGCAGCACGATCGGGATGACGACGCCGGTGGCGCTGCGACCAGTGCGCGGGAGGGCCGAGAGCCCGATGCCGAGGATCGCGCAGGTGGTGACGCCCAGCAGGAACACCCACGCGAAGGTCAGCCAGCGCTCCGGTTCGGTGGGCAGCGGCACGCCGAAGAAGACCGCCGCGACGACGATCAGCAGCACCGACTGCAGAAAGCCGGTCACCAGCACCTGCCCGAGCTTGCCGATGAAGTACGACACGGGGCTGAGTGGAGTGCCACCGAGGCGCTTGAGGGTGCCGTCGCTGCGTTCCATCGCGATGTCGATCGACATGTTCTGCAGACCCGACAGCAGCACGCCCGCGGCGAGCATGGCGGGCAGGTAGAACTGCGCGGCCTTCACCTCGTCGCCCGGGGGACCGAAGGTCTGCGCGTCGAAGGCGACGGCGAAGATCAGCAGGATCATCACGGGGAACAGGAAGGTGAAGAACACCGAGTCGCCCTGGCGGAAGTACGCGCGCACCTCGAACCCCACGCGTGCGGCACCGAGCCGCAGGACCCGGCTCACGCGGCACCCCCCGCAGCCGCGGTGCGGCGCTCATCGGCACCGAGGAACGACAGGTACACGTCTTCGAGGCTCGGCCGCACGACCTCGAGCCGCTCGGGTTCACCGCCTCGGGCGTAGAGGGCCGCGACGAACGCGCCCGGGTCGTCGGTGCGCTGCTCGCGCGTCACCCCGCCCTCGCGCCACCGCACGAACGGCACGCGGGCGTCGGGTCCGCCGAGTTCGTCGATGCGGCCCACGGATGCCACCTGCCCGGCCACGATGATCGCGGCGCGCTCCGAGAGCTCGGCGGCCTCGTCGAGGTAGTGGGTCGTGAGCAGGATGGTGGTGCCCTCCGCCTGGAGCAGGCGGATGAGGTCCCAGAACTGCCGCCGCACCTCGGGATCGAAGCCGGTGGTGGGCTCGTCGAGGAACAGCAGCTCGGGGCGGCCGATGATCCCCAGCGCCACGTCGACGCGGCGACGCTGCCCGCCCGAGAGCTTGCGCACGCTGACCGTGGCCTCCTCGGTGAGACCGACCGCGGCGATGACCTCGTCGACGTCCCGCGGGCGCGGGTAGAACGAGGCGAAGTGGGCGAGGAGCTCCCGCACGGTCGCGGTCGGCGCCTCGCCGGTGTTCTGCAGGACGATGCCGAGTCGCGCCTTCCAGTCGAGGCCCCCGCGGTGCGGGTCGACGCCGAGCACGCTCACCTCACCGCTCGTGCGATCGCGGTAGCCCTCGAGGATCTCGATGACGGTGCTCTTGCCGGCGCCGTTGGGGCCGAGCACCGCGAACGTCTCGCCGCGTCGGATGTCGAAAGAGACCCCGCGCAGCGCTTCGACGCCTCCGCGGTAGGTCTTGCGCAGGTTCTGCACCCGCACGACGTGTTCGCTCATGCCCTCAGTCTGACCGCGCGCGGCCCCGGCGGGGAACGACGGACCGGTGGACTCGGCATCCACCGATCGGTGGACGCGCGGCCGCCACCCCCACGCGGAAACGCCGATCCTGCGCATGAACGCTCAGCCAGCGCGTTTATGCACAGGAAGAGCGTTTATGCCCGGGGCGGCGAGAGCGCTCGACGGGCACCGCCGAACGCACGGGCGGGCGTCAGCCGCCGAACGGACCGGCGGGCGTCAGCCGACGGGCGTCGCCGCGGCCGCCACCGCGTCGTCTTCGGTCGCCACGAGCTGACCGCAGGCGCCGTCGATCTCTTTGCCGCGGGTGTCGCGGAGGGTCGTCGGAATGCCCGCGTCGTTCAACCGGCGCACGAACTCGTTCTGCACGGGCACCTCGGATGCCGTCCAGATCGACCCCGGAGTCGGGTTCAACGGGATGGGGTTCACGTGCACCCAGCCGCGACCGCGGGCGTTGAGCTTCTCGGCCAGCAGGTCGGCGCGCCAGGCGTGGTCGTTCATGTCCTTGATCAGGGCGTACTCGATCGAGACACGGCGGCCGGTCTTGTCGAAGTAGTTGCGCGCGGCATCCAGTGCCTCGTCGACCTTCCACTTGGAGTTCACCGGGATGAGCTCGTCGCGCAGGTGGTCGTCGGGAGCGTGCAGCGACAGGGCGAACGTCACCGGGATGTCTTCATCGGCGAGCTTCTTGATCGCGGGCACGAGTCCGACGGTCGAGACGGTGATGCCGCGGGCGCTCATGCCCAGGCCGTGGTCCTTGTCGACCATCACGCGCACGGCCTGCATGACCCGCGCGTAGTTGGCGAGCGGCTCACCCATGCCCATGAAGACGATGTTGCTGACGCGGTCGAGCGAGTGGTCGTCGTGCTTCTTGCCGCCCAGGCCGCCGGAGGCGATGAGCGCGTTGGCCCGCACGATCTGCTCGATGATCTCGGCCGCCGACATGTTGCGGGTCAGACCCGCCTGGCCGGTGGCGCAGAAGGGGCAGTTCATGCCGCACCCGGCCTGGCTCGACACGCAGAGCGTGATGCGGCCGGGGTAGCGCATGAGCACCGACTCGACGAGCGCGCCGTCGTGCAGCTTCCAGAGGAACTTGATCGTGTCGCCGCGGTCGGTCTCGAGCCGGCGTACCTCGGTGAGCAGCGGCGGCAGCATTCCCGCGACGAGCTCTTCGCGACCGGATGCCGGCAGGTCGGTCATGTCGGCGGGGTCCGACGTGTAGTGCGTGAAGTAGTGCTTCTCGAGCTGCTTCGCGCGGAAGCCGGGCAGGCCCAGCTCCTTGGCCTTCTCGACCCGCTCCGCGGGGGTGAGGTCGGCGAGGTGCACGGGGGGCTTGCCGCGCTTCGGGCTGGCGAACTGCAGCAGCGGACGACCGGTCTCGTCTGTCGCCTGCTTCCACCCCTCGGTCGCGGGGCGCACCTGGCGGACGCGCGTCGACGGCGCGGGGCGCGTCTCGCGGATGCCGGTGTTCGCCGGGGCCCCCTCGGGGCGCACCTGCCGGGGCGTGGTGGAGCGCACGGGGGGCTGATCGGTCATGGTTTCCAGGTTACCCGGCGCGCCTGCACCGCGGCTGGACGCCCCCGCCCGAGAGCCGCGTGAGTCGCCAGGAATCGTCGCTCCGGGGCGTCGCCGGGCGACGAATTCCGGCGACTCACGCAACGACGCAGCGGGGTGCTCAGGCGGATTGCGCCCGCGCGATGTGCAGGGCGAGGTAGCCGACCTCCTCGTCGGAGATCTCCACCTCGTGCTCCTTGCGCACGAAGGCGCGCACGCGCTCGGCCGTGGCGACCGCCCGCGGGTGCTTCTGCGTCATGGTCGCGAAGAGCAGGTCGTCGTCCTGCCCGGCCAGGCGGCCCGAGAACAACCGCTCGGCGAAGAACTGCAGGTGGGTGAGGAACCGCCGGGTGTGCAGATCGTCGCCGTCGAGCGCCACGCCCCCGGAGTGCGTGACGATCGTGGTGATGTCCGACACCAGCCCCACCACGCGGATCGAATCGACCGCCGGACGCCCCACCTCGGAGTTGACGAGATGGAACGCGATGTTGGCGGCCTCCTCGTCGGGCAGGGCGACGCCGGTGCGCTCGCGCAGCAGCGCCAGCGCCCGAAGGCCCACCTCGTACTCGCCGGGGTAGACCGTCCGCACCTCCCACGCCAGGCGGTTGGTCACCTGCAGCCCCCGCCGTTGACGTTCCACGGCGAAGTGCAGGTGATCGGTGAGGGTCAGGTAGATGTGCGCATCGAGCTGGATGCCGGAGTTCTCGGCATCCAGCACGATGGCCCGGGTGAGCTCGACGAACTCCCCCGGAATCTGCGCCAGCAGTTCGACGAGGTTGCGCTGGTCGGCGTCGTCGAGGGCGACGAAGACCCGATCGGTCGCCTCGGGGGCGACGCTGTCGCCCTGCTTCGCGCCGAAACCGATGCCCTTGCCCAGCAGCACGCGCTCCACGCCGCGCTCGTCCTCGACGAGCACGACGCTGGAGTTCAGCACCTTCTTGATGATCTGCATGGGTGTCTCCGTCGACCCCGGGGAACGCGCATCGAGTGCGGCGGTCACCCCAGGTCGGCCCCGTTCGAGGAGATGACCTTCTGGTACCAGAAGAACGAGTCCTTGCGGCGCCGCTCCCCGGTCCCGTTGCCGAGGTCGTCCTGATCGACGTGGATGAAACCGTACCTCTTCGAGATCTGCGACGACGAGGCGCTGATGATGTCGATCGGGGCCCAGCTCGTGTAGCCGCGCAGGTCCACGCCCTCGTCGACGGCGCGGATCATCTCCGCGAAGTGCGAGCGGAAGTAGTCGATGCGGTACGGGTCGTGGATGCGCCCGTCGTCGGTCAGCTCGTCGCGCATGCCCAGACCGTTCTCGACGATGAACAGCGGCTTGCCGTAGCGGTCGTAGAGGTCGATGAGTGCGATGCGGAGCCCCACCGGGTCGATCTGCCAGCCCCACTCGCTCGAGGCGAGGTACGGGTTCTTCACGCCCAGCACCGTGTTGCCGGGCGTGCGCTCGGCATCCGGACGCACCGACTCGGTGAGGGTCATGTAGTACGAGAACGAGATGTAGTCGACCGGGTGGTCGCGCAGCAGCTCGACGTCGCCGTCCTCGAAGGGGATGACGACACCCTGCCGCTCCAGCGCGTTCAGCGCGAGGCGCGGGTAGGCGCCGCCGGCCTGCACGTCGGTGCAGAGGTAGAGCATGCGCTCCTTCGCCTGGGTGGCGGCGACATCGTCGGGGTGACAGGTGTTCGGGTAGGTGGTGAGCATGGTGAGCATGCACCCCATCTCCGACGCGGGCCACATCTCGTGCAGCATGCGGGTGACCGACGCCGACGCGACGAACTGGTGGTGCAGGGCGGTGTAGCAGGCCTGCTCCAGCGACCCCTCGACGGTCTCGTCGATGATGCCGCCCGAGGTGAACGGGTGCCGGATGATGCCGTCGATCTCGTTGAACGACAGCCACAGGTCGACGAGGTGGCCGAAGCGCTCGAAGCACGTGCGCGAGAAGCGCTCGAACAGCGCGATCGTGCTCCGGTCGACCCACGCGTTGTTCTTCAGCGCGAGGGCGAGCGGCGGGTCGTAGTGCGACAGCGTGACGAGCGGACGGATGCCGAGACGGCGCATCTCCGTGAACAGGTCGAGGTAGAAGGCGATGCCCTCCTCGTTCGGTTCGAGCTCTTCGCCGGTCGGGTACAGGCGCGACCACGCGATCGACACGCGCAGCACCGAGAAGCCCATCTCGGCGAACAGCGCCAGGTCGTCGCGGTACCGGTGGTAGAAATCGATGCCCCGGCGCTTCGGGTAATACGCGATGTCGTCGTCGGCCATGGCCTCGCGGATGCTCTCCAGCGTGTGCTGGTGGTGCACCGCGTACTCACGCGGGTCGACGTGAGGCCGGTATTTCGCCACGTCGGAGACCGCGGGACCGCGACCCCCTTCGTTCCAGGCACCTTCGGCCTGGTTGGCGGCGAGGGCGCCGCCCCAGAGGAATCCGTCAGGCAATCCCATTCGCGGTCTCCTTCTCTTCGGTCGACAGGAGCGCGGCGCCCGCGGCGACGCGTCCCGTCACGAGGGGGGCGACGTCGTAGGCGTCGCCGTTGAGCACGACGACGGGCGTCGTGATGTCGAGGCCCGCGGCTTCGATGGCCGCGAGGTCGGCGATGAGCACGGGCTGGCCCGCGGTCACATGATCGCCCTGCGCGATGAGGGCGGTGAAGGGAGCGCCTTCGAGGCGCACCGTGTCCAGACCCACGTGCACGAGCACTTCGAGACCGTCGTCGCCGAGGATGCCGAGGGCGTGGCGTGAGGGCAGCAGGCTCGACACGGTGCCGGTGATGGGCGCGCGCACCTCGCCGTCGGTGGGGCGGATGGCCACGCCCGGTCCGAGGATGCCGCCCGAGAACACCGGGTCGTCGACCTGATCGAGCGGAACGACCTCGCCGGTCATCGGGGCGATGATCCCGGCGTTCGAGACCGGGCCGGCGTCGGCTGCGGGCGCCGCGACCCCCGCCTGCTCGTCGAGCAGGCGCACCGTGGCGGAGTCGGAGTCCTTCCAGATCACCAGCGACACCGCGAACGACACGATCATCGCCACGAGGGCGCCGATGACGGCGTGCAGCAGGTTCCAGGGGTTGGCCATGTCGATGAACATCGAGATGCTCGCCGCTCCCGGGCTCACCAGGGCGAAGGCCGAGATGGCCGCGATGCCGAGGTACGCGCCGCCCACGAACGATCCGATGACGACCGAGATGATCGCGCGGCGGTTCTGCAGCGTCACGCCGTACAGCGCGGGCTCCGTGATGCCGAAGAACGCCGAGATTCCCGACGAGATGGCGGTGCCGCGCAGCGTCTTGTTCTTCGTGCGCACGGCGATGGCGAGGCTCGAGCCCGACTCGGCGAGGTTGTGGGCGAGCGAGGCGACGAGGTAGAAGCTCTCCCGACCGCTCGCGGCCATGGTGGCCACGGTGGGCGGAATGAAGGCCTTGTGCATGCCGACCGAGACGATGAAGGGCAGGGCTGCGGCCATGAGGGCGACGGCCACCCAGCCGAGGGTGCCGTACAGCCACAGCATCGCGCCGGTCAGGAGCGAGCCGAGCCAGAACCCGAGCGGGCCGAGCAGGAAGATCATGGCCGGGGCGACCACGACGAAGCAGATCAGCGGCACGAGGAACGTGCTGATGACGCTCGGGCTGATGCGGCGGGCGAAGCGCTCGACGACGGCGAGCAGCAGCACGGCCAGGATCGGGGGGAAGACCTGGGCGTTGTAGGCGATGGCGGGGACGGCGATGCCGAAGAGGGCGACGCCGCCTTCCTGCGTCAGCAGACCCGCGAAGGTCGGGAAGACGAGCAGTCCGACGATGCCGAGGGCCAGCGGGATGTTGGTGTCGAGCTTCTTCGCCGCGGTGTAGGTCACGAGCAGGGGCAGGAAGAAGAACACCGCATCGGGGATCGCGGTGAGCACCTGATAGGTCTGGTCGCTGGTCTGCAGCCACCCGAGGGCGACCGCGAGGATCAGGAACGACTTGAAGATTCCGGCGCCCGCGACGGCCGGGATGATCGGGGTGAAGACGCCGACCACGAAGTCCATCGCGATCGATCCGGCGCCCTTCCACGTCAGCTTCGGCTTCGCGGCATCCACGCGGGCCGCGGAGCGGGTTCCGCCCCCGCGCACCTTCTCGATCTCGCGGAAGTAGTCGGCCACGTTCGAGCCGATGATGACCTGGGTCTGGGTGCCGCGCACGACGCCGATCACGCCGGGGGTCGCCTTCAGCGCCGCCTCGTCGGCCTTCGTCTCGTCGGTCAGGGTGAATCGCAGACGGGTCGAGCAGTGGTGCAGAGCGGCCACGTTGGCGGCTCCACCGACGTGCTCGAGAATGCTGCGCGCGCTGTCTGAGGTGGTCATCGACGTCCTTCCTTGGATCGACGGACACATCGACCGGGCGTCGGCGCCGCGGTCGCCGGGCACAAAAAAAGGACCCGAAGGCGGCGCTCTCGCACTGCTTTCGGATCCTGCCTGCATGACCAGTCACATGTCCGTCGGCGACTCTACACGAGTCCGCCGCCCGGCGCCCCGCGCGTGAGTCGCCCGGATTCGTCGCCCGGCACCGCCTCGCGGCGACGAATTCTGGCGACTCGCGCGCGACGCGCCGCTCTAAACTGCATCCCATGCCCGGTGCCGGTGATGCCCCCATCCCGCCCGGCGGCGTGCAGAAACTTCTGAACAACAACGTCGTCGTGGCGATCGACGCCGACGGCCGCGAGCGCGTGCTCATGGGACGCGGCATCGGCTTCCAGCTCAAGCACGAGGGGCACGTCGACCCCGCCAAGGTCGAGAAGACGTTCGTGCTCGACCAGGCCACCGACACCGCGCACGCGCAGAAGCTCCTCACCGACGCGCCCTACGCCCTGGTGCAGGCGGTGCTGCGCGCGGTCGACGAAGCCGAGCGCGAACTGGGCCGCGACCTCGGGCGTCGGCTGCCGCTCGCCGTCATCGACCACGTCAACTACGTCATCGAGCGCCTCGACCAGGGCATCCGCATCCCCGTCACCTCGATGCCCGAGCTGCGGATCCTCCACCCCGACGAATCGCGTGTCGCCGAGCGCATGGCGGCCTCGATCGCGGCATCCCTCGATCGCGACCTCCCGCCCGAAGAGGGCGTGTTCCTCACGATGCACCTGCTCAACGCGACGCGCGACGAGCCCAACGGCACCGCGGCCCTGCTGTTCCGCCGCGTGCAGCACGTCGTGCGCACGGTCGAGACGGGCCTCGGCGTCCCCCTCGACACCGCCGGCCCCGACTACGCGCGGTTCATCCTGCACGTGCGGTTCCTGCTGCAGCGGCTCGTGGACCGCTCGATGCTCACGAGCGGCGACTCGTCGTTCTTCGAGTTCGCGAAGCACCGCTACCCCCGCGCCTTCGGCATCGCCGAGGCCGTGAAGGCCTACGTGCTCGCGGCGACGAGCTCGACCCTCACCGACGAGGAAGTGCTCTACCTGACCGTGCACGTCGAGCGATTGGCGACGAGCATGGGGCGCGCTGACACCTCTGGCGCACCCGACGCGCCGGTGCTATAGTCGCGGACGCAGGTTCACACCTGCCGACGATTTCCGGATTGTTACCGCGCGAGCGGGCAAGACCTGAATCCACATCGCTGACGAGCGATGAACGGATTCGGGTCTTTTTTATTGCCCGAAAGCAATCCGGGTCGTCGCCACAGAACATTCGACGGGCCGCATGGATGCGGCGAAAGGCAGGCGGATTCCGATGGCGGATTACGCGAAGACAGCGGCGGCGGTTCTCACCGGCGTCGGCGGAGAAGGCAACGTCACCTCGCTCGTGCACTGCGCGACGAGGCTCCGATTCGTACTGAAAGACGAGAGCAAGGCGAACGCCGCAGCCCTCCGCGCCACCCCCGGCGTGATCACCACCGCCCAGGCGGGCGGGCAGTACCAGGTCGTCATCGGCAACGACGTGCCCGAGGTGTTCGCGGCGATCCAGTCGCAGACGAAGCTCGGCGCGGGCTCCGACGACACCGGCGAGAAGGGCCCGAAGGGCAATCTCTTCAACCGGTTCATCTCGATGATCTCGGCCATCTTCACGCCGATCCTCTGGGCGCTGGCCGGCACCGGTCTGCTCAAGGCGTTCCTCGCCGCGGCCGTCACCTTCGGGTGGATGGATGCCACGACCACCACCTACACGATCCTCAACGCCCTCTCCGACGCGCTGATCAACTTCCTCCCCCTCGCCCTGGCGATCACCGCGGCCCGCTACTTCAAGGCCGCCGAGTTCACCTCGCTCGCCATCGCGGGAGCGCTCGTCTACCCCTCGATCACGGCCCTCACCGGCGTTCCCGACGTGACGTTCTTCGGCATCCCGGTGACGATGGTCAGCTACGTCTCGAGCGTCATCCCGGTCATCATCATCGTGTGGCTGCAGAGCCACGCCGAGCGTTTCCTCTACGCGAAGCTGCCCGGTGCCATTCGTCGCTTCGTCACCCCGATGCTCGTCGTTCTCGTGGCCGTGCCGCTGATCTTCGTCGTCATCGGTCCGCTGTCGGCGCTCGTGGGCGGCGGACTCGCCTCGGCCATCGGCTGGGTGTTCCAGACCGTGCCGTGGGCCGGTGGCGCCATCATGGGCGGCCTCTGGCAGGTCTTCGTGATCTTCGGCCTGCACTGGGGCCTCGTGCCGCTCTTCCAGCTCGAGTACCAGACCACGGGCATGATCCTGCTCATCGGACCCGTCTTCGCCGCCGTGCTCGCCCAGGCCGCCGCGGTCGCCGGTGTGCTCGTTCGCACCCGCAACAAGAGCCTCCGCTCGCTCGCCGCCCCGGCGACGCTGTCGGGCTTCCTCGCCGGCATCACCGAGCCCGCGATCTACGGCATCAACCTGCCGCTGAAGCGCCCCTTCGCCTTCGGCATCGTCGGCGGCGCCGTCGGTGGCGCGCTCATCGCGATGGGCGGGGTCTTCTCGAAGGCGTTCGTCGTCCCCTCGGGTCTCGCGCTCCCCGCCCTGCTGGGCAACGGCAACATGGTCATGCTCGCGATCGGCCTCGCCGCCGCGATCGTCATCCCGTTCCTGCTGGTCGTGCTCATCGGCTTCACCGACCCCGTCGACACCGCCGCCCCCGCGACCCCGGCCGCGGCGACCGACACCGAGGTCTCGAACCCCGTCGACGGCACAGTCGTCGCCCTCAGCGAGGTTCCGGATGCCGCCTTCGCCGACGGCTCGCTCGGCAAGGGCGTCGCGATCCGGCCCACCTCGGGCGCGGTCTACGCCCCGTTCGACGCCACCGTCGTCGCCGCCTTCCCCACCGGTCACGCGATCGGCCTGCGCGGCGTGGACGGCGTGGAGCTGCTGATCCACGTCGGCCTCGACACCGTCAAGCTCGGCGGCCAGCACTTCACCCTCAAGGTGCAGTCCGGCGCCGAGGTGAAGGCCGGTGACCTGCTGCTCGAATTCGACGGCGCCGCCATCGAGAAGGCCGGGTACGACCTGATCACCCCGGTCATCGTGACAAACGGCGACCTGTATCCCGACGTCGCCGACGTGGCATCCGGACCCCTCTCGCACGGCGAGACGCTGTTCCGCGCCATCTCGGTCGACTCCCTCTCCACCGCCCGCTGACCCCCTGGAGGCACAGACCATGACGACCACTTCCTTCCCCGACGGCTTCCTCTGGGGCGGCGCGACCGCCGCGAACCAGATCGAGGGCGCGTACGACGCAGACGGCAAGGGGTACTCGGTGCAGGACGTGATGCCCCGCGGCATCTCGGGTCCCCGCAGCGACCAGCCCACGCCCGACAACCTCAAGCTCGTCGGCATCGACCACTACCACCGCTACGCGGAGGACATCGCGCTGTTCGCCGAGATGGGCTTCGGCGTCTACCGGTTCTCGATCGCGTGGAGCCGCATCTTCCCGAAGGGCGACGAGACCGAGCCCAACGAAGAGGGCCTGGCGTTCTACGACCGCGTGCTCGACGAACTCGAGAAGCACGGCATCGAGCCGCTCGTGACGATCTCGCACTACGAGACGCCGCTGCACCTGGCCGAGGCCTACGGCGGGTGGACGAACCGCGAGCTGATCGGGTTCTACGAGCGCTACGCCCGCACGCTGCTCGAGCGCTTCGGCTCGCGCGTGAAGTACTGGCTGACGTTCAACGAGATCAACTCGCTGCTGCACGCCCCGTTCATGAGCGGCGGCATCCCGATCCCCGAGGGCGGCGTTCCCGAGCAGCAGCTGTACCAGGCGATGCACCACGAGCTCGTGGCATCCGCCCGGGCCACCCGCATCGCCCGCGAGGTCGCCCCCGAGGCCAAGGTCGGCTGCATGGTGCTGTCGATGCCGATCTACCCCCTCACCCCGTCGCCCGACGACGCCCGCGCCGTCATGGACGCCGACCACGGCAACCTCGTCTACGGCGACGTGCACACCCGCGGCGAGTACCCCGGGTACTTCCTGCGGACGCTGCGCGAGAAGGGCATCGCCCTCGACATCACCGACCAGGACCGCGAGGACCTGACGAACACCGTCGACTTCGTCTCGTTCAGCTACTACATGTCGATCGCCGAGACCGCCGACCCCGCGAAGCGCGCCGAGGGCGAGGGCAACATCATGGGCGGCATCGCCAACCCCACGCTCGAAGCGAGCGAGTGGGGCTGGCAGATCGACCCCGTGGGCCTGCGCCTCGTGCTGAACCAGTTCTGGGACCGGTGGCAGAAGCCGCTGTTCATCGTCGAGAACGGCCTGGGCGCGCGCGACCAGCTCGTCGAGGTCGACGGTGAGAAGACGGTCGTCGACGACTACCGCATCGCCTACCTCAACGACCACCTCGTGCAGGTCGGCGAGGCGCTCGAAGACGGCGTCGACGTGCTCGGCTACACCTCGTGGGGCTGCATCGACATCGTCAGCGCCAGCACCGCTCAGCTCAGCAAGCGATACGGTTTCATCTACGTCGACCGCAACGACGACGGCACCGGAACGCTCGACCGCTACCGGAAGAAGTCGTTCGGCTGGTACGCCGACGTCATCCGCACCAATGGCGCGTCGCTGACGCGCTGACCCCCCCCTGATCGGATCGGCCCCGGGTCCTCACGGCCCGGGGCCGACCTCTTGGAGTACATCTATGACCCGCATCGCCTTCCTCGACGTCGACGGCACGATCCTCGAACACGGTTCGGTGATGGCGCCCTCGACGGCGACCGCCATCCGACAGGCGCGAGAGAACGGGCACCTCGTGTGGCTCAGCACCGGCCGCTCCGCCGGCGACATCCACCCCGACGTGCTCGCCATCGGCTTCGACGGCGCGATCACCAACGGCGGAGCGTATGCGACCCAGGCCGATCGGACGCTGGTGGAACGCCCCCTCGCCCGCACCGACGTCGACACCCTCGAGCGGTACTTCGAGGCCCACGGCATCCACTACTTCCTGCAGACCCACGGCGGCGTCTTCGCCAGCCCCGGCATGGGCGCCGTGATGAACGAGTACCGGCGTGAGCGTCACGCCCAGCGCGCGGCCGAGCTCGAGGCCCAGGGGCTGCCCCCCGAGCAGCCGCTGTGGCGCGAGCCCCGGCCGGTGTCGGAGGTCGACCGCGACGCCGTCGCCAAGGCCGTCTTCGTCAGCCCCTCGACCGACACCGTCGCCCACGCCGCCGCCGAACTCGGCGACGGGTTCCACGTCATCCCGGGCTCGATCCCGCTGCCCGGCGGCTCGAATGGCGAGATCGGCCAGGCCGGCGTCACCAAGGGCTCCGCGATCACCGACGTGCTCGCCGAACTGGGCCTGTCGGCGACGGACGCCATCGGCATCGGCGACAGCTGGAACGACGTCGAGATGTTCGAGGTCGTCGGCACCCCCGTCGCGATGGGCAACGCCGTGCCCGAGCTGCAGCGCCTCGCCGGCCGGGTGACCACCGCCGTGCTCGACGACGGCGTGCACAACGCGTTCGCGGAGCTGGGCCTGATCTGACGGGTCGTGGGCCCACGCGGTCCACATGCAGGAGCGTTGGTTCGTGCGGCGCCTCACACGCCGCGCGACAGCACATGCGCCACACCGGTCATGCAGATGGACCCGCGGACGCATTACTCGCAGCCGGGCGGGGCAGCGCGGGCGCCCTCTCGGCGCGGTCAGGCCCCCGACGCAACCCGGCGCGACCGCCGGCGACGCTCCGCCCGCTCGACGGGGGGAAGCCGCTCGACCAGACCCGGCATCGACTCCACGCGGGCCCGCTCGACGTGCGCGGCGGCGAGCGTCTGCGCGAGCGAGACGTGCCCGCCCACGATCGCCTCCACCATCTCGGCGTGCTCGTCCCATCGACCGGGGGTGTCGCGTTCGGGCGTCAGACGGAAGAGCCATCGCGTGCGCCCCGTGAGCAGACCGCTCATCCGCGAGAGCAGCGCGTGACCGGCGAGGGCGAAGATCTCGTCGTGCAGATCGGAGTTGCGCGACGAGGCCGACGCCGCGGCGACCGACGCGACGTGCGCCACGTCGAGCGCGGCCCGCAGCGCTGCGGTGTCGGCGCCCGCGGCGGCGCGCTCCGCGGCGAGTGCCGCGGCGAAGGGCTCGAGGTGCATGCGCATGTCGAACAGCTCCCTCGCGTCGTCGACCGTGAAGCGGTGCACGACGGCCGCACGGCGATGGGCCGACGACACGAACCCCTCGGCCTCGAGCACGTGCAGCGCCTCTCTGACGGGCACCCGCGAAACGCCGAGCTCCTCGGCGATGTCGCGCTCGCCGAGCTTGTCGCCCATGTCGATCTCACCGGTGATGATGCGCTCGCGCAGGATGTGCGCGATGCGCCGGCCGGTCGCGTCGATGTCGTCGTCCACGCCTCCATCCTGACAGGGGTGAGACGTGGGAGGAAACCGTTCTTTGGTATTCCAAATGGCGCAATCCGGGTCTTTCAAATGGCTTGAATCGCGATTTGGTACTCCAAAATGACGCCCGCGTAAGGATCACATTGCGTGTTCGTTACATCGCCTTGGTATACCCGTTGCGCGCCGTAGCGTCACCTCCGTGCTCGCCTTCCTCCTCCGCCGCCTCGCCCTGGCCGGCGCCACGGTCTTCCTCGTGGTCACGATCGGCTTCGTCCTCGGTCGCCTCACCGGCGCCCCCGGCGCACTCCTGCTCCCCGACAACGCCAGCAGTGCCGACGTCGACGCGCTCAACGCCAGCCTCGGCTTCGACCGCCCGGTCATCGTGCAGTACGTCGACTTCCTCCGCGGAGTCGTCGTCGGCGACCTCGGCGACTCGTACCGCCTGCACGAGTCCGCGCTCGGGCTCGTGTGGGAACGCCTCCCCGCCACGGTCGAACTCGCCTTCTGGGCGTTCCTGGCCGGCTTCGCCCTCGCGCTCGTGGCAGCCGTCGTCATCCACCTCAGCGGCAGCCGGATCCTGCGCGCCGTCGTCGGCTGGCTCGGCGCCACCCGGCAGGCGGTGCCCGATTTCTTCTTCGCCCTGCTGCTCGTGCTGATCTTCTCGGTCACGCTCGGCCTGCTGCCGTCCTTGGGCCGCACGAGTCCGGCGAGCCTCGTACTCCCGGTCGTGACCCTCGCCACCGGCCAGTTCGTGATGTATCTCCGCCTGCTCGACGCCGCGCTGAGCGATCAAGCCGAGCAGGACTACGTGCGCACGGCCTTCGCGATCGGCCAGTCGCGACCGACCATCCTGTTCACGCAGATGCTCCCCAACGCCCTGCCGCCGGTGCTCGGCATGGCCGGCCTCAACCTCGGCGGTCTGCTCGGCGGCACCGTCGTGGTCGAGGTGGTGTTCGCCTGGCCGGGGCTCGGCAGCCTGCTGACGGCCGCCGTGAGTCAGCGCGACTTCCCGATCGTCCAGGCGGGGCTCCTCTTCGTCGCCGTCGCCTTCGTCGTCGTCAACACCCTCGTCGACCTGCTCGTCGCCCGCATCGACCCCCGAACGGCCACCTCATGACCACCGTCGCCCTGCCCCCGCTCCCCGAGGCCGCGACCTCGGCACCGCCCCCTCGCCCCCGTCGTCGGCGCCTGCGCCCCTCGGCCGTCGTCGGCATCGTGATGCTCGCCGTCGTGGTCGGCGCGACCGCGCTGCGTCCCGTGCTGCCCGGCTTCGACCCGCTCGGGCAGGACCTGTCGCGCGTCCTGCTCCCGCCCTTCGTCGACCCGGCGCACCCGCTGGGCACCGACCCGCTCGGGCGCGACCTGTTCAGCAGGATCGCCCTCGCCTCCGCCGTCACCCTCGGCATCACGGTGGCCATCGTGTGCCTCAACGCGGTGATCGGCACCACGGTCGGCATCCTGGCCGGCTTCTTCGGTGGGCGGATCGAATCCGCTCTGTCGGTGCTGTCGAACACCGTGCTGGCGATGCCCGTCGTCCTGCTGCTCATCGCCGTCTGCGCCGTCGTCCCGCCCAGCGCGGGGCTCACGATCCTCGTCGTCGGCTGCACCTGGTGGGTGGGCTACGCCCGGGTCACCCGCAACGTCGCCGCGGCCCTTCGGGCGCAGGACTTCGTCGTGGCACCGCGCACACAGGGTGCCGATCGCTTCTGGTCGCTCACCCGGCACGTGCTGCCGAACGTCTGGCCGCACACGCTCATCATCGCCGCGACCGACATCGCCACGATCGTGCTCGTCGAGGCGTCTCTGGAGTACCTCGGTCTCGGCGTGCAACCGCCCACGCCCAGCTGGGGCGCCATGATCTACGACGGCCAGAAGTACCTGGCCACCGACCCCTGGCTGGTGATCCTGCCCGGGATCGCGATGTTCCTCGCCGTGGGCGGCGTGCAGTTCCTTAGCCAGCAGTTCACCGCCGAGGCGCGTGGCGCCTTCCTGCGCAAGGGAGCCCGACGATGACCCGTCCCGTCCTGTCCGTCGAGAACCTGCGTCTGGATGCCACGACCGACGAGGGCCACCGCACCGTGGTTCACGACGTCTCGTTCGAGGTGGCGCCCTCGTCCGCGCTCGGCGTCGTCGGCGAGTCCGGCTCCGGCAAGAGCCTCACGATGCTCGCCGCCCTCGGCCTGCTGCCCCCGGGCGTGCGCGTCGCCTCGGGGAGCGTCTGCATCGACGGCCGCGACGTGACGTCGATGAGCGAGCGGGAGCTCCGCAGCATGCGCGGTCGGGTGACCGGGATGGTGTTCCAAGACCCGATGTCGGCGCTCAACCCGCTGCGCTCGGTGGGGGCGCAGGTCGCCGCGGCGGTGCGCGCCCACTCCCCCGCCACCTCGCGCACCGCCGCCCGCCGACGCGCGGTCGAGCTGCTGCAATCGGTGGGCGTCCGCGACGCCGCCGACCGCGCGGCGTCGCGGCCCCACCAGTGGTCGGGCGGCATGCGCCAGCGCGCGGTCATCGCCATGGCCATCGCCAACGACCCGCTGCTGCTCATCGCCGACGAGCCCACCACGGCACTCGACGTCACGGTCCAGGCGCAGGTCATGGCCCTGCTGGACGACGTGCGCGAACGCACCGGGTCGGCGTTGGCGCTCATCAGCCACGACCTGGGCCTCGTGGCCCAGCACACCGACGACCTCGTCGTGATGCGGTCGGGACGAGTCGTCGAGCACGGTGAGACCCGCGCGGTGCTGTCGGCCCCCGCTCACGAGTACACGCGGCGGCTGCTCGCGGCGGCGCCGTCGACCCGCACCGGGGCAGACCGCCCGGCGCTGGTCGAGACCGCCGAGGAGCCCGCCCTGGAGGTGACCGACCTCGTCGTCGAGTACCCCGGTCGTCGAGGCCGGCGCACCCGGGCGGTCGACGGGGTGTCCCTGCGCATCCGCGCCGGAGAGACCGTCGCCGTCGTCGGGGAGTCCGGATGCGGTAAGTCGTCGCTGCTGCGCGCCATCCTGGGCCTCACCCCGGCGAGCGCGGGCACGATCCGCTTCGAGGGGCGCACCGTGTCCCCCGACATCGCCGGACGCAGCGCCGAGATCCGCTCGCGCGCCCAGGTGGTGTTCCAAGACCCGTCGTCGGCGCTGGACCCGCGCATGAGCGTCGCCCGCTCCGTCGGCGAACCGCTGAAGATCCGCCGGAGCTTCACGTCGGCGCGCGTGCGCACGCTGCTCGACGGGGTCGGCCTCGACAGTTCGTTCGACGACCGTCTTCCCACCCGTCTGTCGGGCGGGCAGCGCCAGCGCGTCGGCATCGCCCGCGCGCTCGCCCTCGACCCGGCGATCGTGCTGCTCGACGAGCCCGTCTCGGCGCTCGACGTCTCGATCCAGGCGCAGGTGCTCGACCTGCTGGGCGGCCTGCAGCGCGAGCAGCGACTCGCCTACCTCTTCGTCTCCCACGACCTCGGCGTCGTCCGCGGCATCGCGGACCGCGTCGTCGTGATGCAGGCCGGACGCATCGTCGAAGAGGGCCCGACCGAGCGCGTTTTCGCCGAGCCGCGGCATCCGTACACCCGCACCCTGCTCGACGCCATCCCGCACCTCTTCTCCGACTCACCCACCCGCCCCGCGTCACCCGCCCTCGCCGACTCACCCACCCTCTCTGCGTCGCCCACCCGAAAGGCCCTCTCATGACCCGCTCGACAGCCCGCCGCGCCCTCGCAGGCGCCGCCGCCCTCACCCTCGGCAGCGTGATCCTCGCCGGATGCGCCGGCGGATTCGACTCCCCCGCAGGCTCGGGCGAAACCGCCCGCACGAGCCTGACCGCGGCTCTGCCCACCGACCCGAGCTCCATGGACCCCATCCGCTCGGGAGCGCTGGTGGTGCTGTCGGTCTTCTTCCACACCCATGATCAGCTGGTGAAGATCGCCGCCGACGGCACCCTCGAGCCGAAGCTCGCGACGGGATGGAAAGCCAACGACGACCTGACGCAGTGGGAGTTCACGCTCACCCCCGACGTGACCGCCAGCAACGGCGAGGCCATCGACGCCGACGACGTGGTCTTCACGTACGAGACGATCCTGGGCGATCCGAGCGGCGAGAACTACGCCTACCTCTCGTCCCTCGACAGCGTCGAGGCGGTGGATGCCACCACCGTGCGCTTCACCCTCAAGCAGCCGTTCTCGGCCTTCCCCCGCAACACCTCGCTCATCTCGATCGTGCCCGCCGACACCTACCAGCAGATGGGGGCCGACGCCTACGCCCGGGAGCCGATCGGATCGGGGCCCTACGTCTTCGACAACATCACCACGGGCGTGTCGTACGACCTGAAGCGCAACGACGACTACCGGGGTCCGGCCCCGGTCATCGAGGAGATCTCGCTGCAGCCGGTGTCGTCCACCGAATCGCGCGCGAACGGCGTGCTCTCGGGCAGCCTCGACGTCGCCCAGATCGGACCGACGCAGGTGGCCTCGGTGCAGGCCGCGCCGTCGGCGCAGACCTTCTCGGCCGCCTCGAACGGGGTCGTCTTCCTCGGCGTCAACTCCACCGCAGGCCCCCTGCAGGACGTGCGCGTGCGCCAGGCGGTGGCCAAGGCCGTCGACACCCAGGCGATCGTCGACTCCCTGCTGTCGGGACTCGCCGAGCCCGCGAAGGCCATGATCGCGCCGGCGGTGGAGGGCTTCTCCGACTCCGTCCAGCCCGTCGGCTACGACCCCGACGGCGCGCGTGCGCTGCTGGCCGAGGCCGGCTACGACGGCACGCCGATCCCGTTCGACTACGCCACCGACGGTCGCATCCCGCTCTCGAGCGAGGTGGCCCAGAGCATCCAGGGCTACCTGCAGGCCGTCGGCATCGCCGTCGACATGCGCGGTGCCGACCAGCAGAGCCACACGCTGAAGGTGCGCAGCCGCGAGATGCAGGGCGTCTACCTCAACACCTGGGCCCCCTCCACGCTCGACGGCGACCTGCCCCTCACCGACTTCTACGAGACGGCGGGCAACAACAACTACGCGCAGGATCCCGCCACCGCCGCCTGGGCGGCGGAGCAGCGCGGGGTCGAGGGCGACGCACGCCAGCAGGTCTTCGAGGAGCTGCTGGACTACAGCAACACGCAGGGCTACTTCGTTCCGCTGTACGTGCCCTTCAACAACTTCGCCGCCGTGAGCGGACTGCGCTGGACCCCGCGCGCCGACGGTCTGTACGACTTCACCGGAACGAGCTTCGAATGACCTCCACCGTCCTCACCGACGTCCACCCCTGGGGCGGCCCCCTCTCCGACGTCGTCCTCGCGGACGGCCTCATCGCCGGCATCCATCCGGCGGGTACGGAACCCATCGACCCCGCGACCGAGACGGTGTCGGGCCGCGGACGCATCCTGCTGCCGTCGTTCGCCGACGTGCACGTGCACCTCGACTCGACCCGCATCGGCCTGCCGTTCCGGCCGCACACCGGGGTGCCCGGGGTGTGGGGCATGATGCTGAACGACCGCGACAACTGGCGCCACGCCGAGCGGAGCATGGAGCACCGCGTGGCGACGACGCTCGAGGGCGCGATCGCGCGCGGCACGACCCAGGTGCGCACCTACGCCCAGGTCGACGTCGACGCGGATCTCGAGAGATTGGATGCCGTGCTCGCGGCGCGCGAAGCCAACCTCGACCGGTGCGAGGTCGAGATCATCGCGTTCCCACAGGCGGGTCTGCTGCGCGAGGCGGGATCGATCGAGGTGCTCGATCGGGCGATGGCCCGCGGGGCCGATGTGGTCGGCGGGATCGATCCGTGCGCCCTCGATCGCGACCCGGTCCGGCATCTCGACGCCGTGTTCTCCATCGCGGAGCGCTACGGCGCCCCCATCGACATCCACCTGCACGAACCGGACCAGCTGGCGAAGTTCTCGGCCGAGTTGATCGTCGAGCGCACCCGCACCCTCGACATGCGGGGCCGCGTCACCATCTCGCACGGCTACGGCCTGGGGCGCCTCCCCGAGGCGCAACTGCGGGCGCTGCTCGAGCAGTTCCGCGACCTCGGGATCTCGATGGCCACGATCGCCCCTCAGGCGCCGCTGCCCACGCACCTGCTCGACGAGTACGGCATCGCGCTGGGCCTGGGTCAGGACGGCCAGCGCGACTACTGGTCGCCCTACGGCAACACCGACATGCTCGATCGCACCTGGCAGCTGGCCTTCACCAACGGCTTCCGCCGTGACGACGACATCGAGCACTGCGTCGCGATCGCCACGGTGGGCGGTCGCGCGGTGATGGGCCGCGCGGCCATGCCCGCCCTCGGCGCCGACCGCCCCGGCGTCGGGATCGGCGACCCCGCCGACCTCGTACTGGTCGCCGGCGACACCGTGACGGCGGCCGTCATGGACCGCCTGAGCGACCGCACCGTGATCTTCCGCGGCGCCGTCGTCGCCGACGCCCTCGAGCTGACCGAGGGGAGCCGCGCCTGATGCTGCTGCTGAGCACGCCCCAGCTGGAGGGTCTCGTCGACCGCGAGGCCATCGCCGAGGCCGTCTCCCGGGGGTTCGCCGAGATCGCCGAGGGCCGCGCCGATCAGCCCGGCCCGACCTCGATGTCGACGCCCGCGGACTCCAACCGGTTCATCCTGATGTCGGCGGTGTCCGAGGCCTCCGACCTCGCGGGCGTCAAGCTCCTGGCCGACGTGCCCGACAACGCGGGGCGTCGGCTGCCGACCCAGCGCTCGATGATCCTCGTCGTCGACCGCGTCGACGGGTCGCCGGTCGCGCTGCTGCACGGCGCCGTGCCGACCCGGGTGCGCACCGCCGCCGCCAGCGCGGTGGCCACCCGCACGCTCTCCCGCCCCGACAGCCGGACCCTCGGGCTGATCGGCGCCGGGGCGTTGGCCCGCGAGCACGCCCTGGCGCTGCGCGACGTGCGGCCCTTCGACCGCGTCGTGGTGTGGTCGCGCACGCGCGAGCGCGCCGAGGGTCTCGCCGCCGAGCTTCGAGACGAGGGATGGCCCACGACGATCGACGTCGTGGCATCCCCTCGCGAGGTGCTCGAGGAGGCCGACGTCGTCTGCACCCTGACCCCGTCGGTGGAGGCGATCGTCGAGGGCGCGTGGCTGCGCCCGGGGCAGCACCTCAACGTCGTCGGAGCCCGTCCGCGCGCGGATGAGCGCGAGGTCGACGGTGCGGCCATGGCCCGGTCCTCGATCTGGGTCGACGACCGGGCGACGGCGCGCACGAAGTCGGGCGATCTGCTGCGGGCGATCGCCGAGGGCGCGATCTCCGAGGCCGACGTCGTCGGCACGATCGGAGAGGTCGTCGCCGGTCTGGCGCGGGGCCGCCGGTCGCCCGACGAGATCACGCTGTTCGACTCGGTGGGGATCGGTGCGCAGGACGTCGCGGTCGCCGACGTCTTCATCCGCGCAGCCCGCGCGCAGGGCCTCGGCACGACGGTCGACCTGAGCGCCTGAGCGACCCGTCGTCCCGGCGGCGCCCACGCGCGGCGGCGCCCACGCGGCATCCGCGATGCCGATAAACGCTGTTCGTGCGCATAAACGCGGTGACGGAGCGTTTATGCGCACGAATCGCGTTTATGGACGCACTGCACCACCGCGACTCCTCGCCCACTGGGGGCCGTGCGCCATTGCGGCACCGCGCACCTCTTGCGCGTGGGACTTGCCCGTCGGTCTGTCGTGCGAGCGGGGCACCCGCCCATGAACGCGATTCGTGTCGATAAACGCGGTGACGGAGCGTTTATGCGCACGAACAGCGTTTATGGATGCCGACCGCAGGGCCCCGCGCCGACGTAGGACGCGACACCCACCGCGGGGCCCCACGACCCCACGCCCACTGCACGACCTCCACCGCCCGACGAAGGGACCGCAACGCCCCGCTCAGTCCAAGAAGATGTCGGGGTACATCGCGGCATCCGGGGTTCCGGGCACGGCGGCGTAGCCTGAGAAGTCCGTCACTCCCGCGGCGAGGAGCACGTCCTCGACGATCAGCGTCTGTCCGGTCCGCTCGCGCGACGGTGCGGTGAGCACCTCGTACGCCGCGTCGGCGTAGATCTCGGGCGTGCGCGACACGGCCATGAGCCGGTCGCCGCCGATGACGTTCTGCACCGCCGCGGTCGCGATCGTCGTGCGCGGCCACAGGGTGTTGGCGGCGATCCCGTCGCCCGCGAACTCCTCGGCGAGGCCCAGCGTCGCCATCGTCATGCCGAACTTCGCGAGGCTGTACCCGGTGTGCGCCCCCAGCCAGCGAGGAGTGACGTTCAGCGGCGGCGAGAGCGACAGGATGTGGGGGTTCTCGGCATCCTTCAGCAAGGGGACCGCGGAGCGCGAGAGCAGAAACGTGCCGCGGACGTTCACGTCCTGCATGAGGTCGTACTTCTTCGTCGCGAGCTCGAGCGAACCCGACAGGTCGATGACGCTGGCGTTGTTCACGACGATGTCGATGCCGCCGAACTCCCCCACGGTGCGCCGCACGGCCTCGGTGATCGACTCCTCGTCGCGCACGTCGCCGACGATGGGCAGCGCCTGACCGCCCGCCGCGCGGATCGCCTCGGCGGCGGTGTGCACCGTGCCCTCGAGCTTGGGGTGCGGGGTGTCGGTCTTGGCCAGCAGCGCGATATTCGCACCGTCGCGCGCGGCGCGCAGCGCGATGGCGAGGCCGATGCCGCGGCTGCCGCCCGACATCAGGATGGTCTTTCCGGCGAGCGTCACGAGCGTCCTTTCGCGGAGGCGGCGGCGAAGGCGGCGACCCGCGCTTTCGCCTCGGGGGTGTCGAAGGCGGCGCCGATCGTGGCGGCCTCGTCGGCGAGGTTCTCGGCCAGCGTGCGTGCGGCGCCCACGCGCACGAGGCGCGTCGCCTGACCGAAGGCCGCGGTCGCACCGTCGAGCCAGAACCGCGCGATCTCGTTCACGCGGGGCGCCAGATCGCCGGATGCCACGACCTCGGCCACCAGCCCCCAGTCCAGGGCCTCGGCGGCCGAGAGCATGCGGTCCTGCAGCAGCAGCTGCAGCGCACGACGCTGACCGATCGCCGCGGGCAGCAGAGTGGAGACGCCGAGGTCGGGGGTGAGCCCGATGTTCGCGTAGCGACTGACGAAGCGGGCGTTCTCGCTCGCGACGACGTAGTCGGCGGTGAGCATCAGGCCGAGCCCGCCACCCGCGACCGCACCGTGAACGGCGGCGACCATCGGCAGCGGCGCCTCGACGAAGGTGCGGATGCCGTCGTGGATCGCCTCGGCCGTCTCGGTCACCTCGCGACCCGACGCGCCGGTCGTCGCCATGGCCACCACGTCGCCGCCCGCGCAGAACGCGGGGCCGGTGGCATCCAGGATCACCGCTCCGACGGACGCGTCCGACGTCACCTCGTGCGCGACCTCGCGCCAGCGGCGCGCCATCGGGAAATCCATCGCGTTCAGCGACGCGGCGCGGTCGAAGGTGACGCGCGCGAGCCCGTCCTCGACGTGGAGCAGGATGCCGTCGGTCATTTCGGCGCCATCCGGATCGCGCCGTCGAGGCGGATCGTCTCGCCGTTGAGGTAGCCGTTGTCGGCGATCGCGAGCACGAGACGCGCGTATTCGTCGGGGGTTCCGAGGCGGGAGGGGTAGGGCACCTGCTGGCCGAGGGAGTCCTGCGCCGCCTGCGGGAGGCCCTTCAGCATGGGGGTCTCCATGATGCCGGGGGCGATCGTGACCACCCGGATGCCGTAGCGGGCGAGCTCTCGCGCGAGGGGCAGCGTCATCGCGTGCACGCCGCCTTTGCTGGCGGAGTAGGCGGGCTGGCCGATCTGTCCGTCGAAGGCCGCGACGCTCGCCGTGTTCACGATGACGCCGCGGTCCCCGCTCTCGGTCGGTTCGGTCTTCGCCATGACGGCCGAGGTCTGCGCGACGACGTTGTAGGTGCCGATGAGGTTGACGCGCACGACGCGCTCGAAGTCCTGCAGCGAGGTGGGCGCGCCCTCGCGGTCGAGCACCTTCGCCGGCGGGGCGATGCCCGCGCAGTTGACGACCACGCGCAGGGGGCCCGCTTCGGCGGCGCGGGCGGCAGCGTCCGCGATCTGATCGGCATCCGTCACGTCGGCGGCGACGAAGGAGCCACCGAGCCTCTCGGCGACGGCAGCGCCGTTCGAGGAGGGCAGGTCGACGATCGTGACGTTCGCGCCCGCTGCGGTGAGGCGGCGGACGGTGGCCAGGCCCAGGCCCGAGGCACCGCCGGTGACGAGGGCGGAGGCTCCTGCGATATCCATGCATTCTCCTTCGAAGCTGAAACCGGGTCCCACCCTAGTCGAGACTCAGGATCGCGACGAGCCCCGCCCGCGCGTGCGCCCGGGGTGGGTGCGGATGGCCGCGGTGGCCGCCCCGTCGACGAGCAGGATGACCTCTTCGGGATTCCAGTCGTACGCGGTGCGCAAGCGTTCGCCGAGCGCCGTCGTCGCGTTCGGCACCGACGTCTCCACCCCGCCCGCCACGTCCGCGGCCTCGGGATCGAGGTCGCGAGCGGCGGCGCGCAGGTCGACGAGAAGAGCGCGCATGCGGTCGGGTCCGTACGCCGCGGATGCCAGGTCCCAATCGCCGAGGACGACGGCGGCGCCGGGTGCGCACCGCGTCGGGGGCTCGGCGACCCGGGGACCGAAGCGCAGACGCACCACCGACGCGCCGTTAAGCAGCACGGCGAGCGCGCCCAGCACGGTGGCCGGAGCGAACGAGAAGGCCGTGAGGTACAGCGGGGAGTCCCAGCCCGCACCGAACCCGACCACGACGCGCGCGAGGCTGTACAGCGCGTAGACCGCGGTGACGACGGCGATGATCCGCAACGGCCCCGACGGTTCCACGCGCGCGCGGATCGCCGCCCACGCGCAGGCCCCGCTGACCACCGTCAACGCCAACGCCTTCACCGCGAGCGACGTCGGCAACGGCACGGTCGCGGTGACCGTGGCCACCAGCAGCGCCAGGGCGAGCGTCGCCATCGAGGTGCGAATGGCCCGGGACCCGTCGAGCACGCGCACCGCCACCAAGAGCAGGGCGGGCGCGAGCACCATCGCCACGTCTCCCGCGACCAGGGTGATCATGCCGCCACCCGTGCCGTAGATGAGGTACATCGCGCTCGAACCGACCGCGCACACTCCCGACACCGCGGCGAAGCGCAGGAAGAGGGTCATCGCCCCGGGGGTCGCGACCCGCGGCAACGCCACGGACAGCACCGCGGCCGCGACCGCGACGCTCACCGCCAACAATCCGATCGACAATTCCATGGCATCCCCCGTGCTCATTCTGCCGCGCTCCCACCCGCCATACGAACCCCTCGCGCCGCCCCGTCCAGCGCCCCGCTCTCTCCCCGCCCGCGCCCCGCCCTTGCCCCGCCCAGCGCCCCGCCCGCTCCCCCGCCGAGTGTCCAAGACGCGCCGCGCCGCCCGGGCCCACCCCGGCGTGTTCTGGACACTCGACGGCATCGCCGCCGTCCGCGGGTCGCGGGGGTGCGCCGGGCACGCGAGGGTCGTGCGACGAGCATCCCCGATGTCGGAGAACGGCACGCGACCTGAGCGTTCTCTTCCCCCCTCATCCCCCCGTTGAGTGTCCAGGACACGCCGCGCGGGGCCCCCGGGCCGCGGCGTGTCCTGGACACTCAACGGGAGTCGGTCACGTCCCCACCACGCGGAACGCCCCCGTCACCACCGCCGCCGCCAGCGCGACGGCGATGAGGGCGACCGCGCCGGCGAGGGCCACGGCATCCCGACCCGACAACGTCGACGCGCGCGACCAAGTGCGCTCGACGTCGGCGCCGAAGCCGCGGGCTTCCATGGCCGTGGCGAGGGTCGTGCCGCGGCGCACGGCGAAGACCAGCAGCACGAACGCCATCGACAAGAAGCGGCGCACGGCCCCGCGGTCGCCCAGACCGCGGGCACGGCGGGCGAGGGTCATCGTGCGCCAGTCGTCGACGAAGAGTCCGACCGTGCGGGCTCCGGCGAGCACGCCCAGCACGAAACGGCTCGGCAGTTTGGCGATCTGGGCGAGGGCGTCGGCGACCTCGGTCGGGTCGGTGCGGGCGAACAGCAGCAGGGTCGGTAGAGCCAGGGCGAACACGCGCAGCAGCACGGCCACCGCCAGAGAGAGGGAGTCGTCGCTGATCGTGGCGAAGAGGAACGAGCCGTACACCGTTCCTCCGGGACGGGCGTACAGCAGCATGCTGACCGCAGCGACGGGGGCGAACAGCGCGATCGGCAGCAGGCGTTTCGCGAGCGTGCGGTAACCGACGCCCGTCAGCGGCACGAGCAGCAGCTCGAGCACGATCGCGGTCGCCGCGCTCACCACGTCGATCGAGGCGAGCAGGGGAACCGACAGCACGAGGGCGATGGCGATCTTCGTGACCGGGTTCACGCCGTCGAGCCAGGCTGTCCTGCGCACCTCGACGGCCGCGCCGGTCACGCCGCGCCCCCGAGCGTGATGCGGTGCTGCCCGAGGTGGCGCACCACGTCGGCGTCGTGCGTGACGGCGACCACCGTGCGCCCGCGCGCGATCTCGCGCTGCAGCAGTCCGACGAGCTCGCTCCAGCCGCGGCGGTCCTGCCCGAACGTCGGCTCGTCGAGCACGATCACCTCCGGAGACGCCGCGAGCACCGTCGCCACCGACAGCCGCCGCTTCTGCCCGCCCGACAGGGTGAAGGGGTTGGCCAGGGCGAGGGATGCCAGATCCAACCGCTCCAACAGCTCGTCGACGATCGCGTCGACCTGCGCCGCCGACATCCGCAGGGCTTTCGGTCCGACGGCGAGCTCGTCACGCAGGGTCGCCGCGAGGAACTGGTGCTCGGGCTCTTGGAAGACCGTGCCGATCCGCGTGAGCAACTCGGTCGAGCGCCACCGCGACGGCCGTCGCACCCCGCGGGCGGCGAGCGACTCGGCGGCGACGACCTCGCCCGACAGCTCGGGCAGAAGTCCCGCGAGCGTCAGCGCGAGCGTCGACTTGCCCGCGCCGTTGGGGCCGGTCACGACCGTGCCCGCGCCACGCGGTACGACCACGTCGAGCCCGGATGCCACGACCGTGCGCTTCTCGCGCCCGATCGACAGCGCCGCGGCCGAGAGCACGGCATCCGGGGTCTCGATCGGAGCGAGCACGGGGAGGTCGACCGGGCGACCGGGCACCCAGACGCCCGCCGCGGCGAGCGCGTCACCGTGGTCGGCGAACACCCGCGCCGGCGGGCCGTCGGCCAACACTCCGCCGCCGGGGGCGAGCACGACGACCCGTGTCATGAGGTCGGCCCAGACGGCCGTGCGGTGCTCGATGAGCACGACGGTCGTCCCGTCGCTGCGCGTGATGTGCTCGACCGCCCGGCGCACCTCGGCCACGCCGTCGGGGTCGAGGTTCGCCGTCGGCTCGTCGAGCAGCAGCAGTCCGGGGCGCATCGCGAGCACACCCGCCAGCGCCAGACGTTGCTTCTGCCCGCCCGACAGCGCCTTGGTGGGGCGGTCGAGGGGAACGTCGAGACCCACGGATGCCACGGCCTCGGCCACCCGCGCGGGGATCTCGGCCGCGGGGAGGCCGAGGTTCTCGCATCCGAAGGCGACGTCGTCGCCCACCTTGGACAGCACGATCCCCGCCTCGGGGTCTTGCAGCACCAGGCCGATGCGGCCGCGCTGCGACTCGGGGGCGGCGCCGTCGACGAGGATGCGCCCGGTGCGCTCGCCCTCGTCGCTGCCGCCGAGCAGGCCCGCGAGTCCCGCGAGCAGCGTCGACTTGCCGGCCCCCGAGGCACCGAGCAGCAGCACGCGTTCGCCGGTCTCGACGATCAGATCGACGTCGCGGGTGGCGGGGAGCTTGCGGCCGGCGTAGCGCCAGCCCCATCCCTCGACGTCGACGCGGGCGGGGCCCGTCATCAGACGTCGCGGCGCAGTTCCCGCCCCACGGCGAATCGGCTGAGCGCCCCGGTGGCGGCGAGCGCACGCACGAGGAGCCAGCCGACGAGGCCCGCCAGCAGCGCGCCCGAGATCACCAGGGTGCCGAGGTACAGCAGGTTGAACTCGAGGGACTTCACGATGTTGGGCGAGAGGAACAGCTCGAGGATCCAGGCGCCGACACCGGCGCCGACGCCCGCGAGCATCGCGACGGGGAGCGTGAAGCGCAGGTAGAGGAAGGCGAGGAAGATCAGCTCGGCGCCGAGGCCCTGCGCGAGGCCCGAGAAGATCGTGCCGATGCCCCAGACGTTGCCGATCAGGGCCGACACGACCGCCGCGATCAGCTCGACGAGAAGGGCGGCGCCGGGCTTTCGGATGATGAGCCCGCCGATCACCCCGCCGATCAGCCAGATGCCGACGGCGATGCCGCCGAGGCCGGGCGTGAGGGCATCCATAGCGCCGAACCAGATTCCGCCGACGGTGTTCCAGCCCCAGAACACGAGACCGATCGCCACGCCCAGCACGGCGGCGACGACGATGTCGACGACGCGCCACTGGAAGCGGTTCGCCGGGGCGACCGCCGAGCGGTTCGCGGGGGCAGACGTAGACGTGTGCATTGTGCTCCTCCCTGCGCCGGCATGATCCGGATCAGGTTCGACGGTCGAAGCGTGGATTCGCTTCCTCTCAGCCCGGCTCACCGGACTCCCGTGGTTGTCGTGACGAGTATAGGGGTGCGCCCGGGGTAGCGTGGGCGGGTGCACGAGCAGACCCCGGAGACACGGCGCGCGCGGCGTGACCCGGCGGACCCCGCGCCCGAGGGCGAAGCGACACCGGATGCCGAGATCCCGCCCGTGACGGCGGACGGCACGGCCACCGCGGAGCCCGGTGCAGAGGCAGCCTCCTCAGGCGCGGACACGTCTGCTCCCGTCGCGGCCGGGGACCCGGCATCCACGCCGCCCTCCGACGCACCAGCCTCCGACGCACCGCCCTCCGTCTCACCGGCCGCGGAGCCCACCTCGGCCGCCTTCGCCGCCCTGGGCTGGGTCGATCCCGCCGAGGCCGGCGCCGCGCGCCCCGCGCCGGCGTTCGTGGTCTCGGGTGCGACCGTGCGTCAGGCCGACCTGCTCGCCGGCACCCGCCGCCGCATCCTGCGGCCGGCCACCGTCGTGCCGACGGTGCTGCTGATCCTGCTCGTCGCCGGCTACGCGGCGGCGACCCTGCTGTGGCCGCTGACCGCCGTCGCCCCCACCGTGCGCGCCGTGGCCGTGCAGCCCACGGCCGCTCCCTCCGCCGTGCCCGCCTGGCCCGCGCAAGGAGAAGCCGCGATCGCCATCGACGGCGTGCCCGAGACGCTGTCGTCGTCGGCGAGCGCGCCGGAGTCGATCGCGAGCATCACCAAGGTCGTCACCGCCCTCGTCGTGCTCGACCGACTCCCCCTGGCTCCCGGCGAGCAGGGCAAGTCGTACGCGTTCACGCAGGCCGACAGCGCCGATTACTGGCAGTACCGCGCCCGCGGCGAATCGTCGCTCGACGTTCCCGTCGACGGCAGTCTCACCGAGCTGCAGATGCTGCAGGGCATGCTCATCGCCTCGGCGAACAACTACGCCCAGCGGTTAGCATCCGACCTCTTCCCCTCGGATGCCGAGTTCGCGGCCGCCGCCAACGCGTACCTCGCCGAGCGCGACATCACCGGGGTCACCATCGTGAACCCGACGGGGATCGAGGCGGGCAACACCGCCACTCCCGCCGCCCTCATCGCGCTGGCGGAACGGGCACTGGCCAATCCCGTGATCGCCGAGATCGTGCGGACCCCCGAACTGACGCTCCCCGGTGCGGGCACGTTCAAGAACGGCAACGCGCTCTTGGCCGATCCGGGAATCGTCGGGGTGAAGACCGGCACCCTCGACGCGTGGAACCTGCTCACCGCCAAAGACATCGCGGTCGGCGGCACGACGGTGCGCGCCTACGCCGCGGTGCTCGGCCAGCCCGGACCCGACACGCGCAATCAGGCGGCGCGCGACCTGTTCACGCGCATCGAGCAGGAACTGCAGCCCCGCCCCTCGGTGACCGCCGGCACCGTCGTCGGCAAGGTCGAGACGCTGTGGGGCCCCGACATCGACGTCGTCACCGAGGCCGACGCGACCGTCGTGCTGTGGAACGGCGGCGCCGCGAAGCACACCGTCGACTTCGACCTGGGCGACGCTCGGGAGCCCGGCACCACGATCGGCACGCTGACCGTGACCGGCCCCGTCGACGCCGACACCGTCGACGCGCAGCTCACGGGCGAGATCGAACCGCCCGACCCGTGGTGGCGCCTCACCCACCCCCTCGACCTCTTCGGACTGAACGGCTGACGGTCATGGACTTTCGCCTGGATGCCGCTTCCCCCACCCCGCCGTTCGAGCAGGTGCGCGCGCAGATCATCGCCGCGATCGACGACGGAACGCTCGTCGCCGGCACCCGGCTGCCGCCGGTGCGCACTCTCGCCGGCGACCTGAACCTCGCGGCGAACACCGTCGCCCGCGCCTACAAGGAGCTGGAAGAGGCGGGGTACGTCGAGACGCGCGGCCGCGCCGGCACGCTCGTCAAGGGCACCGACGCCGCATCGTCGCGCGCCGCCCAGGCGGCACGGACGTACGCCGAGACGGTGCGCCGCCTCGGCGTGGATCCGGGCGACGCGGTGGAGCTCGTGCGCGCGGCCCTGCGCGACGGCTGACGGGATCGCGGCGGTCGACCCCCGGCGCGGAGCGTGCGCTGCGCGGGGTATGTCGCCCGGCTCGTTCGCGCGTGAGGCCCTGTCGCCCCGCTCCCGCGTGGCGGGGGCTCTGCCCCGCGGCTCGTGTCGTCGTGGCGGTCCCGGGGCGCGCCGAAGGGACCGGACTCGCCCCGGCATCCCGAGGTCCACGGTGCACCTGGAGCCCGCCTCCTGCGATAGACATCTTCCATGCCCGATCACGACGAGCCCGGGAGCGGCACGGAGCCGGAACGGCGCGCAGAACTGGCGCGCATCGAGCGCCAGCTCTCGGAATCGGTCGAGGCCGCCCTGCGCTATCCCAACAGCCGCCGGTTCGCGATCCACCAGGACGAGCTGCAGGCGCGCGCCAATGTCATCCGGTCGCAACTCGGCGAGCCCGAACGACCCCTGGGGCCCGTGGGGGGACGCCCGGGCCGCTGGCAACGGGCGCTTCTCCTCGCCTCGCTGGCCGCGGCCGTCCTCGTCGTCGTCTGGCTCGTGGCGTCGAGCATGCTCTGACGGCCGCACGAGACGGACGACGTCCCAGCCCGGCCACGCACCTGTCCTCCACAGGCGAGGAAAGTGCAGATCCGTCCCCGGAACGCTCCTCGCGGACCGCCCAATGTCGGAGGTCCTCGCTAGCATGCACACATGCACATCGACACCTCACCGACGGGCCCGAACGGCGGGCCGAAAGCCCTCTCCGCGGTGCTCGCCGAGGTGCTCCGCACCGGTGCCGATCTGGCCGTGGCCGAGGTTCAGCGCACCCGCGCGCTGGCCGAAGCGGGGCACCTCGCGCTCGGCGCCATGGCCGACCGACCCCCGTCGGGGCGGGTGGCCGAGATGGCGTTGCGCGAAGTGGCGTCCGAGCTCGCCGCCGCCGAGAATCTCTCGGACCGCAGCATGCAGACGCAGATCAACGCGGCGATGACCTTGGTCGACGACTACCCCGCCACCCTCGCGGCATGGGAGGCCGGCGCGATCGGTCGACCTCACGTCCGCACGATCCTCGACGCCGGCGAGCCCCTTTCTCCCGACGTCCGCGGTGAGTTCGACGTGCTGGCCGTGGCCACCGCCGAGGGGCTGAGCCCCGGGCGTCTGCGTTCGCGTCTTGCAGTCCTCGCCGAGCGGCTGCAGCCGACCACCCTCACCGAGCGCCACCAACGGGGTCGAGAGACGCGGGGCGTGCGCATCGTGACCGGTCGCGACGGCATGTCCGATCTGGTGGCGACCCTGCCGACCGTTCTGGCCGTGGGCGTCTACGACCGACTCACCCAGCAGAGTCGGGCGCTGATCGACGCGCGCGGCGAAACCGCGGTGTCGGTCGCCGACGAACGCACCATGGCGCAGGTGCGGGCCGATGTGCTGGCCGATCTACTGCTGACGGCCGCACCCGAGGCCGATCCGACGCGGGGCGATGACGGCCCCGGTGTCCTGGGGGCGATTCGCGCTCGGGTGCAGGTCGTCGTGCCCGCGCTCACCATGATCGACCCGGGCAACGAGAACCTCGAGCCCGCCGAACTTGTCGGGCACGGCCCCATCGACGCCGACACGGCGCGCAGCCTGGCCGAGTCGACGACCGTTCCGTGGGACCGCGTCATCACGCACCCCGTCACGGGCTCCGTGCTGTGCACCGACACCTACCAGCGCACCTCGGCGATCGACCGGTTCCTGCGGGCCCGCGACCGACACTGCCGCTGGCCCGGGTGCACCGTCCCCGCGGTCCGCTCCGAGGTCGATCACACCCACGACTACGCCCTCGGCGGCGCCACCGAGGTGGGCAACCTCAGCCACCTCTGCCAGCGACATCACACACAGAAACAGTTCACCCGCTGGACGGTCAGACAACTGGCCGGCGGGGTGCTCGAATGGACGAGTCCGACCGGCCGGGTCTACAGCGACGAACCGCTCCCCTACTCGCCGGCGGTGAGGTTCCTGCCCGACGACCCCTCCCCGCCCGAACGAGAACGCGCCCCCTTCTGAGCCCTCTGGGGTGCAGGCCCTCTGCCCGCCGGTCTCCGCGCCCGAACCGACGAGTCGCACTCCCCAGCGCCCACGCCCCCACCACCGCGTACTCGCGCACCCCCGAGCACCCGCTCTACGCTCGACTCCATGCCCCTCGCCCTCGTCACCGGCGCCGCGCGCGCGAACAGCATCGCCGCGGGCATCGTCCCGCGCCTCGAGGCCGACGGCTGGGAGGTCGTCACGAGCGACCTCGCGACCGGCGACTACCCGTGCGATCTGTCGAGCCCCACCGCCCCGACCGATCTGATCGCCCGGATCTCGAGCGAACGCGGACCCCTCCACGCGCTCGTGCTCAGCCACGCGCACGACGTGGAGACCGGCATCCTCGACACCACCGCCGAGAGCTTCGACCACCACGTCGCCGTCAACGCCCGCGCCTCACTGCTGCTGATCGCCGCGTTCGCCCGCCAGGTCGATGCCGGCGGTGGCGCGATCGTCGCCTTCACGAGCGACCACACCACGGGCAACCTTCCCTACGGCGCATCGAAGGGTGCCCTGGATCGCATCGTCATCTCGGCCGCCCGGGAGCTCGGACCCCGCAACATCTCGGCCAACGTCGTGAACCCCGGCCCCATCGACACCGGATGGATGGATGCCGAGACCCGCGACGCCCTGACCGGGTACCACCCGCTCGGCCGCATGGGCACCCCGCGAGACATCGCGGGTGTCACGGCCTTCCTGCTCTCGGAGCCGGGACGCTGGATCAGCGGTCAGCTGCTGCAGACCGACGGCGGGTTCTCGGCGCGATACTGAGCGGCGCGGTACCGACCGTCGCGGTAGTGGCCGTCGCGATAGTGGCCGTCGCGGTACCGACCGTCGCGCCTGTGCTAGCGTCACCGGCAGTGACACGGGGTGCCCTTCGGGGCTGAGAACACACCCGTCGAACCTGATCTAGTTCGTACTAGCGAAGGGATGTCGCGAATGGTCGTTCGCACGTCGTCGTCTCCGTCCGCCCCTCTCACCGCCCCCGCACCCGCCGAGGCGCTCGCGGCGCTGCGCGAAGCCGCCCCGCTCACGCAGTGCATCACCAATGCGGTGGTGACGGGCTTCACCGCCAACGCCCTGCTGGCCCTCGGCGCCGCCCCCGCGATGTGCGACATCCCGGGCGAGGCGGGCCTGTTCGCCGGGATCGCGGGCGGAGTGCTCGTGAACCTCGGCACCCCCACCGCCGAGCAGCGCGAAGCCGCCCGCGAGGCCGTTCGGGCGGGAACCCCGTGGGTGCTCGATCCGGTCGCGGTCGGTGCGCTGCCCGTGCGCACGGCGCTCGCGCACGAGCTGCTCGACGCACGCCCGGCGATCATCCGCGGCAACGCGTCCGAGATCCTCGCCCTCGCGGGATCCGGCGCCGGCGGGCGGGGCGTCGATGCGACCGACTCGACCGACGACGCCCTCGAGGCCGCTCGCGCGCTCGCCCTCCGCACCGGCGGCACGGTCGCCGTCTCGGGAGAGACCGACCTGATCGTGGATGCCGAGCGCACGGCGTCGGTGCCCGGCGGCAGCATCCTGTTGACCAGGGTCACCGGCGGCGGCTGCGCCCTGGGGGCGGCGATGGCGGCCTTCGTCGCCGTCGTGCCGCCCTTCGACGCGGCCGTGGCGGCGAGCGCGGTCTGGGCCGTCGCGTCGGAACGCGCGGCAGCGCACAGCCGGGGACCCGGGTCGTTCGCGGTGGCGTTCCTCGATGAGCTGGCCGCCGTGCGCCCCGCCGATCTCGACGGCCGGGTGCGACTCTCGTGAGCGACCTGTCGCTCCACCTCGTCACCGACCACCGCGTGCCCTTCGCTCGACTGCGCGACATCGTCGACGCGGCCGTCGACGCGGGCGTCACCGTCGTGCAGCTGCGCGACAAGGTCGCCTCGGGCCGCGAGCTGTTCGCCCGCACCCTCGACCTCGCCGATGTGGTGGCCGGTCGCTGCGCGTTCGTCGTCGACGATCGCCTCGACGTCGTGCTGGCCGCCCGCGACCGCGGCGCCCGGGTCGACGGCATCCACCTCGGCCAGGACGACGTGCCGATCGGTTCGGCGCGCGCCCTGCTGGGAGTCGACGCCCTGATCGGATGGACGGCTCACACCCCCGCGCACCTCACCGCCGCGGCGGCGTTGCCCGCGGGCACGGTCGACTACCTCGGCGTCGGCGTCATCCGCGCGACGACGACGAAGCCCGACCATCCGCGACCGCTGGGGGTCGACGGGTTCGCCGAGCTGGCGGCCTCGACCGCGTCGCCGTGCGTCGCGATCGGCGGGATCGACGTCGACGACGTCGCCGCCCTGCGCGCGGCGGGAGCGGCGGGGGTCGCGGTGGTGTCCGCCGTGTGCGCGGCCGACGACCCGGGCGCCGTCGTGCGACGACTGCGTGCGGCGTGGGGAGCCGAAGGATGAGCGGATCGAGCCCGCGCGTGCTGAGCATCGCCGGCACCGACCCGACGGGCGGCGCCGGCATTCAGGCCGATCTCAAATCGATCGCCGCGTTCGGCGGCTACGGCATGGCGGCGGTGACGGCGCTCGTCGCGCAGAACACCTCGGGCGTCCGCGACGTGCACGTGCCTCCGACGGCGTTCCTCGACGCACAGCTCCGCGCCGTGAGCGACGACGTCGAGATCGACGCGGTCAAGATCGGCATGCTCGGCTCGGCCGAGGTGGTCGCGACGGTCGACGCGTGGCTCGCCGACGCGCGTCCGCCCGTCGTCGTGCTCGACCCCGTCATGATCGCCACCAGCGGCGACCGCCTGCTCGACACCGATGCCGAAGCGGCCGTCCGCGCCCTGTGCCGACGCGCCGACCTCGTCACCCCGAACCTCCCCGAGCTCGCGGTGCTGGTCGACGAGCCCGTCGCGACGACGTGGGAGGCCGCCGTCGTCCAGGCGCAGACGCTCGCGGCCCGCGCCGACACCGCCGTGCTGCTGAAGGGTGGGCACCTCGGCGGTGCGGAGAGCCCGGATGCCATCGTCGACGCCACCGGCGTGCACGTCGTGCCCGGCCACCGCGTCGCCACCCGCCACACCCACGGCACGGGATGCTCCCTGTCGTCGGCGATGGCCACCCTGGCCGCTCACGGGCTGAGCTGGCCCGAGGCCCTGACGCGGGCGAAGCGGTGGCTCACCGGCGCGCTCGAGCACGCCGAGGCGCTCCACGTCGGCGTGGGGAACGGCCCCATCGACCACCTGCACGAGCTCCGCCCGCACCTCGACCTCGGTCGCTCGTGGAGCGACGAGCGGTGGGAGGCCACGGCCTCGACCCGCGCCGACGTCGACGCGTGCGCGTTCGTTCAGGGCTTGGCATCCGGAGACCTCGACCGCGGCGCCTTCGAGTGGTATCTCGGCCAAGACCTGCTGTACCTGCGCGAGTACGCGCGGGTGCTCGCGCGCGCCGCGGCCCTCGCCCCCACGGTCGATGAGCAACGCTTCTGGGCCACGGCGTCGGTGTCGTGCCTGGTCGAGGAGGCGGCGCTGCACCAGTCGCACGTCGACCCCGCGGGTCTCGCTCCCGCTCCCGCGACCTCGGCGTACACGGACCATCTGCACGCGGCATCCACCGCCGGGTCCTACGCGGTGCTGGTGGCCGCGATCCTGCCGTGCTTCGTGCTGTACACCGACATCGGCGTCCGTTGGCGCGGCACGTTCACGTCCGGGCATCCTTACGCGGACTGGCTCACGTCGTACGGCGACGAGGCGTTCGAGACGTCATCGGCCGAGGCGTCGCTCATCGTGGATGCCGCCGCCCGCGAGGCCTCCGCCCGCACCCGTGCGGCGATGGCCACCGCGTACGACCGGTCGATGCTCCTCGAGCTGGCGTTCTTCGAGGCCCCGCTCGTGTGAGGGGCCGGGGCCCCTCACACGCACGCGATGCGGGGTGGGATCATCCCCCGCTCTTGCGGCGGAACTCCCTCTTGGTGACGGCTCCGTGCGTTCCCTGCACGGCGGAGTTTCCGTCGAGGTGCGCCTGACCGGAACGGTGCTGGCCGTTCTTCTTCTCGAGCGCTTCTTTGAACTTGCGCTTCATGTCGTCGGATGCCGAGGCATCCGAGGTCTCGTCGGTACTCATGCCTCCACCCTAGGCACGTGCGCGCGGGGTGTCTCGCGGGCCGGGCGAGAACGCCGCGATCGGCGAAGCGGCGGGACAGCCCCGGGAGCCCCTCCGGAGACGCCCCTCAGACGTGACGCACGCGCTGCTGCAACCGCGTGCGGATGTCGAACAGCTCCGTGCCGCCGACCTCGCGCGCCCCGGTGATGCCGCGCCGCAGCAGGGTGGTCAGGGCACTGCGCGTCACCAGCGCGACGGGGGTTCCGCGCACCTTTCCGAGCTCGGTGATGGCGTCGAGCACGGCGTCGTCGGGCAGCACGACCATCGCGCCGCTGAAGCGCACACCGGCGGCCCGCGCGATCACGCGGGCACGCGACACGAGCTCGGTGACGGGCGACCCGATGACGTGGGCTCCCGAGATCTCGCCGCGGCGCACCCCGACGGGGCCGCCGAAGTCCTCGCTCAGCAGGGCGTACAGGCCGCTCGGACCGAGCACGAGATGGTCGAGCTTCTGCTCGGGATCGCGCCCGTCACGATCGGCGAACACGTCGTGCCACACCGTGTAGCCCATGCCGAGCTCCGAGACGAGACGCGCGGTCTCTTCCTCGGCGAGCGCGTCGGCGAGGATGTGGCGGATCTCGGGCGGCGCCGAGCGCACGAGCGCCGGGTCGTACGGGTCGGCGATGTCGACGCCGCGGCCCACCCACTCGCGGATGAGGTCGAGGTACCTCTCGCGCCGCCACCCGCCGGGCTGGCCGTGCGATCGGGCGCGCGGGCGCGTGTCGGCGGGGCGGGAGGGACCGGATGCCGAGACCCCGCCGCCCCACTCCCCGGGGACCGTCCCGCGACCGCGGTCGTAGGCGCTGCGGGCCTCGGGCGTGCCGATGAGCTCCCACGCGCGCTGCACCTGCACGAACAGGGCCGCGTCGCCCCCCGTGTCGGGGTGCGTCTCGCGCAGGCGCACGCGGTACGCGCGACGCAGGCCTTCGTCGTCGACGTCGGGCGCCACGCGGAGCACCTCGTATGCCGAGGACGACATGGGGCTGTCGAACACGTCCGTCTTCCGTTCCGCCGCGGGCGAGCGGCACCTCTCAGGCTAACCCGCCGAGATCCCCCGGGGTCGCGAGCGCCACCCGGTCGCTCAGCGCCGGCGATCCTTCCGCCGCGCGTACGCCGCCGCATCGCGGCTCGACAGGGCCAGCAGCACGAGCACGTCGAGGCTCAGGGTCGCCAGCGTCGTGCGCACCGTGATCTCCTCCCCCAGCTGCCACCACCCGGTGAACGCCGCCGAGATCGATACCACCGAGATGAGCATCACGGCCACGCGGGCGAGGTTGCTCCCCCACAGCAGCAGGATGCCGAACACCACCTGCACCACGAAGATCGTCGCGAGCACACCGGCGAACAGACCGAAACCGACGTCGAGGTCGGACAGGGTCAGGGTGTCGGGCTCGATGGCCGAGCCGTTCGCCGCCCCCGCCACCGCCCGCATCCACGACGGGAGCCCGAACACGACGGTCGCTCCCCAGAGCACCCCGGCCACCGCCCGCAGCAGCACCAGCACCGCGCCGGCGACCGTCGCGACCGGGCGACGCATGGCCGGGTCGACGGGGACGGGGGCGGCGAGGGGTTCGAAGGCCGCGCGCTTGCGGGGATGCCGGGTGATCACGGTCGCACCTCCGTCGGCGCGGCGGGGGTCGCGGCATCCGGGATCTGCACGGCGCGCACGTCGATGATCGGCAGGTCGCCGTCGGTGGTGATGCTGTCGCCGCCGCCGTTGCGCGAGTGGTACCCGGTCGCGAAATCGCGGATGACGTCGACGGCCACCGCGGGCACGGCGGTGACGCTGGCGACGATGTGGTCGCGCTCGATGTCGGTGTCGGCGTCGATGCGGTGGGTCACCTGCAGCGTGAACAGCGACAGGCCCACGGCCCGGTCGAACGTGCCGGCGGCGAGCCAATCGACCCGGCGCCCTCCCGGCAGCAGCCATCCCTCGGGGCACCTCCACAGGCGCACGTGGTGGCGTTGGGCGGGAGAGCCCGCGACCTCCTGCTGGTAGGCCAGGTCCTGCATGCGTCCGAAGAGGAAGAGCGGGCTGACGGGGGCTCGCGGATAGCTGCGGCGCCGCAGCGTCGAGGCGATGATGCGCCACGACGATCCCAGGCTCACCGGGTCGGCGGCGATCCAGCCGGCCTCGGCCATGACCGCTTCGATGCGCGCCCGGTCGCCCTGGAACGCGAGGTTGACGGGGTCGCCGAGCAGACCGTCGGAGGTGCGGGTGCGGCCCATGAAGTAGTCGGGCACGTAGATCGCGGTGAGGATCCGGTGCAGTCGCGGCAGCACCAGGTAAGCCAGCAGGCCCCAGAACGCGATCGCCATGAGCACCCCGCCCCACCCGAGCCGGAACGACTGCGTGAAGCTCAGGTAGGCCAGCCAGATCGCGGCGAGACCGGCGAAGACGAAGAAGAACCCGTCGAGGGCGTGTCCGAACGACCAGCGTCGTCGCGGCGCGGTCATCTCGTCGCCGCCCGCGGGTCGCTCCCCGCGCCGGAGGCCGGGGACACGGCGATCACGGGAACAGAAGACGTCACGGCCGAGGGCACGGCGATCACGGGAAAAAGAGAGATCATGGCCGGGTCACCACAGCGCCGGGTTCGGCTCGTACGCGAAGGCCTCGGCCACGCGGTCGGCGGGGAGATCGTCGAGGCGGGCCGGCGACCACGACGGCGAGCGGTCCTTGTCGACGACCTGCGCGCGGATGCCCTCCACCAGGTCGGGCTGCGTCTGGGCGAACCACATCACGAGGCCGTATTCCTGGGCGAGGGCCGCGCGCAGCGACGGCAGGGCACGCGCCCGACGCACCGCCTCGAGCGTCACGGCGAGCGCGGTCGGCGCCGATGCGGCCAGCAGCTCGGCCGTCTCGCGGGCCTCGGGCTCGGGCCGCGCACGCAGACGGTCCACGATGGCGGGAACGTCGTCGGCCGCGAACGCGTCGTCGATCCATTCCCTCGCCGCGATCAGCCTCGACGGCTCGGGGCTCTCGTCGAACAACAGCACGAGCTCGGTCGGGCTCGACGGGTCGGCGCGGTTCTCGAGGGCTTCGTACAGGGCCTCGAGGTGGGCGGCGGGCACCATGTGGTCGGCGAAGCCGGCGTAGATCGCGTCGGCGGCATCCATCGACCCCCCGGTCAGCCCGAGGTACTCGCCCAGGCGACCGGGCGCGCAAGCCAGCAGCCAGGAGCCGCCCACGTCGGGGGTGAAGCCGATGCGCGTCTCGGGCATGGCGAGCCGCGAACGGTCGGTGACGACGCGGATGGCCGCGTGGCCGGCGAGGCCGATCCCGCCGCCCATGCACACGCCGTCGGCGATCGCGACGACGGGCTTGGCCGAGGTGGCGATGAGGTGGTCGAGCGCGTACTCCTCGCGGAAGAACGCGTGCACCTCGTCGCCGCGGCCGCCGACGACCATCTCGTGCAGAGCGCGCACGTCGCCGCCGGCGCAGAACCCGCGCTCGCCGGCCCCGTCGAGCAGCACGACGTCGACGTCGGTGTCGCGCTGCCACCGGTCGAGGGTGAGGGTCAACGCGCGGATCATGTCGAGGTCGAGCGCGTTGATCGCGCGCGGACGATTCAGCGTCAGACGACCGAGGCCGCGCCTCGACCGCACGAGGACGCTGTCGTCATCGGTTCGCTGAGCGTGCACGGTGCCACGTTACACACGCCCCGAGATGGGTTTTCGGCCTCGGATCGGGGAAGATAGGCGGAACGCCCATCGAACGAGAGGTGCCCGATGCCCGACGGACAGGTGCTCGAGCTCAACGGGCTCACCAAACGCTTCGGAGCCGTCTCGGCGGTCGACGGTCTCGACGCCCGCATCGAGCCCGGCCAGGTCACCGGCTTCCTGGGCCCGAACGGCGCCGGCAAGACCACGTCGCTGCGCATGCTGCTGGGCCTCGTGCAGCCCACCGCGGGCACGGCCACCATCGGCGGCAAGCGCTACGCCGACCTCGCCTCTCCGCTGCAGAGCGTCGGCGCCGCCCTCGAGGCGTCGAGCTTCCACCCCGGCCGCTCGGCCGCCAACCACCTCAAGGTCTATGCGCGCGCGGCGTCGCTGCCCGTCTCGCGCGTCGACGAGGTACTGGGCCTGGTCGGTCTCGCCGACGTCGCCGGACGCCGCGTGGGCGGCTTCTCGCTCGGCATGCGCCAGCGCCTGGGCCTGGCCACCGCGCTGCTCGGCGACCCCGGCGTGCTCGTACTCGACGAGCCGTCGAACGGCCTCGACCCCGAGGGCATCCGGTGGATGCGTTCGCTGCTGCGTCACCTCGCCGAAGAGGGACGCACGGTGCTCATCTCGTCGCACCTGCTCGCCGAGGTGCAGCAGACCGTCGACGCGCTGCTGATCATCTCGCGCGGTCGCCTGGTGTTCCAGGGCGGGGTCGAAGACCTCGCCGACCCCGAGGAGTACGCCACGGTCGTCGACTCCCCCGACCGCACCGCCCTGTCGAGCGTGCTCGACGAGCGCGGCATCGACTACCAGCTGCTGCGCAACGGCTACACGATCCGCCACCACGAGCCGGTCGAGATCGGCGCCCTCGCCGCGGGCGCCGGTATCGCCCTGTCGAACCTGCAGAGCAAGGGCGCCAGCCTCGAAGACATCTTCCTCGAGCTCGTCAGCGGCGTGCGCGTGCACGCGAGCGCTGCGGCGGGCGGCGCTGCGGCGGCTCCTGCTCCGACTCCGGATGCCGAGACCCCCGCCCCCGCGTCCACGCCGGCGCCCGAGCCCGTGCTCGCACCGGCGGCGGCCGCGACGGCGACGACTGCCACAGCCGACGAGGTCTCCCCCCGACCCGACGAGTTCGACGACGACGATCCCCGCCCCTCGACCGCGATGGTCGCCGTCATGGCCCCGCCGCGATCCGCGCGCGTCACCGCGTCCGACGGGGCGTCCTCGAGCGACGACTCACCCCGCCGCTCGTACTCCGTCGCCTCGACCGGCGTGATCGACATCGTGCCCACCGCCGACCTCGACCACACGGACCAGACAGACCACACGGGGGTGCAGCGGTGAGCCTCGTCGCAGCGACACGATCCGAGTACACCAAGCAGTTCACCACCGCCGGCTGGTGGGTGCTGGCGATCGTGCTCGTCGCCTACGTCGCCTTCACGGCCGGCGTGCTCGCCTTCGTCTTCGGCGGAGTCGCCTCGGGTCGCCTCGGCGGCGCCACCGGCCCCGCGATGTCGGCCGAGGGCGTTCCGGGCCTCGTCTACAGCTCGGCCAGCGCCGTCGGGTACGTGTTCCCCCTCCTCGTGGGCACGCTCATGGTCACGACCGAGTTCCGTCACAAGACGCTCACGCCGACGTTCCTCGCCACCCCGCGCCGCGGCGTGATCCTGGGCGGCAAGTTCGTCGTGGGCGTGCTGGTGGGCCTGCTCTACGGCATCCTCGGTTCGGCCGCCGCGATCGGGGCGGGCGCCGGAGTGCTGAGCATCTTCGGCATCGACACCGCCCTCGGCTCCGCCGACACCTGGGAGCTCGTGGGCCGGATGCTGCTGGCCTTCGCCCTGTGGGCGCTGGTGGGCATCGGCGTGGGCACGGTGGTGCGCAACCAGGTCGCCGCCATCGTCATCGTGCTCGCCATCACCCTCTTCATCGAGCCCATCGTGCGCACCATCGGCGGCGTGGTCGAGGGCTTCGACGACGTCGTGAAGTGGTTCCCCAGCGCCGCGAGCGACGCCCTGGTCGGCCAGACGATCTTCAGCTCGGTGTCGACCACCGGGGCGTCGACGCTCGATTGGTGGGTCGGCGGCCTGGTGCTGCTCGGGTACGCGGTGGTGCTGGTGGTCGTGGGGATGCTCACCACCTGGCGCCGCGACATCGACTGATCGGCGATCGCCCGGCGCGCACCGACGCCGCTCGCCGACCGCGGCGCCCGTGACGGCGGACGCCGTGCAGACCGCGCCGCCTGTGACGGGCGACGCCGCGCAGACCGCGACGCCCGTGACGGGCGACGCCGCGCATTTGGCGCCGCCGCCCACACCGGCGAGAATCAACCGTGCTCGATGGACCGGTGATCGCCGAATGGCTCCCCGTGTCGGTGGCATCCCTCGTGCTCCTGCTGGTCGCCGCGGGCGTCGCCGGATGGGTCGACGCGGTCGTCGGCGGCGGCGGACTGATCCAGTTGCCCGCGTTGGTCATCGCCGTACCGAAAGACGTCGCGACCCCGTTCATCCTGGGCACGAACAAGCTGTCGTCGTTCTTCGGCACGCTCTCGGCGAGCGGGGTGTACCTGCGCAAGATCAGGGTGCAGCTCGTGCTCCTGCTGCCGCTGGTCGCGGGCGCGTACGCCGGTTCCACGGTCGGTGCCGCCCTCTCGCGCTTCGTTCCGCGCGAGGTGCTGACGCCCGTGGTCCTCGTCGCGGTGATCGCGGTGGCGCTGTACACGCTCTTCAAACCCCGCATGGGACTGCACCACGAGCCGCGGCACACCCGCCCCGCGGCCATCGCCTGGCGGGCGGGCGTGATCGGTCTGCTGGTGGGTTTCTACGACGGCATCCTGGGTCCGGGGACGGGGTCGTTCTTCGTCATCCTGATCGTCGCCGTGCTGGGGTACGGCTTCCTGCAGGCGAGCGTGAACGCCAAGATCGCGAACCTCACCACCAACCTCGCCGCCCTGGCCGTCTACGGCGTGCACGGCGAGATCCTGCTCGCCCTGGGCTTCGCCATGGCCGCGATGAACATCACCGGCGGATTCATCGGCGCGCACATGGCCACCCGCAAGGGCAGCGGCTTCGTGCGGATCGTGTTCCTGGTGACCCTGTCGCTGCTCGTGGTGAAGCTCGCGTGGGACACCGTGGTGCAGTTCACGGCGTGAGCCCGACCGCCGGGCGCGTGTAGCGGGCGCGTGTACCGGGCGCGTCAGCGGACGATGTCGGCGACGTCTTCGGGCTCGGATGCCACGTCGAGACGCAGCGCCCGCAGCAGCGCCACCCCGTGCTTGGTGGTGAGCACCAGACGCTCGTACTCGTCGTGACCCGTGAGGTCGACGACGACGCTGGGTTTGCGACCGCGGATGACGACGAAGTCGTTGCCGCTCGCCGACTTCCACGTGCCCATCCCGACGGCCACCGGCAGGTTGATGCCGGGATTCGGCACGCCGCGCAGCCACGTCCAGGCGTCGTCGGTCAGTTGCACGCGCTCGATGTGCTCGCGCGGCACGACGATGTTGGTCTTGCGGAAAGACATCGCTCGCTCGGTCGGCGACAGCACGACTTCGAGCTGCGTCGAGTCGAGCAGCAGGGTCACCATGCCTTCCATCCTGCCAGCGTCGACGGGGCGCGACAGGCTCGGCACCTCACGAGAGCGCAACGATCACCCGCCGCACGCACGCGCCGCGCGACGCCCCGTCTCACCGGCCCGGATGTCGGAGTCGAGGGATAGCCTGGGACGATGAGTACGGGCAGTGTTGCGCCGCGAGTCGCACCGGCCCGCGGCACGTCGATCGACGACCTCCTCGCGCGCATCCGCGCCGGGCACCGCCCCGACGTCGACGAGACCGACGCCCTTCTGCACGCACCGCTCGACAGCCTGCTGCCCGTCGCCGCGGCGCTCCGCGACGAGGGGCTCATCGACGCCGGCCGCCCCGGCGTCGTCACGTACTCGCGCAAGGTCTTCGTGCCGCTGACGACCCTGTGCCGCGACCGCTGCCACTACTGCGTCTTCGTCGACACCCCCGGCCAGCTGAACCTGCTGCGCAAGCCCGCGTACATGAGCCCCGAGCAGGTGCTCACCGTCGTGCGGCAGGGACAGGCCCTCGGCTGCAAAGAGGCGCTGCTCACCCTCGGCGACCGCCCCGAAGAGCGGTGGCCCGAGGCCCGCGCCTGGCTCGACGCGCACGGCTTCGCCTCGACCATCGACTACGTCGCCCACATCGCGCGTCTCGTCACCGCCGAGACCGGCATGCTGGTGCACGCCAACCCCGGCGTCATGCACCCCGACGAGCTGGCGGCGCTGCGTTCCGTCTCGCCCTCGATGGGCATGATGCTCGAGACCACGTCGCGACGCCTGTTCGAGGAGCCCGGCCAGGTGCACTTCGGCTCGCCCGACAAAGACCCCGACCTGCGCCTCGGCGTCATCGACGACGCCGGCGCGGCCGGCATCCCCTTCACCACGGGCATCCTCGTCGGCATCGGCGAGACCGTGCGCGACCGGGCCGAGTCGCTCGTGGCGATGCGCGACCGGCACGACCGGCACGGGCACGTGCAAGAGATCATCGTGCAGAACTTCCGTGCCAAGCCCCGCACGGCCATGCAGGGCGCGCCCGACGCCGACCTGGCCGAGTACGTCGCGGCGGTCGCCACCGCCCGGCTCGTGTTCGGGCCGCGCATGCGCATCCAGGTGCCGCCGAACCTGTCCGACCCGGGCGAGCTGGGCCTGCTGATCGCGGCGGGCATCGACGACTGGGGCGGCGTGTCACCGCTCACGGCCGACCACGTCAATCCGGAGCGTCCCTGGCCGCAGATCGACGACCTCGCCGCCCAGACGGCCGCGCACGGCTACACGCTCCGCGAACGCCTCACCGCGCATCCGGAGTTCGTGCGCGATGCCGCGCGCTGGATCGACCCCGCCCTGCACGCTCCCCTGCGGGCACTGGCCGATGCCGAGGGGCTCGCCGCCGACGTGACGCCGCACGCCAGCCTGCCCGGGAGCACGCACGCCGTGACGAGCGGAGGACGGGGGACAGAGGGAGGACTCCCTCGCGACATCGCGTCCTCCGCCCGTCCCTCGTCCTCCGCCCATCCCGGCTCGACGCCCTCAGGCCCCCTCGGGAGCACCACCGGAGTGCCCGGCGGAGTATCCGGCAGCGACCTGGGCGTCCGCCGTCTCGCCGAGCGGGCGGCATCCGATCCCCTGTCCCTCGACGACGCCGACTGGGTGCGCCTGCTGCGCACGACCGGCGCCGAGCTCGACGACCTCACCGCCGCCGCCGACGACGCGCGCCGCTACACCGTCGGCGAGCCGATCACCCTCGTGCAGAACCGCAACCTCACCTCGACGGGCTTGCGACGCACCGGCCGCACCGCGCCGGGCGAGTTCGACCTCGACGACGCCACGGCCATCGCCGCCGACGCCGCCGCCCTCGGTGCCACCGAGATCTGCATCCAGGGCGCGCTGCGCGGCGACGAAGACCCCGCCGGCTATCTCGACCTCGTGCGGGCAGTCAAGCGCGGGGCTCCCGGCATCCACGTGCACGCTTACCGTCCGCTCGACGTGCGCGACCTCGCCGACCGCGGCGGACTCGGTCTCGCGGGCGCCCTCGCGGCCCTGCGCGAGGCGGGCGTCGACACCGTGCCGGGCACCGGCGTGAAGGTGCTCAGCGAGCGGGTGCGCGCCCTCGTCGCGCCGGGCGACCTCGAGATCGACCACTGGGTCGAGGGCATCACCGCGGCTCACCGCGCCGGTTTCCGCTCGACCTCGGTGCTGTTCTACGGCCACGTCGAGACCGCCGAGGAGCGCATCGCGCATCTGCGGCGCCTGCGCGAGATCCAGACCGAGACCCGCGGCTTCGCCGAGTTCGTGCCCATCCCCCTGCCCGGCGGCGACGTGCCGCTGGTCGCCGACCGCGCCCCGATCGACGAGCATCGCGCGATGGTCGCCGTGTCACGGCTGATGCTGTCGGGCAGCATCCCGCACGTGCAGATCCCCTGGACCCGCGTGGGCCGCGACACCGCCGCCGTGCTGCTGCGCTCCGGCGGCGACGACCTGGGCGGCACGCTGTACGACGGACGCGTGCGGCCCGACACGGGCATCGAGCAGGGACTCGAGCTCCCGGTCGCGGCGGCCGAGCGCATCGCCCGCAGCCTCATGCGACCGTTCCGCTTGCGCACGACCGACTACCGCGTCGCGGCAGAGGGCGGAGCCCGCGCGTGAGGGTCGTCGACGTCGCGATCGTGGGCGCAGGCTTCGCCGGCCTCGCCATGGCCGGGGCGCTCCGCCGGGCCGGGCGCGACGACTTCGTCGTGCTCGAGCGCGCCGACGACGTGGGCGGCACGTGGCGCGACAACACCTATCCCGGCGTCGCGTGCGACGTGCCCGCGCACCTCTACAGCCTCGCCGCGCACCCGAACGCCGGGTGGACGCGCACCTTCGCCCCCGGCGGCGAGATCCAGGCCTACCTCCGTGATGTCGCCGACCGCGAGGACCTCGGGGATCGGCTGCGGCTGCGCACGCCCCTGGTCGGAGCGGAATGGGATGCCGCCGACGCCGTCTGGCACCTCGACACGGGCCACGAGATCCTCACCGCGCGCTCCCTCGTGCTGGCCTGCGGACGCCTCACCGAGCCGCACGTGCCCGCCATCGACGGCCTCGAGTCGTTCGACGGGCCCCTCTTCCACTCCGCGCGGTGGGACCACGACACCGACCTCGCCGGCATGCGGATCGCGGTCGTCGGCACCGGCGCCAGCGCCGTGCAGCTGGTTCCCGAACTCGCCCGCCGTGCCGCCCACGTGACGCTCTTCCAGCGCACCCCCGCGTGGATCGTGCCACGCGGCGGAGGCGACATCGCGCCCGCCGAGCGCGCGCACCTCGCCGCCCATCCGGGGGATCTCGCGCGCCTGCGCGCCGAGCTGTACGCCGAGGGCGAGGCGCGCTTCGCGTCGCGCTCGGGTGACGCCGTGGCCTCCGCCGACGCCCGCGCCCACGCGCTCGCGCACCTGCACGCCCAGGTCGCCGACCCGGCCCTGCGCGCAGCCCTCACCCCCGACTACGCCTTCGGCTGCAAACGCGTGCTGCTGTCCGATGCGTTCTACCCCGCCGTCGCGTCCGAGGCTGTGAGCCTCGAGCCCACCGCCCTGGCCGCGGTCGACGGCTCGACGCTGACGGCGCAGAGCGGCGCGACGTACGAGGCCGACGTGCTGGTGCTGGCCACCGGGTTCACCGCCGCCGAGCAGCCCTACGCCGACCTCGTGCACGGAGAAGACGGCACCCTCGCCGCGCACTGGGCCGAGGGCATGACCTCGTTCGGCTCCACGGTGGTCGCCGGCTTCCCCAACCTGTTCGTGCTGAACGGCCCGAACGCGAGTCTCGGCCACAACTCCTCGGTCCTCATGGCCGAGGAGCAGTCGGCGTACGTCGTGCGGGCCCTCGCCGAGCGCGACCGCCGACCCGAGCGGGTGCTGCGGGTACGCCCCGAGGTCGAGGCGGCGTACACCGACGAGATCGCCGCGGCCGCGGCATCCACCCCCTGGCTCACCGGCGGATGCCGCAACTGGTACGTCGACGACCGGTCGGGGCGGCTGACCCTGCTGTGGCCGGGCACCGTGCAGGCGTTCCATGAACGACTCGCCGGCACCGACGGGTCGGAGTTCGAACCCGCGCGCACCCCCGTGCGCGGTGGCGACGTTGAAGGAGAGAAATGACCGTTCCCCTGCGTTTCGGATACAAGGCTTCGAGCGAGCAGTTCGGACCCAACGAGCTCCTCGACTTCGGCGTGCTCGCCGAGAAGATGGGTTTCGACTCGGTCTTCCTCTCGGACCACCTCCAGCCGTGGATGCACGACGGCGGACACGCCCCCAACGCCCTGCCCTGGCTCGGCGCCCTCGGCGCGCGCACCGAGCGCGTCATCATCGGCACGAGCGTGCTCACCCCGACGTTCCGCTACCACCCCGGCGTCATCGCCCAGGTGTTCGCCACCCTCGGCGTGATGTACCCCGGCCGTGTCGTGCTGGGCGTCGGCACGGGTGAAGCCCTCAACGAGGTGACCCTGGGCCTCGACTGGCCCGAGGCGCCCGAGCGCTTCCAGCGCCTCAAAGAGGCCATCGCGATCATCAACGAGCTCTGGGCCGGCGAGCGGGTCACCTACGAGGGCACCTACTACTCGGTGAAGGATGCCACGATCTACGACCGCCCCGAGCAGAAGGTGCCGATCTACATCGGCGCCTCCGGCCCCGCGGCCACCCGCCTGGCCGGCCGCATCGCCGAGGGCTACATCACCACGAGCGGCAAAGACCCCGCGCTGTACACCGACACGCTGCTGCCCGCGCTCGACGACGGCCTCGGCAAGGCCGGCCGCACGCGCGACGACGTCGACACGCTCATGGAGGTCAAGGTGTCGTACCACCCCGACCACGACACCGCGCTCGAGAAGACGCGGTTCTGGGCGCCCCTCGCACTCAGCGCCGACGAGAAGATGAGCGTGCACGACCCCCTCGAGATGCAGCGGCTCGCCGCCGAACTGCCGATCGAGCGTGTCGCGTCGCGGTTCATCGTCTCGACCGACCCCGACGAGCACGTCGAACGCATCGCGCGATACGTCGACCTCGGCTTCCGCCACCTCGTGTTCCACGACCCGGGCCACGACCAGGAGGAGTTCCTGCGCATGTACGGCGAGGAGATCCTGCCGCGCCTGCGCAAGCGCTTCGCCTGAGCCGGATCGGGGCGACGACGCGGCGGGTCCGGCGGCGCTGCGGGCTCCGGCAACTCACCGGCGCCGCGGGGTCCGGCGGCTCAGCGGCGCCGCGGGGAACGGCGGCTCAGCGGCGCCGCGGACGGGAGCCGCGCGAGCGGCCCGCTTGCGGGGCGCCGGTGGGCCACACTCCTGAGAAAAGGTCCCCACGCTGCCCCCTACCCGCCGAAAGCACGACCCCCAGCCAGATATCTCAGGAGTTCGGCACACAATGGAGGCGATGAACATGCCTGACGTCCCCGCCTGGACGATCATCGTGCCGGTCAAACCCGCCGCGGTGGGCAAGACGCGCCTGACCGACGTCGGCGTCGACCGCGAGGCGCTCGCGCGCGCCATCGCGCTCGACACCGTGACCGCGGCAGCCGCGGCGGCCCGGGTCGCCCGCGTCATCGTCGTGACCGACGACGCGGGGGTGCGCGCCGAGCTCCGCCGCACCCGCAAGGTCGAGGTCGTGCCCGAGGGCGACACCCGCGGCCTCGACGCCGCGATCGCCCTCGGCGCGGCCGCGGCCGGTGTCGCCACCGCGCGCGCCGCCCTGCTCGGCGATCTGCCGGCCCTGCGTCCCGCCGATCTCGACGCGGCCCTCGAGCTCGCGGCATCCGTCGAGCGGGGAGTGGTTCCGGATGCCGAGACCACCGGGTCCACCCTCGTCACCGCCCGAGCGGGGGCGGTGTGGGTCTCGGCGTTCGGCGAGGACTCCGCCGCCCGTCACCGCCTGCTCGGGTGCACCGACCTGGCCGTCGAGCGTGCGTCGTCGCTCCGCCGCGACGTCGACACGGCCGAACAGCTCTCGCAGGCGGTCGCGCTGGGCGTGGGCCCGCGCACGTCGGCCGTGTTGGCGTCGGCGGCGGCCTGACCGCTCGCCCGCGCGGCCGCTCGCCCGCCCAGGCCCCGCGCCCAGGCCCCGCGCCCACGCCCCGCGCGCAGCGCTCGCGCGCGGCGCTCGCGCGCGGCGCCCACCGCGAATGGCGGCTCAGGCCGCAGCGCCCACCGGCGAAGCGCATGCCCCGCGCAGAGCCCACCGGCGAAGCGCAAGTCCGCACACAGAGCGCACCCGCGAACGGCTCCTCAGGCGCGCAGCGCCGCCTCGGCGATCGCCGCCGAAGTCGTCTCGTCGCGCATCCACAGCGGCGCGACCACCGTGCGGATCCCCGCCGCCTCGACCTCGGGCGCGGCGGCGGCGTCTTCTTCCGCCAGCAGCCACGCGTCGAGCACACCGCCGGCCGACCGTGCCGCGTAGTGCCGCGCGACGGCCGATGCCGAGGTCTCGACGCCGATCGCCGTGAGGCAGACATCGGCCATGCCGCGCACGACCCGCCCGGCGATGATCGGCGAGACGCCCACCACCCGCGCCGAGGTCGCCCGCAGGGCCTCGCGCATTCCGGGGACCGCGAGGATCGGACCGATCGACACCACCGGGTTCGACGGCGCCAGCAGCACCACGTCGGCCTGGGCGATGGCATCCACGACACCGGGGGCGGGCACGGCGTCGGCGATCCCGGGATTCTCGAAGGCGCGCGGAGTGAGCGTGGCGCGGTGCCGCGTCCACCACTCCTGGAAGTGCAGCCGTCCCCCGTCCTCGAGCAGCACGTGCGTGTCGACCTCGGTGTCGGTCATGGGCAGCAGCCGCACGCCGAGCGGCCAGCGCTGCGCCATGCGGGCCAGCACCTCGGTGGGGGTGAGGCCGTCGCGCAGCCAGCCGGTGCGGGCGAGGTGGGTGCCCAGGTCGAGGTCGCCGAGCGTGAACCACGGCCAGCCCGCCCCCCAGGCCTGGAGTTCTTCGTTGACCCGCTCCGTGTCGCCCGCGCGTCCCCACCCGCGCTCGGTGTCATTGACCCCGGCGAGGGCGTAGGTGAGGGAGTCGACGTCGGGCTGCAGGCGCACACCCGACAGCCACAGGTCGTCGCCCGTGTTGACGACGACGGTCGCGTCGGGGGCGCCGAGGCGCCGCAGCGCCGCGCGGACGCCGAGCGTGAACTTCGACCCTCCGACTCCACCGGCGAGGACGACGACACGGGGCTGGGGAGAAGTCATGCGTCCAGTCTTCCATCGGGCCCGGGGACGAGCCCGTCGTCGAGCTCAACTCGGTCGGGTGCCGCCCCCTCCGCGGGGGCAGGGCTGCCAGGTGGCGCGTCGACGCCGCGGAGCCATCGACGTGGGCCACCACGCCGCGAGTCGCGAGAGGAACGCCGAGAAGGAGGGCGGGGCGGCGTGGGCGGGGAGCATGGTCCCAGCCTCGTCGCCCGGGTCCGCCCGCACATCATCACGAAGGACGAAACCGCTCCCTCGCGAGGATGACCTCGGCGCGGCCGCCGTTACTGGGCGAGCAGCGTCGGGTCCAAGGCCTCCGCCGCCGCCTTCGCCGCGGCCGGCAGGGCGTCGACCACGTGCGAGAGGGCGTCATCGTCGTGCGCCGCGGTGAGGAACCACGCCTCGAACACGCTCGGGGGCAGCGAGATGCCGGCATCCAGCATCGAGTGGAAGAACGCGGCGTACCGCCACGACTGCTGAGTGAGCGCCGTGGCGTAGTCGAGCGGGATCTCGGGCAGGAACGCGACGCCGAACAGCGAGCCCGCGCGCGGGATCGCGTGCACGACCCCCTCGGCGCTCAGGGCGGCGTCGAGCGCGTCGGCGACCCGCTCGGCCGCGGCGTCGACCGTCGCGTAGACCTCGGGCGTCGCGAGGCGCAGCGTCGCCAGGCCCGCGGCGACCGACAACGGGTTCCCCGACAGCGTGCCCGCCTGGTACACCGGGCCGAGGGGGGCGAGGTGGTCCATGATCTCGGCGCGACCGGCCAGGGCGGCCAGCGGCATGCCTCCGCCGACGACCTTGCCGTAGGTGAGGATGTCGGGCAGGTACGTCTCGCCCCGCGAGGCCTGGAGCCCCCAGAAGCCGGCGGGGTGCACGCGGAAGCCCGTGAGCACCTCGTCCATGATGAGCAGCGAGCCGTGGCTGTGTGCGATCTCGGCGAGCGCGGCGTTGTAGCCCGGCAGCGGCGGCACGACGCCCATGTTGGCCGAGGCCGCCTCGACGATGATCGCGGCGATGTTCTCGCCGTGCACCGCGAACACCTCGCGCACGGCGTCGAGGTCGTTGTAGGGCAGCACGAGAGTCTGCGCGGCGATGGGCGCGGGAACACCGGCCGAGCCGGGCAGGGCGAGCGTGGCGACTCCCGATCCGGCGGCCGCCAGCAGCCCGTCGGAGTGACCGTGGTAGTGCCCGGCGAATTTGATGAGCAGGTCACGGCCGGTGACGCCGCGCGCCAGTCGGATGGCGGTCATGGTCGCCTCGGTGCCGGTCGAGACCAGGCGCACCTTCTCGATCGGTGCCAGATCGCCGACCCGCACGCGGTGGGCGATCAGGTCGGCCAACTCGACCTCGGCCCCCGTCGGCGCGCCGAAGGACAGACCCCGGGATGCCGCCGACCGAACCGCCTCGACCACCTCGGGGTGCGCGTGGCCGAGAAGGGCCGGACCCCACGAGGCGACGAGGTCGACGTACTCGCGACCCGTGGCATCCGTGATGCGGGGCCCCGACGCCGACTGCATGAACCGCGGCGTTCCGCCGACGGACCCGTAGGCGCGAACGGGTGAATTCACGCCGCCCGGGATGACGTCTTTGGCGCGGGCGAACCACTGGTCGTTGAGATCGGTCATGCGTCAATTCTCCCCGGTGCACGCGTGTGAGTCGCCAAGATCTGTCGCTTCCGCGGACAGCGAAGCGACAAATCGTGGCGACTCACGCGAAACGAAGGGGGGCTCAGAGCTCGGCGCGCAGCCAGCGGGCCGCCTCGACGGCCCAATACGTCAGGATCGCGTCGGCGCCGGCGCGGCGGATGCCGAGCAGGCTCTCGAGGATGGCGCCGCGGCGGTCGATCCAGCCGTGCGCCGCGGCGGCCTCGACCATCGCGTACTCGCCCGACACCTGGTAGGCCCAGACCGGCACGTCGACCGAGGCCTTGACGTCGGCGAGAACGTCGAGGTACGGCAGCGCGGGCTTGACCATGACCACATCGGCGCCCTCTTCGACGTCGAGCAGCGCCTCGCGCACGCCCTCGCGCCCATTGCCGGGGTCGAGCTGGTACGAGCGGCGGTCGCCCTTCAGCTGCGAGTCGACGGCCTCGCGGAAGGGTCCGTAGAAGGCTCCGGCGTACTTGGCCGAGTAGGCGAGGATGAGCGTGTCGGTGAAGCCCTCGGCATCCAGCGCCTCGCGCACCGCGCCGACCTGGCCGTCCATCATTCCCGACAGGCCCAGCATCGCCGAGCCCGCCCGCGCCTGCGCGAGACCCATGGCCGTGTACCGCTCGAGGGTCGCGTCGTTGTCGACGGCACCGTCGTCGCGGAGCACACCGCAGTGCCCGTGGTCGGTGAACTCGTCGAGGCACAGGTCGGTCTGCACGACCAGTGCGTCGCCCACCTCGGCCACGACGGCCTCGGTCGCGACGTTCAGGATGCCGCGGGGGTCGTCGGCTCCCGAGCCCACGGCGTTGCGCGTCTCGGGGACGCCGAACAGCATGACGCCGCCGATGCGCTGCTCGGCCGCCTCGGCCGCGGCGCGGCGGAGCGAATCGAGCGAGTGCTGCACGATGCCGGGCATCGAGCCGATCGGACTCGGCTCGGTGATGCCCTCGCGCACGAACATCGGCAGCACGAGCTGCGACGGCACGAGGTGCGTCTCTCGTGCGAGACGACGGACGGCGGGGGTGCGACGCAGGCGCCGCGGGCGGTGCTCGGGAAAGCTCATGAGGTCGATTCGTCGGGGGCGAGGGTGAAGCGGGCGACGGCCTCGATCAGCGACTCGACCGTCTGCGTCTCGGCCACGACGTCGACGCTGAGACCGGCGCGCTTGGCGTCCTTCGCGGTGCGCGGGCCGATCGCGGCGATGACGGTGGATGCCGGGATCTCGGGGAACTGATCGACCACCTGCTCCGCGACCGAACCACTGGTGACGAGGATGGCGTTGATGCGACCGGAGTGCACGTCGCCGGCGATCTTGTCGGACACCGGCACACCGACGGTGCGATACGCGACCACGCTGCGCACGTCGTGCCCCGCCTCGATCAGCAGGCGCGTGAGCACGGGCTTGGCGATCTCGCTGCGCAGGGTCAGCACCTTGCGCGGCTCGGACTCGAGGTCGATCATCTGCTCGGCCATGCCCTGGGCCGAGTTGTCGCGTTCGGGGACGAGGTCGACGTGGTAGCCCACGGCCTGCATCGCTGCGGCCGTGGTCTCGCCGACGACGGCGACCTTGGTGCCGGCGGGGATGACGGCCTTGTAGGCGTAGAGGACGTCGACGGTGGTGGCGCTGGTGAGCGTCAGCCAGTCGAACACCCCGTCGGCCAGCTCGGCGAGCGCCTGCTCGAGGGTGGCCTGGTCGTTCGTGGGCGCGAAGTTGATCAGCGGTGCGATGACGGGAACGGCCCCGCGCTGACGCAGACTCGCCGCGACGCCGTCGCCCCAGGGACCACCGCGCGGCACGAGGACGCGCCGGCCCGCGAGGGGCTTGGGCGTGCTGCCCGTCGTGGGGTGCGGCGTGTGCCGGTGGCCTTCATTCATGTGGTCGACTCTCGTGGTACCAGGTCGGCCGCCCCACGTTCGAGCAACCGACGCGCGGCTTCTCGGCCCGCTCGCGTCGCTCGCGCGATCGGACCCCCGTCGTCGGCAGCATCCGCTCCATTGCCGCTGCCCGTTTCCCCACCATACCCCGGTGCGAGACGCACAGTTCGGTCTATACCGATCCTTCGTGCACCGTCGAGCGCGTAGACCACCGCGCGCAGCCGCAGGTCCCCGTCGGCGAGGGCGGCGTGCGTGCCGACGGGAGCACTACACCCCGCGTCCAGCGCCGAGAGCACGGTGCGCTCCGCGGTGATCGCGACGCGGGTGTCCTCGTCGTCGAGCTGCACGAGCGCGGCCAGGATGTCGGGATCGATGTCGTCGCGCGTCTCGATGGCGAGCGAGCCCTGCCCCGGGGCCGTCGGCCACTCCGCGAGCCCGAGCGCCTCGGCGTGCAGCCCGCCCAGGTCGCCCCCGAGGCGCGAGATGCCCGCGGCGGCGAGGATGACGGCATCCAGTTCCCCGTCGCGCACGCGCCCCAGACGCGAGTCGACGTTGCCGCGGATGTCGCGGATGTCGAGACGGGGGTTGTGCCGCTTGGCCTGGGCGATGCGGCGGGGCGAACCGGTGCCCACCCGGGCACCCGCGGCCAGTGAGCCGAGGGGCGCGCCGTCGCGGGTCACGACCACATCGCGCGCGTCTTCGCGCGGGGGCGTGGCGGCGATGACGAGCCCCTCGGGCTGCGCCGTCGGCAGGTCTTTGAGCGAGTGGACGAGGAAGTCGCAGCGGTCGGCGGCGAGAGCCTCGCGCAGACCGTTCGCGAAGACGCCGCGTCCGCCCAGCTGAGACAGCGAGGCGCGGTTGACGTCGCCCTCCGACACGATGGGCACGAGTTCGACGGGGCGACCGGATGCCGCGGCCACGGCATCGGCGACCATCTGCGACTGCGCCATCGCCAGCGTGCTGCGACGAGTCCCCAGCCGCAGGGGCGCGCTCACTGCAGGATCTCGGGGATCTCGTCGAGCGCGACCAGACGGCCGGTGTAGAACGGCACCTCCTCGCGGACGTGGCGGCGAGCCTCGGTGTAGCGGAGGTCGCGCATCATGTCGACGAGGTCGGTGAGCACGTCGGCCTCCATCGGCAGGAGCCACTCGTAGTCGCCGAGGGCGAACGAGGCCACCGTGTTGGCGATGACGCCGCGGTACTGCGACCCCTTCTTGCCGTGCTCGATGAGCATCTCGCGGCGCTCCTCCTCGGGCAGGAGGTACCACTCGTAGCTGCGCACGAAGGGGTAGAGGCAGAGCCACTGCTGCGCCTCGATGCCGCGGAGGAAGCCGGGCACGTGCGAGCGGTTGAACTCCGCGTCGCGGTGCACGCCCATGGCGTTCCAGGTGGGGAGGAGGTTCTTCAGCAGCTCGGTGCGGCGCAGGCGCCGCAGGTCGCGCTGAAGGGCCTGGGGGTCTTCGCCGTGGAGCCAGACCATGAGGTCGGCGTCGGCGCGGAGGCCGCTGACGTCGTAGAAACCGCGGACGGTGACGCCGTCGGCCTCGACGAGCGAGACGAGGTCGGCGAGCTCGGTCGCCTCGGTGGCGGTGACCGGGTTCTCGGGATCGCGGCGGAAGACCGCCCACAGCGTGTACACGGAGGAGGAGCTGTCGTGGGACATGCCTCCAGTTTCGTCCCGTCGGGGCGGGGGGCCAAACCGGTTGACTCGCCGCCGAAGCACACTCTTGCGTGCACGCGTCGACGCGCATTGATAATGTGCGTCGACGGCGTCGGGGGACGCCGCCCGCGAAAGGGTGCCCGATGTGGCTGTACGACCTCCCCATGGCTGTGGGGTTGCCGATGTTCATCCTGCTCGTGGTGGGAGGCTCGTGCGGAATCCTGCTGGTGCTGCGCAAGTGGGTCTTCAGAGTCGCCCCGCAGGGTGACGAGTGGGACCGCGTGCTCAGCTACGCGGTCGGCGCCTACGGCGTCTTCTACGGCGTGACGCTCGCCCTGATCGCGGCCGCCGCGTACGGCAACTTCACCGAGGTCGACGGCGTCGTGCTCGATGAGTCGTCGTCATTGGCCACGCTGTACCGCAGCGCCACGCTGTTGCCCGAGCCGCAGGCCGACGAGCTGCAGGAGCAGATCGTGCAGTACACGCGCAACGTCATCGACGAGGACTGGCCGATGCAGCGGCACCTCGAGATCCCGATGGAGACGGATGCCAACATCACCGCCATGCAGAGCGCCATCGAGGCCGTGGAGCCGACCTCGGCGGTCGAGGTGGTCTACGTGCAAGAGGCCCTCGAGCAGTTCCAGCAGTTGGTGCACGACCGGCGCGACCGCATCGCGCTGACCCACCTGGCCCTTCCGAGCGTGCTGTGGATCGTGCTCGGGGTGGGCGCGGTGCTCAACGCCATCCTCATCGGGCTGATCGAGGTGCGGAACCTGCGCGTGCACCTGCTGATGTCGGGGATGCTGGCGCTGTTCGTCGCCCTGCTGCTGTACGCCATCGCCGGGTTCGACCACGCGTACGCCGGTCCGATCGCGGTGACGCCGGAGTACTTCCAGGATCTTCTGGACGGGTTGTTCGCGAACGAGCCGTAGACGGACTCGGATCGGCGCTCGAGCCGGTCACCCTGTGAACGACGAAGCGGCCCGCCCCGACGGGGACGGGCCGCTTCGATGAGCGTCAGCGCGTGTAGGCGCGGACGATGCTCCAGACCGCCAGGCCGACGAGGCTCGCGACCCCCGCGACGACGGCGGCCGCCGCGGCGGGATTGCGCTGCGCGCTCTCGCGCACCTCACGGACCTTGTCGTCGACGGCCTCGCTCGCGCGGCGCGGGATGTTCGCCTTGTCTTCGAGGGCGGCCAGGGCGGCCTTCAACTCGGCGCGGGCCGACTGGACGGGATCGGTGATCCCCAGTGGCACGGCGGTGCGGGGCACGGGAACGGGACGATCAATACTCATCGCGGGCCTCCTTGACGATGCGGACGTCTTCGGCGATCGCTTCGCCGGGGTTCTCGCGCTTCGACAGCTTCTTGAAGCGCAGGTAACCCAACAGAGCCAGGATCGCGGTGATGACGATCATCACGCCGAACACGACGATCGCCGAGAGCCAGACCGGCCACCACGACGACAGTCCCGCGATGACGAACGCGAAGAACACCGGCACGGCCCAGAACAGCACGATGAGCGCGCCGACGAACCAGCCGGCGCCGATCCCGGCGTCTTTGGCCGTGCGCTGCGCCCACGCCTTGGCGCCGTTGATCTCGGCGACGACGAGGTTGCGCACGAGCTCGGGGATGTCGCCGACCAGAGTGAACAGGCTGTCGTCGGAACGATCGCGGAATCCGCGAGGAGTGGTCATGCCTCAGCTCCCGGACGAGGTGGAGCCGCTCTTGGACGCGCGTGCACGCGTGGTCGCGGCCTTCTCGGCTTCCTTGGCGTCGTCGACGGAATCCTCGACGACGTCGGCGACCTCGGAGGCCGACTGCTTCGCCGCCCGCGTGGCGCGCTCCGCGCGCTCCTGGGCGGTGCCGGACTGGGTCGCGGCGCCGGTGACCGACTTCGCGCCCTTCCACACCACACCGGGGACGGACTTGAGGGCCGAGACGCCGAACGCCTTGACCTTCTCGACCTGTCCCTGGACGACGGGCTGGTCCCAGACCTTCTCGGCCTGCGTCTTGATCTGCTCGTACCGGTCGCGGCCTGCGCGTGCACCGAGCACGTAGCCCGCCACGAGTCCGACGACGAGTGCTGCTTTGCCCCTCATGGGGTCTCCTCACGCTCGAACGAGTGCTGGTCGACTCTCACAGTAGCCATGTATTCCCATTACGGCATCCACCCTTGACACACGGCGGCGGATGACGAAGAACGGCGCCCGTCAGTGTCGCCAGAGCGCGTCGCTGCGCACACGGTCGGCCTCGTCGCGCGCATCGGGGATCACCTGCGCCAGCCCGGTGCCCGAGATCCAGGCGCCCGTGGCCCCGAGCCCGGCGACGGCGCGGATCGCCCCGCGCGCGGCGGCCGTCTCGGCGGCCCGCCCGATGGTCGCCGCCGGCTGCGACTGCACGTAGCGCACCCGGTGCGCGGCACGCAGGGTCGAGGCCGGCAGCTCGACGCCGAGCAGGGCGGCGGCCTCCGAGAGGGCGAGGGCGGCGGCGGCATCGCCGTCGAGGGCGGAGGTGGCGGGCTCTTCACCCTGTGCTCCGAACGAGACCCGCACGACGTGGACGCCGGGCTCGGTGGCATCCCGCACCCAGTCCCACTTCGCACTCGAGTGGGTGAGCGCTTTGGCGATGTGGCTGCCGGGCACGGTCAGCACGCCGGTGCCGCGCGGCGCGCGATCGAGTTCGGGCGCGTGCACGACGAGGGTGACGACCTCGACCACCGGCGCCACGGGGTCGCCCAGGTCGAGACCCGGGACGACCGGGGCGAGCAGGGCGCGGGCGGCGCCCTCGGGAAGCGCCACGATCACGGCGTGCGCGTGGAGGGGCTCATCGTCGGCCGAGGTCGCCACGGTCCATTCGCCGCCGTCGCGCGGGTCGAGACGCTCGGCGGCGACGCCGGTGCGCAGCTCGACCCCGCGCTCGACGAGCTGATCGACGAGCGCGTCGACGAGGCGCGACATGCCGCCCGCGATCCCCTCGACCGCCCCGCCGGGCGCCGCGGTCTTCGACGCGGGACCGGTGGCGACGGGGACATCGGATGCCGGAGCATCGGCGGGCCGCGGAGCCGAACGACGCGCCCGCAGGTCGGCGACGGCGCCGGTGAGCGAGCCGACGCGGGTGAGGGCGGCGTTCAGGCCCGGGGCGGCCAGGTCGACGTCGATGTCGTCGGGGCGGGCGGAGTACACCCCGCTCGTGACGGGGGCGACGAGGCGGTCGAGCACGCGCGCGCCGAGACGCGAGCGCACGAGCTTGCCGAGGCTGTGCTGGTGCCCGATGGTGAGCGGGGGCCGCAGGCGGTCGACGTAGGCGCGCCACGCTCCCGACCATCCGATGACACGGCGCACGTCGGGCGCCCAGGGATTGTCGGGGATGCCGAGCACCCCGCCCTTCGGCAGCGGGGCCGCCCCGACGCCCGGCACGCCGACCACCCACGCGCCGGCCGGATTCGGCGACACGATGTCGTCGGCGAGGCCGAGGTCGTCGAGGAGCTCGCGCACGATGCCGCCGCGCGTCGCGAAGCTCTCGGCCCCCACGTCGAGGGTGACGCCGCCGACCTCGGCGGAACGCACGACACCGCCCACCGCGTCGGACGCCTCGAGCACCGTGACCCGCAGGCCGACCTTGGCGCACTCCCGCGCGGCGACGAGACCCGACACTCCCCCGCCCACGACGACCACGTGCGTCTCGTGCGCGTGACGCGCCAGCCGCTCGAGGGGCTCGCTCACGCGTCTGCGCCGTGCGCGCGGGCGACGATGCGCGTCAGCACCTCGGGATCGGTGTCGGGGGGCACGCCGTGGCCGAGGTTGAGCACGTGCGCGCGGGCCGCGCGGCCGCGGGCCAGCACGTCGTCGACGTGCGCGGCCAGCACCGGCCAGGGCGCGCCGAGCAGTGCCGGGTCGATGTTGCCCTGCAGGGTCACGTCGGGACCGACCAGAGCCGCCGCCTCGTCGAGCGGCATGCGCCAGTCGACGCCGACCGCGTCGGCGAGCCCGCCGAGGCGCATGTCGTCGAGGAAGGCTCCGGTGCCCACGCCGAAGTGGATGCGCGGCACGTCGATGCCCTCGAGCGCCGCGTGCGAGTGCGGGGCGATGAACTCGCGGAACGTGGCCGGCGAGAGCGATCCGGCCCACGAGTCGAACAGCTGCACGGCCTGCGCGCCCCCGTCGATCTGCGCGTCGAGGAAGGCGCGTGAGACTTTCGAGAGCCAGCCGGCCAGGCGGTGCCACGACGCCGGGTCGGCGTGCATCATCCCGCGGGCCCGCAGGTGCTCCTTCGACGGACCGCCCTCGACCAGATAGGCGGCGAGGGTGAAGGGCGCCCCCGCGAAACCGATCAGGGGCACCGCGTCGTCGAGCTCGGCGGTGACCAGGCGCACGGCCTCGCGCACGGGCTCCGCCGCGGAGGCCACCTCGGCCGGGTCGATCGCCGTGATGCGCGCCACGTCGTCGGCCGTGCGCACCGGATCGGCGAACACCGGCCCGCGGCCCGGCTCGATGACGACGTCGACGCCCGCGAGCCGCAGGGGCACGACGATGTCGCTGAAGAAGATGGCGGCGTCCACGTCGTGCCGGCGGATGGGCTGCAGCGTGATCTCGGCCGCGAGGTGCGGGGTGAGGCACGCGTCGAGCATGCGGGTGCCCACGCGCAGCTCGCGGTACTCGGGCAGGGAGCGCCCCGCCTGTCGCATGAACCACACCGGCTGCCGCTCGGGGCGGTCGCCGCGGAGGGCACGGAGCAGGGGCGCGTCGAGGGAGGCCATGGCATCCATCCTCCCACTGGGCGACGGCCGACCAGGGGGATGCCTCGACGTCGAGCGGCCCACCGGAATACCCCACGGGGCGCGGGCGTAGAATATGAACGTGCTGCTGTGCGTCAGCGCGAGTCATAAGACCGCGTCCTTCGAGCTCCTCGAGCGGCTCAGCGTACCCGCGACCCCGGTCGCGCCTCTGATCGCCGAGCACGACGAGTGCGTTCAGGGCGCCGTCGTGGTGGCGACCTGCAACCGCTTCGAGGCGTACGTCGACATGGACGAGCCCGTCACCGCGGGCGTCGCCCTCGGCATCGAGGCCACCCTCGCCGCCATCGAGACCGCCACCGGCGTTCCGGTCAGCGAACTCGAGGGCTCGTACACCGTGCTGGGCGGAAGCGACGTGGCCGAGCACCTGTTCTCGGTGGCATCCGGTCTCGAATCCGTCGTCGTCGGCGAGGGCGAGATCGCCGGTCAGGTGCGCCGCGCGCTCACCGAGTCCCGCGCCCTCGGCACCACCTCCGCCGAACTCGAGCGTCTGTTCCAGCGGGCCTCCGAAGCGCAGCGCGGCGTGAAGAACTCCACCGCCATCGGCCGCGCCGGCCGCTCGCTCGTGCGCCTGGGCCTCGAGCTCGCCGACAGCCGCATCGCCGACTGGTCGACGCAGCGAGTGCTGCTCGTCGGGACCGGCGCGTACGCCGCGGCCACGGTCGCCGCCCTCCGCGATCAGGGCGCCGCCGACATCTCGGTGCACTCCCCCTCGGGTCGGGCGACCAAGTTCGCGACGAAGCACGGCCTGCGCGCCGTCTCGGCCGAGACGTTCCCGATGGCGGTCGCCCACGCCGACCTCGTCATCACCTGCACCACCAGCGAGCACCACGTCGTCAGCGCCGCGACCTTCGCCGCGGGCCGCACCCGCGCCGAAGCCGCCGTCGAGGCGACCGCCGGCGGATGCCCCGTCGACCACACCGCGCGGCGCCTGGTGATCGACCTGGGCCTGCCCCGCAACGTCGACCCCGACGTCGCCACCGTGCCGGGCGTCGACCTGCTCGACCTCGAGACCATCCGCCTGCACGCCCCGCTCGAAGAACTGCAGGCCACCGACGCCGCGCGCGACCTCGTGCGCGACGCCGCCCGCCGCTTCGTCTCGGTCGGCGAGCGCAAGAACATCACCCCCGCCGTCGTCGCCCTGCGCGCCCACGTGTTCGGCGTGCTCGACGCCGAGGTGGCACGCGTCCGCGCCCGCGGCGACGAGGGCGGACAGACCGAGCAGGCGCTCCGCCACCTCGTCGGCGTGCTGCTGCACACCCCCACGACCCGCGCGCACCAGCTGGCCGAGACCGGCCGGGCCGACGAGTACGTCGACGCCCTGTCGGCGCTGTTCGGCATCGAGGTCACCGAGCCCCTCGTCGAGCGCGGCACCGCCCACCCCGACGGCATCGCCGACGCGGGCTGAGGCACGCCGGCTCGCGCTGAGGCGCGGGCGTCCGTCGGGCAGGATGGATGCCGTGAGCACACCGGCATCCGAGGTCTACGTCGTCGCGGGAGAGGATCGCGCCCGCAACGGGCTGCGGTGGGCGAGCACCGTGGTGCTCGGCCTGTTCGACGCGGGCAGCGTCGCGCCATCGGTGAGCGAGGTCGTGATCCGGCGCGTCGACGGGTCGATCGTGAAACGCCTGCCTCCCGGTGACGTCGACGACTTCACTGCGCAGCTGAACGAGATCACGGCCGACCTCGCGACGATGTCCGCCGTGCCCTTCGCCGAGAAGTGGATCGCCGAGCCGGCGTGAGCGGAGACCGACCGCGAGACCGCCCCCGCTGATACCTCGGGTGCACGATTCCCTCGCCGCACCCCTCGCGCGGGGAACGCGCGAGAATGAACGCATGAGTCTGCGCATCACCGACGACCCGGCCGCCGACGAGCTGCTGTCGAGCAACCCGCTCGCGCTGCTGATCGGCATGCTCCTCGACCAGCAGGTCGCGATGGAGACGGCGTTCGCCGGTCCGTTGAAGATCCAGGAACGCGTCGGATCGATGGATGCCGCGACCCTCGCCCACGAAGAGCCCGACGACTTCGCGGCCACCTTCTCGCAGTCGCCCGCCGTGCACCGCTATCCGGGCTCGATGGCGGGGCGCGTGCAAGCGCTGTGCGCGGCCCTCGAGGAGGACTGGGGCGGCGACGCCGAGAACCTCTGGACACGCGACGACCCCGACGGCGCCACGGTGCTGAAGCGCCTGAAGGCGCTTCCCGGCTTCGGCGAGCAGAAGGCGAAGATCTTCCTCGCCTTGCTCGGCAAGCAGTGCGGCTTCGACGGGGCCGGGTGGCGTGAGGCCTCAGCGCCCTACGGGGAAGACGGATCGTTCCGCTCGGTCGCCGACATCACGAGCCCGGAATCGCTCACCCGGGTGCGCGAGCACAAGCGCGCGGCGAAAGCCGCAGCCAAGGAAGCGAAAGCCTGAGGCTCGCCCGCGGGCGCCGAGGGGCAGCCTGCTGTTCCTCGCGTTCACCGCGTTCACGCGAACGAGCGCCTTTCGGGCACGGGCCTTTTGCGCTACTCGTCGCGCCCCGTGAAACTGCAGTCGACGGATCCGGCGCGTTCGTCGGAGACCAGGATGTTGCCGTCGCGGCGGATCTCGCACGAGATCACCGTGGTGGGGGTCGACGCCTGTGCTCCGATGCCGATGACCGTCGCGCTGGAGTCGAGAGTGATGGTCTCGCCAGAGTCCCACTTCTCGTTCGTGCGATCGGCGCCTTCCCTGATGACCACGTTCACGGGTTCCGGCGAGTCGACCGTGAGCGTGTACGTCGCGGACGGGGCCAAGGCTCCCCCGAGGAGTACTGCGCCGATGGTGACGGCGGGAGCGACGATCGCCAACGCGGACAGCACGATGGCGATGATCCGGCCGAAGCGAGGGGCGGCGACTCCGCGCGCCCGGACCGCGAGAACGAGCGCGACCGCACCGATGACCACGGGCACGATCAGCACGGCCACGCGCGACCAGGACAGGAGCATGCCGACCGCGAAGAAGGCGAGAGCGGCGACCGAGAGAGCCATACTCGCCACACGCATCCGCGAAACCGCGAGCGTTCGACCTTCGGTCATTTGTTTCCCCCATTCACGACACGACGATCTTAGGTGGGGTCAGGCACTTTCACCCGCTGGGGTTCTCTTTCGCGACGCGATATGCAGAATAGGGGGAGGGGCGGCTTCGGTGGTGGAGATGATCAGCGGTCGCCCGTTCGCAAGCGACGGATGAGGACATTTCTGTGAGCTACGACGACTTGGACAGTTCAATCGGCGCGTTGAAGAAGGCGGCGATCGACGCCTTCATGGCTGACGACGGCTTCTACGAAGACAAGTTCGGCACCAACTACTACTACAAGTGGGGCTGGGCGCCGAACGGCTACGAGATGCCGAACGCCTCCGGCGAGGGCGGCGGCAAGGTCGACGGCATGCCCTGGAACGACGACATCTCTTACGACGGCGTCCGCTCGCGTGTCGACGACGTTGTCGACAAGTGGCGCGCCCTGCCGACCGGCGCCGACGCCGGGGCGTACAAGACGTCCACGTCGAGTGCGGCCGCCAGTCTCGGGGCGTCCGGAAGCGGTGCGTCCGTCGCCGACGACGGAGCGATCCTCACCTCGACGAACACCATGGGCGATCTGCTCACGCAGGAGTTGGTCGCGTCCTTCATCGGGCCGATGCTCGACAAGTACTACACCCAGTTCAAGGGTGTCTCGCAGAGTCTCGGAGCCGCTGCCGCGATCCTGCAGATTAATTACACGATGCAGTCGACCATGTGGGAGGGCGTGCGCGACGACGTGGCCACCATCGTGGAGAACGCCAAATCCGCGTGTGCCGAGTACGCCGAGAGCAAGGGTTCGGCCGACTTCCAGATCACGCTGGGAGTGGTGGCCACGGTCGCCGCAGCGGTGGCGACCGTGGCGACGGCCGGCGCCGCAGCACCCCTTGTCGGCGCGATGGTCACCCTTTCGTCTGCCGCCTCGACCGCGGTCGCCGCCATCAGTGCGGATGCCTCGATCACCGGCGGAAGCTACGACGAGATCATGTCGTCTTTCGAGGAAGCCCTCGAGACACTCCGCACGGCGGTCTCCGATCAGGAGTCCGAGGTTCGCACCATGCTCTCCGGCGCCGTCAATGCGATCATCGCGGACCCGGGCGGCTTCGATCTGAACCGCTACCGGATCGAGCCGCAGGATCAGAACTTCTCCGACGAGATCGTGATGGTACGCCAGCACACGAATACCGTGTCGAGCAATATGCAGCGTGTGATCGAGGGCCTCGATGCCGCGAAGACCGCGCTCGGATCTCCGCCCTATTCGGACCCGACGCCGCACGCCGCGATCTCGAGCGGAACGCACTCGAATGCGCTGAATCTGTTCGACTACACGGCCGATGCGATCAATTCGACCCTGCAGGAGTACTCGCGCGGCAAAGATCTCTTCGACGCCGAGGTGGAGAACTACTTCAACGCCGACGAAGAGAACCAGCGACTCGTCGAGCAGCTCGCTGCGTCGGAAGCCCTCACGCCCAACTGATGAGCCTCATCCGGCACCCGGACCACAGCAGAACGGATCACATCGCAATGGAAAGCCGTGTCTTCGGACCCGTGGAGCTCGTCGGCGGCGTCGGCGGCGCCGTGTTCGAAACGACGACCGAGCTCAGCGGCGCCACCGTGCCGTTCCGCCTCGAAGTGGACTACCCGTCTCGATTCGATGAGCGGCAGGTCGAGCAACTCGACGCCATCCTCCTGGGCTGGGAGCGGATCGACATGATGGCCCGTGACGCGCTGACCGCGGCTCTGGACGATCCCGATTCCGCTCCATCGGCACTCTTCCGGGAATGGGAAGAGGAGTTCGCGTCGGGGAACGGCGACACCCGCGATTTCCTCGCCGAGCTCAAGCCGGAGAGCGTCACGATGCTGTGGGACGCTCCGGGCTCCCATCAGGATCGCATCGTGATGCCCTGGGGCTATTCGCTGGCGGCCGGCTCGGTCGTTCTGCGCTTTCGCGAGCGCGTGGGTGTCGAGATCGATCCGGCCCGCAGCGCCGTCTAGGGCGTCGTGCTCTCCCTTCGCGAGTCAGTGAGCGATCCGGTGCAGCGGGCGATCACGCGCTCCGCCCTCCGGCGTGGCGTGATCGCCGCGGTTCTCGTTCCGGTCACGCCCGTCACCCTGCTCGTGGCGTTCGACGTGTGGCGCGCCTCGGTCGGTGCGGCCTTCCTCGCCCTCCCCGGCAACCTGCTTCTCGCCGCGCTTTTCGCCGTGGTGGCGATTCGGGCGTTCCTCCTGGCCCGTCGAGGTGCGCAGACCGAGCGGGGGGCGTCCACCGATCGCGCGCTCGTGCTCGTCTGCCTGGTCGTCGGCGGCTTCATGCTGGTGCTTCCCGCCCTCACGGCGCTCGGTGCCCCCGGCGGTATCGCCGTGGCGATCTACGCCGTGGCGATCACCGCGGTCCTGGTCGTCCTCTGCCGCTCGAACTGGAGGACCCCCTCTTCCGGGGCTCCGCTCGCCGCTCACGGCCCCGTGATCTGAACCCTCCGGGCGACTCGGGCGACCTGTCGGTCGCCCCGAAGCGCACTCAGCGCAGGGAGCGGATCGCCAGCGCCACCGCCTTCACCTCGCGGATGCGACGCTCGTACGTCGCGGCGACCACGATGAGCAGGACGCCGGCGATTCCGAGCCACAGCCACCAGAGACCCGTCGCGCTCTCGTAGAGCGCGGTGATCCGCGGCCACAGCTGGGCGACGGCGTGGACGATGAGCACCACCCCGCCGAGCAGCACGGGGGCCTGCCAGCGCAATCGTGCGCCGATGAGGAGCACCGCGAGAGCGACGACGCCGAGCGCGAGGACGCGCCAGAGGGCGTTGTCGGCGCCGAAGTCGAACAGCAGCGAGGGGACGAGAAGCAGCCCGAGACCGATCCCCAGGGCGGGCCAGGTGCGCAGCTCGTGATGCCGATGCAGGGCCCGGATGCCGTGGAAGACGACGGCTGCGGCGAGAGGAGCGGTGGCCGCCTCGACGGGGTCGGCGCTCCCGAGGACCATCGCGGTGAGGGCGAGGACGGTGGACAGGGCGATCACGGCCCAGAACACGATCCGGCCGCGCCACCACAGCCCCAGGGTCAGGACGGCGACGAGCGTCACGACCAGGCGCACAGCGCCCTCCCCCGTCGCCGACAGACGCGCCAGTGTCAGCGCGACCGCGACCGAGGGGGCGGCGAGGGCGAGGACCACCGGCATCCACGAGGCGACGGCTGCGCGGCGCCGGAGCAGCAGCACGGCCACACCCGCCAGCGGGACGGTCGCGAGGAGCATCCAGACGTCGAAGAGCGGTGTGGCGAGTTCGCGCAGGGCGCGGAGCGACGCGGCGACGATCAGCGCCAGTCCCGCGACCGCGATGACGGGCGTCAGGAGCGGGGCGAACGCGTGCCGCAGAAGGAGCACCGCCCCCACGAGCACGGCGTTCGCCGCGACGGCGACGCCGATCGCCCGGGCCGGCGACGCGTCGGCGAGCACGGCGGAGGGCAGCAGTCCCACGGCCAGCCCCGCCGCGGCGAGCAGCACGAAGGGCGGCGTGATCGGGCGGCGGCGCTCGAGCAGGGCGGCGGCGATCCAGGCCAGGGCGAGCGGTAGCGTCATCCACTCGATCGGACGCACGTCGGCTGCCACCCCGGCGACGGCGACCAGACCCGCGCCGCCGAGTCCGGCGATCGACAGCGGGATGCCGAGCAGCGGCGGAGCGGATCGAAGAGCGCCGACGCCGAGGGCTCCGAGCACGACGATCGCTCCCACCGTGCGGACGATCGGCCCCCCGTCGGCGGCGACGAGCGCCGTCGAGCCCAGGGCGAGGATCGCGGCCGCCGTCACCGCGGCGATGCGCGCCGATGCCAGCGCCCACGGCGCAGGGCGACGGGCCACTCCCCGCGCGGCCACCCCGATCGCGACCGCCGTGACCATCAAGACGAGATCGGCGAGACCAATGCCCCCGCGACCGGCCGCGTGCCCGAGCTGCGAGACCGTCAGCAGCACGAGGGCGAGCGCTCCCGAGGCACCGACGGCGACGGGCAGCTCGTCGGGAGTGCGCGCGGGGCGCACCCAGGCTCCGGCGACGAGCACCGTGGCCGAGACAGCGCCGACGACGAGAGTGCGGACGGCGTCGTCGGGAGTGGCCAGGGCGCTGGGGGCGAGAGCGACGGTGATTCCCGCGGCGGCGATGACCGAGGGACCGGCCACGGAGCGACCGTCGACGAGACGTCGCGCACGCTCGTGACCGGCGGCCAGAGCGAGGAGCGCAACGCCGACGGGCACCGTGAACGCTTCGACGGCCTCGGTCTGCTGCCAGAACAGTCGGGTCCACAGCGCCAGCGTTCCCAGCGGGAGCGCGAGCCAGACGAGATGACGCCGCGGGCCGCGCGACCGGAAGAGGCCATCGACGTCGGTCGCCCAGACCATCGCGGTCACCGCGGCGAGCAGGAGGGGGATCCACCGCACGCCCTGCGACGGAGCATCGGCGATCGACAAAGCCACGACGATCGCCGTTCCGGCGTCGAGGAACGCGCGGGTGAGTGCGTCGGCGCGCAGCAGGCGGAGCGCCACCGCAGCGACCACGAGGGCGATCGCCGCGAGAACGACCACGCGCGCGAGAGCGGCCGCGTCGACGAGACGCAGTGCCGCCCCGGCCGCGCCCGCCACGAGCAGCGGGGCCAGCAGGGCCGCGGCCGGCCTCGCCACACGCCACGACCGGTAGGGCGCCGTGAGCACGGCTGCCGACGCCCCCGCCGAAAGGGCCGCCGAAGCGAGCATCCAGACGTCGGCCGCCACCCCCGTGCGGAACAAGAGCGCCAGTGGTCCCACGGCAGCGATCACCGCGAGGGCCGAGACGATTCCGGATTGGCGTTGCGCCGCGGTGAGCCCCACCCCGCGGGCGAGCGGGAGCACGAGGACGATCAGGCACAGGGAGGCCATGACGAGCGACGCGATGAAGAGGGAGAACCCCTCGATGACGACATCGGCGCCGATGCGCATCGCCGGGGGCACGAACGGAGCGCTCCCCGATACGAACAGCACGACCGACACCGTGGACGGCACGCGGAGCCCCGGGTGCACGCCCGCGGCGGCCGCGAGGACGGCGGCCACGACGATCGAAGCGAGCCCCCAGGCGAGCGGAGACGAGAACGACAGCAGCCAGCCGATGCCGAGGGCCAGCGACCCGGCCACCGCGGCGAGCGCGATATCGCCGCGCCGGCGCCGGAGGACGATGAGGGCGATGACAGCCAGCACGAGGTACCAGCCGACGTCGAGCAGGAGCACCCGCAGCTGGGGCCCGGCGAGCAGGGCGACGGTCGCCGCGGCGATGAGCGCGGGCGATCGGCGTTGCGGCCACGACCCCGAGAGGCGCCAGACGACGGTGGCGAGGGCGACGATGGCGGCGAGCGCGATGACGGCGGCGGTGCTCGTGGCATCCGGAGCTGTGGTGTCGACGGCGGACTGCCCGAACGTCGAGATGATCGAGCGCACCGGGGCACCGAAGGCGGTCAGCGCCCAGAAGAACGGGACGACCGCGGCGAGCGCGGCGGCGAGAGCGGCCGCCCAGGCAGCGGTCGCGACGGTGGTCCGACCCACGCCGGGGGTGGCGCGGCGCGCAGCGGCGTCGAGACCGAGCGCGAGAGCGGCGGCGATGAGCACGGGAACCGTCGCCGACAGCGCGGCGTCGGCCGTGCGGACGGCGGAGGCGGCGACGCCCACGCCCAGGACGAGCACCGACAGCACGGCCGCGGTGGGGGCGAGACGCGCGGCATCGCGCCGGGCGAGCGAGCGGGCGTGCAGCGCGAGAGCCACCGCGAGGGCGGCCGACAGCAGAGCGGGACTGGCGGTATTCCGCGGGTCGACGAGCAGGGCGGCGGTCACCGCGACGGCCGCGCCGACGGCGGCGAGTCCCCGTACGACGGCGATCTCGACGGCGAGCGACGGCCGCGGGCGGCGGGCGAGGAGCGGGGCCAACGGGGCCGCCAGAGCGACGACGAGGAGCGCGAGACCCCCGGCGTACCCGCCGAGGACGGCATCTCGCTCGACCAGACCGGTGACCAGCACCGCCGGGCCGATCGCGAGCGACACGACCGCGGTCGACAGCGGGGCACGGAGCCGCGAGAGCCGCGCCCACCCGACGAAGGCTCCGCCCGCGACGATCGAGGTGACTCCCCAGAACACGCGGGGCTCGACGTTCATTGCCCCGCCCAGGTCGTTGGCGCGCACGGCCCAGACGTCGAGGGCGACGAAGGCGATGCCGAGCAGAGCGATGCCCTCGGCGGTGGCGCTGAGACCGCGTCGGCGCAGGATCGACGCGGCGGCGATGATCGCGGCGGTCACCAGCCCGATGATGATCGACCGCAGCACGAGGCCACCGCTGATCCACGCGACGGTGAGGAAGAAGGCCGCCGCGACCGCGAGCAGCACCACACCCACCGACAGCAGGAACACCTGCACGCTCGAGCGGCGCGGCTTCGCCAGCGGGAACGGGGCCGGCGGGGACGGGGCCGGCGGGGACCCGGCGGGCGGTGACCCCGTCGGCGCCGCCACGGCGGAGGGCGGGCCCCCGACGAACGGCGGGGCGGGGGCGGGGGCGGGGGCGGGCGGCGCCGCTGCCGAGGCGGCGGCGGGGGCGGGCGACGGGTCGAGGGGCACAGGAAGAACCGGCGCCCCCGACGGCGGCGCGAAGACCACCTCGGTCGCCGCGACCGGAGCCGAGGCCGCCGCGGAGGGCTCCGCCGCCACCGGGGCCGCAGCTGCGGCGTCGGTGGTGGCTGCGGCGTCAGTCTTGGCTGCAACGTTGGTCGCGGCAGGGGCACGGGGCACCTCGGTGGGGGCCGGCCCCGCCGGCGTCCGCTCCCCCGCAGCCGGAGCCGGAGCGGCCGCAGCCGTCGCTTCCGCGGCTTCGCGGTGGACCCGCAGGAGCACGTCGGTGCGCTCGTCGACGAGCTCGACGATACGTTGCGACAGCTCGAGCACGCGCGCGGTGCGCGAGTCGGCGAGGTTCAGTCCGCACGAGACGCACGGCGTCGCGGTGATCGGGGTGAAGCACGACGGGCAGCGCGAGGTGTCGACGAGCGCTCCCAACCCCGGCGGCCAGGCAGGACCGGAGAACTCTCGTCCACCATCGACTTCCGTCATCGTGCCCCCTCGGCGTCGGTCGTCGACCCCAGGCTAACGAAGTCCCGCCTCCGGCCTGTGTCATCCACCCCCGCCCCTCCTCCCCAGGGGGCGCGGTGCGGCCATCGACCGAACAGCCGATCCCCCCGCGCTCGGCGGGGACCGTCTCGCGCGACCTAGTCTGGACACCGTGCGGGTGAGGTTCTTCGGCGGCCTGGCCGTGACATCCGACGACGGCGAGGCCGTCGTCGTTCCCGGGCGTGCGCGACAGGCCCTGCTGCTGCGCCTCGCCATCGATGCCGGGACGACCGTGGGCACCCGCGCGCTGGCCGAGGACGTCTGGGTGCGCGACGCCCCCGACGATCCCCGCGCGGCCCTGCAGTCGCTCGTCTCGCGCCTGCGCGGGTCGCTGCCGGCGGGGCTCGTCACGTCGACCCCCGGCGGGTACCGGCTCGAGCTCACACGCGACGACGTCGACGTCACCCGCTTCGCCGACCTGGTCGCCGAGTCCCGAGCGGCGAACGACCCCGAGCGCGCTCGCACGGCGCTCGCGCTGTGGACCGGCGACGTGTGGACCCCGCACGAGGGCTTCGACTGGCTGGTGCGCGACCTGCTCGAAGACCGCGCCCACGCCGAGGGCCTGACCGCCGCCGCCGCGAAAACATCGACGGCATCCCCGCCCGCCGCGTCCGCACCGGCGGCGTCGCCCGTCGGAGCCGCGCTGACCGCCCTCGTCGGCCGCGGCGACGAGCTCGACGCGATCCGCGAGCGGCTCCGCACCGACCGCCTCGTCACCGTCATCGGTCCCGGCGGCGCCGGCAAGACCACGCTCGCCATCGAGACCGCCCGCGCGGTCGCCGATTCGATCGTCGTCGAGCTCGCCCCGGCCGCCGCCGGAGACGTGTGGACCGCGATCGCCGGCGCCGTCGGCCGTCGCATCCGCCTGCCCGAGACCGCGGCCACCCCGGCCTCTCCGCTCGACCGGGTCACCGAGGCCGTGGCCGGCCGCGACGTCGTGATCGTGCTCGACAACTGCGAGCACCTCGTGCGCGAAGCCGCGGAGGCCGCTCTGGCGCTGCTGCGCATGAGTCCCGGCGTGCGCGTGCTCACCACCAGCCGCGAGCCCCTCGGCATCCCGGGCGAGGCGTTCGTCGATCTCGGGCCGTTGCCGCCGACCGATGCCCGGAGGCTCTTCGCCCAGCGCGTGCGCTCCGCACGCGGCCGCCTGCCCGACGACGACGAGCGCGCCACGGCGGAGCGCATCGTGCAGCGCCTCGACGGCCTGCCGCTCGCGATCGAGCTCGCCGCCGCCCGCACTCGAACACTCACCCTCGCCGAGATCGACGCCGGCCTCGACGACCGGTTCGCGCTGCTGTCGCACGGTCCCCGCCTGAGCGTGGAGCGCCACCGCACCCTGCGCGCCCTCATCGACTGGAGCTGGGACACCCTGTCTGCGGGCGAACGCATCGCACTGCAGGCCTCCGCCGTCTTCGCCGACGGCATCGGCGCCGCGGACGCGGCGGCCGTGGCTGCCGCCTTCGAGGTGGATGCCGCGGAGTTCGACGCCCTCGTCGACCGCTCGCTGCTCGTGCGTCGCGACGCCCGCTTCCGCATGCTCGAGACCGTGCGCGAGTACGGACTCGACCGCCTGCGCACCGACGGCGCCGCCGAGACGTACCGCCTGCGCGCGGCCGTGGTGCTGACGGAGCTCGCCGCCGCCCGCGAGGCGCGCACCCGCGGACCGGGCCTGCGCGACGCCCTCGCCTGGTTCGACGCGAACGACGAGAACCTCACCGCGGCCCTGCGCGTGTGCGCCGAGGCGCACGACCGGCGCGCGGGGGTGCGCCTGCTGCGGAGTCTCGTGTGGCCCTGGGCCGTGCGCGAACGCACCGACGACCTGCGCCGCGCCGTCGCCGAGTTCGCCGATCCCACCGCCGCACTCGACGACGAGCCCCGCGTGGTGGTCGAGGCGGTCGCCCTGTTCGCCGCGGCGTTCCCCGCGCCGGGTCGGCCGTCGACGGTGACCCTCGAGAGCTACACCGCCCGCCGCGCCGAACTCGAGCAGGCGGCTCACCGGAATCGATCCGACGTCACCGCGCTGGTGCCGCCCCTGCTGCGCCTGGCCCAGACGGTGCTGCGCAGCGGCGCCGGCGACGCCGCGCGCACCTGGCACGTCGACGTCACCGACGAGGAGTTCGCCGCCGCCCCGGCGTGGACGCGCGCGATCCTGCACGCGCTGCGGGCGGGAGCGGCGCAGAACTCCGGCGACATGACCGCGTTGGACCGCGAGAGCGAACGCGCGCTCGCGATGTTCGAGGCGATCGGCGACCCGTGGGGCACGGGGTTCGCGAGCCAGTTGCGCGCGGAATGGCTCTCGCTCGCCGGCCGCCTCGACGATGCCCTGGCCGTCACAGACCGCTCGGCGGCGGCCGTGCAGGGCCTGTCGTCGGTCCCCGACGTTCTGCAGCAGCAGTCGCAGGCGGTGGGCATTCTGCTGCGACTCGGCCGCCTCGACGAGGCACGGCTCCGCGCGCGCGCGATCGACGACGCGGCCCAGGCCGACGGATCGGTGCGCTCGCTCGCCCAGGCGTACATGACCGCGGCCCAGGTCGAGGTCGCGGCGGGCGACGGCGAGGCCGCCCTGCGGGTGGTCGGCCTGGTGGATCTGCGCGGGCAGCCCGGCATCCCCGAGCAGTTCTCGGCATGGCTCGACGCGCAGCGCGCCCAGGCGCTGCTGCTGCTCGGCCGAGACGACGAGGCCCGCGTGACGCTGCGCACCGCGCTCTCGGCGGCGATCTCGTCGCAGGATCACCCGATCATCGCGTCGGTGCTCCTCGCCGTCGCGGGGTGGAACGCCGTCACCGGGCGCTCCGCCCGAGCGCGCGAGGCCCTCGCCCGCGCCACCGCGGTGCGCGGGGCCGCCGACGTGCACGACCCGTTCCACGTGTGGGTGAGCGCACGCACCGGAGCGGGCGCCGAGGAGACCTCGGCACCCGCTGGTGGCATCCGTACCGCCCTGTCGGACGTGGATGCCGAGACCCTCACGGCCCTGCTCGACTAGGCCTTGCGCATGTAGGCGCGCACCGTGAGCGGGGCGAAGACCGCCACGATCACCGCGGCGCCGAGCAGCGACACGAGCACGTCGGAGCCGACGACGCCGTTGTTGACGAGGTCGCGCACCGCCGACACCAGGTGCGACACCGGGTTCGCGTCGACGAACCACTGCAGCCACGAGGGCATGGTGTTCGAGGGGACGAAGGCGTTCGAGAGGAACGTCAGGGGGAACAGGATCAGCATCGAGATGCCCTGGACGCTCGATGCGCTGCGCGCGATGACGCCGAAGAAGGCGAAGATCCAGCTGATCGCCCACGAGCAGACGATGACGAGCAGTCCCGCAGCGACCACGGCCCAGAGCCCTCCGGCCGGACGGAAACCCATCAGGTAGCCCATCGCGAAGGTGATCGTGGTGGCGATCGCGTAGCGGACGGTGTCGGCCAGCAGGGCACCCGACAGCGGCGCGATGCGCGCGATCGGGAGCGAGCGGAACCGGTCGAACACGCCCTTGTCCATGTCTTCGCGCAACTGCGTGCCCGTCACGACCGAGGTCGTGATCACGGTCTGCACGAGGATGCCCGGGATGATGATGGGCAGGTAGTTCTGCACGTCTCCGGCGATCGCCCCACCGAAGATGTACGTGAACATCAGGGTGAACAGGATCGGCTGCACCGTGACGTCGATGAGCTGCTCGGGCGTGCGGCGGATCTTCAGCAGACCGCGGCCCGCCATCGTGAGGGTGTTCTGGACGGTCTGGGCGAGACCCGCGGTGCGGGGCAGGTCACGCGAGAGGGTGAGGGCGCTCATGCGCGGACTCCTTCGAGAGGGGCGGCGCTCTCGCGCGCGCCGGCGTCGTCGGCCGGCACTCCGGCGCCGGTCAGGGTGAGGAAGACCTCGTCGAGGGTGGGCTGCTGCACGCTGAACTCGCTCAGGTGCACGCCCGCCTCGCGGAAGGCTACGAGCAGATCGGTGACCCGATCGGGGTCGGACATCGGCACGGTGAGGCGCGCCGCCTCGGGCGAGACGATCGCCGTCGCGTCGAGCACCCGGGCCACGGTCGTGCGGGCGAGGTCGAGGTCGGAACCGGGCTGCAGCCGCAGCACGAGCGAGGCCTGACCGACCGACGCCTTCAGCTCGAGGGCCGTGCCCTCGGCGACGACGCGGCCGCGGTCGATGACGGCGATGCGGTCGGCCAGCTGGTCGGCCTCGTCGAGGTACTGGGTGGTGAGCACGACGGTGGAACCCGACGACACGAGCCGCCGGATCGTGTCCCACATCTGCCCGCGGGTGCGGGGGTCGAGGCCCGTGGTGGGCTCGTCGAGGAAGATGAGCGGCGGCTGGGCGATGAGGGAGGCCGCGAGGTCGAGCCGGCGACGCATGCCGCCCGAGAACTTCGCCAGGGGGCGGGAGGCCGCCTCGGTCAGGCCGAACTCCTCGAGCAGGTCGCTCGCCTTGCGGCGCGCATCGCGGCGCGAGAGGCCGAGCAGCCGGCCGAAGATCATGAGGTTCTCGGTGGCCGAGAGCTTCTCGTCGACCGAGGCGAACTGCCCGGTCAGGCCGATGAGCTGGCGCACGACGTGGGGCTCTCGAGCGACGTCGTGGCCGAAGATCTCGGCGCGACCGCCGTCGGGACGCAGCAGCGTCGTGAGCATGCTGATGGTGGTGGTCTTGCCGGCGCCGTTGGGGCCGAGCACGCCGTAGACGGTGCCCGCCTCGACGACGAGATCGACGCCGTCGACGGCCCGGTTCGAGCCGAACGTCTTGACGAGGCCCTCGGCGCGGACCGCCGGGACGCGGGTGGATGAAGTGGTCATGACGCAAGAATGCGCCGGGGGCTCTGTCGCGCCCCTGTCACGGGGACAGGGACGCTGTCACGGCACTGTCGCGGCGCTGTCACGGACCCGTGAAACGACGAGACCGGATGCCGCGACCTCGAGGTCGCGGCATCCGGTCAGTCGTGCGTGAGGGGTCAGGCTCCGCGCAGGCGCTCGGCGAGGTAGCCGTGCAGGGCGTCGAGGCCGATGCGCTCCTGGCCCATCGTGTCGCGGTCGCGCACGGTCACGGCGTTGTCGTCGAGCGAGTCGAAGTCGACCGTGACGCAGAACGGGGTGCCGATCTCGTCCTGACGGCGGTAGCGGCGGCCGATGGCGCCGGCGTCGTCGAAGTCGATGTTCCACCCGGCCGCACGCAGCGTATCGGCGACCTCGCGCGCCAGCGGCGACAGGCGCTCGTTGCGCGACAGCGGCAGCACGGCGACCTTGACGGGCGCGAGGCGCGGGTCGAGCTTGAGCACCGTGCGGGTGTCGGTGCCGCCCTTGGCGTTGGGCACCTCTTCTTCGCGGTAGGCGTCGACGAGGAACGCCATCATGGCGCGCGTCAGACCGAACGAGGGCTCGATGACGTACGGCGTGTACTTCTCACCCGAGGCCTGGTCGAAGAAGGTGAGCGACTGGCCCGACGCCTCGGAGTGGCTCTTGAGGTCGTAGTCGGTGCGGTTGGCGACGCCCATGAGCTCGCCCCACTCCTTGCCCGGGAAGCCGAAGCGGTACTCGACGTCGATCGTGCCGGCGGAGTAGTGCGCACGGTCGTCCTCGGGGACGTCGAAGCGCTTCATGTTCTCGGGATCGATCCCGAGGTCGAGGAACCAGTTCCAGCACGCCTCGACCCAGTGCTCGAACCACTCGTTCGCCTCGGCGGGCGGCGTGAAGTACTCGATCTCCATCTGCTCGAACTCGCGCGTGCGGAAGATGAAGTTTCCGGGGGTGATCTCGTTGCGGAACGCCTTGCCGACCTGGCCGACGCCGAACGGGGGCTTGCGACGGGATGCCGTGAGCACGTTCGAGAAGTTCACGAAGATGCCCTGGGCGGTCTCGGGACGCAGGAAGTACAGGCCCGACTCGTCGTCGACGACCCCGAGGTAGGTCTTCACCAAGCCCGAGAACGACTTGGGCTCGGTGTACTGCCCCTTGTTGCCGCAGTTGGGGCAGGGCACGTCGGCCAGACCGTTCTCGGCCGCGCGGCCCTTGCGCGCCTCGAAGTCCTCGATGAGCGTGTCGGCGCGGAAGCGCTTGTGGCAGCTGAGGCACTCGACCAGCGGGTCGGTGAAGGTGGCGACGTGCCCCGAGGCCTCCCAGACGCGCTTGGGCAGGATGATGCTCGAGTCGAGCCCGACCATGTCGCCGCGCCCGCGCACGAACGTCTGCCACCACTGCCGGCGGATGTTCTCTTTGAGCTCGGTGCCGAGGGGGCCGTAGTCCCACGCGGAGCGGGAACCGCCGTAGATCTCACCGGCCTGGAAGACGAACCCGCGGTGGCGGGCGAGGGCGATGACCTTGTCGAGGCGGGACTGTTCGGCCACGGTGGCTCCAATGGTCGGGAAAGCTGTGGGGATGCGGCGCGAGTGCGCGGCTCCAGTTTATCGAGCGTCGGCCCTGCTCACCGTGTGAGCCGCTCGCGGCGCACGGTGAAGCGCTCGAGCGCCGCCGCGTCGATCTCGACGCCGAGGCCCGGACCGGTCGGCACGCGCACGTGTCCGTCGTCGAGCACGGCGGGTTCGGTGACGATGTCGTGCTCGTAGAAGCGGGCGGATGCCGAGATGTCGCCGGGCAGCGTGAAGCCCGGCAGGGCCGCGAGGGCGGCGTTGGCGGCACGGCCGATGCCCGTCTCGAGCATGCCGCCGCACCAGACGGCGATGCCGGCGTCGCGGCACAGGTCGTGCACCGCGACGGCCTCGAGGTACCCGCCGATCCGACCCGCCTTGACGTTGATGATCGACCCCGAGCCCAGCGCCAGGGCGTCGGCCGCCGCCTTCGCCGACACGATCGACTCGTCGAGGCAGACAGGGGTCCGCAACCGCGCGGCGAGCGTCGCGTGGTCGACCAGGTCGTCTTCCTGCAGCGGTTGCTCGATGAGCAGCAGGTCGAAGCGGTCCAGTTCGGCGAGGGTGTCGGCATCCTGCAGCGTGTAGGCCGAGTTCGCGTCGACCTGCAGCGGGATGGATCCGAAGGCCTCGCGCACGGCGGCCGTGTCGGCGAGGTCGCGCCCCGGTTTGATCTTGATCTTGATGCGCACGTAGCCCTCGTCGAGGTACCCGCCGACGACGTCGACGAGCGCCGCGGGGTCGCGCTGAATCCCGACCGAGACGCCCGAGGGCACCCTGTCCTTCTCGGCGCCGAGGTACTGCCCGAAGCTGCGCCCCTCGGCGCGCAGGGCGGCGTCGATCACCGCGAGCTCGAGTCCCGCCTTGGCCATGCGGTGCCCGACGAACGCACGCAGGATGCCGGGAACCTCTTCGGGCGCGAAGGCGCGGCGCTCCAGCAACGCCGGCGCCAGGTACCTCGCCAGCACGTCCCACGCGCTCGCGGTGTACTCGCTGGAGTACAGCGGCGCAGCCATGGTGACCACCTCGCCCCACCCCCGCCCGTCGGGGGTCTCGGCCGCGACGACGATCACCTCGCGCACGGTCTCGGTGCCGAACGACGTCGTGAAGGGCGAGACGAGCGGGATCTGCAGCACGCGCAGCTCGATGGCATCCAGGGTCACGGGGGCGGCGGCGCGGGTGAGCGGCATGAGGGCAGGGTAGCCGCCGGTGCGGGCGCCGGAGGCATCGACCGGCACCCTCACCAGCGCCGCGTCCTCATCTCGCTTCGCCCGGAGGCGATGCCGAGATCGAGTCCGGGGTGACGACCGGGATGAACTAAGGGAAGAACGCTGCGGTTGTCGCGTGCGTCACGCGTTGCCCCATCAGGGACACGCGCCGGGCGGCAGAGATTTTGCGACGGCCGCCGAGAAGCCGCCACATACGCTGCTCGAATGCAACCGATCCGCGTCCTCATCGCCGACGACGAGGCGCTTGTCCGCCGTGCGCTTCGCCTCTTCGTCGACGCTGAGTCCGAGTTGGAAGTCGTCGGTGAGGCGAGCGACGGGCCGAGTGCCGTCGATCAGAGCATCGCCCTCGGTCCCGACGTAGTGCTGATGGACGTCCGGATGCCGGGCGGCGATGGAATAACTGCGATTGAACGGGTCGCAACAGCCCTCCCGCTGACACGCTGCGTTGCTCTCACCACGTACCGGTCCGACGAAACGGTGGTAGCTGCTCTCCGTGCCGGGGCGGTCGGCTTTCTCGTGAAGGACTCGGAGCCGGAGCACATCACGGCGGCGATACGCAGCGCCCATCACGGTGGATTCGTGCTCTCACCCATCGCCGGCCGCGCGCTCATCCGGCGAATTGGTACGTCAGCAGACAATCAGCCGAGTCGTACTCTGAGCGAGGGCGAGCAGGTGTCACGTCGCGAACGCGATGTACTCGAGCTCCTCGCCCAGGGCATGTCCAACGCCGAGATCGGTCAAAGCCTCTTTCTGTCTGAAGCCACGGTTAAGTCGCATCTGCGTCGCATCATGACGAAGTGGAGCGCTCGCGATCGTATCCAGGTTCTTCTCTACGCGGCATCAACGGGCGTCGTTCGCATTCCCTGAGCACTGATGCGCAGGTCGACTGCGACCGGTCCTACTGCCCGCGGCGTGTGCGCTTCACTCGCGAAACAATGGCGAACGTCGTCGCGGCGGCGACCACGCCACAAGAAACGGTGGCGCCCCACCGTATTGGGGCATCGACATCGGTGAAGACCGCGAGCGCGATGTTCACTGCCGCTGCTACTACGCACAGGGCGACGAGCGCTGCGCCGTCTGCGATGGTCCGCTTCATTCCGGCCACAAGAGTCCTTCCGTCACGGGTGCTCTGGCGCCGCGCTGCAGGCGTCCGCACCCAAGGGTCACAACCCCTCGGAGCGTAATCGCGGCGCGCGTCGGTCGACAGAGGCCCCAGGTCTGTTCAGTCCCGGGGCGGTATCACCCACCCTGCGGTTGCGCCTTTCGGTGGGTTCAGGTTGCGCCCCCCGCGTCCAACCGTGGGTCTTTCAGGTCAAGAAATACCTACGACGGCCTGGCTAGCGTCACCCTCGGCGCTGCGATCGCGGTCACGAACGCATCGCCGTTGACAGAAATCAACGGATCGAGAGGAAACATCATGGGGGCAGTTCTTCGGTTCATCTCCTGGGTTTGGGCAAACATCGGCCGCTGGGGCAGATGGGTAGCCAGCCAAGTAGAACGGATCGTCGCGTGGGCGCGTAACAACTGGCGTCGCGTGCTCGAGTGGATCAATGCGGGTATCTCCTTCGGCACGATCGTCGAGTGGATTCTCCGCAGCCTCGGTATCGGCTGAGGGGCATCCGGATGGGGCGGCATCATATGTGCCGTCCTATCCGGATTGATCACTTCGCCCCCAAGAGAAATGAGGAGCAACGCATGCCGCGCGAGCACGACACAGGCATACAAGTGACGGGTGTCAGCAAGAGCTACCGCAAGAAGCGGGTCCTCGATGACATCACCTTCGATGTCCCCGCCGGGACCATCACGGGTCTCCTCGGCCCGAACGGGTCCGGGAAGTCCACGGTTATGCGCGCAATGCTTGGGCTGACCCTCACAGGCTCAGGATCGACGACGTTTGATGGCATTCCTTACCGCGACCTTCCGCAGCCCGGGCGCTGTGTCGGGGCACTCCTCGACCCCACAGCCCACCACCCGGGACGCAGCGTCGAAGACACTCTTTCCAGCGCCGCAGTACTGGCTGGCGTCCCGATAGAACGCGCGCGTGGACTGATCGCCATTCTCGGCCTCGCCTCAGCTTCGCATCGTCGATTCGGCGCGCTCTCCCTGGGGATGAAGCAACGCCTCGCCCTGGCCTTGGCTCTCATGGGCAGTCCTCGGCACCTCATCCTCGATGAGCCGATGAACGGTCTTGATATCGAAACCGCGGACTGGCTTCGAACGACCCTGATACAGCACGCGCACGCGACCGGCGGCTCCGTGCTCGTTTCGACGCATCTCCTTGAAGAACTTCAGACCTTCGCCGACCGTATCGTTGTGCTCAGCGAGGGGACGATTCGATACGTTGGAGAAGTCGGTCAGCTCAGCCCCGAGACGAGCACGACGGTTGTCGCCGTTGACCCCGATGCCATGATGCGGGCGCTGCAGTCTCGCGCGCTGTCATTCAAATTCGACCGGGGGTCGAGCCGGTTCTTCGTCGGAACCGACCCCCGGTCCCTGAGCAAGATCTGCATCTCCGAGAGCATCCTCATCGACGAGCTCGGTGAAGACCGTGAGTCCATCAGCGATGTGTACCGCCGCCTCACACGAGGCGAGTACCGAGTCGAAGGAGACGCCATTGCTACTCACCAGTAGTGGAGTGTCGACAGCTCGCTTCACCCGTTGCCTGCATGCCGAGCTCCGCAACGTGCGGACGACGCGCGGGATCCGTTGGACTCTCGGCATCACGGTGTCCTTATGGGTTGTCGTCGGGGCAGGAGTCGCCGCGATCAATCTCTTGCTCGACCCGGGGTCGGTAAGCATCGCAGGCGCACTCCTAGGCGTTGGTTCTGCTGTGACCGTCTTCGTTCCGATCCTGGCGATCTTGATTGTTGCGGCCGACTGGCAGTCACGCGACGTGATGACGACGTTCACCCTCGAACCACGACGTCACATCGTCTTTTTCGCGAAGGCGATGACGGTGCTCATCGTCTGCCTGGCGCTCGTGATCTTCGCCGCCGTCTTCGTGGTCGTCTTGGCGGTATCGCTTGCGCTGGCGACAGGCTCCGGCGTTGGATGGAACACCGATACCTCCACCGTCGCGCTTTTGCTCGGCGGTACGGCTGTCGGCATGATCTCGGGCCTTGCCTACGCGGCCGCGACGCAGCGCGTCGTCATCGCCATCGTCTTTTCTCTCATTCAAGGTTTTGCTCTCGATCCGCTCCTGATGCTCGTCCCTCACGGCGCCGGCTCGTGGTTCCGCCTGGCCGCGATCAGTGAATTCGTCAGCGGAAGCGGACAGCTCACACCTGCGATCAGTGCTGGTGTGCTCTGGCTTGTCGTTCCGCTCACCACAGGTTTTGTTCGCCACCAGAGGGCCGACGTGCAGTGAGGACGAGATCTTGCCACGAGAAAAGTCTGGCTGGCGCCTCGGTCAAGGCGCCAGCCAGGTGCTCCAATCGGATCGAGAGGAAGCATCCTGATGCTACGCGCCCGCTTCTCGAAACTGACTGGGAGTCGCAGACCCCCGCACCTTCCTCAGCCCGACGATGCGAAAGGAGCGCCGTGTCGCCATCCGTACGGCCGACGCAGCTTCCCCTTCAGGGCCCGCCACCGACGCAGAACGCACCGGGCAACAGTTCGCTGGCTCCTCGCGCGCTCAACTACCTCAACGTCCGGACGGGGTTCAGCACAGCCGCGGCTGTGGCAGTGCTGGGAGGTGGAATCTGCTTCCTCCCTGATGTGATGTGGCGCGGCATCCTTGGCTCGGTCGTCGCCGCGCTCGCCATCATCTCCTTGTGCATCGAGTTGCCGTGGCTCAACCGCAAAGAAGTGCAGAGTTGTAGTTACACGGTGACTCCCGACTTCGTCTACATCAGTCGCGGCTGGCTCTGGCGCCGTAGCACGACGATCCCCACCGCGCAGATTCTGAACGTCGAGATTGTCCAAGGGCCCCTGCTCCGTATGTTCGACGTCGTAAGCGTCAGGTTCACGTGCATCTCCGAAGTCGAAGCCTTGCGTCCGCTCGAGTGGAGCGCCGCAGAGCTCGCGCGTACCACGGTGCTGCTGACCCGTGCAGAGCCACTCGAATGAGTGAACGGACTGAAACGGCAACCCGGCGCTTGCCGCGGCATTACCTCCCGGCGGCATATCTAGAAGCTGCACCGAAACTGATCGGCGGGCTCTCGGCGGGCGCAATCGCCATCTTCGCGCCGGGAGTCTGGCCCGGGGCGTGGGCGTGGCTCGCGTTGGGTCCGTTGATCAGCGTGCTCGCCCTTGAACCGGCCTGGCGTTGGGCGTTCACTCGCATCACCCTTACTCCCACACATTTGATCGTGCGAACCGGCGCCGTCCACCGCCGAGAACAGACCCTCGCGTGGACCGACGTCGGCACTGTCGACAGCCGCCAGCCTTGGGCGTTTGTCCCGTGGCGCCTGCGCGCGATGACGTTGTCCCAGGCAGGAGATGAGCGGACGAAAGTGTCTTTGTGGGCCGCCGACGACGCTCTTCACCACGACGTGACAGCATCCATCCACCGAACGGTGCACGCCGCTCAGCGGGCAGTCAGCGACGGGCATACGGAGGCGGTCGGGGACGCGAAGACCGAAGACCTTCTTCTGTACCGCGCGCGAATCGGCCAACTGCTTCTGGCCAGCGTGGTCTACGGGCAGTTTGCACTCATCGGCGGTGGAGCGGCGATGGCCTTTTCTGAGTGGTTGCAGACGTTTTCGGTCGACAAGGTGATCGCAGGATGGATCCGCCTCACGCCGGCCGCGTGGGCGTTCGTCCTCATCGGAGTCATCGGCACCCTCGGAGTTCTTCTGACAGTGTTCCGATACGCGAACTTCGAGGTGCGGCGAGCCGGGGACGGACGCCTCGTGATCTCCTACGGTCTTCTCTCCACCCACGTTCGGAGTGTCTCGCCGCAGGCGACCATCGGTGTCGTTCTTCAGCGCAACATTGTCGAGACGGCACTCGGCCGGGTTCGACTGTCTTTGTTGACGACGGACTCGGCAGCGCAAGCCGGAACGAACCTCGTGCTTCCGTCACTCCCTCGACGAAGCGTGGAGCGTCTCCTGCACGAAGCGTTCGGGGAGGATCCGTCGACACCACTGCTCACGGCGGACCGTGGCTTCCGCGCAGTCGGCACGGGCGTTGCAGTGCTCGCATCGATAAGCGCCGCAGCGGTGCTCGCCGGGTGGACTACCTCTGGTTGGGGGTGGTCGCCTGCACTGATTCTCGCAGCGGGGGGGTTCGCTATCGCGCTGGTCTGGCCCGCAAGCAGGGTTCTCTGCTCACGGCTGCACGCCAATCCGGAGTCCGACCGAGTCGCCCTTCTCATCAGCCACCTAGTCCAACGGCAAACGATTCTGTCCGCCGGGGCTGTACACGTCATCGCGACAACCCGCTTTTTGAGCCATCCCCTCCTGGTCTGTTTGAGTTACTACGCAGGCATGCCACGCACCTTCCGCGCGCCTCTCTTCTCTGTGCGGGAGGTCGACGCGCTGTCCACTCGTATGGTTCGAGGCGTTCCGCCACCGCGGACGCGCCGGCGACCGTAACGCCCGCGTCCGACGCTGGCAAGGCCGCCGACCGCGCCGGGGCGCACGCGTAGCGTCGGTCGCATGAGCGACTTCACCCCGCGCCACGCGATCGTCACCGGCTCCGACTCGGGCATCGGTGCCGCCACCGCCCTCGCCCTGGCCGACGCCGGCATCGACGTCGCGATCACCTACCACTCCGACAAGGACGGCGCCGAAGAGACCGCCGAGGCCGTCCGCGGCCGCGGCGCCCGCGCGATCGTCACGCAGTTCGACGCCACCGACTTCGACTCCGTCCCCGACGCCGTGAACGCCATGGCCGATGAGCTCGGCGGACTCGACGTCTTCGTCAACAACGCGGGCGGCGGCATCGGGGGCACGTTCCTCGACCTCGACCTGAAGACCTGGCGCACCGACATCGCCCTCAACCTCGACGGAGCGTTCCTCGCCCTGCACACCGCGGCCCGCCGCATGGTGCAGGCCGGCAACGGCGGTCGCCTCATCGCGGTGTCGAGCGTGCACGAGCACCAGCCCCGCGTGGGCTCCGCCCCCTACGTCGCCGCCAAGCACGGTCTCGGCGGCCTGATCAAGACGATGGCGCTCGAACTCGGCCAGTACGGCATCACCGCGAACGCCGTCGCCCCGGGCGAGATCGCGACGCCCATCAACGACATGTCGGCCGACGACGCGGAGCGCACGCATCGCCCGGGCATCCCCCTCGGCCGCCCCGGCAAGCCGAGCGAGGTGGCCGACGTGATCCGCTTCCTGGCCTCGCCCTCGGGATCGTACGTCTCGGGCGCCAGCTGGGTCGTCGACGGCGGAATGCTGCAGATGGGCCCGCAGGCGGGCTCCCACATGGAGTCGGACGCCTGGCGTTCGGCAGGCGAGGAGTGAGCGCGATGAGCGACGAGAAGAGCTTCGAAGAGAACCGTCACGACCAGTTGACGAGCGCACCGAAGGCGACCGAAGAAGACGCCGCCCCGCGTTTCGACGTCACCGAGCACGACGGGGTCACGCGCATCGACGTGCGCGACGACGCGGCCGTGCGCCCGGGCCCCGGTCAGGGCGACCCGGCGGCCGAGAAGGACACCCCGATCACCGAGCAGTGATCCCTGCTGCGTCGCCCGCCCCCACGGAGCGGGCGGCGCGAGGCGTCACCGCACGATGAGGTATCCGCGGCGATCGAAACCGCCGACGCGGCGACCGGATGCCCGGTGCTCCCGCAGTTCGTCGCGCACGCGCACGCGCCACCCGGCGGCGGCCACCGGGTCGCTGCGGCGGAGCGCCGCGACGTCGTCGGGCACGGCCACGGCGGCGAGGATCTCGGCATCCGCGGGGGTCGGTGCGGGCGGCTCGGCGAGCGCCCACGCGACCATGAGGCGGTCGGACTCGTCGCCGCGGTTCACGGCGTCGTCCATCTCGCCGTACTGGTTGACGAGGTAGTCGGTGACGCGAGCGCCGAGCACGGCCAGGTTGAAGTGGGCGTTGCGCGCGACGAGCGGGTCGAAGGTCCAGGTGATGTGCCCGACGCCGCGCTCCAGCGCCCAGGCGCGCTGGTGCTCCTTCAGCTGACGACCGAGGCCGCGGCCCTGGTACCCGGGCACGATGCCGGTGATGTGCGAGTGCATCGAGCGTTCGGCGGGCGGCGCGAAGAACGCCGCCGACGCGCCGACCATGCGATCGCCGTCGAACAGGCCCACGACGTAGTTGCCCGCGTGTTCGAGGGCGCGCAGGATGTTCGCCGGCATCGTTCCGCGCTCGCCCCACACCTCGTCGAGTACCCCCGCGGCCCGGTGGATGCCGTCGATGTCGCCCAGCGTGCGGATGTCAATCGCGCTCATGCTCCGAGTCTCGCACCGGGTCCGCCGGGCGCGTGTCGGGGAAACCCCGTCGGGGCGTGACGATTCCGCCGCCCGGTACGTCTCCTCCGTGACGACACCGTCACCTTCACGAGAGGACATCGACATGGCATCCACGATCATCGACTTCCGCGTCACGTCGCTCGAGGTGCACCCGTGAGGCGCGTGACCTCGGGTGCCCGTCGCCGGCCCCGCGGCGTGTTCATCGCCACCGGCGTGGGTGCGGCCCTCACGGTGATCATCGCCCTCGCGCTGTACCTGCCCCTCGTCGGCTTCCTCGCCGCGACCACGGCCGGCACGGCGGGCCTCGTTCCGTTCCCCGTCGGCGGTGTCGCCCTCGCGACCCTGCTCGGCGTCGTCGTGGCCGCGGGCGCCCTGCTGGTGGCGGTCACGCGCCGCCGCGTCTGGCTCGCGTGGACCTTCGCGGTCGTCGCCGTGCTCGCCGCCCTCGCGACGACCGTGTATCCCCTCGTCGCGGTGGCCGTCGGTTCGGCCGACCGGGCCTCCGACGTGGTGCCGCTGCTCATCGACCTCTGGCAGCGGGTGACCGGCCTGGGCTGACCGGAGCGATCCGTCCTCCCCTGCCGGCCTCACCGCGGGCGTCAGCGCGGCAGCTTGTCGAACCCGCCCACGTGACGGATCGTGCGCCCGCGCTCGACGGCGATCGCGATCCCCCCGACGAGCCACAGCGGCACCTGGGTGAGGAACGCCAGGCGGAAGGCATCCAGAGAATAGGTCGCCGGGGTCCCCGCCCCCTGCACGTCCATCGCGACGCCGATGAACAGGATCGCGAGGAGCGCGGCGAGGAAGCCGCCGCCGTTCACGATGCCCGTCGCGGTGCTGAGCCGGTGGCTGGGAGTGAAGGTGCGCGCGTGGTCGAACGCGATCATCGAGGCGGGTCCCCCCGTCGACAGGGCGAACATCAGCACGATCAGCAACCACACCGGGGCGGGCCCCGGCCAGGCAATCACGGCGATCCACACCACCGCCTGGAACGCCACGACCGGGAGCACGAGCCAGCGCGAACGACGGGTGGGATGCCGACTCGACAACGCGCCGATGACCGGACCGCACACGATGCCGAACAGCACGAGCGTCGTCATGATCAACGACGCCGTCGCCGCCGGAAGCCCCTCGCCCGCGGTGAGGAACGGGAAGCCCCAGAGCAGCATGAACGCCGTTCCCGCGAAGGGGGTGGCGAAGTGCGACCAGAAGCCGAGGCGGGTGCCGGGGTGCGCCCACGACTCGCGGAACCCCTGCCGCAGGTCGGCCGCCGAGGTCACGACCCGGATCGCGCCGGTCTGCGTGTCGACCGAGGTGTCGACCGGGTCGGTGCGACGCTCGGGCGGGCGGTTGCGGATGATCGCGTACGTCAGCACCGCGAACAGCACCCCGAGTCCCGCGACGCTGCCGAAGGCGACGCTCCAGCTCGTGGCGTGCAGCAGCGCGGCGAGCGGCACCACGGCGATGATCTGGCCGAACTGGCCGATGATGCCCGTGAGCTGCACCAGCAGCGGCGCCCGTTGCGCCGGGAACCACGTCGCGATCACGCGCAGCACGCTGGGGAAGATGGCGGCGTCGCCCGCCCCGATGAGCACGCGGGCCAGGATGCCGATCCCCACCGCATCGGCGAACGCCATCACCAGCTGGCCGAGCGCCATGAGGACCATGCCGATCGCGATCATGGGCCGCGCGCCGAAGCGGTCGAGCAGCAGGCCCACCGGGATCTGCATGGCGCCGTAGACGAAGAGTTGGATGACGGCGAACATCGACAGCGCCGACGCATCGGCGTGGAAGCGGGTGGCGGCATCGACGCCCACGGCCGAGAGCGACGTGCGGTTGACGATCGAGACGACGTAGGCGAGCAGGCCGACGCCCCACAGCACCCAGGTGCGCCACCCCGGCCGGTCGAGGCGCAGGGCGTTGTTCACGTCTCCCAGGCTAGCCCCGCCCGCCGACATCGAGGCTGGTGCGGTCAGCCCGGCGCACCGGGGCGCGATCGGTGCACCGGGGCGCGCGATGACCGCCCCGCTGTACGAACAGCGCCCCGCTGTGCGCCGCAACCGTGGTCGGGGACCGCGTCGGCGCACGGCAGAATGGTCCGATGGTCTCCGCGAGCCCCCACCTGCAGCCCGATCACGCGTGTCTCATCGTGCACGGCAGTGACACCCCCGGCATCATCGCCGCCGTCTCGGCCCTCATCGCGCGACAGGGCGGCAACGTCGTCGCCTTCGACCAGTACTCCGACCAGCTGCGCGGCGGCGCGTACTTCCAGCGCGTGGTCTTCCACCGCCCCGACCTGCCCGCGGCCCTGCCCGAGATCGAGGCCGACCTCGCGAAGACCCTCGGCGACGGCTTCGAGCTCGAGTGGACCCTCACCGACCTCTCGACGCCGAAGCGCATGGCGATCCTGTCGTCGAAGCAGGACCACTGCCTCCTCGACCTGCTGTGGCGTCACCGCCGTGGCGACCTGCCCGTGAGCATCCCCATGGTGGTGTCGAACCACACCTCCTCGGCCGACGACGTGCGCTCGTTCGGCGTTCCGTTCTTCCACGTCCCCTCGACGCCCGGGCCCGACAAGTCGGCATCCGAGGCCCGCATCCTCGAGCTGCTCGTCGGCAACGTCGACTTCATCGTGCTGGCGCGGTACATGCAGATCCTCTCGCCCGACTTCCTCGAGAAGATCGGGGTGCCGGTGATCAACATCCACCACTCGTTCCTGCCGGCCTTCATCGGCGCGGAGCCGTACAAGAAGGCCAAGCAGCGCGGGGTCAAGCTCATCGGTGCGACCTCGCACTACGTCACGAGCGACCTCGACGAGGGTCCGATCATCGAGCAGGACACCGTGCGCGTCACGCACGCCGACTCGGCGGCCGAGCTCGCCCGTCGCGGCGCCGACGTCGAACGCCAGGTGCTCTCGCGCGCGGTTCTGTGGCACGCCGAAGACCGCGTGCTGCGCGACGGGAACCACACGATCGTCTTCTGACGCGGTCGCGAGGCGGCGTCGCTACCGCCACGCCCGACCGAGGACGCATTCGTTCGTCGAGACCGCATCCGATCGAGCACACTCCCGTGCGGCCTCGACGAACGGATGCGTCCTCGACGAACGGATGCCGCTTCGACGGCGCCCAGCCCGCCCGGCCAGCCCGTCCACCGTCTCAGTCGGGATCGCTCGCGCGGCTGAGCGGGCCGCTCCCACCCCGCGGCGGCTGCTTGCGCTGACGCGCCAACTCGCCGCCGACGCGCCCGCCGTACGGTCGGCCGTGGTCGGCGAACTCGGCGCGGAAGTACGCGAGCCGCCAGTCGCCCAGCTCGATACGCGCACCGGTGCGCAGGATGCGCCCGCCGCGGTCACGACCCGGGCCTTGCTCGCGCGCCCCGCCGCCCCCGACCTCGTCGAAGCCGTACAGCACGTACTCGTCGTCGCCCTCGTGGCGGATCTCGGCGTGCACCGGCGCCAGGCCGGGCAGGCGCAGGTCGACCTCTTCGCCCGAACCGATCACGGTCTTCTCGGGCAGCAGGTCGAACTCGCGCGGCCGCGAGCCGTCCCACGTCGCGTCGCCGACCGCGAAGATCAGGCGCGGCCGCCCCGAGCCGGGCGTGTAGTGCGTCGTGGTGATGCGGCGGCGCACCGTGCGGTTGACGGTGGGAACCAGCGGCATCGGGGTGCCCGGCGGGATCGGGAAGACCGACCCCCGACCGTTCCGTTTCATCAGCAGCGGTGCCACCGCCGCGACAGAACCCAGTCGGATGTGCGCCGACCCCGTGACCGCCCGCTGCAGGACGCTGCGCTTGACGTCGCCGAGGTGCAGGATCGGACCGTCCGGCCCCTCCACGCGCACCGAGATGCCCCGGGATGCCAGGGCATCGGCCAGGGTCGACAACTCGCCCAGGGTGCGCCGACCGCGGCCCGGCAGGCGCGAGGGGTCGCTCACGAAGACGCGCACCTCGGAGCCCGCGGCGGTCACCGTGCCCTCGAACGGAGGCGACCCGGCATCCTCCGTCTCGTCGCGCTCCGAGAAGGCGAGGTCGATGTCGAGACGCACCATGACGGCGCCGCCCCTCAGCTGCCGCGGTGCGGGTCGGACCCGGCCGCGGTGTCGTCGCTCGTGGTGACGCGCAGGGTGCCGTTGAGCTTCCAGGTCGCGCGCGGGGCGTCGGGACCGATGTCGCGGGGAACCTCGACGGTCATGTCGACGAACGAGTAGTTGACGGCCGCGCCGCGACCGGTCAGATACGACCACATCTCGCGACCGAGGTCGGTCCAGTCGGTGATGGAGTGGCCCTCGGGGCCGGCCTTGTCGGCGAACGGGTCGGTGGTGGAGGAGTCGGACATGGCCCCGGTCCCTTCTTTCGTGTGGAGGCGACCAGCGTCCCAGCGACCCTCCGCGCCGGGGAAGGGATTGCGTTCGCGCGCCCGGTGGGGGAGCATTCTTCGCCGCCCGTCAGTACACGTACTCCATCAGCTCGACACCCAGCACGCGGAAGGCGTCGTGCGCCCGCAGACGGTGGGCGATCGAGAGGTCGTCGAAGTTGACGATCAGCGCGAACGCGACGCCCGCGCGCGGTCCGCCCAAGACGCCGGCCTCGGCGCGCACGCCCGCCGCGCGACCCGTCTTGTTGACGAACAGCAGCCCGTGCTGATCGTTCTCGTGGGCGAAGGGATCGAGGCCGGTGGCGGATGCCACGAGCGACAGGTCGTGGTTCAGGCTCAGCCACTCCGCGACCTGCGCGCTGACCCCCGGCGACACGATGGTCGAGTTCACCAGACCGGCGAACACGTGCGCCATCTCGCGCGCCGTGGACAGGGCCAGATGGGGGGCGTCATCGGGTCCGCGGGCGTCGCGGAACCGGTCGAGCAGCGCCGTGCGCCGCAGGCCCAGCTGTTCGACCCGCGCCCGCACCGATTGCAGCCCCACCCGGTGCACGAGGGCGTTGACCGCGAGAGCGTCGCCCGACGACGCGGCCAACGCCGCGAGATCGGCCACGGGCAGCGCCGGGGCCTTGAGGTGCTGCCAGACCCCGCCCTGGGCGGCGTCGTGCACCGACGCGCGGTCGACGATCTCGAGCGGGTCGAGGCGCCCCGCCTCGATCGCGGCGGCGACCTCGATCAGCAGCGGCACCACGCCGAGGCCGCCGACGGGCAGCGTCACGAAGTCGTCGCCCGACAGCACTTCCGCCCCACCGTCGAGATCGTCGATGCGCACCGAGACCTTGGCCCCCGACGCCGCCAGCTCGTCGAGCGAGCGCAGCGTCGCCGTGAACGACCGACGACCGGCCGCGGCGCGACGCGGGAGGCGCTTAGGTCCCTTGCGTCCCGCCCCGCGGAGGGCGGGGGCGTCGCGACGAGACGACGACTCCACCGGCCCACCGACGGGGTCGGGCACGGCGGGCTCGGGAACCGGGGGCATGCCCACGAGCGTGGCTCCTTCCGGGTCAGGAGGGCAACAAACGCGACCTCACCAAATGGTGACGCGCTGGTCGGCGTCGAGCCAGAGGGCGTCGCCCTCGGTGACTCCGAACGCCTCGTAGAATGCGTCGATGTTACGCACGATCTGATTGCAACGGAACTCGTTCGGCGAGTGCGGGTCGATGGTGAGCAGACGGATCGTCTCGGCGTCGCGCCCCTTCTGCTGCCAGATCTGAGCCCAGCTCAGCAGCAGACGCTGGATGCCGGTGAACCCGTCGACGTCGGGGCCCTCACCCGCCGTCTCGCCCTGTCCCTCGAGGAAGAGGCGGTATGCCGCGATCGCGATGCCGAGGCCGCCCAGGTCGCCGATGTTCTCGCCGATGGTGAGCGCGCCGTTGACGTGGTGCTCGTCGGCGAGGCCCTGCGGCACGAGCGCGTCGTACTGGGCGATGAGGGCCTTGGTGCGCTCCTCGAAGGCCGCGCGGTCGGCATCCGTCCACCAGTCGCGCAGCGACCCGTCACCGTCGAAACGGCTGCCCTGGTCGTCGAAGCCGTGTCCGATCTCGTGACCGATCACCGCACCGATGCCGCCGTAGTTGGCCGCGGCGTCACGGTCGGCGTCGAAGAACGGGTACTGCAGGATCGCGGCGGGGAACACGATCTCGTTCATGAGCGGGTTGTAGTACGCGTTCACGGTCTGCGGGGTCATGTACCACTCGTCGCGGTCGATCGGCTGGCCGACCTTCGCGAGCTGGCGGTCGTGCTCCCACAGGTGAGCGCGGCGTACGTTGCCGATCAGGTCGTCGGCGACGACCTCGAGCTCGCCGTAGTCCTTCCAGCGCACGGGGTAGCCGATCTTCGGCGTGAACGCGTCGAGCTTCGCGAGGGCGCGCTCGCGCGTCTCTTCGGTCATCCACTCGAGGCCGCGGATCGACCGACGGTACGCCTCGATGAGGTTGGCGACCAGGCCGTCCATGGCGTCCTTCGCCGCCGGCGGGAAGTGCCGCTCGACGTAGACCTTGCCGATCGCCTCGCCCAGGGCGGCCTCGACGAGACCCACCCCGCGCTTCCAGCGCTCGCGGTTCACCGGCACGCCCGTCAGCTGGGTGCCGTAGAAGGAGAAGTTCTCGGCGACGAAGTCGTCGGAGAGGAACGACGCGGCGGAGTGCACGATCTTGAATCGCACCCAGGCCTTCCAGTCGTCCAGGCGCTCCTCGACCAGCAGTCCCCCGAGCGACTCGATGAAGCTCGGCTGGTAGACGACGACCTCGGCGAGCGCGTTCTCGTGCCCCGGCGCGACGGCGGAACGCCACGGCTCGAGGTCGAGCCCGGCCAGGGCGACGGTGTCGTCCCACGACTTCAGGTTGTACGTCTTGACCGCGTCGCGGTTGTCTTCGCGCGACCAGTGGTGCGTGGCGATCTCGGTCTCGAGGGCGAAGACGCGGTCCGCGGATGCCGCGGCCTCGGCGACGCCGGCCAGGTCGAGCAGGCGCTCGATGTGGCCGCGGTACGCCGTGCGGGTCTCGTCGAAGTTCTCGAGGCGGTAGTAGCTCTCGTCGGGCAGCGAGATGCCGCTCTGGTACAGCACCGGGACGTAGCGGGTGGGCGCGCCCGGGTCGGGCTCGACGAACAGCGCCAGCAGACCGCTGACGCCGTCGCGCTCGAGGTCGCCGATGAGCTGCAGCAACGAGGCGATGTCGGTCACGGCGTCGACGCGCTCCAGGCGGGCCTCGATGGGCGCGCGGCCGAGCTGCTCGATGCGCTCAGTGTCCATGAAGCTCGCGAAGAGGTCGCCGATCTTGCGGGCCTCGGTGCCGGGCTCGGCATCCTGCGACTCCTGCACGATGGTGCGCACGTTCGCCTCGGCCTGCTCGGCGATGAGGTGGAACGAGCCCCAGCGGGCCTTGTCGTCGGGGATCTCGGTGCGCTCCAGCCAGCGGCCGTTCACGTGGCGGAACAGGTCGTCCTGCGGGCGGATCTCGTCGCTGAGCTCTTCGAGCGCGAGACCGGAACGGAGGTTGTCGGTCATGCAGTCAGGATAAGTGCCCCACATCGGTGCGGGCTCGGAACGGCGGTCGATGACCGCACGCTCCCGGGCGGTGTCGCACCCCCGCCCTAGGCTCGGAGCGTGACCACCCGCCCACCAGAGACGCTGAACCGCGCGATCCTCAGGCTCGCCGTTCCGGCGCTGGGCGCACTCATCGCCGAGCCGCTGTTCCTCATCGTCGACGCGGCGATGGTCGGGCACCTGGGCGTGGCGCCCCTGGCCGGTCTCGGTATCGCGGGAGCGGTGCTGCACACCGTCGTCGGACTCATGGTGTTCCTCGCGTACTCGACGACCCCCGCCGTGGCACGCCGCTTCGGCGCGGGCGAGTTCGGTCGCGCGGTCTCGGTGGGCATCGACGGCATGTGGCTCGCCGTGGGTCTCGGCGCGCTGCTCGCGGCCGTCGGCGTGCTGGCGACGCCCGCGATCGTCGACGTGTTCGGCGCCGCCCCCGACGTCGCCGAGAACGCGCGCACGTACCTGTCGATCTCGATGTGGGGCCTGCCCGCCATGCTGGTCGTGTTCGCGGCGACCGGATTGCTCCGCGGGATGCAGAACACCGTGACGCCGCTGTGGATCGCCGGCCTCGGCTTCGGCGCCAACGCGCTGCTCAACGCCGTCTTCATCTACGGCTTCGGCTGGGGGATCGCCGGCTCCGCCGCCGGAACGGTCGTGGCGCAGTGGGGAATGGTGGGCGCGTACGTGCTGGTCGTGCGGCGATTGGCCCGTCGGCATTCGGCATCCATCCGCCCCGAGCGCGCGGGGGTGAGCGGCACGGCCCGTTCGGGCGGCTGGCTGTTCCTGCGCACGGTGAGCCTGCGCGTGGCGTTCCTCGCCACCGTGGCCGTCGCGACCGGTCTCGGCTCGGCGGAGCTGGCGGGGTGGCAGATCGCGTTCACCATCTTCTCGACCGCGGCGTTCGCCCTCGACGCGCTCGCGATCGCCGCGCAGGCGCTGATCGGCAGCGCCCTGGGCGCCGGTGACTCCCCGACCGTCGGCCGGGTGCTGCGGCGCACGAGCGCCTGGGGTGTGTGGTTCGGCCTCGCCGTGGGGGCGATCGTGGCCGCCGCGTCGGGCGTGGTGGGGCTCGTGTTCACCGGCGATCCCGCGATCGCCGCCCTCATCCAGCCGGCGCTGCTCGTGCTCGCCCTGGCGCAGCCGCTCGCCGCTTTCGTGTTCGTGCTCGACGGGGTGCTGATCGGCGCGGGCGACGCGCGCTACCTCGCCCTCGCGGGCGTGCTCAACCTGGTGCCGTACGTGCCCGCGCTGGTGCTCGTGGCGCTCTTCGCCGGCGGCGGCGCCACGGGGCTCGCGTGGCTGGCCGCGTCGTTCTTCGGCGTCTACATGCTCGCGCGCGCGCTCACCCTGGGGCTCCGCGTGCGCGGGCAGAGGTGGATGACGGCGGGCGGGTGACGCCCGCCCCTCGATCCCACGGGCCGACCTCGCCGCGGAGCCGGTGAGGGCAGCCACCCGACCCGCGTCGGGGCTCAGCCGCGGGCGTCGACGCCCTCGGCCGCGACCTCGTCGAGCACCGCGGCGACGGCTTCGATCTCGACCAGCTGGCTGTCGTAGCCCAGCACCGTGACCCCCATCAACGTGCTCGGCACGTCGTGGTCGCCGAACGCGGCGCGCACGACGTCCCACGCCGCGACCAGGTCGGCCTGACGCGTGGATGCCACGAGCACCCGCGTCGAGATGACGTCGGTGAGCTGCGCCCCGGCATCGGCGAGCGCGGTGACGAGGTTGTCGACGCAGCTCCGGGCCTGTGCCGCGACGTCGCCCACCCCGACGGTCGCGCCGTCGGCGTCGAGGGGGCAGGAGCCCGCGAGGAAGATCAATCGGGCCTCGGCGGGGGCTGTCGCGGCGTAGGCGTACTCGGCGACGCTCGACAGCGAGGCCGAACGGATGAGGGTGACGGCTTGCGGCATCCCTCCACCCTCGCACGGGCTCACGCCCAGCGACGGCACCATTCGTACATGATCACGGCGGCCGCCGACGCGGCGTTGATCGACCGCGTCGACCCGTACTGCGTGATCTCGACCACGCCGGTCGCGGCCTCGATCGCCTCGGGCGACAGACCCGGGCCCTCCTGGCCGAACAGCAGCACGCAGCGCTCGGGCAGGTCGGCCCGGTCGACCGGCACCGATCCCTCGACGTTGTCGACGGCGATCACGGGCAGACCCGCCTCGCGCGCCCAGGCGGTGAACGCCGCGACGTCCTCGTGGTGACGCACGTGCTGATAGCGGTCGGTCACCATCGCGCCGCGGCGGTTCCACCGACGCTTGCCGACGATGTGCACCTCGGCGGCGAGGAAGGCGTTGGCGCTGCGCACGATCGATCCGATGTTGAGGTCGTGCTGCCAGTTCTCGATCGCGACGTGGAAAGGGTGCCGCTGCGCGTCGAGGTCGGCGACGATGGCCTCCATCGACCAGTAGCGGTACCCGTCGACGACGTTGCGCGTGTCGCCGTGGGCGAGGAGATCGGGGTCGTACCGCGGGTCGTCGGGCCATTCCCCGGGCCAGGGTCCAACGCCGTGGGTCGGGGCGGCGGCGCCCCCGTCGGGTTCTGGCGCGACCCGGGGCTCGGGCGCGGGGTCAGCGGCATCCGTCACCGGTTCAGGCTACCCGGGCCGCATCCGCGGCCACTCCCCCGCTTTTCGGTCGCCCGAAATATGGATAGGGTTTCGGCATGCCGAAAAATGACCTGGTCGCCGACCGACGCCACACCCCCGGGCGCGGGCTGTGGCTGCTCGGACCGGCGATGGTCGCGGGGGTCGCCTACCTCGACCCCGGCAACGTCGCCAGCAACATGACCGCCGGCGCGACCTTCGGCTACCTGCTGGTGTGGGTGGTCGTGCTGGGCAACGTCATGGCGTGGCTCATCCAGTACCTCTCGGCCAAGCTCGGCATCGTCACCGGCGAGAGCCTGCCCCAGGTGCTCGGACGCCGCATCCAGCGGCCCTGGGCCCGACGCCTCTACTGGGTACAGGCCGAGCTCGTCGCCATGGCCACCGACATCGCCGAGGTCATCGGCGGCGCCGTGGCCCTGAACCTGCTCTTCGGCGTCCCCCTTGTCTGGGGCGGCGCGATCACCGGCGTCGTGTCGATGCTGCTGCTCGTCGTGCAGTCCCGGCGGGGGGCGCGGGCGTTCGAGACCGTGCTGATCGGGCTCCTGCTCATCATCGCCGCGGGATTCACCTTCGGCCTGTTCTTCGCACCGCCCGACCCCGCCGGTGTGGTCGAGGGGCTCGTTCCGCGTTTCGAGGGGACGAACTCGGTGCTGCTGGCCGCGTCGATCCTCGGCGCGACGATCATGCCGCACGCCATCTACGCGCATTCGGCGCTCAGCCGCGACCGCTTCGCCCCCGGCTCGCCGACGGCGGCAGCCGACCTCGAGCAGGCCCGCGGCATCTCGACGCTCCGACTGCTGCGCGCCACCCGCTGGGACGTCACCATCGCCCTCGTGGTCGCCGGAACCGTCAACCTCGCGATCCTGCTGCTGGCCGCGGCGAACCTCGCCGGCGTCGACGGCACCGACAGCCTCGAGGGCGCCTACGCGGCTCTCCGCGACGGACTCGGCCCGGTCGTGGCGACCATGTTCGCCGTCGGGCTGCTCGCCAGCGGACTCGCCTCGACCTCGGTCGGTGCGTACGCCGGCGCCGAGATCATGCACGGCCTGCTGCGCGTGCGCGTCCCCCTGCTGGTGCGGCGGCTCGTCACCCTCATCCCCGCACTGGTCATCCTGGCCCTCGGCGTCGACCCCACGCTCGCGCTCGTGCTCAGCCAGGTCGTGCTGTCGTTCGGCATCCCGTTCGCGCTCATTCCCCTCGTCGCCCTCACCGCGCGGCGCGATCTGCTCGGCGCGCACCGCAACCGGCCGCTCACCACCGCCGGCGGGGTGCTGGCATCGGTGTTCCTGGTCACTTTGAACGCCGTGCTCCTGTGGCTGGTCTTCGCCGGCGGATAGGCTGACGACGTGGAATCGCCCGTGTCCGACGACTATCTCAAGGCGATCTACCACCACACCGAGTGGCAGGACTCCCCGATCACGCCCTCGCAGCTCGCCGCCGTGCTGGGCCTCGCTCCGTCGAGCGTGACCGAGATGGTGAAGAAGCTCGCCGCCCAGGGCCTGGTGACGCACCGGCCGTACGGTCCCGTCTCGCTCACCGCGGCGGGCGGCCGCCGCGCCGCCGGGGTGATCCGGCGCCACCGCCTGATCGAGACCTGGCTCGTGCGCGAGTTCGACTACGCCTGGCACGAAGTCCACGACGAAGCCGAGGTGCTCGAGCACGCGCTCAGCGACCGGCTGCTGGAGGGCATCGACGCCCGGCTCGGGCGACCGCGCTTCGACCCGCACGGCGATGCGATCCCGGATGCCGACGGCACGGTGCACCGCGAAGCCTTCGTGCTGCTCGCCCAGGCGTCGACGGGCCACACCGGGCGCGTGCTGCGGGTGAGCGACCGTGACCCCGAGCTGCTGCGGGCGCTGGTGGAGCGCAGCATCGACGTGGGGCACGAGATCGAGGTCGTCTCCGACGCCGTGGTGCGCGCGGACGGCGTCGACGTGACGCTTCCCGACGGCGCGGGCACCTCGGTCTGGCTGACGCGCTGAGGATCGCCCCCGCTGTCGCTACGCTGACCCCACCGGCACCCTGCCCCGCCGTCGATCGTGAGGCCCCCATGACCACTCCCGCCACGGTGCGCCGCCCCGTCGCCGTCACGGTCGCGATCGTGCTGGTCTACCTGGGCGGGCTGCTCAACACGGCGCTCGGCATCCTCGTGCTGCTCACCCGCTACGAGGTGACCGACGACCTCGTGCTCCCCGTCTCGCTCGTGGGTGCCGCGACCATCCTGCTGGGCCTGCTCACCGTCGCCGGCGGCTCGGCGCTCGCGCGCGGCAGTCGCCTCGCCCGCACCCTGCTCACCACCTACCTGACGGTCCTGGTCGTCCTGCAGGCCGCGGCGCTGGCGTTGACCGAGCTCGACCCGACGATCATCGTGGCGCTGATCGCGGCGCTCACGGTCATCGCGGCGATGTGGATCCCCCCGCACGCCCGACGCTACTTCGCGCGCACGGGCGCCGAGTCTGCGGCCTCGACGCCGGTGATCTGACCCGTCGCGTCAGCGTCGAGACCCCTCGGCATCGGCCCGCAGCAGACGCCGCACGAACCGGCGATGGGCGAAGCGCACCGCCTCGATCGCGGCGATCGCGACCACGACGATCATCGTGATCAGCACCGCTCCGTCTTCGCCCGGGTCGCGCAGCTGGAAGAAGTCGCCCAGCGCCGGCACCGTGAAGATCGCCGTGAGGGCGATGAACATGGCCCCGATGACGAGCACCTTCACCCGCGTGACCGGCCGCGAGAGCACCGTCAGCACCCAGATCGCGACGATGGCGAGGATGATCGTCGCCCCGGTGCGCAGCTGCTCGACGCTCAGCCCCATGCCCAGCGCGAACCGCGTGTACACGGTGAGCGCGATGGCGATCACGATCCCGGCCGGGATCGCGAAGCTCAGCGACCTCTTCAAGAAGCCCGGCACGTAGCGCTGTGTGTTCGGGAGCAGGGCGAGGAAGAACGCCGGGATGCCGATCGTGAGGCCATCGGTGATCGACAACTGCCGCGGGAGGAAGGGGAACTCCATCACCAGCGCCCCGAACAGCACGGCGAGACCCGTCGCGTAGACGGTCTTGGTGAGGAAGAGCATCGACACGCGCTCGATGTTGGCGATCACCTGACGACCCTCGGCGACCACCGACGGCAGGTGCGAGAACCGACCGTCGAGCAGCACGAGACGCGCCACCGCCTTGGTGGCCGCCGCGCCCGAGTTCATCGCGATGCCGATGTCGGCCGTCTTGATCGCGAGTGCGTCGTTGACCCCGTCGCCCGTCATGGCCACGACGTGCCCGCGCGCCTGGAGGGCGGTGACCATGCGCCTCTTCTGGTCGGGGGTGACCCGGCCGAACACCGTGTGCTGTTCGAGGATCTCGCCGAGCTCGACGTCGTCGTCGGGGAGGCGCCGGGCGTCGTAGCCCTCGTCGACCTCGAGCCCCACCTCGCGCGCGATCGCGGCCACGGTGCGGGGATTGTCGCCCGAGATCACGCGCACGCCCACGCCCTGGTCGCGGAAGTAGGCCAGCGCCTCGGCGGCGTCGGGGCGCACCGCCTCGACGAAGGTGAGCACGGCGACGGCCACGGGCGCGGCGGGAAAACGTTCGGCTTCGACATCGGCGTCGTCGAGCGGTGCGTCGGTGTGGGCGAGAACGAGCGTGCGGCGCCCCGACGACGCCAAGCGGGTCACGGCCGCGCCCAGCTCGGTGCCGGCGTCGCCCGCGACGTCGCCGAAGACCATCTCGGGCGCACCGAGCACCCAGGTGCCGGACGGGCCCGCGGCGAACGACACCGCGCTCCATTTGCGTGCCGACGAGAACGGGATGCGCCGGGAGGCGTCGAGCGGGGCCTCGACCGGGAACGGCTCGCGCAGGCACTGCGCCGTGGCGTTGGCGTCGGGCGCCGCGCCGTACCACCCCAGGGTCTGCTGCCACCCCGCCCGTTCGGCCAGCGGCAGCGCGGCGTCGAACCGGATCTCGCCCGCGGTGAGCGTGCCCGTCTTGTCGAGGCAGATGACATCGACGCGCGCGAGGCCCTCGACCGCCGGCAGCTCGTTGACGAGCACCTTCTGCCCCGCCAACCGGGCCGCCCCGACGGCGAATGCGATCGAGGTCATCAGCACGAGCCCCAGCGGGATCATCGCGGTGAGCGAGGCGATCGTGTTCACGACGGCCTGCGACCAGGTGCCCTGCTGCCACGCCTGCACCCACCCGCCGGCGACCATCATCTGGGCGTTCAGCACCAGCAGTCCGATGGGACCGACGCCCCAGCCGACCCACCGCAGCACGCGGTCGATCGAGGTGCGCAGTTCGCTCGAGACGAGCTGGAAGCGTTTCGCCTCGGTGGCGAAGGCGTTCGCGTACGACTCGGCGCCGACGCGCACGACGCGGGCCGTGCCCTCGCCCGCCACGACGATCGATCCCGACAGCGCCTCGTCACCGGGCCTCTTGTCGACGGCATCCGATTCGCCGGTCAGCATCGACTCGTCGATCTGCAGCGCCCCCGAGTCGACGACGACGGCGTCGGCCGACACCTGGTCGCCGGCGCGCAGCACGAGCAGATCGTCGCGCACGACCTCGGACGGGGCGATCTCGACGTCGACCCCGTCGCGGCGCACCCGGGCGCGCGGTGCGTTGAGCAGCCCGAGCCGGTCGAGCGCCGCCTTCGCGCGGAACTCCTGCACGCATCCGATCACGGCGTTCGACAACGCGGCCACGCCGAACAGGGCGTCCTGCCACCGTCCGAGCAGCAGCAGAACGAGGAAGCACGCGCCGACGATCCCGTTGAAGAGCGTGAAGACGTTCGACCGCACGATGTTCCACGCGCTGCGGCTGCTGTCGGCGGTGAACGCGTTGGTCTGCCCCGAGGCGACCCGTTCGCCCACTTCGGCCGCGCTCAAGCCGCGGGCGTCGTCGAACTCGATGCTGTCGGCGATCGCCTGGTCCATGCGATCACTGTAGGGCCCGCCGGCGACATCGACGGGGGCGGATCACGACGCCGCGCGCCGCGCGCGGTCGAACGGCCAGCGCACGTGCGTCGCCGTCTCGCACGCGCGCCACAGCTCGGCGCCGAGTTCGCTCCCGCGGATGCGGCGCGCGGGCGTGGCCGGGCGCGGGGCGCCCCGCGCGACGAGTGCCGGCCCGTACATCGCCCCGCCCTCGGCGTGCGGGTCGACGAGCGCCCGCACCAGCGCCCAGGCGCCGTGCTCCTTGGACTGGGTGATGGGCGCCTGCAGGTTGTCGAGGAAGCGCTCGAGCCGCGTCGGCTCGTTCACGCCCCGGATGCCGCGGGTGCGCCCGCTCGTGGAGTAACCGGGGTGCGCGACGAGACTCTCGACGGGCACGTCGTGGGCCCGCAGCCGCCGGTCGGCCTCGAGCGCCAGGGCGGTCGTCGCCGCCTTCGACTGCACGTACGCGCGCCACGGGGTGTAGCCCTCGGTGAGCTCGGGGTCGGTGGGAACGTGCCTCCACAGCGAGGTCGACATGCTCCCCACCCAGACCATGCGGCCCCGGGCCGTGGCGAGGGGCTTGAGCAACTCGCCTGCCAGGGCGAAGTGCCCCAGCACGTTGGTGGCGAACACGAGCTCGTGCCCGCCGGCCATCTCACGGGTCTTGGGCGGATGCACCACGCCGGCGTTCAGCAGCAGACCGTCGAGCCGGCCGCGTGCGCGGGCGGTGGCGGCCGCCGCCCGCACCGACCCCATGTTGCTGGTGTCGAGCAGCAGCGTCTCGATGTCGGCATCCGGATCACCGCGCGTGACGGCGGCCTTCGCCGCGGCGAGGGCGTTGGGGTTGCGTCCGGTCAGCACCACGTGGGCTCCGGCGGCGGCGAGCTGCACGCACGAGAAGAAGCCGAGGCCGCGGGTGGCTCCCGTGACCAGGTAGGAGCGCCCCGTGAGGTCGGGGAGGTTCTCGGGGTCCCATTCGGTGCGCGCCACCCTTCGACCCTAACCAGATCGTGGGCCGCCGTCACGGGTGCATTCCGTACGAGGAATATCGGCACGCGGGAAAATTTTCCGAACATCGCGTGACGAATCGTCCCGTCGTCTCGTCTTATCCCCGAGCGCACCCGCTCCGTCGCGACGAACACCCGCCGCCGACGCCGTCACGACAGGTAAAGGAGTCAGGCCATGGGTCTCGACGACAAGATCAAGAACGCCGCTCAGGACATCGTGGGCAAGGCGAAGGAAGCCATCGGCAACGCGACCGACAACGACAAGCTGGCCGCCGAGGGCAAGGCCGACCAGGTGAAGGCGGATGCCAAGAAGGCCGGCGAGAACGTCAAGGACACCTTCAAGTAATCCGCCATCGCGGACGGGCGGGCATCGACTTCGGTCGTGCCCGCCCGCGCTCGTTCCGGCGGCGCGTCGGAGGCCGGGGCTAGGCTGGCCGCATGCGGACCCGAGGCGACATCGAGTGCTGGCTCACCGACATGGACGGCGTTCTCGTCCACGAGAACACCCCCATCGCGGGAGCGTCCGAGTTGCTCGCGCAGTGGCGCTCCGAGGGCACTCCGTTCCTCGTGCTGACCAACAACTCGATCTTCACCCCGCGTGACCTCAGCGCGCGGCTGCGGGCGTCCGGCCTGGTCGTGCCCGAGGCGTCGATCTGGACGTCGGCGCTCGCGACGGCCGACTTCCTCAAGTCGCAGATGCCCGGTGGATCCGCCTTCGTCATCGGCGAAGCGGGTCTGACGACGGCCCTGCACGAGGCCGGGTTCATCATGACCGAGACCGCTCCCGACTACGTGGTGGTCGGTGAGACGCGCAACTACTCGTTCGAGGCCATCACCAAGGCCATCCGTTTCATCCGCGGCGGAGCCCGCTTCATCGCGACGAACCCCGACGCCACGGGCCCGTCGACCGAGGGTGTGCTGCCCGCCACGGGCGCCATCGCCGCCCTCATCACCAAGGCGACCGGCAAAGAGCCCTACATCGTGGGCAAGCCCAACCCGATGATGTTCCGCTCGGCGCTCAACCGCATCGGCGCGCACAGCGAGAACACCGGCATGATCGGCGACCGCATGGACACCGACATCGTCGCCGGCATCGAGGCGGGCCTGCACACCGTGCTCGTGCTCACCGGCATCAGCGACCAGCGCGAGATCGAGCGCTACCCCTTCCGCCCCGACGAGATCCTCGGCTCGATCGCCGAACTCGTTCGCCAGGAGCCCCTCGAGACCGACCTCGCCGACGGCGAAGAGGGCCTCGAAGCGGGTCTCTGAGCCGCCCCCACCGAGAGGACGACCGCATGGACGACCGCACGCTCTGGCTGATCGTCGCCTTCTTCATCACCCTGGGAACGCTCGTCGCGTTCGTGGTGCAGTGGAGACGGTCGCGCCGCGGCGGCGGGGGCCGCGATCCGTTCGATGGGCCGGGGCCGGGAGACGACTCGCCCTGAGGGCGGGATCGAGGCGGCGCGCCGGGGCCCGGCGTCCGTGGGTCGGACCGCGTCAGGAGACAGGCGGCGCCACCGACTCACGCCGCGGCGGCGTGTTCGCGTCGTGGGCCCCGTTCTCGTGACGGGCGCGGACGGGCGGCGCGGCGATCCGACTACTGCGGCGCGAGCCCCAGGTCGTCGAGGTCGACCGAGGCGAGCCACTGCAGGCCCTCGGCCTCGATCGCGGCCTGTGCGCCGGTCTTGCGGTCGACGATCACGGCGACGGCCACGACCTCCGCGCCCTCGCGGCGCAGCGCCTCGACGGCCTTGAGCGCCGACTGCCCGGTGGTGGAGGTGTCTTCGACGACGACGACGCGCTTGCCGACGATGTCGGCCCCCTCGATCTGACGACCGCGACCGTGGTCCTTCGCCTCTTTGCGCACGACGAACGCGTCGAGCGGACGGCCGGCGTGCACCGACTCGTGCATGACGGCGTTGGCGATGGGGTCGGCGCCGAGCGTGAGCCCGCCGACGGCGACGACGCCGTCGAAGTCTTTGACGAGGTCGAGCACGAGACGCCCGATCGCGGGGGCGGCACGGTGGTCGAGGGTGAGCTTTCGCATGTCGACGTAGTACGTCGCCTTCTTGCCGCTCGAGAGGGTGAAGTCGCCGTGGAACACCGCCTCGTCGGAGATGAGGCGGATGAGCGCCTGACGGTCGGCTTCGAGCTCGGGAGTGGAGGCGGTGGTCACGGCGTCGAGTCTAGAGGGGTGGGCTGCGGCGCGCCCGGCGTCTCCGGCGCCGGGTGGGCACAGCGCCGGCCGCTCGCACGCTCATCGATGTCGGCGCACGAAAGTAGGCTGGATGCCATGCGCCTGGCCACCTGGAACGTCAACTCCATCCGCGCCCGCGTCACCCGCACCGTCGAGTTCTGCGTGCGCGAGCACATCGACGTGCTGGCGATGCAGGAGATCAAGTGCAAGACCGAGCAGTTCCCCTACGCCGCGTTCGAAGAGGCGGGGTATCACGTCGCCGCACACGGCCTGAACCAGTGGAACGGCGTCGCGATCGCCAGTCGCGAGCCCCTCGAGGACGTCGAGATCGGATTCCCCGGCATGCCCGGTTTCGAGAAGGGCAAAGAGGGCCCCGATCTTCCCCAGGAAGCCCGGGCCATCGGTGCGACCGTGGGCGGCGTGCGCGTCTGGAGCCTGTACGTGCCCAACGGGCGCGGGCTCGACGACCCGCACTTCACGTACAAGCTCGACTGGCTCGACAAGCTCCGGCAGTACACCGCCGACACCCTCGCGGGCGACCCCGACCTGCCCCTCGCGCTGACGGGCGACTTCAACATCGCGCCCACCGATGCCGACAACGGCGACCCGACGATCGTGCAGGGCGCGAGCACGCACGTCTCTCCCGCCGAGCGGGCGGCGTTCGCCGCCTTCGAGACGGCCGGACTCACCGACGTCGTGCGGCCCCTCCTTCCCACCGGTTACACCTACTGGGACTACAAGCAGCTGCGCTTCCCCCGCAACGAGGGGCTCCGCATCGACTTCATCCTCGGCTCGCGGGCCTTCGCCGACGCCGTGCAGGGCGCCGAGATCCACCGCAACGAACGCAAGGGCGAGGTTCCGAGCGATCACGTTCCCGTGGTGGCCGACCTCGACCTCTCGGGCGCCGACGATGACGACGACCTGCCGATGATCTTCGGCTGAGCGCCGGCTCAGCGGGCACCCGACCGCTCGGGCGGCGGCGCGGCATCGAACGCGCGCACCGGAATCTTCTCCGTGCCGCCGCGGGCTCTGATTTCGGGGCGCTCCCGCGATTCCGCGCCGCACCACGTCCGCGGCATCCGGAAATTCTCTCGGCCCCCGACGATTCCGCCCGGCGCCGTTCGACGCGATAGTAGGGGAAGGCATTCGCTCCCCTCAGTTCGCTCGCGAGAGCACCCACGAGAAGAGTCCACGATGAAGTTCATGCTGATCATGCGCGGCACCGACGAGGCGTACGCGGCGTACAAAGAGATCCCCTTCGAGCAGGTCATCAACGCGATGGGCGCGTACAACGAGTCCATGATCACCGCGGGCGTGCTCGTCGCCGGCGACGGTCTGGCCGAGGACATGAGCGCCAACTTCGTCGTCGAGTTCGGCGGGGAGGAGCCGGTCGTCACCGACGGCCCGTACGGCGAGACGCACGAGCTGTTCAACGGCTTCTGGATCATCGAGGTGTCGACGCGCGACGAGGCCGTCGAGTGGGCCCGGCGCGCGCCGCTCATCGCCGGTAACAAGCTCGAGGTGCGTCGCGTGACCGACGAGACCGACTTCGCGGCGTTCGCCGACAACGAGTACATCCAGAAAGAGGAGGGCTGGCGCGAGGAGCAGTCCTCGCGCTGACCCCGCGGTGAACGCCGACGTCTCGCGTCGCGTCGTTCGGGGCGCCTTCGGTGCATCGGGGCGTGCATCGTCCGCCCCAGTGCACAGAACGCGCCCCACACCCCTGACCGCCCCGCGTCGAACGACGGCGGGGCCGGGGCGAACCCCGACCCCGCCGTGATGCCCGATCGTCAGGCCGCGGGGACCTCGGCGGGCGCGGTGCGCTCGATGAGCGTCACGAGCGCCTCGATGATCGACCGGAGGAACGCGGCCGTGCCCTCGTCGGTCACGGTGCCGTCGTCCTCGAAGAGGCCGGGGGTCGACTGGATGTAGCCCTCGGGCTGCCCCAGGACGAGGGCGTTGTAGTGCAGGAGCACGGAGCGCAGGTGCTGCTGGCCCGCGGCGGTCGCGACGCCGCCCTGCGAGGTGCCGATGACGGCGGTCGGCTTGTCGTTGAACGACGCCTCGCCGTAGGGGCGGGCCGACCAGTCGAGGGCGTTCTTGAGCACGCCGGGGATGGAGCGGCTGTACTCGGGGGTGACGATGAACATGCCGTCTGCGTCTTCGATGGCCTTCTTGAACTCCGTCGCCACCTCGGGGAAGTTGCCGTCGTAGTCGGGCGAGTAGAAGGGAAGGTCCTTGATCGGGATCTCCTTCAGGGTCACGCCCTCGGGGGCGACCTTCTCGAGCGCCTTCGCGAGACGGCGGTTGATCGAGGTGCTGGAGATGCTTCCGACGATGTAGCCGATCGTGTACTCGGTCACGGTGATCCTCCTGTGGGGTGTCGTCGACGGTGCAACGGCCGCCGGGTACGTGCACGGTCAAGGATTCCGACCCGACCTGTGTTTCCGCCCCACTTGACGACGCACCCGCGAGGATGCTGCGCCCGCCGGCGCCGCGCTGCGACCCGAGGGGTCAGACGGGGACCGCGGCGGTGCGCGCAGCGACCGCCGCGAAGATCTCGCGCATGTCGTCGATCGCGGCGGAGGCGCCACGAGTGAGAAAGACACCCCCGACGTTGACCGCGACCTCATCCACCCCGTCCCGCGCGTAGGCGGCGATCTCCTCGGCGATCTCGTCGGCCGTGCCCACCACGAAGACGTTCTCAGCGAGGAGCGTTCGGGCGTTCGCCGCGACGTCGTCGGCCTCGATCGGCAGGCCCGCACGCCGCAGCATGCGCTGGTAGTGCGGCCCGCTGAGGTGGGCGCCCACGATCGCCGAGACGGTGCGCACCGGGTCGAGGCCTGGACGCCGGACGGCGCAGTGCACGACGGCGGTGACCGTCGGACGGGATCGCCCGCTCGTTGAGGCCATCGCGGGGATGAGCGTGTCCGCGATGTAGGGCCGAGGCGCCAGCCAGGTGATCGCGGTGTCGGCGACGGCCCCGGCCGCCTCGGCCATGCGCGGGCCGAGGACGCCCAGACCCAGGCGCACCGGCGGGCTGGGAAGGCGCGGCATCACATCGGCCACCGGATCCCCTGTCGGGCCACCGCCGGCACCCGCGTGCAGCGCGGTGCGCACCGAGGTCAGATACTCCCGCGCATCGGACACCGGCGTCACCGTGTTCATCCCGAGTGCACGACGGAACGCCAGGGACCCACTGCCGAGACCGAGCACGTACTCGTGCCCCGAGACGATGGCGGTCGACCGGGCGTCGACAGCAGCCTTGAGCGGATGCCGCAGACCCATCAGCTGCACGCCGCTGGCGAACGGCATCCCGTAGCCCAAGCCGCTCAGGTAAGAGGCGATGTCGTGCGTCTCGATCCCGAGGGTCTGCCCGGTCCACAGTCGCCGTGCGTCGGCGGCGAAAGCCTCGCGCGCGAAGATGCGAAGGACCGCCGGGTCCGCGGGCTGGGTGGGAAGAAAGATCGACGGCCGGGTCATTCGGCACCTCCGGGGGTCTGGCGGACGAGAGCGCGGACGGCGTCCTGCGCCCGCTCGGTCGCACCGTGCAGGACGACGACCCGCCGCGCGGGGCTCAGCGCCGCGGACGTTCGGATGACGTCGTCGTCACGGGTGGCCGCGATGAGGTCCCCGGCACGATCGAAGTCCTCCACGGGGAGTCCCTGTGCGACGAAGGACGTGATGCCCTCCGCGAGCGCAACGAGCGAGGCGCGCGAGGCCTCGTATGCGGCTGCCGCGTGGGCGCGGGCGCCGTCGAGGACGCCCGGTCGACGCAGCAGAGCTGCGAGATCGTCGAGCACACGGGCGAGGCACGAGTACACCGGGGCCAGCAGTGCGGAGTCGCGCACGCCGACGCTCAGCCGCAGCACGTCGACGCCGGCCACGACGTCCAGCGTCGACGAGACGTCGTACCCGCCGTGCAGGGCAGCGTCGACGGCCGTGGTCACGAGGCCCGAGTGGTGCCCCGCCAGGGCCGTCGACAGGAGCGACCGGGAGAAGGTGTCGCGCGCATCGGTCCAGGGGTCGAGAACGGCGACCACCTCGAGCGCGATCCGCCCCGTCGGCGGCAGAGCCAGAAAGATCGGCCCGTCGACCGGGACGGGCGCACGATGGCGTGCCGCATCGATACCGCCCACGGTGAGCGGACGAATGTCGTCGGCTCCCGGCAGCGCTGCCTGCGGCGCGACGAGCACGACCGAGCGCGGTGCGGCGCCGAGACCTGCGGAGGGGAGCATGGCACCGTCACCGCCGCCGATCACCTGGGCGAGCGCTGTCTCGGTCACATCCGGTGACGACGGCGCCGGGGGGATCTGCTCGTCGCTTCGCGCGATCGCCCGGGCCAGCGATTCGGCGACCTCGCGCGCGGCGTGCGCCGGCGCAATTGCCGAGGTCACAACTCCGGCGCCCCGGGCACTGGCGGTGGCGACATACCCTTTGTCGCGCAGGGCACCGATCTCGTCGCTTCGGTGAAGCGCGCGGGCCAGGTCGGTGGTCGCCCCCACGCCCGACGCGTGAGCCACCACGTGGACGGCGCAGAGATCGAGGTCGGAGGGTGACACGGCGAGGACCTGCAGTCCCTCGCAGCTCCGGCCGATCACGGCAGCACCTCGTTCAGCTCCCGGGCCGCGGAACGGATGCGTTCGCGGGGGCACCGCGCCAGCGCCTCGGCCAGTCGGTCGAAGAGGTCGGGCCGGTCGTACAATTTTGCGGTGCGCGCGCGTGTGCGAACGCGCGTCACCGGCGCATCGAGGCCGAGGGCGAAATCGATGCCCGCACGTGTGCGCGCGGCGTCGGTCGCGGCCCCGTCGCCCGCGCCGGCGATCGAGTCAAGGGCACCTCTCAACTGGTAAAGGGCGCTGCGAGGATCGGGCTGCACCGCCACGGCGAGCGCGAGATCGGGTGAGCCGGTCGACAAGGGTCCGTGGCGGCCGACCGCCGAGGACACACCGAGGGGTGCGAGCATCGCCCGCACGATCAGGTGGGCCGCGTAGCCGTCGGGGTCGGCCACGGCGCAGACGCGGGCGGCGACCGAGGCGGCGACACCGGGGCCGAACGGCGCCGTGACGACCGTCGGGACACTCTGCTCGACACGGACGGCGGATGCCGCGGCATCCGCGCCCGGGATTCCCTCGAAGGCATCGCGCGCCAGCGCCAGCGCCTCGTCGGGAGACGGTGCCTCGATGGCGACGACGATGTTGTCGGCGCGGTAGTGCTCGCGGTGGAACAGCACGATGTCCTCGAGGTCGAGGGAGGACAGTCCCGCGGCATCCCCGTATCCGTCGTGCCAGACGTCGCCGGGCGCACCGTGTCGCCGGAGGTGCTGCACCCACAGATCGTCGGCGGCTCGTGCGCCGGCGCGCGCCGCGCGTTCCTCCTCGATCGCGTTGCGTTCGAGGTCGAGCATCTCGACGCGCACCGACAGCGTCTTCAGCCGCCTCGCTTCGGCGGCCAGGACGCCAGCGAGGTTGTCGGGACGGGCGGTGAGGAAGAATTCGGTGGTGTCGGGGTACGTCGAGGCGCCGAACAGGGCGCCGGCCGCCGTCAGCGTCGTCGAGTGCGCGCGGGAGTCCTCAGAGAGGTCAGACCGGTAGGTGCAGTGCTCGACCAGGTGCGCGAGGCCGGCCGTGTCTGCCGTGTCTGCACGCGATCCGCTGCCCACGACGACCGCGACGGCGATCTGCGGCGCGCGCGACGCGCTCACCACGATCCGCAGGCCGGCGTCCGTACGCACATCGCGTTCCGCGACCGCGAGCGACGTCGTCATCCGAACACCCCCAGGGGCGAGAACGCAGGCGTAGAAAGGTTGCGGGAGGGATGCCGCGGGTCGACGCCCGCATCGATCAGGCTCTTCTCGACCGCGGCGAGGGAAGTACGACGGTCCGCGCCGGCCGTGGACACGAGCGCTTCGGCGACGGCGCGGCTGCGATGCTGCCCGAAGCTCAACCCCTCGTAGCCGGTGCGGGAGTCGTCGGGCTCGAAGGCGAGGGTGACCCCCGGCGCGAGTTGCTCCGCGTACCGTGAGATCGGGCCGGTGGCGGCCGCGACAGCCGACAGGCGAGGTGCCAACTCCGCTGCGGCGCGCCATGACGAGCGCGGGAGGTAGACCACCAGTGCGTCCGCGCGGGGGTAGCTCGCCGGGTGCGAGAGTATCTTGGCCTGCCACGGCGTGCGCAGCTGCCGTAGCGTCGAGGTCGCCGTCTCCCAGACGGCGGGCGCCCGGCCGGCATCCTCGACCCGGGTGTACAGGCGCAGCACCGGACGCGAGAACGCGTCGTTCCACGGCGATGAGCGCACCAGGAAGAACCCGGGGGTCAGGGCGGGGCGCGCACCGATGGTGTCGAGGGTGTGACGCCCGAGCCGAGGCGACACACGGGCCAGCTGCGGGTCGTCGAGCCGCACGCGGACGCCCTCGATCAGCACCACGCCCGCCCCTTCGACGGTGACGTCGTACGACGTGCGGATATCGCGCACGGACTCGGCCAGACGCCGCTCGAAGTCGGTGTCGCGGATGTGCGCGAACCCCTCTAGGGCGTCCGTCGGCCCCTCTCGGCGTGCGTGGACCTCGTCGTAGAGCGCCATCGCAACCGAGATGGCGAGGTCTCGTGGCGAGGCCGCGAGCAGCTCGACGCCGCCGACGACGGCGCGACGACCGTCGGGTGCGATCTCCACCTCGTCGTGCAATTGGGTGAACAGCGGCGCGATCACGCGGCGACCTCTTCTCGCACCGTGCGGACGAGTTCGACGAACTCCTCGGGGGCGATCAGCAGACTGCGCCCGATCCCCGCCGCTGCCTTCGCCGCGCCGTCCAGCCGGAACGCCGACTCCGCCGTGGCGAACAGCCGGTCGAACATATGCCACCCCGCGAAGCGCAGCGACCGCCCCTCGAGTTCTGTCGTGAGCGGCCCGCGCCGAGACGCGTAGCCCTCGACGAAAGCGTGGATGACGGGCGCGACCTCGTCGAGGGCCGCCGACCCGGCCGCCATGATCTCGGTGTGCCCCGCGCTCGTTCCCGGGGCGAGTTCGGCCGCACGCCGGGGGATGGTGAGCAGAGCCAGATAGAGCAGGTCGCCGATCAGCGAGCCGAGGTCGCGGGCCGGATCCCCCGCCCGGGCGTCCTCGAAGTCGCCGAGGAGCAGCTCCCCGTCCGCCAGCAGGATCTGGTCGAGACGAAGATCGGCGTGGATGTAGGCGGGCTCGTACGCACCCGCGCTCTCGGTCGTGATGATGGCGAGGACAGCGGCAGCCAGCTCGGGGTCGGCCTGCAGGAGTCGCACGAGTTCGAGCTCGCCCGCCGTCATTCCCAGGAAGACGTCGAGGGGGATCTCCCCGAAGTAGCGCATCGACGGCAGCAGGTGGGGAGCCGTGCCGACCGCGGTCACGTCCGTGCCGTGCAGAGCCGCGACCTGTTCGCCCACCGCGCGGGCGAGTTCGACCGTCAGCTCCTCGCGCTGGGCGACGGCGCCGAGCGACGTGGCATCCGCAATGAAGTCGTAAACGAGGATCTGGTGCTGCTCGTCGTGGCCGAGCAGGGCCGGACGCGCGGGGGCGGGACCCGCTCGACGCTCGAAGTCCAGGGCGCGGGCGAAGCGCACCGAGTTCGCTCCATACACGCGTTTGACGAAGATGCGGCGCCCGCTGCGGGTGGTCGCCGACACGTTCGCGTTGCGCCCCGCGTAGCGCTGGGTCTCGCCCTCGACCGGGCCGAGGCCGAGGCGGACGACGACATCGTCGATCAGTTCTCTCATGCGGTGACCTCCGAGTCGGTGAGATAGCGGAGCATTCCGCCGTAGCGGCGGAACTCCGGGGCCGACCACCCCACATACGCGGTGTAGTCGTGCAGGTGCAACAGAATTCGTGCCGCGGCCAGCAGCTGCAGCGAGACGACCGGCTCTCGGCCGTAGCCTTCGAGGAAGGCGTCGATGACGCGTCCCCACGCCCGCGCGTCATCCTGGCGGGTGAAGGAGAACTCGAGCAGCTCGCCGAGCACCCACATCAGGTCGGACTCCCGCGAACCCACGTGCACGTCCTCGCCCGTGAGGAGCAGGGCCCCTCCCTCGGCGTCGGGAACCGCCGAACCGAGACCGGGAGCGCCATGACAGACCACCGGGGCGAGCTCGGCCTGGCGCTCGAGTGAAGCGAGCACGTCGACGGCCGTCGTCGCGACCACCTCGTTGCGGACGAGCAGCTCCTGGCGGGCGCTCAGCATGAGGGGCGGCTGTTCCACTGCCTGCAGCCAGTGCCCGAGGCGGGTCAGACCGCGACTCGGGGCGATGACCGCGGTCTCAGGGAGCGCCACTTCGTGCACGGCCGCCAGCGTCGACCCGACCTGCTCGATGAGGCGGAGGAGGTCGACGCCCGGTCCGGCCTCGAGCAGGAGAGATGCCACGCTCCGCTGGCCGGCGACCCGGTAGCGCCGTTCGGAGAGGTCGCCGACCGGTTGCCCCACGACGACTCCGGGGAGACGCGCGGCCGCCACCGCACCGAGCGCCGGATCATCGGATGCAGTGAACGGGCGCGGGGCCTCCGCACCGGGGCGGCGGGTCCACGTCCACCCCTCGGCCGCGGGGACGATCGAGGTGCGCAACAGGCGCGTGCCGTAATCGGCGGGATTGTTCGTCGCCGCCGCGCGCAGGCGGTCGATACGCGCGAAGGCCTCGGGCATCGGCGCGGGAACCCACGCCGTCAGCTCCGTGCGGTGTCTGCTCGTGCCGGGCACGGGCGGCAGCAGTGCGACACCCGGCCGTTCGTCCACCTGCGCCCACGAGCGCCGGAACCCGCCCGACTCCAGTCCCCCGGGCGCGACGCTGGGAGCGATGACGATGGGCGCCCGCGTCAGCTGCAGCGCCAGCAGCGACGGCCGGTCCGCGGCGTCGGCGGCGAGGGCGGCGAGGTAGTTCTGCGAGGCGGGGTAGACGAGCATCGCGTCCGCCCATTCCGCGAGCTCGACATGCAGAGGGCGATCGTCTGCGGCCTCCCAGGTATCGACGGTCACGTCGTCGACGAGGGCGCTGCGCAGACTCGCCGGGGTCACGAAGCGCGTGGCCTGGGCCGACACGAGGACCCGCACCCGCGTCTCCGGGCGCTCCGCTCCCATCCAGTTCAGCCAGTACGGTACATACGCCGCGCTCGACGCGCCCGTCACCACGAGCACGACGCGCAGCGGCGCCGGTGAGGCCGCACCGCTCTCGGCGTCGCGTGTGGTCGCGGGCGCGGCGATCACGGCGTCAGTTCCAGGACCGAACGGCGGGGCGTGGCCGCTCGCACCACCGCGTTCGAGAAGCCCGCCCGCGCAGCGAGGTCGATGAGCTCGTCGGCTTCGCGCACGGGGCGGGAGACGACCGTGCGGTGGTAGAGCCGCTCGCGCGCCGACGTCGCGCGCAGGGCGATCTCAGCCAGCACGACGCGTCCGTCCGATGCAGAGGCCGCCTCGCGGGCATGGGAGAGGATCGTCAACGCGTCGGCTTCGTGCCAGTCCGCAAGGATGCCGGAGAGCACGAACACGTCGGCACGCAGATCGATCTGCTCCAGGAACGATCCGGTGTGCACGTCGATGCGCGACGCGAGCAGGGTCGACGAGGTGTGCGCGCGGGCCACGGCCGCCATGTGCCCGTACTCGAGCACCGTTCCGCGCGCGTTCGGCAGCGCGGCGAGGAGCTTGACGAGCAGGTCGCCTCGACCGCCGCCGAGATCGACGACGGAGCGGACGCCCGTCCAATCGATGGCGTCTCGGACCAGGTCGCTGTCGTAGTCGTCGACGCCGGCCGCGCTCATCTCGCGCGCGATGGTCTCAGCGTTCGGGTCGGTGGCGCTGAGCGCCGTCCAGAAGTCCGTGCCGAAGACGCCGCGAGTGGCGATCTCGCCCGTGGCGAGGGTGTGGTCCATGCCGATCATGGAACGGGCGGTCTGCCCGAACATCCCGCGCATCGTCAGCGCCGACTCGGCCGTCGCCAGGGCCTCTCCCACGGCGGTGAGCGTCACCGCGTCGCCGTGGCGCGTCACGATGCCCACCTCGTCGTAGAAGTCGATCAGGATGCCGAGGAACTCGGCATCCAGTCCTCGGTTCGCCGCGATGTCCGCGGACGTCGAGCCGGCGGCGATGGCCGAGAACACCCCGTGTGTGGCACCGGCGCGGACGGCGCTGGGCGTGAAGAGATCGGTGAGGCGCAGAAGCGTCTGCATCATCTCGAGGTCGGCGGCCGACGGGGCGACCGGGGGCGGGGCGGCACCCGTGACGTCGTCGACCGACGACATCACGGGTGCGCCCGTCACCGTCCCCTCCGCGGAGCGACCGCGATGGTCCCGACCCCTGCAATGGCGAACACGGCAAACACCGCCGAGAGCAACGGCTGTCCGAGGACGAAGAGCACGATGGCACCCACGAGACCGATCAGCGAGGCGAGGATGCCCGAGACCCGCGCGAGCGCGGTGAAGGAGGAGGTGCTCATCTCAGCACCCCGTGTCGACCGTCCACGCCACGGTGAAGCCCGAAGCGAAGGAGGTGGCGCCGATCGTGACCGCCGAGCCGACGATGGACACGGTCGGCGAGACCGCGGGGGCGGTGGCGGTCGAGTTCATGAGCTCGTCCGCCGCGGTGAAGGTCGAGTAGCCCGCGATGAGGCGCTCGTTCAGCATGGTCATGATGTTCTCCGTTCCGGCTCAGCAGCCGAAGTTGTAGGTGGTCACGCCGCCGACGAAGGACGCGAAGCTGAGGGTCGAGATGGGCGTCGCGGGGGTCGGCGAGACCTCGGGCGCCGATGCCGTCGAGGTCATGACCTCGTCAGCCGACACGTAGCGGGCGTAGCCCTCGATGATCTTGTGGTTCACGGTGCAGCCTTCCGGTTCGTGGTCGGGGCGGACGCCTCGGCTCGTGGGTTTGACCCTAGGAAGGGCGGGCGTGCCCGCGGATCATGCGATCGGATAGCGCCGATGCGACGTTCGTCTATACGTCAGTGTGCTCAGCGCGAGGGAACCGTGACCGAAACGATCCAGCGGCCGTCTCGAGGACCGACCTCGAAGGTGCCTCCGGAGAGCAGGGCGCGCTCGCGCATGCGGGCAAGGCCGTAGCCCCCGCGCGGCAGTTGCATCGGCGAAACGGTCGCGTCGAGGTCGTTCTCGATCGTCAGGCGCACGTCGTCGCTCGATCGGTGCACCTCGATGTCGATGTCACCCGCGCCACCGTGTTTGACGATGTTGGTCGTCGCCTCGCGCACGATGTGCGCCAGACCCGCATCGATCGTGCGAGAAAGCGGCTCCCTGTCGGTGGCCAGGTCGCCGACGTTCACCCGGCCTCCCAGGCCCGCCAGCTCGCGCCGCGCGTCGGTCAGCGCGTCCGTAAGCGTATGGCGGCGATCGACGACGTCGTCGGCGCCGGGGCCGGGTGTGAATCGGTGAGCCTGGGTCGCATCCAGCACCCGCCGGATGTCGGCCAGGGCCTGGACGGCCGCGTCCTCGATCGCCCGGCGCGCCATCGCGCTCGTCTGCGGATCACCGGTGCGGTCGAGGACTCGCGCGTGCATGACGATGATCGTCAGCTCGTGCGCGATGAAGTCGTGGAGTTCGTCGGCGATGCGCAGCCGCTCCTCCTGGACCGCCGCGCGGGCGGCGACCGCCTCGGCGCTGAGGCGGGCGACGAGCGCTTTCTGCTTCCGCCGGGCGGAGCGGAACAGTGCACCGCCCAGGAACGAGGCGGCGGCGACCACCAGCAGCACGATCACGAAGGCGAGCGGGCGCACATCCACCCGCGCAGACTCGCCGATGACGATGGCCACGAGGAACACGGCGCCGTATGCCACCGCGAGCGGTACCGAGCAAGAGACCACGACCAGCCCGGCGGCGATCGCCATCCCCAGCAGCCAGACATCGGTGGCACCGAGTGGGATCACCACGATCGCTCCGCCGACGAGGAGGACGACGGCGAGCAGGGGGCGCCAGGCAAAACCGGCGATGATGACCGCGACGATCACGGGGGGAATGCCGTTGGGCAACTCCCCCGCGATCGTCGCACGGATCAGGTCGACGGCCACGGTGGCCCCGACGAGGATCAGCAGCACCACGCGCGTCGCCCGCGAGAGCGGGAAGACCTCCCAGAACCGTGCCCATCGCCCCCTCCAGAGGGTGAGGACACTCGAGGGCGACGTGTTCAGGGACACAGATCGATTATGCCCGTGACCGGAGAACCGTCGCGAGAACCTTCAGACGCACAGACCGAGCCACTGACAGATCGTGTACATCGGAGCACCTCCCCACGAGCATTGCCGATGTCGTCCTCTGATCCTCCGGGGCACCGCGAGGCGTGTCATCCCCCAAAGGTCGGAGATCCACGGACCTTCGTCTCACCCTCCCCGTACACTGTGGCCATGTCATCGCCGATCCGCGTTCTCATCGCCGACGACGAGGCACTGATGCGCAATGCCCTCAAGCTCTTCGTCGATTCGGCCCCCGACATGACGGTCGTCGCCGAGGCCGCCGACGGCGAAGAAGCGGTGAACGCCAGCGTGCGCCATCGTCCGGACGTCGTGCTCATGGACATGCAGATGCCCGGCATGGACGGCGTGGCCGCGACCCGCGCCCTGCTCGAACGCCTTCCCGGAACACACGTGCTCGCGATCACGACCTTCTCGTCGCAGAAGTTCCTCGTGCCCGCCCTGCGCGCCGGAGCTTCGGCGTATCTCGTGAAAGACACCGAGCCCGATGCCCTCGTCGCCGCCATCCGCGACGTGTTCGACGGCTCGTGCGTCATCTCGCCGAGCGTCACGCGCGATCTCGTCGAGTCGGTTCGCCGTACCGTACCGACGCCGGTGGAGGCCGAGCCGACGGGGGCCGAGAACCTCTCGGAGCGAGAGCATGACGTCGTCCGCCTGCTCGGCCGCGGCCTGTCCAACGCCGAGATCGCCGGTGAGCTCTTTCTCTCTGAGGCCACGGTGAAGTCCCACTTGGGACGGGTGATGGTCAAGTGGGGTGTTCGTGACCGCGTGCAGGTGCTCATCCATGCCGCCCGAACGAATGTGATCGACCTGTCGTGACGCCCGCTCCTCGGTACGGACTGCCGATCACCCGCCGGGATCAACGCATCGACCTCGCCATCGCGGGACTGATCCTGATCGGTACGCTGGTCAGCACTTGGCTCACCGCGGCGAGCAGCGCCGTCGATCCGAGGCCCACCCTCCCCCTGGCGACGGCGTACGCCGTGGTGCTCGCTACGGCCCTGTCCGTTCGACGACGGTGGCCGGCCACCGTCGCGGTCATCGTGGCGGCGGCGTACTTCTCCGCTATCTCGGCGGGCCTGCCCGAGGTCTGGGTGGGCAACATCGCCGTGTTCACGGCCTTCTACACCGTCGGGGCCTATTCCCCCGACCGGCGGCGGGCGCACGCGGCGCGCATCGTGATCATCGTCGGCATGGCCGTCTGGTTCTTCGTCGCATTGGTGCTCGGCAGCATCGCCGGCGGGGTCACCGCGACGGGAATCGCCGCGACGGCGCTGACTGTTCTGATGCTGTTGGTGAACGTGCTCTTCTTCGCTGGCGGCTACTACTTCGGCGAGCGCACCCACGCCCAGCTGCGCCAACGCCGTGCTCTCGAGGAGCGCACCGCCGAGCTGGAGCGCGAGCGCGAGCACAGCGCGGCGCAGGCCGTAGCGCTGGAGCGCGTGCGGATTGCGCGCGAGTTGCACGACGTGGTCGCCCACCATGTCTCGCTCATGGGGGTGCAGGCCGGAGTCGCTCGCTCGGTCATGGGACGCGACGCCGAGAAAGCCCGCGACGTGTTGACCGGCGTCGAGGAATCGGCACGCACGTCGTTGAGAGAGCTGCGCCAACTGCTCGAGACGCTGCGCACCCCCGGGCTCGAGGGCGAGTCGACCGACACCGCCCCCACCACGCACGGGCTGTCGTCGATCGCCGCACTCGTCGAAGAAGCCTCGTCCGCGGGCCTGCCGACGACGTTCACGATGGTCGGCGCGGCCGTCGCCGACCCGCCGCCGCTGATGCAGGTCAACCTGTACCGCATCGCCCAAGAAGCGCTCACCAATGCCCGTCGGCACGCCGGGCCGGGGGCCACCGCCGACGTCCGTCTGCGATTCGATCCGGGTGCCGTCGAGCTGGAGGTCGCGAACACGGGCCGACGCGGCTCAACCGCCACCGGCCTCGGCCAGCTCGGGATGCGCGAGCGCGCGGCCGCGTCGGGCGGCACGATCGAGATCGGACCGCGCGCCCGCGGCGGGTACCTCGTGCGCGTGCGCGTGCCGATGACCCCCACCGAGGTGTCCCATGCCTGAACTGCGCGTGCTGCTGGTCGACGACCACGCGATGATGCGGGCCGGTTTCCGCACGATCCTCTCGCTCGAGGACGACATCGATGTGGTCGGCGAGGCGTCCACCGGCACCGAAGCGATCGAGGCCGCCCGGGCCCTGCATCCCGATGTCATCTGTATGGACGTGCAGATGCCCGACATGGACGGTCTCGAGGCCACCCGGCGGTTGGTGGCGGATCCTGAGGTCGCATCGGCGGTGCTCATCGTCACCACCTTCGACCGTGACGACTACCTCTTCGCGGCGCTGGCGGCGGGAGCCAGCGGGTTTCTGCTCAAGAACGCCGGCCCTGAAGAACTGGTCGCCGCCGTGCGCGTGATCGGCGCCGGTGACGCGCTGCTCGCCCCCGAGGTGACGCGCCGGGTGATCGAGCGCTTCAGCGAGGGCAGCGGCGAGGTCGCGGCATCCCCGGTCCCGACGACCCGCCCACTCGTCTTGGCTGAGTCCCTCACCGACCGAGAGACCGAGGTGCTGCGTCTCGTCGCCGAGGCGTTGAGCAACGCCGAGATCGCGGCGCAGCTGTTCATCGGCGAGGCGACCGTGAAAACCCATGTGTCGAACGTGCTGCAGAAGCTCGGTGCGCGCGACCGGGTGCAGGCCGTGGTGCTCGCCCACCGTCACGGGCTGACCTGACGACGGCCTCCCCCTACGGGGGAGGGTCGCAACCCACCCTTGGGCGGAGGCCCCGTCCGTGCGCGCTCCCTAGCGTTGGGGGTATCGATGAAGAAGGGACGCACCGTGCTCGAGCTGGACGGCATCACCAAGAGGTACGGCGACCGCCGTGTGCTCGACGACGTGAGCTTCGGGGTCTCCCCCGGGCGACTCACGGGTTTCGTCGGCGGCAACGGCGCCGGCAAGACGACCACCATGCGCATCGCCCTGGGTGTGCTGGCCAAGGACGGCGGCACGGTGGCGCTGAACGGCGCGCCCCTGACCACCGCCGACCGTCGCCGCTTCGGGTACATGCCCGAGGAGCGCGGGCTCTACCCGAAGATGAAGGTCGCCGAGCACATCGCGTACCTCGCTCGCCTGCACGGCTTCGGCAAGACCGAGGCGAACGAGAAGGCCACCGCCCTGCTCGAGCGGCTCGGACTCGGCGAGCGCCTCGGCGATCTCGTCGAGACCCTGTCGCTCGGCAACCAGCAGCGCGCGCAGATCGCCGCCTCGCTCGTGCACGAGCCCGACGTGCTCATCCTCGACGAGCCGTTCTCGGGCCTCGACCCGATGGCGGTCGACGTGGTCGCCGGCGTGCTGCAGGAGAAGGCGGCGGCGGGCGCCGCGGTCCTCTTCTCGTCGCACCAGCTCGATGTCGTCGAGCGCCTCTGCGACGACCTCGTCATCATCGCCGGCGGCACGATCCGCGCAGCGGGCACGCGCGACGAACTGCGCGCCCAGCACGCCACCCACCGGTACGAGCTGGTGTCGCGCGGCGACGCCGGCTGGCTGCGCGACGAGCCCGGCATCACGGTGCTCGATTTCGACGGCGGCTACGCCCTGTTCGACGCCGACGACGACGGCGCCGCTCAACGCGTGCTGCGGGGCGCGGTATCGCGGGGCGACGTCGTCAGCTTCGCACCCCAGCGCCCCACCCTCGCCGAGATCTTCAAGGAGGTCATCCAGTGAGCACCTCGTCGCCCACTCCCCGTCACGCTCCCAGCGAGCTGCAGAGCGTCTGGCTCGTCGCCGAGCGCGAGATCGGGTCGAAGCTGCGCAGCAAATCCTTCGTCATCTCGACCGCCATCCTCGTCGTCGCGGCCCTCGCCTCGGTGATCTGGGGCGGGTTCGCCGCCAGCAACGCCAGCGGCAGCGGCATCCCCGTCGCCGTCACCTCCCAGACGCAGAGCGCCGTGTCGAGCCTCGACGGGCTCGAGGTCACCGTCGCCGCCGACGACGGTGCCGCGACCGCCCTCGTCGAGGACGGGACGGTGGATGCCGCCCTGGTCTCGGGCTCGTCGGATGCCGCGTTCGACTACACCGTCGTGGTGAAGGACAGCGTGCCCTCGACCTTGCTGCAGATGCTGAGCGAGACCCCGCCCGTGCAGGAGCTCGAACCGGGTGCGGGAGCGGCGAGCGCGCTGCGCTACCTCATCGCCCTCGGCTTCGGCCTGGTGTTCCTCATCGCCGCCTCGACCTTCGGCGGCACGATCGCGCAGAGCGTGGTGGAAGAGAAGCAGACGCGCGTGGTCGAGATCCTCATCTCGGCGATCCCCGTGCGCACCCTGCTCGCCGGCAAGGTGCTGGGCAACACGGTGCTCGCGATGGCGCAGATCGTGCTGCTGGCGGCCGTGGCCGTCATCGGTCTCGCCGTCACGGACCAGGCCGGGGTGCTGAGCGCCCTCGGGGCACCGATCGCCTGGTTCGCGATCTTCTTCCTTTTCGGGTTCGTGCTGCTGGCGGCGCTGTTCGCCGCGGCGGCCGCGATGGTCTCGCGCCAGGAGGACATCGGCGCCACGACCACCCCCATCACCATGCTGATCATGGCGCCGTACTTCCTCGTGATCTTCTTCAACGACAACCCCGTCGTGCTGACGGTCATGTCGTACGTGCCGTTCTCGGCACCGGTGGGGATGCCGCTGCGCATGTACCTCGGCGACGCGCAGTGGTGGGAGCCCGTGCTCTCGCTGGTCATCCTGCTCGTCTCGTGCATCGCGGCCATCGGCGTCGGCTCGCGCATCTACCGCAACTCGCTGCTGCGCATGGGCGCACGCGTCAAGCTGGCGGAGGCGCTGAAGGGCTGATCGCGCGGCTCACGTCGGAGGGGGATGGATGCCAGGGGTTCGGCATCCATCCCCCTCTTCGCGCCGTGACGCCGGTCTCGGCGCCGTCACTCCTCGAGCACGGCGAGCACGTTGCCCGCCGGGTCGCGGAACCAGGCGATGAGCGGGCCGCCCTCGCGCATGATGCCGCGCTCATCGGTGGGGATATCGGAGTCGGGGTAGATCTTGGTGTCGACGCCGCGGGAACGCAGGTCGTCGACGGCGGCCTCGACGTCGGCGACGGGGAAGTTCAGCACCGTGAACGTGGCGGGCTCGTGATGCGGTTTGCCGTAGACGAGCACGCTCCCGCCCGATCCGAGCTGGAGCGAGAGGAAGCCCGTGTCCTCGAACACCTCCACCGTCAGGCCGAGGGTGTCGGCGTAGAACCGGTGGGCCGCGTCGAGGTCGTCGACAGCGAAACCCGAGAAGGCACCGGCGGGATCGAACATGATCGTGCTCCTTCGTTCAGCGCGCCACGAAGGCCGTGACGCTGTCGGACAGGCGGATCGGGATGCCGTCGATCACCGACCGCACCGGCTCCCCGATCGCGACGGTGAGTTTCTCGTCGACGCCGAAGACCGCGGCCCCCGTCTGCGCGCCGCTCGCGCACCCCGCCGACCACGGACTGTTGTCCGTCGAGGTGAAGGTCGCGATGCAGCGCCCGTCGCCGTCGTCGGGTTGCGCGAGGTAGATGCGGAAGTCGCTCACCGTCGCGATGTAGCGCGTGCTGGCGGGGTCGATGCCGCTGTCGCGCAGGATGTCGGCCGAGATCACGTCTTCGACCGTCTGCGGGAACGTCAGCTCGGGCAGGCTCGCCGCCGCGGGGTCCGGGGTCGCGGCGGTCGAGGGCACGGCCGACAGCCCCGCGCCGATCGCGGCGCCGACGCCGAGCAGGGCGAGGGCGCCGACCGCGGCGAGCGCCCACCGCAGGGCGGGGCGCGGTAAGCGGGCATCGGCGTCCGCGGGCTCGGCGCCCTCGGGCGCGGCATCCGGGGTCGGGTCGTCCGACGCGTCGGGGTCGCGCCGGGGCGCACGCTCGGGCTCGCCGCTCCCGGTGCGGCGTACCCGCTCTTCGAGCTCGCCGAGGCGCTCGATCATCGCCGGCGTCGCGGCGGCGCCGTCGGCACCGTAGACCCGCTCGCGCAGGTGCCGCAGCTCGACGTCGTCGTCCATGCGTTGACTCTAGAGCCGCGCCGGGGCGGCGGGGGCGGGAAGCCGGGTCGAGACCATCGGGGCCTCCGCGACGTCAGGCGCGCGCCGTGCAGGTCGAGCGACCCGACGCCGCGACGAGATCAGGCGCCGGGGCGCGGCGCCGTCGCATCCAGCGCGTCGGCCGCCCCCACCAGCGCGAGGTGCGACAGCGCCTGCGGGGTGTTGCCGACCTGGTGACCGGTGGTGGGGTCGTACTCCTCCGACAGCAGGCCGAGGTCGTTCGCGACGGCGGTGAGCCGGTGCATCAGCGTCACGGCCTCGTCGCGGCGACCGCTGTGCGCGTACTGCCCGACCAGCCAGAAGGAACAGGCGAGGAACGGATGCTCGTCCCCGGTGAGGCCGTCGACACCCGTCGTGCGGTAGCGCAGCAGCCACCCATCGGGCATGAGCGTCTCTTCCATGCGGGCGACGGTGGCGAGCATGCGGGGGTCGTCGTACGCGCAGAACCCCACCTGGGGCAGCACCAGCAGCGAGGCATCGACCTCGTCGGTGCCGAAGTGCTGCGTGAACCATCCGCCCTCGTGCACCCCGTGCGCGTCGATGTCGGCGCGGACCCGATCGCGCAGGGTGCGCCAAGTGTCGACGTCGCCGTCGCGCCCGCCCTCTTCGACGGCGCGGATGCCGCGATCGAACGCCGCCCACACCATCGCCCGCGAGTGGGTGAAGAAGTGCGGCTCGCCGCGCATCTCCCAGATGCCCAGGTCGGGCCGGTCGACCTCGCTCGCGAGCTGGTCGAGCAACGCCCGCTGCAGCGACCACGAGAACGTCGTCTCTTCGACCCCGGCGTTCCGCGCCGCCTCGAGCGCCACCATGACCTCGCCGATCACGTCGGCCTGGTACTGGTCGACGGCGCCGTTGCCGATGCGCACGGGGGCGGCTCCCCCGTACCCGGGGAGGCTGGTGATCTCGCGCTCCGGCAGGTCGCGCTCACCCGCGATGCCGTACATGATCTGCACGTCGGCGGGGTCCCCGGCGATCGCCCTCAGCAACCAGGTGCGCCAGCGCTGTGCGGCGTCGAGGTAGCCGTGGTCGATGTACGCGCTCAGTGTGAGGGCCGCGTCGCGCAGCCAGACGTAGCGGTAGTCCCAGTTGCGCGAGCCTCCGAACGCCTCGGGCAGCGAGGTCGTGGCCGCGGCGACGATGCCGCCCGTCTCGGAGTGCGTGAGCGCGCGCAGCACCATGAGGGAACGGGTGACGAGGGCGGCGTGCGTGCCCGCGGACTGCACGCGGTCGGCCCACGACGACCACCACTCGCGCGTGCGCTCCAGCGCCGCCGACACGTCGAACGACACCGGCGGGTCCTGCCACGACGGCCCCCACGACAGGACCGAGTCGACGCGGTGGCCCGGGCTCGTCGTCCACCGCCCGCGGTGGGCGGTGCCGACGGCGATGAGGCGGGGGCCCCGCAGGGTCACGGCGTCGGGGCCGGCGACGGCGAGGATCGCGTGCTCGTCGGCGTGGCCGATCTGCCGCACCCAGGGCACGGCGCGGGCGTAGTCGAAGCGCAGACGCACCTCGCTGACGAAGTCGACCTGGCCCGAGACCCCGACCACGCGACGGATGACGGCCTCCACCCCCTCGTCGACGGGCATGGCGTCGTACACCTCGGCGACGCCGGTCTCGGTCTCCCAGCGGGTGACGAGCACGAACGTGTCGCCGTCGTACCGACGCGTCGCGCGCGCCTGGGGGTCGGCCGGGCGCAACGACCACGCGCCGTGCGACTCGTCGCCGAGCAGCGCGCTGAACATCGAGCCGCTGTCGTACCGCGGCAGGCAGAGCCAGTCGATGCTCCCTCGCGAGGAGACGAGGGCGGCGGACCGGCAGTTGCTGAGGACGGCGTAGTCCTCGATCGGAGTCGTCACCCTCGGATCATGGCAGCAAACACCCGCATCGCACCTCCGGGTTCGATGAGTGGCATCCCTCGGTCATCCGCAAGGGCGGGGCGAGGTCGGAAGGTATCGCTACGCTGAGCGGCATGGCGGCGGACACCACCCTGATCATCCTGGGCGCTTCAGGCGACCTCACTTCTCGACTGCTCCTCCCGGCCCTGGGCCAACTGCTCGTGCGCGAGCCCGGGCGGTCGGTGCGCCTGCACGGCGCGGGCATGGAGGACTGGACCGACGAGCACTGGCGCGAGGTGGTGCACCGGGCGTTCCAGACGATGGACGCCGAGGCCGCTTTCGACTCGGTCTCGGCCACGACCTACTCCCGAGCCGACATCACGAAGGCCGCCGACCTGCAGCAGCTGCTCGACGACGCCGAGGGGCGTCCGGCGCTGTACTTCGCCGTCCCGCCGGCCGTGGCCGAGAAGTCGTGCCTCGCGCTGAGCGACGTGACCATTCCCGAGGGAACGATCCTCGCGCTCGAGAAGCCGTTCGGCACCGACGAGGCCAGCGCGCACAAGCTCAACCAGCAACTGGCGACGCTCGTTCCCGAGGACCAGGTCTTCCGCATCGACCACTTCCTCGGGCGTTCCACGGTGCTCAACCTGCTCGGCGCGCGCTTCGCCAACCGCATCATCGAGAGCGTGTGGTCGGCCGACGACATCGCGTCGATCACCGTCGACTTCCCCGAGAAGCTCGGCCTCGAGGGTCGCGCGGGGTATTACGACTCCGCCGGCGCGCTCGTCGACATGATCCAGAGCCACCTGCTGCAGGTCATGGCCTTCGTCACGATGGAGCCGCCCTCCACCCTCGACCAGCTCGACCTGCGCGATGCCACCTCGGCGGTGCTGCGGGCCACCCACGTGCTCGACGACGACCCGGTGAAGAACTCCCGGCGCGCGCGGTACACGGCGGGCGACGTCGGCGACCGCCACTTCCCCTCGTACGTCGACGAGCCGGGCGTCGATGCGTCGCGCGGCACCGAGACACTGGCCGAGATGACCGTCGAGGTGCGCACCTCCCGCTGGCAGGGGGTGCCGATCACACTGCGGTCGGGCAAGGCGCTGGATGCCGGAGACCCGGCCGCGACCGTCACCTTCAAGCCCGTGCGGCACCTCCCGGGCGGCTTCATCGGCGAGAGCGACCCGTCGGTGCTCGTCTTCTCACTCGGCCCCGACACGATGAGCCTCGGGCTCAACGTCAACGGCGCCGACGACCCCCTCGAACTCGAGCGGGTGACGCTGGCCGCCGACCTCGGCGTCGGCGGACTGAAGGCGTACGGCGAAGTGCTCTCGGGCATCCTCGACGGCGACGCCATGCTCGCGGTGCGCGCCGACGCGGCCGAGCAGTGCTGGCGCATCGTGCAGCCCGTCATCGACGCGTGGCGCCAGAACCGGGTGCCGCTCGACGAGTACCCGGCCGGTTCCACGGGCCCCGAGTCCTGGAAGCTGTGACGCCGAGGGGCTGAGGTCCCGTCGGGGCACCTCGCCGCGGCGCCGCCGCGTGCACAACGGCGGGGGCCGGGCAGACGCGCCGGGGTACCGGCATCCCGAACCGGCGTATTGCCGCCTGGCCCCGCCGTTGTGCACGGGTTGCCGAGGGGTCGACGTTATGCACGGCCGCCTGCGCCGCCGCGTGCACAACGGCGGGGGCCGGGGCAAACGCGCCGGGGTATCGGCATCCTGAAACGGCGCGTTGCGGCCTGGCCCCGCCGTTGTGCACGGCTACCGGGACCGAGGCTGGACGACCCATACCGTCACGAGGGAACACGAAAGAGGCCGGGTGTGTTCAATGGTGGAGGTCAATGGCGACCGGATCTGTCCCCGTTCTCAGGAGTAGCCATGTCCCTCACCCTCGACCGCACCGCGCCCACCGACGCTCCGATCCTCGGCGTGCTCGCCGAGCGCTGGAGCACCCGCGTCTTCGACCCCGAGACGCCGATCGACGAGACCGCGCTGCGCTCCGCCCTCGAGGCCGCCCGCTGGGCACCCTCGGGCATGAACCACCAGCCCTGGCGCCTGATCCTCGCCCGTCGCGGTTCGGCGGCGCACGAGAAGATCGTGTCGGCCCTCATGGGCTTCAACCAGGCCTGGGCCCCCGCCGCCGGCGCCCTGCTCGTCGTGCTCGCCGAGCACGAGACCGCCGAGGGTGACGCGCGCCCGTGGGCGCTCTACGACGCCGGCCAGGCCGCCGCGCACTTCACCGTGCAGGCACACGCCGAGGGTCTCGCGACGCACCAGATGGGCGGCTTCGTGGCCGACGACCTGCGTGCCGCCTTCGACATCGAGGCGCGCTTCACCCCCGTCACCGTCATCGCGGTCGGCGCTCTCGGCGACATCGACGCCGCCGAAGAGGGCCTGCGCCAGCGCGAGCTCGCCCCCCGCGAGCGCCGCTCCGTGGCGGACTCGCTGCTCGTCGACGACTGAGCGGCCCACCCGCGGCGAACGCCCGCCGCACCGGAGAACCCGCCGAGGGCCCTTCCGGTGCGGCGGGCGTTCCTCATGGCGTCGGCGCACGGCCGACGCGCTCTGCCGACGCCCTCTTGCGCATAAACGCTCATCCTGCGCAGAAACGCTCAGCCGACGCGTTTATGCGCACGATGAGCGTTTATGCGGGAGGGGCCGGGACGCGGAGACCGGCACGCGCGATGCGCGGCCGACCGCACACGAGAGGGGGATGCCGCGCACCGCGCGCCGCATCCCCCTCTCGCGTTCGACTACTCGACGATCTCGGCCTCGATCACGTCGTCGTCGCCCGTCTCGGGCTGGGCGGGGCCCGCGCTCGCCAGCACGAGCGAGTCGCCGTCGCTCGCCACGTCGACCCGCACCACATCGCCGTCGCGCACCGTGCCGGCGAGGATCGCCATTGCGAGGCGGTTCTGGATCTCGGTCTGGATCAGGCGACGCAGCGGCCGGGCGCCGTACACCGGGTCGTACCCGCGTTCGGCGAGCCACGAGCGGGCATCGGGCGTGACCGCGAGGGACAGCCGGCGCTCGCGCAGTCGCTTGTGCAGGGCATCGACGGCGAGTTCGACGATCTGCGCCAGGTCGTCCTGACTCAGGGCCTGGAAGATGACGATGTCGTCGAGGCGGTTCACGAACTCGGGCTTGAAGGCCTGGCGCACCAGCGCCTGCACCTGCTCGTGCTTGGTCTCGATCGACAGCGTCGGGTCGATGAGGATCGGCGAGCCGAGGTTCGAGGTGAGCACCAGGATGACGTTGGTGAAGTCGACCGTGCGGCCCTGTCCGTCGGTCAACCGACCGTCGTCGAGCACCTGCAGCAACACGTCGAACACCTCAGGGTGCGCCTTCTCGACCTCGTCGAGCAGCACGACGCTGTAGGGACGACGGCGCACGGCCTCGGTGAGCTGGCCACCCTGCTCGTACCCGATATACCCCGGAGGGGCTCCGACGAGGCGCGAGACGGAGTGCTTCTCGCCGTACTCCGACATGTCGATGCGCACCATGGCGTGCTCGTCGTCGAAGAGGAAGTCGGCGAGCGACTTCGCCAGCTCGGTCTTGCCGACACCGGTCGGGCCGAGGAACAGGAACGATCCGACCGGGCGGTTCGGGTCGCTGATCCCGGCGCGCGAGCGGCGGACGGCGTCGGACACCGCCTTCACGGCATCGCGTTGCCCGATCAGGCGCTTGCCGAGCTCGCGCTCGAGGTGCAGCAGCTTCTCGGTCTCGCCCTGCAGCAGGCGCCCGACCGGAATGCCGGTCCAGGCGGCGATGACCGCCGCGATGTCCTCGTCGGTGACCTGATCGTTGACCATCCGGTCACCGGTGGGCTCCTCGCGCTCGGCGGCCATGAGCTCGCGCTCGAGCGCCGGGATCTCGGCGTACAGCAACCGCGACGCGCGTTCGAGGTTGCCCTCGCGCTGGGCGCGCTCGGCATCCACTCGCGCCGAGTCGAGACGGGTCTTCAGGTCGCCGACGCGGTTGAGCGAGGCGCGCTCGCGCTCCCACCGGGCCTGCAGCTCGTCGAGTTTGGCCTGCTCGCCGGCCAGGGTGTCGCGGAGCGTCGCGAGACGCTCCTTCGAGGCGGCGTCCTTCTCTTTCTTCAGCGCGAGCTCTTCGAGCTTGAGGCGGTCGACGTGTCGGCGCAGCTCGTCGATCTCGAGGGGCGCGGAGTCGATCTCCATGCGCAGACGCGAGGCCGCCTCGTCGATCAGGTCGATGGCCTTGTCGGGCAGCTGGCGCGCGGGGATGTAGCGGTTCGACAGCGACGCTGCGGCGACCAGCGCCGCATCGGCGATGGCGACCTTGTGGTGCGCCTCGTAACGCTCCTTCAGGCCGCGGAGGATCGCCACGGTGTCTTCGACCGTGGGCTCGCCGACGTACACCTGCTGGAAGCGGCGTTCGAGAGCGGCATCTTTCTCGATGAACTCGCGGTACTCGTCGAGCGTGGTCGCGCCGATCAGTCGCAGCTCGCCGCGGGCGAGCATGGGCTTGAGCATGTTGGATGCCGCGACCGAGCCCTCTCCGCCGCCCGCGCCCATGAGCACGTGCAGCTCGTCGATGAACGTGATGACGCGTCCATCGGACTCGGTGATCTCTTTCAGGACGCTCTTCAGTCGCTCCTCGAACTGGCCGCGGTACATCGCGCCGGCGACGAGCGCCGAGATGTCGAGCGACACGAGTTCTTTGTTCTTGAGGCTCTCGGCGACGTCGCCCGCGACGATGCGCTGCGCGAGCCCCTCGACGACGGCGGTCTTGCCGACGCCGGGTTCGCCGATGAGCACGGGGTTGTTCTTCGTGCGGCGGGTCAGCACCTGGCTGACGCGGCGGATCTCGCCGTCGCGCCCGATCACGGGGTCGAGCTTGCCCTGGCGGGCACGGTCGGTGAGGTTGATGCCGAACTGCTCGAGGGCGCTCCGCGCGTCCTCCTGCCCCGGCTGTGGCGTGGCGTTCATGTGTTCTCCCAAAATCTGTTCGCCGTCTCTAAAACTTGAGTTGCGTGGACTCAAGTTTAGCAGTGCACCGGCGAGAGAACAACGGATGCCGCGGCACAGGCGGTAGCGCGGACGCGGGCGCGGGCAGCGCGGGAGCGGTGGCGGTGTGCGAGCGGGCGCGGCGCGGCCCTCAGGCCGGAATCGGTTCCGCCACCGCCGGGGCCGATACGGTCGCGGAGGCGACTCGCTCATCGGCGTTGCACGAGAAACGCGCGCGGTAGGCGGTCGGGGTGAGTCCCATCGCTCGGGCGAAGTTCTGGCGCAGCACCGCCGCCGAACCGAAGCCGCACTCGGCGGCGATGCGGTCCAGCCCCAGATCGGTCTCTTCGAGCAGCCGCTGCGCGTGCAGCAGGCGTTGGCGCGCGAGCCAGGCCGCGGGCGTGGCGCCGAGATCCGCCTTGAAGCGGCGGGCGAAGGTGCGCGGGGACATGTGCGCGCGTGCCGCGAGTCGATCGACCGAGAGCTCGGCATCCAGGTTCTGCAGCATCCACTCGGTCACCGGAGCGAGCGAGAGCGACGAGTCGATCGGGATCGGCGAGGCGATGAACTGCGCCTGGCCTCCGTCGCGCTGCGGCGCGACGACCATGCGTCGCGCGATGCGGTTGGCGAGCTCCGAACCGAGCTCCTGGCGCAGCAGGTGCAGGCACGCGTCGAGTCCCGCGGCGGTTCCGGCGCTCGTGACGATGTTGCCCGACTGCACGTAGAGCACGTCGGGGTCGACCTCGATCTCCGGATACATCCGCGCCATGACATCGGCGTAACGCCAGTGCGTCGTGGCACGCTTTCCGTCGAGCACCCCGGCGGCGGCGATGACGAACGACCCGCTGCACACGCTCAGCAACCAGGCGCCACGGGCATGGGCGGCGCGCACCACCTCGACCACGCGCGGGTCGACGGTGCCCCACTGATCCCGCGGGATGGGGGCGAGAACCAGGATGTCGACGTCGGACGCCGCCTCGAGACCGAGATCGACGTTCACCGAGAAACCGATGTTCGAGTGCACGACCCCGGGTTCGGGCGCGACGATGCGGAAGTCGAAATTCGGGATGCCGTCGTCGCTGCGGTCGAGGCCGAAAGCTTCGCACGCGAGGCCGAACTCGAACGGGGCGAAGCCGGGCTGGATGACGACGGCGACCGAGCGCATACGAACCTCCGGTGTGGCAGAAATATGACGAACACCGTCCATCATGCCACTCGTGACACTTTCCCTCTACTCGTAGCGTCTCTGCCATGGCTTATTTCATCGCCCTCGGCATCCTTTCGCTCGCCGGCATCGTCGGCACCGTGTGGCTCGTGCGGACCGACGGGTACGGGCGCATCCCCACCGACCCCTCGCGCGTCGCCCCCTCATCGCACCGATCGACCCGCTCGCGGGAGAAGACGATCCAGGCCGCTCCCGCGGTCGAAGCCGCACGCCCGAGCATGCACGTCACACTGCCGTCGGCCTCGACGGCCACCGCTCCGCTGCGCATCGTGGGAACGGAGTGACCCGACGACGCGGCACACGCCACCCCGGCACGGCCGAGGCTCGGCGGGCGTGGGATCCGCCGGGTCAGCGCCCCGCGGCGACCGCCCGCTCGTACACGGCGACCATCGCCGCCGTGCGCGACGACTGGCGGAACCGCTCCGCGACGCTCGCGTCGGGCGTGACCGGCGACCCGGCGGCGATGTCGGCGGTCGCGCGGCGGAGGGTCTGCGAGAGCGCCGCGACCGTGGCATCCGGAACCGTCCAGATCCCGGCGCCGAGCTCGGCGCCGATGTCGGGGTCGCTGACGACGGCGGGGGTGCCGAGCGAGGCGGCCTCGAAGACCGTCATGCCCTGCGTCTCGAAGCCGATCGACGTCTGCACCACGGCGTCGGCGTCGGCGAGCCGGCGGAGGGTCTCGGCGTACGACAGGCGTCCCGCGAACGTGGCGGATGCCACCGGCGCCCGGCGCTCGATCAGCCGCTGCGCGGCGCGGAGCTGACCGCCGCCGCCGATGATCTCGACCTCGGCGTCGATCCCCGACTCGGCGACCGCCTCGAGGAAGGGGAGCAGGCGCTTCTCGGGGCTCATGCGGCCGAGCCAGACGAAGCGCGGACGGCCCGGGCGACGCTCGGTGGGTCCGGCCGCGAGGGCGGCGTCGAGCGCGTCGTCGTCGATGCCGTTCCAGATCACGTCGACCGCGTCGGCGACACCGTGCCGTTCCAGACGACGCGCGAAGTGACCCGAGGGGGCGGTCACGGCGCGGGACACCGCGGCCAGACGGCGAAGGTACGCCCAGCCGTCGACGTCGCAGACGGCCGGGGCGGTATCGCGAACCTCCACCGGCGCGGCGACCCGTCGCGGCAGCGCGCGTCGAGCCCACGCGTTCAGCGCGCGCAGCACCAGGCCCGGGAACGGGGCGGTCGCCTCGATGCCCACGTCGACGCGGTTGTGCATCGTGTGCACGACGGGCAGGCCGTGCCGCGCCGCGAAACGGTGCCCGATGTACGCGCCCCAGAAGTCGGCCTGCACGTGCACGACGTCGACCGGCAGGCGCGCGCCCATCTCGGAGTCCACGAACCGGTCGGTCCGGGCACCGGGCCAGGTGAGCGCGTACTCGCGATCGAGCGTGAGGGGGATCGAGGGCAGGTCGAGGTAGGCGATGTCGTCGGGCGCAGGGCGGTGCAGGCGCGGAGCGACGACGGTGACGACGTGGCCCGCGCGCTCGAGGAAGCGTTTCTGCAACCGCATCGACACCTGCGCGCCGCCCAGCGACTCGAGGTGCTGGTCGGCGAACATCACGACGTGCACGAGGTCACTCCGGGAGCGGTCGTCCGCGGTACAGCGCCTCGAAGGTGTCGAGGGTGCGGCCGATGTCGTGCACGATCACACCGTCGAGCGACGCCTGCTGCATCCGCCGACGCTCGTCGGGAGCGGCGGTGAGCACGTCGGTCAACCGGGCCGCGAGCTCGTCGGCGTTTCCGGGCTCGAACAGGTACCCGTTCTCGCCGTCGTGCACGAGGTGCGGGAGTGCGACCGCATTGGCGGCGACGATCGGCAGGCCGGAGGCCATGGCCTCCATCGTCGCGATCGACTGGAGTTCCGCGATCGAGGCGATCGCGAAGACCGACGCGCGCGAGTAGAGCGCGCGCAGCTCTTCTTCGGACGTGTGGCCGTGGAAGGTCACGCGGTGCGCGAGACCGAGCTGCTCGGCGAGCTGCTCGAGGTTGCGGCGCTGGTCGCCGCCACCGACGATGTCGAAGGTCACGTCGAGGGCGGGGTCGATCTTGGTCATCGCGCGCAGGATGACGTCGATGCCCTTCTCGGTGGTGAGGCGTCCGACGAAGAGGATGCGGTTCGCGTCGCGCGGCTCGAGGTCGGGCGTGTAGTTCGAGCGGTCGATACCGCAGGAGATCGGGATGACACCCTCGATGCCGATCGTCGCCTGCAGGAAGTCGGCGGCCCGACGCGTGGGCGTCGTGACGGCGCGCGTCATGACGAAGGTGCGCTTGGCATCGGCCCAGGCCAGCTTGAGCATGATGCGGTCGAGGAAGTCGGGCAGGGTCGTGAAGTCGAGGATGTTCTCGGGCATCACGTGGTTGGTGGCGATCACCGGGATGCCGCGCTTGCGCGCCTCGCGGGCGAGTCCTCGGCCGATGATGATGTGCGACTGGATGTGCACGACGTCGGGCCGGATCTCATCGAGCATAAGTCGCGCGTAGTGCTTCGCGCGCCAGGGCCACACGAACGTGAGCCAGTCGTGCGGAAGGAAGCGGTACGACGGAAGACGGTGCAGCGTCATCGGCTGCCCCTCGATCACCTCGGTCGCCGTGCCCGCGTGACCACGGCCGATGCTGGGCGCGGCCACGTGCACGTCGTGACCGCGGGCGACGAGACCGGCGGCGAGGCGCTCGGCGAAGCGGGCGGCCCCGTTGACGTGGGGCAGGAACGTGTCGGCGCCGATGAGGACCGTGAGCGGACGTTCGGCCGGGGTGGGAGTCTCGCGCGAGACGGCGGGATCGTGCACGTCGTCGGATACGGGATGGTCGGCGGGCGTCGCAGAAGTGGTCACGGGTGGTGAGGCCTATCTATGCGGCGGACGGGTCGCACGGTGCGGTTCATGCGCTCGCACCACTGTACCCGAGCGGTTTTCGCGAACCCGGAGCCGTCTCCCGGTGTGGAGGACGGGGGCGTGGGCGCCCGAAGCGCGCCGGACGCGGCACCGCCCGCCCGGCGTGGCACCGGGCGGGCGGATGGGCGCGGGTGGCGTCAGCCCCGATCGTCGAGCCGCGGGTCGGGCGTGGGAGCACCGTGCGCGGGGCGCGGCGGCCCGTCGGTCCCCGCGGGGGCGGCAACCTCGGATGCCGCGGCCGCCATCGCCGACACCACCACGGCGTCGTCGGTGGCCGGCGCCTGCCGGGGATCGGTCGCGCGGGAGGCATCGGCCTCGGCGACATCGAGGTCGGTGGTGGCCTGCTCGAACTGCGAACGGTAGAGGCGGTAGTACGCCCCCTCGGTGCCGATCAGCTCGTCGTGGGTCCCCTGCTCGACGATGTCGCCGTGCTCCATGACCAGGATGAGATCGGCATCGCGGATCGTCGACAGGCGGTGCGCGATCACGAACGACGTGCGTCCTTCGCGCAGCGCGGCCATGGCCTGCTGCAGCAGCAGCTCGGTGCGCGTGTCGACCGACGACGTCGCCTCGTCGAGGATGAGCACCGACGGACGCGCGACGAACGCCCGCGCGATGGTGATGAGCTGTTTCTCACCCGCCGAGACGTTCGCGGCGTCTTCGTCGAGGACGGTGTCGTACCCCTCGGGGAGCGAGTGCACGAACTGGTCGACGCGGGTGGCGACGGCGGCCTGCTGGATCTCGTCGTCGGTGGCGGTCTCGCGGCCGTAGCGGATGTTGTCGCGGATCGTCCCGGCGAACAGCCACGGGTCTTGCAACACCATGCCGGTGCGCGAGCGGACGTCGTCGCGGCGCAATTCGGCGATGTCCTGACCGTCGAGCAGGATGCGCCCGCCGTCGAGCTCGTAGAACCGCATGATCAGGTTGACCAACGTGGTCTTGCCGGCCCCCGTCGGTCCGACGATGGCGACCGTCTGACCCGGCTCGACCCGGAACGACAGGTCTCGGATGAGCGGGCGATCGGGCGAGTACGCGAAGCGGACGTTCTCGAACTCGATGACCCCGCGTCCGTCGCCCGGGCTCGGGGCGTCGGGGTCGTCGGGGTCTTGCTCGTCGGCATCGAGCAGGGCGAAGACGCGCTCGGCCGAGGCCGTACCCGACTGCACGACCGCGGCCATGCCACCCAACTGCGACAGGGGCTGCGTGAACTGCTGCGAGTACTGGATGAACGCCTGCACGTCGCCCAGGCGGATCTGCCCGCCGGCCACCATGAGCCCACCGAGCACCGCGATGCCGACGTAGGTGAGGTTTCCGACGAACATCATGCCCGGCATGATCATGCCGGAGAGGAACTGGGCCCGGAAGCTGGCCTGGTAGAGCTCCTCGTTCTCGACCTCGAACTTCTCGCGGGCGTCTTTCTCGCGGCCGTAGACCTTGACCAGCGCGTGACCCGAGAACGACTCCTCGACGCGGGCGTTGAGACGGCCCACCTTCTTCCACTGCTCGCCGAAGGCCTTCTGCGACTTCGGGCCGATCACCCCGAAGATGACCGCCATGAGCGGGAGCGAGATGAGCGCGACGAGGGCCAGCTGCCACGAGATGGTGAACATCATGATGAGCACGCCCACGACCGTGAGCACGGAGGTGAGGGCGCTCGAGAGCGACTGCTGCATCGTCTGCGTGATGTTGTCGATGTCGTTCGTGACCCGCGAGATGAGCTCACCGCGCTGCACCTTATCGAAGTACGACAGGGGGAGCCGGTTGACCTTGGCCTCGACGTCTTCACGCAGGCGCCACATCGTGCGCACCATGATGATGTTGATGACGTAGCCCTGGATCCACGACAGCAACGACGAGCCGACGTAGATGGCCAGCACCGTCACGACCACGATGCGCAGCGCATCGAAGTCGACGCCCGCGCCGACCTGGAAGTTGTCCATCGCGCCGACGATGTTGGCGATGTCGCCCTGCCCGGCGGAGCGCAGGGCGTCGACGACGGCGTCTTTCTGGGTGCCGGCCGGGAACTGCTCGGCGAGCCCGCGCGAGACCACGCCCTCGAAGATGATGTTCGTGGCGTTGCCGAGGACGCGCGGGGCCAGCACCGCCAGCACGACGCCGAGGGCCCCGAGCACCGAGACGAGCCCGAAGGCCCCGGCGTGGGGTCGCAGGAGTCCGATCAGCCGGCGGAAGCTCGAGCCGAAGTCCGAGGCCTTGCCCGGCGCGACGCTGTCCCAGTCGCCCGAGTTCAGACGGGCCTGTTCGGCGAGCTCGAGTTCGGCGCGCTCTTCTTCGGTGCGGGTGTCGGGGGTGCTCATGCTTCGACCCCCAGCTGCGACTCGACGATCTCGCGATAGGTGGTGCTGGAATGCAGCAGCTCGTCGTGCGTGCCGAGGCCGGCCATGCGTCCGTCTTCGAGCACGACGATCCGGTCGGCACCGGTGATGGTCGAGACGCGCTGCGCGACGACGATCTTCGTCACCTCGGGGAGCTCTTGCCACAACGCCTGCCGCAATCGGGCGTCGGTGCTGAGGTCGAGGGCCGAGAACGAGTCGTCGAAGACGAGCACCGCCGGCCGGTGCACGATCGCTCGGGCGATGGCGAGGCGCTGGCGCTGCCCGCCCGAGACGTTGGTGCCGCCCTGGGCGATCTTGCCGTCGAGGCCGCCCTCCATCGCCTCGACGAAGTCGCGACCCTGGGCGATCTCGAGCGCGTGCCACAGTTCGTCGTCGGTGGCGTCTTCGCGACCGAAACGCAGGTTGGACGCCACCGTGCCGCTGAACAGGAACGGCCGCTGCGGCACCAGGCCGATGCTCTTCCACAGCAGGTCGAGGTCGGCCTCGCGCACGTCGACACCGCCGACGCGGACGGCCCCCGCGGTCACGTCGAACAGGCGCGGGAGCAGGGAGACGAGGGTCGTCTTTCCCGCCCCCGTCGATCCGACGATCGCCACGGTCTCGCCGGGATGGGCCGCGAACGTGACGCCCGACACCACGGGCGACTCGGCTCCCGGGTACGCGAAGGCGACGTCGTCGAACTCGACCGTTCCGACCGAGGGGAAGACGCTCACCGGGTTCGCTGGCCGCTCGAGCGTCGAGTGGCTGTCGAGCACCTCCCCGATGCGTTCGGCCGACACGGCCGCGCGCGGGATCATCACCGTCATGAAGCTCGCCATGAGCACGCCCATGAGGATCTGCGCCACGTACTGCATGAACGCGAAGAGGGTACCGATCTGCACGCCGCCGGCGTCGACCTGGATGCCGCCGAACCAGATGACTCCGACGACGGTGACGTTGAGCACCAGCATCGCCAGCGGGAACAGCAGCACGAAGAGCGAGCCCACCTTGCGACCGACGTCCATGATGTCGGTGTTCGCCTCGCGGAAGCGCTCTTCTTCGATGCGCTCCCGCACGAAGGCGCGCACCACGCGCACCCCGGTCAGCTGTTCGCGCATCACCCGGTTCACGGCATCGAGCTTGGACTGGTAGCTGCGGAACAGCGGCACCATGCGGGCGATGATGAGGGCGACCGCGACCAGCAGGATCGGCACGGCGACGCCGAGCAGCCAGCTGAGACCGACGTCTTGCTGCAGCGCCATGAAGATGCCGCCGAGGGCGAGCAGCGGGGCGCTGACGAGCATGGTGGCGCCCATCATCGCGAGCATCTGCACCTGCTGCACGTCGTTCGTGTTGCGCGTGATGAGGGAACCGGCGCCGAACTGCGACAGCTCACGCTCGGAGAAGCCGCTGACCTTCTCGAACAGATCGAGCCGGATGTCGCGGCCCGCGGCCATGGCGGCGCGCGCGGCGAAGTAGGTCGCGACGACCGAGGCGACGATCTGCCCGAGCGAGATGCCGAGCATGATCATGCCCTGCGACCAGATGAACCCCGTGTCGCCCTGGGCGACGCCGCGATCGATGATGTCGGCGTTCAGGCGCGGCAGGTAGAGGGATGCCATCGCCGCGACGAACTGGAACACCAGCAGCGCCATGAGGAGCCAGCGGTACCGGGACAGGTAGCGGACGAGGATCTTGCCGAGCATGGGACCTCCGGAGCAGGTCTGACGCGGCCGCCGTGACCGCGAAGACCAGCCTGGCACCAACCTCCGACACCGGGGAACCTTTTCTGCAACTCAGCGCCCGTTCGGTCGCGGCTCGTAGGGTGGAGCCATGTCTCGACTGCAGGCCGACGCCGCCGCCGACCTCTGGGTGCCCGTGACCGGTTCGCTGGGCCTGCGCGGCCGACGACACCGCAAGGCCGCCATCGGCATGCTGCTCGGGCAGGCCGCCCGCACGACCGGCACCGTCCCCCGCCCCGGCGGCGGCGCCTTCGCCTGGATGCTGAGTCAAGCCGCTCCGCTACTCATGCGTCGCGCCGGTGGCCGCGTTCTGGTGTGGGTGTGGAAGAGCGCGCCCGAGCTGCTCGTCGTGATGGCACAGCTGCAAGAGGCCACCGCGCAGCTGCGCACCGCGCGCGCGATGATGCCGATGGAGTACGACGACACCGAGTCGTTCCGCAATCCGCACCTCGGCGTCGGCGAGAAGCTCGCGATGCCGCTGCCGACCGATCCGACGACTCCCCCGTTCGCGACCTACACGTGGGACACGGGCTCGCACTTCGTCACGGTGACGGCGGTGTGCGCCGACCGCGAGCGGTTCGGCACCGTCATCGGCGCGGTCGACGACATCGCGCGCACGCTCCGCGTCGTCGACGACCTCTCGGTCGGAGAGACGCCGACGGTGCTGCGGATCGATCCGGCCTGAGCCGCTGCGCCGCTCCGGCCGAGCCGTCGGGGCACCGTGCGCACAGACCCTTCGACGCGCTCAGGACCTCGGTGCAGCGACGGGATGTCAGTCGTCGTGGATGTCGCGCGGGCGCCAGAGCACGATGTCGGTCGCGCGACGCACGCGCGAGCCGTGGCGGAGCGTCACGACCGAGCCGGTCGCGCCGGCGGCGAAGACGCGCGCACCGGGGCGGGACTGCCGCTCGATCGTGAGCTGCCGCTCGAGGTCGTTCACGCGGCGGGCGAGATCGTGCACGCGCTCCTCGAGGGCGAGGAGGCGCGCGATCGCGGGAAGGCTCATGCCCTCCCCCGACAGGCGGGCGACCTCGCGCAACTGCTGCACGTGGCGGCTCGAGTAGCGACGCGACCCGCCCTGGGTGCGCGCGGGCACGACGAGGCCGAGCCGGTCGTACTGCCGCAGCGTCTGCGGGTGCATGTTCGACAGCTCGGCGGCGGCGGCGATGGCGAAGATCGGGGCGTCTTCGTCGATCTCTCTCTCGGACACGTCTTCACCTCTTTCGTCGTGCCGGCTGCGGGTGCCGGGTTCTCGGCATCCTGACGTATCGAATGCCGAGAACCGCGACGACGCGCGTGGGATGCGTCAGCGCGCCTTGGCCATCAGGTCGGCGCGCGGGTTCTCTTTCGGTTCGAGCTCGTGGAAACGCTCGAGGGCTTCACGGGCCGCGTCGTCGAGGTGCGTGGGAACCGCGACCTGAACCTCGGCGAGCAGGTCGCCGACGCCCTTGGTCGACTCGATACCGCGCCCCTTGACGCGCAGCACCCGTCCCGACGGGGTACCGGGGGCGACGCGCAGTCGCACCGGCTCCCCCCGAGTGTCGGGACCTCAATCGTGGCGCCCAGAGCCGCCTCGGTGAAGGTGACCGGCACCGTGACCCGCAGGTGGAGGCCGTCGCGCGTGAACACCGGGTGCGGACGCACCGCGACGGTCACGACGATGTCGCCGCTCTCGCCGCCGTCGGGCGACTTGCGTCCGCGGCCGCGCAGGCGGATCTTCTGCCCGTCCGACACCCCGGCCGGGATCTTCACCTTGAACGGCACGTTGTCTTCGCCCTGCAGGGTGATCGTCTCGCCCTTGGCCGCCGTGACGAAGTCGATCGTCGTGCGCGCCGTGACGTCGGATCCGCGCTGCGGTCCGCCGTAACCGCGGTATCCGCCCGAGGTCTGACCGAACCGGCCGGAACCGAAACCGGCGCCGCCCTGCTGATCGAACATCGAGAAGAAGTCGTCGAAGCCCCCGGGAGGAGCCCCGGTGCCGCCACTGCGCGGTTGACCGAACCGGCTGAAGACGTCGTCGAAACCGCCCCCGCCGCCGGTACCCGGTGCCGAGAAGCGCGCCCCCGAGCCCATGGCCCGGATCTGGTCGTACTCCTCGCGCTGCTCGGGATCGTTGAGGACCGAGTAGGCCTCGCTGATCTCTTTGAACTTGGCCTCGGCCTTCGCGTCACCCGGGTTCGAGTCGGGGTGGTACTGGCGCGCGAGCTTGCGGTAGGTCTTCTTCAGATCGGCCGCGCTGACGCTCTTGTCGACGCCGAGGACCTTGTAGAAGTCCTTGTCGAACCAGTCCTGACTCGCCATGTGTCCTCCTCCTAGGCCGGCACGGCGACGACGACCTTGGCCGGTCGCAGCTCGATCGAGCCGAGGCGGTAACCCACCTCGACGACCTCGAGGATCGTCGTCTCGGTCACGCCGGGGGTGGGCGCCTGGAAGATGGCCTCGTGCTGCTGCGGGTCGAAGACGTCGCCGACGGCGCCGTACGACACCACGCCGAGGCGCTCGGCCACGGCCCGCACCTTGTCGCCGATGGCGGCGAAGGGCGTGCCCTCGACGAGGTCGCCGTGCTTGACCGCGCGGTCGAGGTCGTCCATGACGGGCAGCAGGCCCTTCACGGCTTCGCCCTTGGCCCGCTCGATCTCGCGCTCGCGCTGGTCTTCGGTGCGCCGACGGTAGTTGGCGTACTCGGCCTGCAGTCGCTTGAGGTCGATCAGCAGCGAGGCCTCCTTGTCGGAGGAAGCCCCCTCTGCCGCGGCCTCGGGCGTCTGCTCGGCGCCGAGGATGTCGTCGATGGTCAGGCCCTCGGCATCCGCGTCGGTCGTCTCGGACTGCTCGCCCGACGGCGCGGGGCCGGAGGTGTTCTCCTCCGGCCCCGTCTCGTCAGGACCGGCGCCCGAGCCCGTGGGCTGTTCGTCGTCCTTGTGTGCCATGGTCTCTGCTTACTTCTTCGTCTCGTCGGTCGGCTCGTCGTCGACGACCTCGGCGTCGATGACGTCTTCCTCGGGGTTCGGCGTCTCACCGTTGCCGGGCTGGCCGACGTTCGGGTCGGCGGGCTCGCCCGCGGCCTGCGACGAGGCGTAGATGGCCTCGCCGAGCTTGCCCTGGCTGGCGTTCAGCTTGTCGAACGCGGTCTTGACCGCGTCGTCGTCATCGCCGGCGAGTGCCGTCTTGAGCGCGTCGACATCGCCCTGGACCTCGGTCTTGACCTCGGCGGGGAGCTTGTCTTCGTTCTCTTTGATCAGCTTCTCGATCGAGTACGACAGGGTCTCGGCCTGGTTGCGGGTCTCGGCGGACTCGCGGCGCTTCTTGTCGTCGGCCGCGTTCTCTTCGGCCTCGCGCACCATGCGCTCGATGTCTTCCTTGGGCAGCGACGAGCCACCCGTGATCGTCATCGACTGCTCCTTGCCGGTGCCCTTGTCCTTCGCCGAGACGTGGACGATGCCGTTCGCGTCGATGTCGAAGGTGACCTCCACCTGCGGGATGCCACGGGGAGCCGGGGCGATGCCGGTGAGCTCGAACGTGCCGAGCGGCTTGTTGTCGCGGGTGAACTCGCGCTCGCCCTGGAAGACCTGGATCGCGACCGACGGCTGGTTGTCGTCGGCGGTGGTGAAGGTCTCGCTGCGCTTGGTCGGGATGGCCGTGTTGCGCTCGATGAGCTTGGTCATGATGCCGCCCTTGGTCTCGATACCGAGGCTCAGGGGGGTGACGTCGATGAGCAGCACGTCCTTGCGCTCACCCTTGAGGACACCGGCCTGCAGGGCTGCGCCCACGGCCACGACCTCGTCGGGGTTGACGCCCTTGTTGGCGTCCTTGCCGGTCTCCTTCTTCACGAGCTCGGCGACCGCGGGCATGCGGGTCGAGCCGCCCACGAGCACCACGTGCGCGATGTCCTCCACCTTGACGCCGGCCTCGCGGATGACGTCGGAGAAGGGCTTGCGCGTGCGGTCGAGGAGGTCCTTGGTGAGGTCCTCGAACTTGGCGCGCGTGAGGGTCTCGCTGAGCGAGACGGGGCCCGAGTCGGTGAGCGACAGGTAGGGCAGGTTGATGGAGGTCGAGGTCGAGCTCGACAGCTCCTTCTTGGCCTGCTCGGCCGCTTCCTTCAGACGCTGCAGGGCGATCTTGTCGCCCGAGACGTCGACACCGGTCGTGTCCTTGAACTGCTTGATGAGGTAGTCGACGACCCGCTGGTCCCAGTCGTCGCCACCGAGGCGGTTGTCACCCGAGGTGGAGCGCACCTGGATGGTGGAGAAGTCGTCGTCCTTGCCCACTTCGAGCAGCGAGACGTCGAACGTTCCGCCACCGAGGTCGAACACGAGGATGAGCTCGTCTTCTTTGCCCTTGTCGAGGCCGTACGCGAGAGCCGCGGCGGTGGGCTCGTTGATGATGCGCAGCACGTTGAGGCCCGAGATCTCGCCGGCCTCCTTTGTGGCCTGACGCTCGGCGTCGTTGAAGTACGCGGGGACCGTGATGACCGCGTCGGTCACGGTGTCGCCCAGGTACTCCTCGGCGTCGCGCTTCAGCTTCTGCAGGATGCGGGCCGAGATCTCCTGCGGCGTCCACTTCTTGCCGTCGACGTCGAACGACCAGGTCGTGCCCATGTGGCGCTTGACGCTGGAGATGGTGCGGTCGACGTTCGTGACGGCCTGGCGCTTGGCGGTCTCACCGACGAGCACCTCGCCGTCCTTCGTGAAGGCGACGACCGAGGGGGTCGTACGGAAACCCTCGGCGTTGGCGATGACCTTGGGCTCGCCACCCTCGAGCACGCTCACGACGGAGTTGGTCGTACCGAGGTCGATTCCCACTGCACGGGGCATATGTGTCTCCTTGCTTGTGAGCCGGACGGATGCCACGACTCGGGGTGTGATGAAAGTCTCTGCGGGGGTTGAGCCCCGATGACTCAAGGTTATCGGGGCCGCGCATCGAGGTCAAGCCGAGTTGATATGAATTGGCTCAACTTCTGGATGCCGTGTGTCGCACGCCGCCGGCCATGTCCCGAAATGTGCAGCAGCGAGGGGTCTAGGCCGCACGAAGTGGGACATGCCCCGCCCCACAGCGTGCCCAGCGTCTCGCGCAGCGCAAACCGTGTCCCGAAATGTGCAGCCCCGAAGGGCCTGGGCAGCACGAAGTGGGACATGCCCCGCCCCACAGCGTGCCCAGCGTCTCGCGCAGCGCAAACCGTGTCCCGAAATGTGCAGCCCCGAAGGGCCTGGGCAGCACGAAGTGGGACATGCCCCGCCCCACAGCACGCACGCGGCGTGAGGACGACACCGGGCGGCGGCCGCGCCTGGGCCCGCTGCACGCACGACGCCCCCGCGACCCGAAGGTCAGCGGGGGCGTCGGACTTATGCCGCGGGGTCAGTCGCGATCGCGGTCGCTCTCACGGCGCTGCGGGCGGTCGCTGCGCTTGGCGGAGCGTCCGCCGCCGTCGAGGCGCAGGTCGATCAGCTGGCCCGAGATGCGGGTGTCGGCGAGGCGGCCGATCGTGTCGCTCGACAGGTCGGCGGGCAGCTCGACGAGCGAGAAGTCCTGACGGATCTGGATCGCACCGAAGTCGTTGCGACGCAGCCCACCCTCGTTCGCGAGAGCGCCGACGATCTGACGCGGCTCGACGCGCTGGCGACGACCGACCGCGATGCGGTAAGTCGAGAAGCGCCCCGAGGTGTCGCGGCGCGGACCGCTGTCGCGCGATCCACCGTCACGCGAACCCCCGTCGCGGGAAGCGCCGTCGCGCGCGGGACGCTCGCTGTCGAAGCGCTGCTGACGGAAGGCCTCGGCCTCGAGCAGCAGCGGGGTGTCTCCCTGGGCGACCACGGCGAGCGCCGCGGCCACGTCGGCCTCGGGCACGTCGTGGTGCTCGACGTAGTGGGCCACCACGTCGCGGAACGTCGCGATGGCGGCGGTGTCCTCGAGGGCGGTGGTGATCGCGTCGTCGAAACGGGTGAGGCGCGTGGCGTTGACGTCGTCGACACTCGGCAGCGACATCTCGGTCAGCGGCTGGCGCGTGGCCTTCTCGATCGCGGTGAGCATGCGGCGCTCGCGCGGGGTGACGAAGCTGATCGCGTCGCCCGTGCGGCCGGCGCGACCGGTGCGGCCGATGCGGTGCACGTACGACTCGGTGTCGATCGGCAGGTCGTAGTTGACCACGTGGCTGATGCGATCCACGTCGAGACCGCGCGCGGCGACGTCGGTGGCGACGAGGATGTCGAGCTTGCCGGACTTCAGCTGGTTGACCGTGCGCTCGCGCTGCACCTGGGCGACGTCGCCGTTGATGGCGGCGGCGGTGTACCCGCGGGCACGCAGCTTCTCGGCGACCGTCTCGGTCTCGTTCTTCGTGCGGGTGAAGACGATCATGCCCTCGAAGTTCTCGACCTCGAGGATGCGCGTGAGGGCGTCGATCTTCTGCTGGTACGACACGATCAGATACCGCTGGCTGATGTTCGTCGAGGTCGCGGTCTTGGTCTTGACCGTGATCTCTTCGGGGTTGTTCAGGTACTGGGCCGAGATGCGGCGGATCTGCGCCGGCATGGTCGCCGAGAACAGCGCGACCTGCTTCGTCTTGGGGGTGTCGGCGAGGATCGTCTCGACGTCTTCGGCGAAGCCCATCTTGAGCATCTCGTCGGCCTCGTCGAGCACGAGGTACTTCAGCTCGCTCAGGTCGAGGGTGCCCTTGTCGAGGTGGTCCATGATGCGACCCGGGGTGCCCACGACGATGTCGACGCCGCGGCGCAGCGCCGACAGCTGCTGGCCGTAGCCCTGACCGCCGTAGACGGGGAGCACCGAGACGCCCTTGATGTGGGCGGCGTACTTCTCGAACGCCTCGCACACCTGGAGCGCGAGCTCACGGGTGGGGGCGAGCACGAGGGCCTGCGGGTTCTTGTGGCCGGTCTCCATCTGCGACAGCACCGGCAGCGCGAACGCCGCGGTCTTGCCGGTACCGGTCTGCGCGAGACCGACGACGTCGCGACCCTGCAGGAGCACGGGAATGGTCGCGGCCTGGATGGCCGACGGGGTCTCATACCCGACGTCCTTGAGGGCTTTGAGCACGTTGGCATCCAGACCCAGGTCGGAGAAGGTGAGCGGGGCGGGGGTGGTCTCCGCCTCAGCGGAGTCGACGGGGTTTTCGGATGCCATGACTCCACGGTAGTCGGCTCCGCGCCGCCGTGCGGGCTCGGCGGTAGCCTGAATGAGCGCGCCAAGGGTGGCGCGGCGTCGCCTCGGGGGTACCGGGCGTTCACCGGAGGGGCCTAGCGTGACCCATATGACCCCTCCCGAGCCCGCCTCCGCCCCCGTCAGCACCCTCCGTCGGCCGGTGCTCGCCTGGGCCCTGTGGGACTGGGGATCCGCCGCCTTCAACGCGGTCGTGACCACGTTCGTGTTCAGCACCTACCTGGCGAGTTCGCTGTTCGTCGATCCCGCCGTGGTGGCTGCGGCGAACGGCAACGACGACGACCCCGCCCTCGTTCGTGCGCTCGCCGACAATGCGAGCCTGGTCGGCGTGGCGCTGATGATCGCCGGCATCGTCGTGGCGCTCGTCGCCCCCGTGCTGGGCCAGCGCTCCGACGGTACGGGGCGTCGCAAGCTCTGGCTCGGCATCAACACCGGCCTGATCGTGCTGTCGATGGCCGCGATGGTCTTCGTCGAGGGCACACCCGAGTTCCTCGTGCTCGGCGCCACCCTCATCGCGGTCGGCAACGTCTTCTTCGAGTTCGCCAGCGTCAACTACTACGCGATGCTCACGCAGGTCTCCACGCGCGAGAACATCGGCCGCGTCTCGGGCTTCGGCTGGGGCATGGGGTACGTGGGCGGCATCGTGCTGCTGCTCCTGCTGCTGGTGCTGTTCATCCAGAGCTTCGGCGCACCCGATGCCGGGGGGCTTCTCGCCGTGCCGAAGGAGGGCGGGCTGAACATCCGCCTCGCGGTCCTGGCATCCGCGGTCTGGTTCGGGGTGTTCGCCGTTCCCGTTCTGCTGCGCGTTCCCGAGATCCCGCCGCAGCAGCGCCGGGTGCGCGTCGGCTTCTTCCGCTCGTACGTGGTGCTGTGGGGCACGCTGCGCTCGCTGTGGCGCGACAGCCGGCAGGTGCTGCTCTTCCTGGTGGCCAGCGCGGTGTTCCGCGACGGCCTCGCCGGCGTGTTCACCTTCGGGGCGATCATCGCCGCGCAGGTGTTCGGCTTCAGCTCGACGGAGGTGCTCTACTTCGCGGTCGCGGCGAACGTGGTGGCCGGTATCAGCACGTTCTTCTCCGGGCGCCTCGACGACCGCTTCGGACCGAAGCGCGTGATCGTAGTCTCACTGATCGGCCTGATCGTCCTGGGCAGCGTCATCCTGTTCATCGGCACCTCGGTGCCGGCGTTCTGGGTGGCGGGCCTGGGGCTCGGCCTGTTCGTCGGACCCGTGCAGTCGGCCAGCCGGTCGTTCCTCGCCCGGGTGGCTCCGGAGGGTCGCGAGGGTGAGATCTTCGGCCTGTACGCCACGACGGGCCGGGCGGTGTCGTTCCTCGCCCCCGGTCTGTTCGCTCTGTTCGTCGGGATCACCGGCGACACCCGCCTCGGCATCGTGGGCATCGTGCTGATCCTGGCGGTCGGGCTGGTGCTGATGGTTCCGGTGAAGGCGCGGCCGGCCGTCATCCGCTGAGGCGGGCCGGGGGCGCTCCGGCCGGGGGTCCCCGCGCGGCCAGCCCCGGGCGCCGAGTGCTCGGGCCGGGGCCGCTCGCGGACCGGGCGCTCGATCCGGGCTCCTCGCGGGCCGAACTCCTGAGAAACGCACCCGCGCGCCGCGCGCACCCGCGTCGATCCGGCGCGACCTCTGCGGTCGACTCGGAGATCTCAGGAGTTTCGCACGCGTCGAGACCTCGCCTCGGCGATTCGGGACAGAGCGAGCTCAGTCGCGCGGCCAGGCGTCGGCGAACTTGCCGAGCAGGCGGGCGAACTCGACGCGCTCGTCGTCGGTGAACGACTCCAGCGCGGAGCGCACGGCATCCCGTCGTCGACCGCGAAAACCCGAGACCATCCCCTCGCCCTCGGGCGTGAGGCGCACGCGCGTGCGGCGGGCGTCGTCGGGGTCGGGCTCGCGTGCGACCAGACCCATCTGCGCCGCCTGCTGAACCAGCCGCGAGGCGCGGGGCTGGTCGACGCCCACCGCCTCGGCGATCTCGCTCACCGACAGCGATCCGGATGCCGCGATCAGAGCGTCGAGTAGGCGCAGGCGTGCGGGTCCGCCGAAGCGACCCTGTGCGGGGTCGGCCCAGGGCGGGGTGCCGCGCCCCCAGGGTCCGCCGAATCCCCCGCGTTCGCCGTGAACGTGCGGGTGATGGTGCCCCTCGGCGCCGAAGGGCGGGCGCGGGCGGCGTCCGCGCAAGCGCCCGAGGGCGGCGGCGATCTCGTCGGCGGGGTCAGTGGCCATGCGGGAATTTTACATGTCGCTTGACAAGCATCAGAGATACATGTCACAGTACATCTGTTGTCACATGACATGTATCGGCGGATGGACCGCCCCGAAAGGACACCCCATGAACACCTCCACATCACCTGATGCCCGCAGCCTCGCCCACCGCCTCACGACGGTCGGTCACGCGCTGCACCACCGCCTCTTCACGCAGCTACGCGACAGCGAGCTGCACCCCAAGACCGTGATGATCCTCAGCGCCATCGACGGACGGATCGACGCGCCCTGGGTGCACGACCGTCTCGCCCGCGGCGGCAAGCGCGTCGACGCTCTCGCCGAGCGCGGCTGGATCGAGCGCGGCGACGACGGCTGGCGACTGACCGCCGGGGGTCGCGAGCTCCTCGACCGGGTGGATGCCGACCGCGCGGCCCTGCTGGCCGACGTGCCGGCCGAGCAGCTGGAGCGCCTGACGACGGCTCTCGACGCCCTCTCGGACGCGCTGGGAGTCGACGCGACCGAGGCATCACCGGAGCGCGGCTTCCGCGGCCCGGGACGCGGCGGTTTCGGCCCCGGTTTCGGCCCCGGCCCGCGCGGGTTCGGTGCACGCTTCGGCCGGGGCTCCGGCCACGGCGATCACGAGGCCGAGCACGGCGGTCACCGCGGACACACCGCGGAACGGCCGTGCGCGGGCGACGAGCGCACCCACGGCGGCCGAGGCTTCGGCCGGGACGGCCACGGCCACCACCGTGGTCACCGGGCCGCGCAGCACGCGTTCGAGCGCGGCTTCGACGCCGGGTTCCGCCGCGGCCGCGAGTCGTCGGCATCCGAATGATCCCGCGAAACCACGAAGCGGCGAGGACTCCCGAGGGAGCCTCGCCGCTTCGTCGTCGGGTCAGCGCCCGACGGACCCGGCCTCGGTGGAGCCGACGTCGGTGCGGTGGAAGTTGAGCGCGGAGCGCGAAGCCGTCGGCCCGCGCTGACCCTGATACCGGTTGCCGTACGGGCCCGAGCCGTACGGGTTCTCGGCGGGCGAGGTCAGGCGGAAGTAGCAGACCTGCCCGATCTTCATTCCCGGCCAGAGCTTGATCGGCAGGGTGGCGACATTTGAGAGCTCGAGCGTCACGTGGCCCGAGAAGCCCGGGTCGATGAACCCCGCGGTCGAGTGCGTCAGCAGCCCCAGGCGGCCGAGAGACGACTTGCCCTCGAGGCGCGCGGCGACGTCGTCGGGAAGGCTCACCCGCTCGAACGTGGACCCGAGGGCGAACTCGCCCGGGTGCAGGATGAACGGCTCGTCGGGAGCGACCTCGATGAGACGCGTCAGCTCGGGCTGCTCCTCGGCGGGGTCGATGAAGGGGTACTTGTGGTTGTCGAACAGCCGGAAGTAGCGGTCGAGTCGCACGTCGACGCTCGAGGGCTGCACCATGGCCGGGTCGAAGGGGTCGAGCCCGAGGCGTTTCGCGTCGAGTTCGGCTCGGATGTCGCGATCGGAGAGCAGCACGGCCCCAGCCTAGGGCGAGGGTCGTTTTCGCGGGGGTCTGTGACGGACGACGGGGAGCACGACGACCGGACGCTGTTATGCTGGCCGGGCTGCCGCAAGGCGCACGGGGCTGTAGTTCAATGGCAGAACTTCTGCTTCCCAAGCAGATAGCGCGGGTTCGATTCCCGTCAGCCCCTCCATGTGTGACTCCCGGACCTGTTCCGGACTCTCCCGCGTCGCTTCAGACTGACGCTCCTCTCGCCGGGCGAGCGCTGTTCCCACACTGCGCTCCGACGCCTCCTCGTGGATCGATCACGATCCCGTCGGTGCGTGGTCGAGGGTGACGACGAGTTTCCGCGCCGATACGCCGTGGCGAAGGGTGTCGATGGCTCCCTGGATCGCCGGAAGGCCGTGCCCCGCGATGTGGGCCTCGGGGTAGAGGTGGTGGCTGCCCGAGGCGAGAGCGGCGGGGAGATACCCGCCCCAGACGGCCGGGCCCACGGGAGACGTGGCGATGGCGCTTCCCCAGATGAACGAAGCTCCGATACCGCGGGGGCGACTGCGCACCTGGAGGAGAGCCGTCCGCGTTCCGAGCTTCAGGAAGAGGCGGATGCGAGCGAGGGAGAGGCCTCGACGGCGCGGTTGATCGTAGAACGAGACGGGAGGGCTCGCCATCGCGATCTGCGTGGCACCGGTTGCGCGCGCGATCCTCAGACAGGGCTCGGCCGACCCCGTCGCCACGGCGAGGATCCCCGCCACCGCGGAGCCGCCGACCTCATCGATGATCCGATTCGCAGCGTCCGGGTCGTGGTAGTCGAAGACGGCTTCCGCCCCCAGCCGCCTCATCTGTTCGTGGTTCTTCGCCGAGGCTGTCGTGACGACCCGATAGCCGGCCGCTCGGGCGAGCTGGATCGCATTGCCTCCGACCGCTGTCGCGCCGCCCCAGATCACGACCACCTCGTCGCGAGGCGCCGCGTTTCCGAGACGGGAGTAGTCCAGTCCCAGTTGGTCCTTCTCGAACAGGCCGGCCGCCGCGGTGGATATCGCCAGAGGCAGGACGGCGGCCTCCTCGAAGGCGATGGCGGCCGGCAGGACGGCGGCCAGGCTCGCGTCGACCGCGACGTAGGCCTGGAAACCGCTCTCGGAGACGGCGTCCCGTCCTTTCTCCAGGCCCATCGCGTACGCCACGACGCGGTCTCCGACGGCGAAGTCGTCCACGCCGGCACCGGTTTCGACGACGACGCCCGCGACGTCCTCCCCCAGGACCACCGGGTAGCGCAACCACCCGTACATGACGGTGCCGTTGGACTGGATGATCGCGTCGAGCGGATTCACCGCCACCGCGCGCACCTCGAGCAACAGCTGCCCCACCCCCGGCTTCGGCATCGGCGCAGCTCGGACCGTCAGGTCTGCATAAGGAGAATCGATCCACGCCGCCGAGTTGTCGCTCATTCTTCCGCTCTCCGATTCTGATGACATTTCGTGTCATCGTGACCGATCTTACGACAGTTCGTGTCATCATGGGTCCATGCCTCGATGGTCACCGGACGCTGCCTTGCGGATGGAAGCCGCGGCGATGACCCTGTTCGCCGACCAGGGGTACGCGGGAACCACGGTTCCCCAGATTGCCGAGGCGGCGGGGCTGACCACACGGACGTTCTTCCGCCACTTCGCCGACAAACGCGATGTGCTGTTCCTCCGGGATCGCGAGTTCCCGCAGGCGGTGAGCGACTTCATGGCATCCATCCCGCAGGAACGTGACGCAGCGGCGACCGTGCGTGAAGGTCTCGCCGCCGCATGCCGAGGCATCCAGGGCTGGCGAGAACAGATCGCACGTCGACGCAGCATCATCCAGAGCGAACCGGCGCTGCACGAGCGCGATCTTCTGCGCAGTCACTACCTCGCGCGCGCCATCGAAGGATCATTGAACCAACGGGGCATCGCCCCCGGGCCTGCGCACGCCTGGGCAGCCCTCGCCGTGACCTGTTTCGACCTCGCGGTGGACCGATGGCTGCAAGGCTCCGCCGATCTCCCGCTCGAGGATGCGCTGACGACGGTGTGGACCGACATGCGGGAATGGTTCACCGCGTGACAGGGCGTACATCTCGAAACGCCAGCGGAGCACGTGGGCATCCGGCATCCGATGACCATGAGGCAACCCGGCGTCCGGGCGGCGCCCGCGAAACGGCGGAGCCGCCCGGACTGTCCGGGGCTCACACGCCGGGACGGTAAACCGGCCGCCGTCGGCGTGGATGCCTCACGCTACGTCGGCGCGCGGCGGCGAGGGTGGGCTTGACGAGCTCCCCCCTCGGGTGCGGGCTCAGGCGCGCGTGAACCCCTCGAGGTCGGGGTCCCAGAAAGCGTCGGGATTGGTGTCGTCGCTCGTCTGCTCGTGGGCGACAGCGGTCGACTGGGGGTAGCGCCGGTGCTGACGGAGCTGCTCGGCGGCCCAGCCGAAGTCGGGCTCCTCGCGCTCCCACGCCGCCGGCGCGCTCAGCACATCGTTGCCCACGCCGATGACGAGCTCCGCCTGTTCGGTCTCGCCGTCGTCGGTGACGATCGGGATGCTCACCGCTTCGGCCTGCCCGTCGGCGGCGATCGACGCGGTCAGCTGCACCAGCGCCTCGGCAACGTCGTCGGTCGTGGTCACGGTCTCGCCCGCATAGGTCACACATCGCATGCACCCATGACACCGGATGCCGAAGGCCGCCGGGGGCCGCTTGCCTCGCACGTGCCCGCTCCGATAGGGGGGCGCCGTGTCGGAGGTGCGCGTTATCGTGCTCGTGCGGCCCGCGCGAAGGAGGCACTCCACATGACCGACCCCCTCGAACTCACCGTCGTCGACGCCGACGCCTGGCGGGCCTGGCTCGACGAAAACGAGAGCACGAACGACGGCGTGTGGCTGGTGCTCGCCAAGAAGGGCACCACCGCCCCGACCTCGCTCACATACGCGCAGGCCCTCGACGAAGCCCTGTGCAGCGGTTGGATCGACGGGCGGAAGCAGTCGCGCGACGCGGCCACGTTCCGCCAGCACTTCACCCCGCGCCGCGCGCGGTCGATGTGGTCGACGCGCAACGTCGGAATCGTCGACCGCCTCGCCGACGAGGGGCGAATGCGCGAACGCGGTGCCGCCGAGATCCGGCGCGCACAGGCCGATGGCCGCTGGGAGCGCGCCTACGCGGGGTCCGCGGCGATCGAGGTCCCCGCCGATCTTCAGGCGGCACTGGATGCCGAGCCCGCGGCCGCGCGTCGCTTCGCGGCGTTGAACAAGTCGGAGCGATACTCCGTGCTGCACCCCGTCGTCACGGCGACGTCCGAGACCGCGCGCGCGGCGCGCATCGCCCGCCACGTCGCGCGGCTCGCGGCACCGGCCGCCGACCACCCCGAGACCCCCGAGACCCCCGAAAGCGGGTCCACGCTCGGCGCGTGACGCGACGGCAGGCGCCCGGCGCGATCCGGCACGGTTCACCCTGGACGGCCCCGCCCCTCGCATCCGCGCCGACAATGAGAGCATGCGCGCGCGACGACTGCTCAGCCTCGTGGTGGTGGCATCCGCGATCCTGGCAGGCACGGCCTGCTCGGCGCAGACCTCCCCCGCCCCCGTCCCCGCTCCGACGGGCGACGGACCTGTCGTGTCGTTCTACGGCGACTCGTACACGCGCGGGACCGGGGCGAGCTCGTCCGACCACCGGTGGTCGACCATCGTCTCGGTCGAGCGCGGGTGGCAGGAGATCAACCGCAGCGAGAACGGCCTCGGCTTCGTCAACCGCCGAGCCACGATGGGGGCGGGTCTCGACGACATTCCCGCCCTCGTCATCGACGACCAGCCCGACATCGTGTTCGTCACGATGGGCCTGAACGACAACTTCAGTTACGACCGCGCGGCCGACCAGATCCGCGCGACGATCGACGACGACCTGCAGCGCCTGCACGACGGTCTGCCGCAAGCGCGCATCGTCGTCGTGGAGCCGTTCTGGTACACCGCGGAACGCCCCGCCTCGGTCGACGTGATCGCCGGGTGGGTCGAGGACGCGGCCGAGAGGATCGGCGCCGACCACATCGAGGGAGCGAGCCACTGGCTCGATGAGCACTACGCCGACGACGCCGACAGCTGGATGGCGTCGGACGGCTTGCACCCGAACGACACCGGATACGCCGTCATGGCCGAGAAGATGGATGCCGCGCTCCGCGCCCTCGACCCGCCGCTGTGACCGGTAAGGCGATCACCCGCCCGCCCTGCTGAACGACTCGACCGCCGTCGCGGCGGTGACGGGATCAGCGGTCGCCCGCCGTGCGGGCCCGGAACCAGACCGTCAACTCGCGCACCGCCCGCGAGCTGATCTCGTCGTCGGCGGACTCGAGGTCGTCGAAGGTGTCGCGGAACCCCTCGGGGGGCGGCGTCGACGGCACACCGATGGGCTCGTAGCCCATCGTCCACTCGTCGAAGCGGCGGTCGTCGAGGTTCTCTCGGAGCAGGATGCGGATGTCGTGGTGCCGCGCGTCCTCACGGATCTTCGCGATCAGGGCGTCCACCGCGTCTTGCGGCCCCTCCAGCACCTGGAAGAAGCGCCCGCGGCGATGCAGCAACATGCCCGTGAGGTCGTGCTCGTGATTGGAGCGCCGACTCTGCGCGAGCAGCGCGGCCAAACGCTCGTCGTCGAAGGGGTTGGTCTCGGTGCTGACGTACGAGACGGAGACGAGGGGAGCCGCCATCAGCGCACCCCGCCTTGGCCGAGCCCGCGCGGGGCCGGCACGCGAACCTGCTGCAGGGTGATCTCGGCGTCCTGCGGGGGCTGCCCGTTGGTGACGGCCGCCATTGCGGCGGTCAGCGCGTCGAAGCGTCCGACGACGCGGGAGCGACCGTCGAAGGCGAGGAAGCCCCCGTCGGCCTGACGATCGATGTACCCGAGGAAGGCGCCGTTGCGGCTGCCGACGTGGAACCCGTCTTCGACACGAGCCCACACGACGCCCGCGCCGGGGCGTTCAGTCGCGTGCATGGGACACCGCTCCTTCTGCCCGTTGAATGACCGGGCATGAGCGAAGCTACCCGGCACCTCCGACACCGCTGCGCCCTTGACAGGCGAACCGGGACCCGTCCGCCGCCGGCGCGGCATCCGGACCCGTCGCCGCGCCCCACCCGGCGATGGCAGTGGGCGTCGTCAGCCCAGGAGCGCGCGCACCTGGGCAGCGTCGTCGGTTCCGGATGCCTCGACGACACGCCCCCGCTCGATCCGGTACATCGCGAACGCGGCGATGCTGGCGCGCCGACGCGTGGGCGCGAGGTGCCCGTACGGGCCGGTGTGCGTCCCGCCCCCGCGCAGGTGCACGGCGAGGCGATCGTCTTCGACGAGCAGCTGGATGCGCTTCCACTGCCAGTCGGGGAAGCCCCGCAGCAGGTCGGCGTAGTCGGCGATCCACGCGTCGGCGCCCGCGGGGAGGTGCGCACGACGGACTCCGGGGTCGAGGAAGCCCCGCACGTCGTCGAGATCGTGGCGGTTGAGGGCGTCGAGGAAGTCGGCGAACCACTCTCGCGTCTCCCAGGATTCCACCCGTCCATTATCGGCGGGGTGGGGCGGGCGGGGATCGGCGGGCCGGGTTCGAGGCGGGGCGCGGGGAGGGGTTCGGCACCTCGCGGGCGGAGCGCGGGGCGTACTGCCCTGCGGGGGAGGACGCCAGGACCGCGGCGGCGCGGCTCTAGGCTCGCCTCATGGATGACGCACATCGCACGCGGGCGGGTCGCGAGGGCGACGCGCGACCGGGCGGTTCGCGGGCCGGCGGTTCGCGAACTAGCGCGCGCTGGCGCGACGTCCTGCGGGCGGCGGCGCGAGCCTGCGCGATGTTCCTGCTGGCCATGCTGGTCGTCATCGTGATCGACACGAGCGTGCAGGCCATCCAGCAGGCCCCGTCGCTCGGCGTCAGCCCGGTGCACGCGTTCACCACCCTGGCCATCACCCTGACCGCGGTCGTGGGACTCGTCGGGGGCGCACTGACCGTCGCCGTCGCGGCCGTGGCGGTCGGGCCGGCATGGCTCGTCGCGAGCGCCCTGCGCCGGGTGGGTTCGACGGGCGTGCAGCTCACGGTCTGGACCGTCTTCGGCGCCCTCACCGGACTGCTCGTCGTGGGGCTCTCCGCACTCGTGACCGACGACGGCCCGCCCACGCTCCCGGAGACAGTGGTCGTCGTGATCGTCGCCGCAGCCTCGGTCGACTACGGCTGGTGGCGCGTCTCCCGATCGAGGCGCCGCCCCCTGGACGACGAGGGCGTCGAACGCGCGGAGTGAGGGGTACGGGCTCGCCCGTGCGGACGACCGCCGGAGGATTCCGGGGTCGGAGGCACGATGGCGGAGCAGGCAGCGTGGGCCGACGTGTCCGGTTCGCGCAGATCACGCGAGCGATGTCGGGGGTCGACGGTAGCGTGACCGTCGATGCCGTCGTCGGGTCGATGGCATCCGGATGCCGAAGGGGGCGACGATGACGTCACGCACAGCTCTGATCGTGCGCGGGGGTGGGAGGGCCACCATCCCGTCGAGGCGACCGACCTGTTCGTGCCGTTCTTGCGCGACAACGACTTCGACGTGCGCATCGAGGACGGACCGGGCGTCTACGCCGACGACGACCTGATGCGGGGCGTCGACCTCGTCGTGCAGTCCATGACGATGAGCGAGGCCGATCGCGAGAGCATCCAGGGCCTGCGGCGCGCGGTGGCCGCCGGAACCGGACTCGCCGGATGGCACGGCGGCATCGTCGACTCGTACCGCCACGACGCGGACTACCTGCAGTTGGTGGGCGGCCAGTTCGCCGCCCACCCGTCCAAGGATCCGGGCGATCGCATCGGAGACGGGACCGACGTGTTCCTCGACCACCGCATCGAGCTCACCGACCTCGGCCGCACGCACCAGATCATGAGCGGGATCGTCGACTTCTCGCTCACGACGGAGCAGTACTGGGTGCTGCACGACGATCTGAACGACGTACTCGCCACCACCACCCACCCGGTTCGCGTCGACGAGCCGTGGCACCGACCGATCGTCTCTCCCGCCGTGTGGACGCGGGCCTGGGGCGAGGGACGGGTGTTCGTCGCGACCCCCGGCCATGACCCCTCGGTGCTGGCCGACGACAACGTGCGCACCATCATCGAGAGGGGGCTGCTGTGGGCGAGCCGACGAGCATCGGTCTGATCGGCCTCGGGGTCATCAGCGAGCAGTACCTCGACACGCTGCGCGAACACCCCGCCGTGCGCATCGCCGCGGTCGCCGATCTGCGGGCGGAACGCGCCGCCGAGGTGGCGGCGTCGCTCGACCACGCGCGGGCGCTGAGCGTCGACGCGCTGCTCGCCGCCGACGACATCGACGTGGTCGTGAACCTCACGATCCCGGCCGCGCACGCCGACATCGCCCGCGCGGCGATCGCCGCCGGCAAACGCGTGTTCGGAGAGAAGCCTCTCGCGACGACCCTCGACGACGCGAAACAGATCGTGGCGGATGCCGAAGCGGCCGGCGTCGAGATCGGCAGCGCACCCGACACGGTGCTCGGAACCGGGATCCAGACGGCGCGCGCAGCGGTCGAGAGCGGCCTGATCGGCACGCCCACCGCCGCCACGGCGACGTGGGTGTCGGCGGGCCATGAGCACTGGCATCCGAATCCCGACTTCTATTACCGCGAGGGCGGCGGGCCGCTGTTCGACATGGGGCCGTACTACCTGACCTCGCTGGTGCACCTGCTGGGGCCCGTCGTCTCCGTCACCGGCGACGTCTCGCGCAGACGCAGCGAACGCGTCATCGGATCGGGGCCCCGCGCGGGCGAGAGCATCGCGGTCGAGGTCGACACGCACGTCACCGGAACGCTCCGGCACGCCTCCGGCGCGCTGTCGACGGTGACCTTCAGCTTCGACGCGGCCGGGTCCACGGCGAGCCCGATCGAAGTGCACGGTGAGGCCGGTTCGCTGGCGGTGCCGGATCCGAACAACTTCGACGGGGTCGTACGGCACCTGGCGCCGGGCGCCCGCGACTGGGTCGAGCTGCCGCCGACCGCCGGGTACGTTGCCGCGGGGCGCGGGATCGGCGTGATCGACATGGTGCGCGGAGGCGCCAAGCCCGACGGCGCGGCGGGCGGTGGCGCGTCCTCGCCCGGGCGCGCGAGTGGGGCGATGGCGCTGCACGTGACCGAGATCATGACGGCGCTGCCGCTGTCTGCGCGGGAGGGCCGACGCATCGTGCTCGAGACCACGGCTCTGGTGCCACCGCTCGTTCCGTTGACGCCGGTGGAGGTGTGGCGGGGCTTCCCTGCGCGTGGCGCGGCCGGGTAGCGAAGGCGCCCGCGGAACCCGTGGGCCTTCGCGAATCGCGCGGCGTGCGCGCGACATCTCTTCGCGCCGAGTGATGCCCCGCCACTCCTCCCCATCGGCCGAGTCCCGTCATCCATCCCGATCTCGCCGCAGACCTCGTCAGGGTGTCGAAGGCCCCCGCTAGCGTGCACACATGCAATCGCCGGCCTCGTCACCAGAACCCGATCACGGGGCTCCGGCTCTCGCGTCGGTGGTGACCGACGTGCTCGATCTGGATGCCGCGATGGCCTCCGTCGAAGCCCGGCGGGTGCGCGCGTTGGCTCGAGCGGGGCGTCTCGCCCTCAGGGGACGCGCAGGGCGACCGGCGTCGTCGCGGGAGGCCGATCTGGCCCTCCGGGAGGTGGCGTCCGAGATCGGGGCCGCCGAGCACCTGTCGGATCGCACCGTGCAGGCGCAGATCCGACAAGCGATGCTGATCGCCGAGAGCTTTCCGGCGACGCTCGATGCTTGGCAGTCGGGCGCTCTGGCGCGAGCGCACGTCCACGTGATCACCGACATCGGCGAGACATTGCCCACGCAACGGCATCGGGAGTTCGACGCCCTCGCCGCCGCCGAGGCCGAGGGGCTCAGCCCCGGCCTGCTCCGGACGCGCCTGGCGGCACTGGCCGAGCGGCTGCAGCCGACCACCCTCACCGAACGCCACCGCGCCGGTCGCGCGCGGCGGAACGTGCGGGTCGTCCGGGGCGACGACGGCATGTCCGATCTCATTGCGACGCTGCCGACGGTGCTCGCGGTCGGGATCTACGACCGGCTGATGCAGCAGAGCCGGGCACTCGTCGATGCCCGTGACGCGCGGCCCCCGGTCACCGCGACACGGGACAGCGGCGAGGCGAGCCGCGCGCCCGCCGGCGGCGCCCCCGTGAGTGGCCGGACGCCGCAGGCGCCACCCGCGCCCGACGTGCGCACGCCTGATCAGGTGCGGGCCGACCTCCTCGCCGACCTGCTCCTCACGGCAGCGCCCCTGTCCGACCCGACCCGCGACGACGACGGGCCGGGGACCCTCGGAGCCATCCGCGCCCGGGTACAGGTCGTCGTTCCGGCCCTGACGATGCTCGACCCCGGCCGCGAGAACGCCGACCCCGCCGAGCTGGTGGGGCACGGTCCCATCGACGCCGCCACCGCTCGCCGGCTGGCCGAGTCGACCACACGTCCGTGGGACCGCGTGATCACCCACCCCATCACCGGGGCCGTGCTGCACGTCGACACCTATCAGCGCACGGCCGCCATCGACCGTTACCTGAGGGCGAGAGACCGCCACTGCCGCTGGCCCGGGTGCACCGCCCCCGCGATCCGGTGCGAAGTCGACCACACGCACGATCACGCTCTGGGTGGCCGTACCGAGACGGGCAACCTCGCCCACCTGTGTCAGCGTCACCACACCCAGAAGCAGTTCACCGCCTGGAAGGTGCGGCAGCGTGAGGGCGGGGTGCTCGAATGGACCTCGCCCACCGGGCGGACGTACGTCGACGAGCCCCGCCCCTACCCGCCCGCCGTGGCTTTCGTTCCCGGCCCTCGACGCGGCGCGCCAACCCCACCCGCTGCGCCGAGACCGCGCGAAGAGAGCCCCGGGCACGGATGAACACCGGGGGATCGGTGCGCCCGCGCGAGCTGATTCGCCTGCACCACCGGACCGATCCTGAGCGCCGGGGCCGGGATGTCGATCGTCCCGGCCCCGGCCTCAGACGGCGGCTTCGACTGGGCGCTCCTCGTCGGCGCCGCCCGCATCCGCGCGCAGTTCGTCGGCGAGGTGGCGGGCGCCGCGCACGGCGATGGCGACGCTCGTCAGGGTGGGGTTCATCGTGTTGGCGGTCGGGATCAGACCGTTGCCGCCGACGAGGAGGTTGTCGAAGCCCCACACGCGGGAGTACGGATCGGCGACCGAGGTGGCCTCGTCGGTGCCGGCGCGCATCGTGCCCATGTAGTGCAGGCTCGAGCCGTTGGGGAGCAGGCGGGGTTCCGCGATGAAGGTGCCCAGCGCCGAGCCGGCGCGGCGGAGGCGCTGCGTGGCCTCGGCGATCTCGGCTTCCTCGCGTTCGGTGAGGGCGTACTCGATCGTGAAGTTGGGCAGACCGCGGTAGTCGAGCTCGTCGTCGCTGAAGGTGGCGCCGTCTTCGACGCGGGGGAACTTGCGCACGCCGAAGCCCATGTTGACGTATCCCCAACGGTTGCCCGCCTGGGGGTGGGCCGGATCGAGAGGGAAGGGAGGGTTCTCGGCGTACATGATCTGCGCCGAGTACGGGTGGGCGGGCTCCGAGAAGGGGATGCGGTTGACCGCGGCGACCGGGTCGGCGGGGTTCGTGGCGCGGCGGGCGAGTTCCGCCTCGAGCTCGTCGTCCGAGACGAGGGCGCTCATGCGCTCCTGGTCGAGCGACACGGTGCTGATGACAACGTGGTGCTCGGTGAGGTAGCGGCCCAGCGGCGCGGGACGGATGCCCGAGGCCCACAGCAGCTGCGGCGAGCGGAAGGCGTCGGCGGCGACGATCACGGCATCCGCGTCGACGAAGGATTCCTCCCGGGTGCGGAGGTCCTCGACGACGAGTCCGCGTACGTGGGTGCCGTCGTGCTCGATGCGACGCACGAGGGTGAGATCGCGCAGGTCGAAGCGGGCGGCGGTGTCGGTTCCCGGCTCGATCAGGGGTCCGAGCACCATGTCGGCGCCGGCCCAGCGCATGGAGCCGTCGGGCTGCGGGTCGCCGGCTACGGGGAGGGTGCTGACGCCGTAGCCCTCGGGCAGTTCGGCGGCGAATTCCCGGTCGAGCAGGGTGCGGATGGCCGCGCCGACGGGCGAGTCCGAGAAGGCGGCGCTCTGGTGGTGCAGGAGGTCCTCGGCGGTGGTGATGAGGTCTTCCCATTCGTCGTCGGCGATGAAGTCGAGCTTCTCGCTGAAGGCGGGGCGTGGGATCGCGCAGGTCCAGTGCGAGCCCTGGCCGCCGACGTTGGTGGCGGCGGCCGCGGCGGGGAAGGTCGGCGCGTGCGCCGAGCCCTCGCCGCCGAAGTCGAGCAGGTGGGTGCCCTGGCGGGCGGTGAACATGCCCTCGACGACGGCACCGGCGGGCAGGCCCAGCGACTCGCGGAAGTCCCCGGCCTGCGGGCCCTGCGAGCGCTCGCGGGCGCGGGCCTTCTCGTCGGGGTCGACGATGTTGCGCACGCTCTCGCCGGGGCGTTCGGTGACCTGGGGGCCGGCCTCGAACATGATCACGCGGGCGGTGGGGAGGTTCTCGAGCAGGACGCGGGCGTAGGCGGCACCGATGGGCCCGCTGCCGACGACGGCGATGGTGGGGGTGTCGGACATGTTCTCTCCTTCGAGACGGGCGGGGATCAGGCGGGTTGACGGGCGGCGGCGGGGGCCGCCGGGGTGGGCGTTTCGTCGGACAGACGTCCCGGGGGAAGCAGCAGCGCGATGACGACGCCGCAGGCGTAGACGACCGCGAGGCCGAGGAAGACGGGGGCGAAGACGTCGTGGTAGATCGCGGCGACCTGGTCCTGCAGGTCGGCGGGCGCGGCGCGGACCGCCGCGGGGGTCAGGGTGTTGGCATCCACCCCCGAGGGGAGGTTCGCCGCGACGCCGAAGCCGACCACGCCCCCGATGACCGCGGTGCCGACGGCTGAGCCGACCTGGCGCACGATGTTGGTCGTGGCGGTGACGGCGCCGAGGTCGTCGCGCCGCGCGGCGCTCTGGACGACGGCGAAGATGAGGTTCATGAAGGAGCCGGTCCCGATGCCGACGGTCGCCATGACGATCATCGGAACCCACAGCGGCGCTCCCACGGGGAGCGCGGCCATGACGCCGAGGCCGGCGGCTCCGAGCGCGGTGCCGATGACCGGGTAGGCGCGGTAGCGGCCGGAGCGGCTCACGAGCCACCCGGTGAGCAGGTTGCTGACGAGCATGCCGAGCACGGTCGCGATGGGGACGAGACCCGACACGGTCGCCGTCGTGCGGTACGCCATCTGGATGTACGTGGGCACGTACGCGACGACCGCGAACAGCCCGGCGCCGATGATGAGCGAGAGGCCGAGGCAGGCCAGGATCGTGCGGTTGCGCAGGATCCTGGGCGGCAGGATCGGCTCGGCCGCGCGCCGCTCGATCGCGACGAGGGCCAGGATGCCGACGACCGCCGCGACCGCGCAGATGACCGCCGCGGGGCGCAGGCCTTCGTCGCCGATCCAGGTCACGGCCAGCACGAGCGCGAGCAGCGAGCCGGTGAACACGACGGAGCCGGGGATGTCGAAGCGCGGGTGGGCGCCGCCGGGAAGGCGCGGAAGGGCGATCAGGGCGAGGGCGAGGGCGACGAGGCCGACGGGGATGTTGATCCAGAACACCCACGACCATCCCCAGTAGTCGGTGATGAGACCGCCGACGACGGGCCCGACGACGATCGCGACGGGGAAGGCCGCACCGATGATCGCCATGTAGCGGGGGCGCTGCCGCGGGCTGGTGACGCGGGCGATGATCGTCTGCGACATCAGCTGGATGCCCGCCGAGCCGAGCCCCTGCAGGACGCGCGCGGCGATCAGCCAGCCCAGGTCGGGCGCGAAGCCGCAGATGAGCGACGCGACGAGGAAGGTCACGATCGATACGAGGAACACGCGGCGCGGCCCGACGATGTCGCCGAGCTTGCCGAGCACGGGGAGCATGGCGGTCGCGGCCAACGTGTAGCCGACCATGATCCAGCTCATGTGCTCGAGGGCGCCGAGGTCGCCGGCGATCGTGGCGAGCGAGGTCGAGACGACGGTGTGGTCGAGGGCGCCGAGGAACGACACCGTGAGCAGGGCCGCGACGAGGATGCGTACGCGGGCGGGAGAGAGAGTCATTCGCGGGGCGCCCGTACGACCGGGCGATCGACGCGACCGTATGTGCCGCTCCGGCTCCCTCACCGGGCGAACGGGCTGCGTGAGCCCCGACGTCCCCCTCATCATAACCGACTTATGTCGAAATTCAACATTACGGCGAGCGGAGCGCATCCGAGAGGTACGCGGCCGCCCCCGACAGCGCCTGACCGCCGTCGACACCGATCTCGGCGCCCGTGAGGAAGGTCGCGGCATCCGAGAGCAGGAAGGCGACGATCGACGCCACCTCACCGACCTCACCCGCGCGGTGGAGCGGGATCACGGCCGCGTTGGCCTCCACGAAGGCGGGAGGGGCGCTCGCGGTCATGGGGGTGCGGATGTAGCCCGGGTGCACGAGGTTGACCCGGATGCCGCGGGGCCCGAGCTCCGTGACGCAGGCGTGCGTGAGGCCCCGCAGAGCCCACTTGCTCGCGGTGTACGCCGCCGTGTAGTGCCCGGTGAGTCCCGCGACCGAGCCGATGTTGACGATCGAGGACCCGGCATCCATCAGCGGAAGGAGGGCCTGGATGCCGAGCATCGCACCCGTGACGTTCACGGCGAACACGCGATCCCAGTCGGAGCGATCGAGTGAGCCGATGCGCGCGCGGTGGGTGATTCCGGCGTTGTTGACGAGCCCGCGCACACGACGACCCGTCAGGGCGGTCGCGAGGGATGCCCACTCGCCCTCGGACGAGACGTCGAGGCGCCGGTAGGCGATCGAATCCGCGGGAGCGGCGGCCAGCAGATCGGGGGCCGCGGCGGCCAGGTCGACGGCGACCACCTCGGCGCCCGCGCGAGCGAGGGTCAGCGCGTCTTCGGCCCCCTGCCCACCCGCCGCTCCGGTGACGACGAACAGGTTGCCGGCGAGACCGGGGAGCCGCAGGACGGGGTCGCCGTCGGACGTCATCGCGATCGCCGCCGGGTCGGCCGCGACCGACCGTTCGCGAGAGGGAGACCCCGCCGCGCTCGTCGCGCCGGACGCAGGCTCCCGTCACCCGAACATCGGTGCGGGGCCCGGGCGGCACCGCGACGCGGGCTCATCTCGCGCGCGCTCGCGACCGGACGCGGGCGCGGGGTACGGGCGGCGCCGCGACGCGCTCGCCGACGACGTTCACGACTTCGCCGACGCCCTCGATCACCAGGCGCACCTCGTCGCCGGGTGCGAGCGGGCGGGGGTCGAGGCCGCCGCGACGGCCCCACAGCTCGCCGAGGCACCCCCCGTTGCCGACCGTGCCCGAGCCGAGCACGTCGCCCGGGACGACGACGGAGTTGCGCGCGGCGTACGCGACGAGCTCGGGAAAGGGCCAGCCCATGTTCGACACGAGGTCGTGACCGATGCGTTCGCCGTTGATGAAGAGTTCGGCGCGCACGGCGAGGAAGCCCTCGTCGTCGAGAAAGGGCTCCAGCTCGTCGGCCGTGACGATCCACGGTCCGAGGGTCATGGCGAAGTCCTTGCCCTTCGCGGGTCCCAGGCGCACCTTCATCTCGCGCGACTGCAGGTCGCGGGCCGACCAGTCGTTCATCACGGTGTATCCGAAGATGTGGTCCGCGGCGGCGACGGTATCCAGATTCTCGCCGTCCGAACCCGGGACCGCTCCGATGACGGCGGCCAGCTCGAGCTCGACGTCGAGGCGCTGCGTCTCGGGGATCGCCACGACGTCGCCCGTCGCGCGGACGGTGTGCGGATTGGTGAAGTAGAACGTGGGGGCCTCGTACCACTCGGGCACGACCTCGCTCTTTCCGTCGACCGAGGCGCTCACACCCTCGACGTGCTCCTCGAAAGCCACGAAGTCGCGGATCGACGCCGGAACCAGCGGGGCGAGCAGGCGCACCTCGGCCAGGGGGCGCGCGGTGTCGGTGTCACGACGGGCGAACAGCCCGGGGAGCGCGCTCAGACCCTGAGCGAGCACCTCGGCGACCCGGAGGCCGTCGGGAAACGGGACGACGGTGTCGGCCTCGATGAAACCCTCGCCGATGTCGGCACCGTCGGCCCAGCGCGCGATTCTCACGCGTGCACCCGGGTGCGCAGCAGGTCGGCGGCGTTCTCGCCCAGCACGGCGCGGACGGCCTCATCGGGCAGTCCCGCCCCGCGCACGAACGCGACGGGCTCGTCGAGACCCATGTCGAAGGGGAAGTCGCTGCCGAGGAGCACGCGGTCGGCCCCCGCCACCTCGACGAGCCAGCGGAGCGCCCGCTCGTCGTGCACGACGGTGTCGAACCAGATCCGCGAGAGGTACGTCGACGGCGCGTGCGCGCAGCCGTGCGCCTCGGGGCGCACCGTCCACGCGCGGTCGGAGCGCCCGATCGCGGTGGGGAGGTACCCGCCGCCGTGCGCGGCGACGAGTCGGAGCCCCGGATGCCGGTCCAGCACGCCCGCGAAAATCAGGTGCGACAGCGCGACGGCGTTCTCGGTCGGCTGCCCGACGGTGTTGGAGAGGTAGAAGCGGTCGAGGCGCTCGTCGAGCGAGCAGCCGAACGGGTGCAGGAACACCACGGCCCGCAGCTCCGCCGCGCGCGCCCAGAAAGGCTCCAGACGCGGGTCGCTGAGCTCGACGTCGCCCGCGAACGACGAGATCTCCACACCCGCGAGACCGCGACCGAGCACGGCGTCGTCGAGCGCGTCGACGACGAGGTGCGGGTGCTGCAGCGGCACGACGCCGAGGCCGACGAGGCGGTCGGGGGCGGCGGCGACGTGCTCGGCGATCAGGCGGTTCGCCTCACCGCTCGCCCAGGTCGCGAGACCCTCGTTCGCCCACGGGTAGAAGTGGTTCGGAGAGGGGCTGACCCACTGCCGGTCGACGCCCTGCGCGTCCATCGCGGCCAGGCGGGCGCCCACGTCGGTGAGGCGCGGGAAGCGCTCGCCGATCATGCGGCCCGAGGCCTGCAGGCTCTCGACGCCGTTGCGCCGCCGCTCGAGGTCGGCCGCGGCCTGCACCTCGTCGGGCACGCGACGCTCGACCTCGGCGTGCAGGCCGGGCATGAGCAGGTGCGCGTGGACGTCGGTGATCTCGCCGTTCGCGGCGCCGTCGCTCGTGAGGCTCACGCGCGGGCCGCCGTGAGCTGCGCGACGCCGAACATCAGACCGCCCATGTCGGCGTCGCGGACGCCGTCGAGCTGCCACTGCCCGAGCTGCACCGAGGCCTCGACGATGGCCTTGGCCCGCTCGACGCGGCGGGTGTGGAACTCGTCCCACAGCGCCTGGTCGACGGCACCCCGGTTCACGAGGAGCTCGCTCAGCACGGCCGCGTCTTCGAGGCCCTGGGCGGCGCCCTGGGCGATCGTGGGAGGGCAGCTGTGCGCGGCGTCGCCGATGACGACGGCGCGACCGCGGTTCCACGGCGCCTCGACGAGGTGGCGAGTGAACCACGTGTAGTTGGCGTCGGCGCCGGCCTCGATGTCGGCGCGGATGTGGTTCCACGGACCGTCGTACGCGCGGGACTGCTCGACCATGATGCGGCGGGCCTCTTCGGGCGTGGCGCCGGAGCGGTCTTGAGCCGCCTCGACGAGGAAGGCGTACATCGTGTCGTCGCCGGTGGGGGTGTACCCGGCGATGTACATCGGTCCGCCGTAGTACAGCTCGCTGCGGTCGACGTCGGGCGGGAGCGACACGAAGGTGCGCCAGATGCCCATGCCGGTCTGCTCGGGCGCGACGTGGATGCCGATCATCTCGCGCACCGCGGAGTGCAGGCCGTCGGCCCCGACGAGCAGGTCGAACGTGCCCGCGGGCTCGCCGTCGACCTCGATCGCGACGCCGTCGTCGGTCTGCGAGACGCGTGTCACGCGCTGACCGAAGTGCACGCGCGCCCCGTTCTTCTCGGCCGCGGCCAGCAGGATGCGGGCGAGGTCGGGGCGCGACATGCCCATCGTGGAGGGGTAGTCGGGACCACCGGTCTTCAGGTCGGGGAGAGCGGCGACGACGGGGGCGCCGGGGCCGGGGGCGCGCAGGTTGAGGCCCTCGAACGCCTTTCCGGCTGCGGCGATCTCGTCCCACACGCCGAGCTCGTCGAAGACGCGCAGGGCGTTGCCCTGCAGCGTGATGCCCGATCCGCGCGTGGACAGCGCGGGCTGGGCGTCGTAGAGGTCGACCTCGACGCCGGCCTTGCTGAGGAAGATGGCGGTGGCCAGGCCTGCGACGCCGGCTCCGGCGATCGCGACTTTCTGAACGGCGGTCATGTCAGAACCTCTCTGTTCTGGGACGGGGTGGGGGATTACAGCAGGGCGACGGGGTTCACGGGCGATCCGACGGCCCCGGTGATCGGCAGCGGCGGCGCCGAGAGCAGGAACTCCCAGCGTCCCGCGGAGGCGCAGTGTTCGGCGAGCGCGTCGAGGTTCCACATCTCGCCGATCGTCAGGCCCATGTTCGGGATGACGACCTGGTGCAGCGGCTGGAACGCGGGCACGTCGAACTCGTTCGGTCGCACCTCGAAGCCCCAGGTGTCGGTCGCGATGGCCGCGATCTCGGTGCGGTGCAGCCAGCCGGCGGTGGTGAGCGAGAGCCCGGGGGCGGGGCCACCGGCGTAGTCGCCCCAGCCGTCACGACGGGCGCGCGTGTAGTGGCCGGTGCGCACGAGCACGATGTCGCCGCGACCGATCCGCACCCCCTCGGCCGCCGCGCACGCGTCGAGGTCGTCGGCGGTGACGGCGTGACCGTCGGCGAGCTCGCCGGTCTCGGGCGCGAGGTGGCGGCCGAGGTCGAGCAGCACACCGCGCGAGACGATGACGTCGGCCGCGTGCTCGATGCCGGTGACCAGGTCGCCGTCGCTGGTGACGACGTCGCCCGCCCGCCGGCCGTTCCACGCGAAGCCGTGGTCGAAGATGTGGCCGAGGCCGTCCCACTGGGTCGAGCACTGCAGGGGCATCGAGATGACGTCGTCGGCTCCGCCGATGCCGTGGGGGAAGCCCTGGTTGCCGCGCTCGGCGTCGGTTCCCGTGTCGGTCATCGTGTGCACGGGGTTGGTGCGTCGGCGCCAGCCCTTCTGCGGACCGTCGGTGTCGAAGGGTTGCGACAGCGAGATCGAGACGCCGTCGCGCACCAGCGCGGCGGCCGCCCGGCGTTTCTCGGCGTCTATGAAGTTCAGGGTGCCGAGCACGTCGTCATCGCCCCACCGCCCCCAATTGCGGTAGGCCTCGGCGCGCGCCGCGATCTCGGACTCGGGGTTCCGGCGGTCGAGATCGGCCGGGTTCTCGGACGGCGTCATTCCGCGTCCTCCGCCACGCACCGCACGACCTGGGTGCCGAGCGCGCCGATGGTTCCCGTCATGACGTCGCCGTCGCGCAGGAAGCGCTTCCAGTGCTGTCCGTTGCCGGCGGGGCTGCCGGTCAGCAGCAGGTCGCCGGGCAGGAGCGGGTGGGTCTGAGACGCCGCCGAGACGAGCGCCGGCACGTCGAACAGCAGATCGGACGTCGAGGCATCCTGCATCACCTGACCGTTCAGTTCGAGGCGCACGGGGGTGTCGGCGGGATCGACGAAGTGCGCGGGGACGAGCAGCGGGCCCGTCGGCAGGAACCCGGGCGCGTTCTTCGCCCGGTACCAATCGGTGCCGATCTCTTTCATGTCCTTGCGGAACACGAGGTCGCGCGTGGTCACGTCGTTCACGATCGTGTACCCGGCGACGTGGTCGAGGGCGTCTTCGCGCGAGACGCGGAACGCCTCGCGGCCGATGACGACGGCCAGCTCCAGCTCCCAGTCGTGCACCTCGCTGTACGCGGGCAGGACGAGGGGAACGTCGTCGCCGACGACGCAGGCGGTCAGGCCGATGAAGAAGTACGGCTCGCCGCTGCGGGCGCGCTCGTCCATCATGTCGGCGGCGAACGCGCGGGCCTCGTCGGGCGTGCGATCGGTGTTCTGCGTCAGGCCGGCGGCCACGAGCTCGATGACGTGCTCGCGGTAGTTGGCGCCGGTCTGCAGCACCTGCCGCGGCTCGACGGGAGCGGTGAGGGTGACGTCGGTGATCGGTCGCCACTCCCCCGGCGCGTCCGCGAGGGCGGCGATCCGGTCCCAGTCGGGGTCGGCGAGGAAAACGTTCAGACCGCCGCCCAGCACGTCTGCGTCGAGCGGGCGGATGCGGTCGCCGGCCACGAGGCCGACGCGCACGGCATCCCCGTCGCGATAGCGGGCGAGTGCGTAAGGTGCGGTCGTCATGTCATTCTCACTTTCCCCGACCGGGATCGTCGGTCAGCCCCGGCCCTGCTGGGCGTAGGGGTTCAGCAGTGCGTCCTTGATCTCGTCGGGCACACCCTCTTCGGTGGCGCTGGGGCCGTCGGCGGGCGGGAACGACTCGGTCATCGACATCGGCATGGCGCCGTTGCGGTACATGTTGTTCGAGCCGAGCGACGGCTTCCAGGTGTTGGCCTCCCAGTCGGGCACGTAGTTGCGGTAGCCGCCCGTGTTCAGCTCGATACGCAGGCTCGACGGCTCGCGGTAGTAGAGGAACGTCTGCTCGCCGATGCCGTGGATGTTCGGACCGTATTCGATCGGCACGCCGTTCTCCATGAGCGTGTCGGCGGCGATGAGGAGCTCTTCGCGGGTGTCGACCCAGAAGGCGTAGTGGTTCACGCGACCGGCACGGCTCGATCCGTCGAGCACGACGCCGAGGTCGTGCGACTTCTCGTTCGTGGTGAGCACCGAGAACACCGAGATGGGCGCCTCGTCGAGCACGGTGCGCGCCATGAAGCGGAAGCCGAGCGTGTCGACGTACCACTGCACGAACGCGTCGACGTCCTTGGCGGCGACCGTGACGTGGTCGAGCTGGCGCGGGGCACCGGCGATCGGGCTGCGCTTCTCGGGACGGTCGGGGTAGATCGAGGCGGTGTGCGGCTCAGCACGGTGACGCTCGACGTCCCAGTGCAGGGTCATGTTGTGCCCCTGCGGACCGGTGAAGCGGAACGCGCGCCCGATGCCGCGTCCCTCGAACCACTCGCCCTCGATGCCGGCGGCCTGCACGCGCTTCGCGGCCTCTTCGAGTGCCTCGGCCGACGAGGTACGCCAGGCCATGGTCTCGAGAGCCGGTTCGTCGCCCTGGGCGACGACAACGGAGTAGGCGTAGTAGTCGCCCCAGCAACGGAGGTAGACACGGCCGTCTTCGCGGGCGACCTCGGTCAGCCCCACCTGGTTGACGTAGAAGTCCACCGAGGCCTCGACATCAGGAGTCGTGATCGCGACGAACGACAGATGAGAGAGAAGCTTGATCATCTTCGATCCTTTCGGTGAATCGGGTCGTTCCGACTCTTCTTCCACTATCCGACCGAAGTAAGTATCAGGGAACCCGATTCTGTGGATGCCGGACATCGGCCTGACTGATCAGCCCAGCGCGAGAACGTCGTCGTGTCGCAGGTCGTCGAGATCGGCGAGGACCGCTCCGGTGGCGACCGCCTCGATCACCCGACGGAGCCCCAGCCGCTCAGCCGATTCCCGACGCGGCGAGACGATCCTGCGTCCTCGTTCGTCGTCGTGGGCGACCTGCGTCGTCATCGTCGCGGCATCCACCCGCACCTCGACCCTCCGCGGGCCCAGCGCGAGCGCCGTCACCGCGCCACCGGCCCCCGACGGGCCACCGCGACCCCCGCCCGCGACCGCGCGGGTGACGCTCGCACCCCCCGCGGCGCCGCGGAGCGCGAGGGTGGCGGCGAGCGGGGTCACCGCGCGGGCCACGACATCGAGCGGACCCCCGCCCAGCACCCGCGCCCACCCGACGGCGTCGCGAAGGAGGGTGGCGGCATCGGCCGGCGGCCCCCACGCGTCGACGGTGACGTGCAGCGGGGCGAGGGGCGGTTCCGCATCGGCCGCCACGTCGGCGCGCAGACGTCGACGCACCACCACGACAGGAACGGGCAGGTCGCGCAGTGCACGGTGCACGGCCTCGGATGCCGGACGGGGCTCGTCGAGCACGATCCCGGCCGTATCACGGGCGTCGGACACGCGGTCCCACCACGCTCCTCGACCGTCGATCACGCGTACAGGCCCCGCCTCGGTCGGATCGGCGAGCCGGGCACGCGGCGCCAGCTCGGCGATGGCCGCCCGGTAGGCGGGAAGGTCGGTGGACACGGCGACGGCGGTCACGTCGCGCTTCCGGCGGGTGCGGATGCGGGGAGGGTCGGGCCGGCGCTCGGAGCGGTGCTCTGGTCGAGGCTCGAGGCCGTGCTCGGGCCGGCGCTCGGGGCGGGCGCGACGACCGAGCCCGGGGCGCCTCCGCCCCGGATCACCGCCGCGGCCGCGTCGGCGACAGCGAGCACGAAGGCCGCGTCGGCGCGGAGCTCGTCGTACTCCATGGCCGTTTCGCCGCGGAGCAGGGCCGCGAGGGCACCCCATTCGGCGTCGTAGCCGTCGCGCCGGTCGAGGGGATACACGGTCTCGACACCGCGCGCGTCGCGCACCGCGATGCGGGCACTCCCCGCGTGCACGAAGGGCGGCGGGAAGTCGACGTCGATGCGGTCACCGGCCGTCGCGATGCTCACGCGCCAGAGCGAATCCGCCCCCTCGGGAACCATCACCACCGTGAAGCGCACCACCGCATCGGCCGAGCGGAGCCCGAGATCGAAGCCGATCGGCGCGATCGGACGCGCCCACGCCACCTCGGTGGCATCCGGAACGAGGTCGCGCACGAGGGGCAGGTCGTGCACGGCGAGTCCGACGATGAGCTGGCGCACGATCGCGGCACTCTGCGCGGGGTCGGACAGATCCAGCGGGGGCCTCGCCGATCCGGGCGGGGCGGGCAGCGGCTCGCCCATGACGAGCGCGTGATAGCGGTCGTTGGGCGAGAGGCACAGGGTGACGGCGACCGCCGCGATGCGCCGGTCGATGGCATCCAGGTGGTGAGTCGCACGTACCCACGCGGGGTCGAACAGGTGGTTCGTGCCGACGACGAGCAGGGCGCCCGCCGCGGCGCAGGCGGCGACGATCTGCTCCGCCTCGTCGGGGGAGGTCGCCAGGGGTTTCTCGCAGAACAGGGCGCGGCGACCGGCGGCCAGGCTCGCCCGCACGTGCGCGGCGTGCTGCGCGGGCGGGCTGCAGATGGCCACGACGTCGACGTCGGGATCGGCCAGCAGGGCGTCGAGACCCGACGAGGAGCGGGCGCCGAAGCGCTCGGCGATCGCCGCCGCCCGGCCGCTGCCCGCATCGCTGACGTGGACGAGCCGGAAGTCACCGGCCGTGCGCGCCAGGGTCGGGGCGTGCAGCGCGGCGACCCCCGGCCCCGCCCCGATGATGCCTACGCCCCACGCCATGTCCGCTCCCTCGCGTCCACTTCAGCACAAAAAACGCTGAAGTCAGAGACTAATGAACCATAGATGGGGCCAAACCGGCAGTCGCGGGGTGGGCTTGTGTGAAGATCAACGCATGGCCAACGTGTCCACCCTCCGCTTCGGCGCGCAGACCGATGAGGTCACGAGCCTGCTGCGCATCGTCAACATGGTCCGCCTCGGCGAAGCCGTCACCCGGCCCGAGATCGGTCGCGTCACCGGACTCGGCCGCGGCGTCGTCGCACAGCGCGTCGACCGCGCCGTCGAGATGGGCTTCCTCGAAGACGCCGAGTACGCCCCGTCCTCGGGCGGCCGCGCTCCCCGCACCCTGCGCTTCCGCGCCGAGCGGGGCCGCATCGTCGTGTGCGCCCTCGGCGGGCTCCACATCCACGTGGGAGTGACCGACCTCGACGGCGAGATCATCGACGAGGCGCACCGCGTCTGGGACATCGCCCGCGGCCCCGACGAGACGCTCGCCACCGCCACCGCCATGGTCGACGAGTTGCTCGCCGGCGACGACGGCTCCCCCGTCTGGGCCCTCGTGGTGGGCCTGCCCGGACCCGTCGACTTCGAGACCGGACGCCCCGTGGCCCCGCCGATCATGCCCGGCTGGAACGGCTTCGACGTGCGCGGCGCCTTCGAGCGGCGCTACGACGCCCCCGTGTGGGTCGACAACGATGTGAACCTGCTGGCCGCCGGCGAACGCGCCCGACGCCGCGACGAGGGCGTCGACCTCATCTACTGCAAGGTGGGCACCGGCATCGGCGCGGGACTCGTGTCGCACGGGCGTCTGCATCGCGGCGCCAACGGCGCGGCGGGCGACGTCGGCCACGTGCGCGTGCCCGGCGCCGAGCAGACCTGCCGCTGCGGCAAGACCGGGTGCCTCGAGGCCGTGGCCGGTGGGTGGGCGCTCGTGCGCGACGCCCGCGCCGCGATCGCGGGGGGCGCCACCGGCGCTCTGGCCGCGATCTCGGCATCCGGCAAAGACCTCGCCCCCGAAGACATCGCCCTCTCGGCCGAGCGGGGTGACGCCCTCGCCATCTCGCTCGTGCAGGCCGGGGCGCGTCAGATCGGCGAGGCCGTGGCCGCCCTGGTCAACATGTTCAACCCGAGCGTCATCGTGATGGGGGGTGCTCTCGCCTCGGCCGGCGAGCTCTTCCTCGCCGAGGTGCGCCACCGCGTCTACGAGCTCTCGCTGCCGCTGGCGACGCGCGACCTGACGATCAAGGTGAGTGAGAACGACAGCCGCGAGCCGCTCCGCGGGGGCGTCGATCTCGCGCAGGAGCAGCTGTTCGAGATCAGCCTTCCCCGGTGGTTCGGCGAGGGACGCCCGACGGTCGCCGCAGTGCACGGCACGGTCGTCTGACTTCTTCCTTTTTTCGACATTAGTCGTTAGGTTGTGAGCGGAAGCGCGCCACGGGGTGCGCCGCGACACGAGGACGTGCCCGCCATGACCCTTTCCGCTCTGCGCGACGACGCCCTGCGCTCGTCTCCCGAACGCTCCGGCGACGTGCCCGGCGTCTCCGCCGGCACCGAGGTACGGCTGTCCCTGCCGTGGATCCGTTCCCTGCCGCTCGCGAGCCTGCTCGACCCCGTCGTGCATGTCGGAGGCCGTCGATACGATCCGGTCATCGTGCTCGGCGATCGCCGCCTCGCCGCGGCCGACCTCGCCGACGAAGAAGGGTGGTGGTACCTGCAGGATCGCGTCGTATTGGGAATCCCGGATGCCACGACCCCCGGCATCCACGAGGTGTCGGTGTCGTTCCGGCTCGAGATCCCGTACCTGCCCGGCGGGCCGGACGATCCCCTGCGTCTGCCGTTCGTCTTCACGAGGGAGCTGGAGAGGGACGCGACGGCGTCGAGCGTGTCGCGCGATGTGTCGGGCGATGTGGGGCGCGATGTGACCCCCGATGTGGCGCGGGATGCGGCGGGCGATGCGGCGCGCGATGCGGAGGGGCTGTCATGACGATTCCTGCGGAGTGGACGCTGGCGGCGAGCGCCTTCAACGTCACCCCCGAGGTCGTGCGCGCCGAGCGCTCGGCCCCCGACCTCGCCCTCACGCTCGTGGAGCGCGGCATCGCGACGGCCATCGAGATCGAGCTGGGCCAGATGTGGCGCGGGTTCCCCGACCCGCCCGCCGCCGAGACGACGGCGTTCCACGACCGGCTCGCCGCCGCGGGAGGGCGTGTGAGCATCGTGGGCGTGAGCATCGACGAGTTCGCGCGCGGGCGCCGACGCACCGACGCCGAGCGCCGCGCGTTCCTCGCACCGCAGCTGCGCGCCGCGGCGAGCGCGGGAGCCGCGGGCGTGCGCCTGCCCATCGGACAGGCCGGACCGCTGCTCGCGGGCCTCGTCCCCCTGCTCGACGAGCTCGACCTCGTGCTGTACGAAGAGGCGCAGGGGCATCAGACCCCGACCGACCCGGGCACGGCCGCCGCGTACGACCGCATCGCCGAACTCGACACCCCGCGCGTGCGGTTGCTGCTCGACATCAGCATGCTCATGCCGGCCCTGCCGGTCACCTACCTCGAGAAGCTCGAGCGCGGCGGCCTCCCCGCGGATCTCGTGCGGCGCCTGCGCGACGAGTGGCGCGACCCCGCCACCCACGGCGCGGTGATCGACGTGCTCCGCTCCGGCGGGGTGCCGGGACCGGTGCACACGCTCTACATGAACCTGCTGGTGCGCTTCGGTCGCTCGAATGTGGCCGACCTGGCATCCGTTCTGCCCCTGCTCGGGGCGCTGCACCTGAAGTTCTGGGACCTCGACGACGCCGACGGGCGCGTGTCGACGCCGATCCGCGAGGTGGGGCGGGCGCTGCGCGCCACGGGCTTCGCCGGCACGCTCTGCAGCGAGTGGGGCGGTCAGGAGTGGCTCGACGACGACCCGTGGGAGATGACCGAACGGCACCTGGCCCTCGCCCGCACGGCGCTCGCTCCCGCCTGAGCCCCGGCGAGTCGCCAGATCTGTCGCTCAGGTGGGCGCGCGACCGACAGATCGTGGCGACTCATGGCGGCGCGTCAGCGCGGCTGCAGCCCGGCGGCTCGGTAGATCTCGTCGACCACCCGCATCGTCCCCACGCCGCGGCGGGCGTCGAGGATGCTCGGCGACCCGTCACCCAGCACCGTGACCAGGTGCTCGAGCTGGCGCGCGTAGCTGTTCTCGTCGGGGTCCGCGGCGACCGAGCGCAGCACGGAACCGTCGGTCGAGGTCACCGTGAGGGTCGCCCCCCACTGCGGCACGATCACGCTCGTCGCCCAGAGCGATGCGGCGCTGCCATCGACCCGCACCCACATCGCCCCCGCGTCGTCGCCGAGGAACGAGGCGCGCAGCAGAGCGGGGATGCCGCCGGGCAGGCGCAGCTCGGCATCGGTTTGCAGGTCGATCCGCGGATCGGCGTCGGAGATCTGCGCCGTGGCCGACACCACCTCGAGCTCGCCCCACGCCGCGCGCATCAGGTCGACGGCGTAGCAGCCCACGTCCATGACCGCTCCGCCGGCCAGGTCGCCGTCGAGGCGGATGTTTCCGGGCTGCACGACGAAGTGCGGAATGCTGAAGTCGATCTCCACCAGCTTCACCTCGCCGAGCACGCCCGAACCGATCGTGTCGAGAAGGCCGGCGATGAACCCGTGCAGGCGGTAGTGGAACCCGACGAAGGCGCGGCGCCCGGCGGCATCCGCCGCATCGGCGATCGCCGCGGCCGTGGTGCCGTTCGCCGAGAGCGGCTTCTCGCACAGCACGTGTTTACCGGCGGCCAGCGCCCGCGTCGCCCACTCGGCGTGCACGACGGGCGGCAGCGCCAGGTAGACGAGGTCGACGCGGGGGTCGGCCAGGACGGCGTCGTAGTCGCCCCACGCGGGCAGGTCGAGACGGTCGGCGAAGGCCCGCGCCCGCTCAGGATCGCGCGCACCGATCGCCACGACCCCGACCCCGTCGACGCCTCGGGCCGGCTCGACCATCGCGCGTTCAGCGATCCCGCCGGCGCCGAGGATGCCGACGCCGAGCATCACCGCTCGCCGTGGTAGTACGGCCACGGGTTGATACGGCGGTCACCGCGACGATCGGGGCCGGTCAGCGTGACCTCGCCGGTCGCCGCCCACTCGACACCCCGCGGGAACATCCGGATGAACTCGATGCGACGGAACGTGTCGATGTCGTGGCCGATCGTGATGGTGAACGACCGACCCGCGCCGTACTCGTTGATCCAGGCGAGGGGCTGCTCGGTGTTGATGCCGGGGAGCGCCGCGATGCCGCCCTCGGGGATGTCCACCGGGTAGTGCGACATGGGCCACACCGGCGCCTTCTCGTACGCCTCGAGGTCGTCGAAGGTCGTGAGCAGCACCTGGGCACCGTCGTACATCTGCACCCCGACGAGGATGTCGTCGCCGGTGACGGTCCAGGTCGCGTTGACACCTTCGGTGATCGGATGCCGCGGCTCGGTCGTGTGCAGCTGCGCCTCGCCCCACGGGCGGGGGCGCAGGCCCGTCTCCCACGCGCTGAGCTTCGCTCCGCGCATGACGTTGTACTCCTCGGGGTACCCCCAGCGGTCCTCTTGCGCGGCGGAACCGTGGAACCACACGATGCCCTTGCCCTCGTCGTGCACGAAGCGCAGGATCGCGGCATCCGTCTCTTCGCCGAAACCGGTGGCGATGTCGTGGTAGCCGTCGCGGCCCTCGAAGATGACGATGAGAACGTCGTACTTGTCGATGATGCTCGCGGGAAGACCGCGGGGATCCTCCACGACGCGGACGGTGAAGCGCCCGGTGTCCTCGAGGAGCGTGGTGATCCACTGGTTGTGCAGGCGGAAGCTGCGGTGCGCGTTGTCGTGCTCGATCGTCATGTGCCCCGAGAGGATCAGGACCTTCAGGGTGTCGGTCACGGGTCAGCCTTTCGAGGAGAACGCGGCGTCGAACAGCTGGTGCGGCGGGGTGATCTCGCCGAGCTTGCGCACGAAGGCGAGCGCCTCGGGGCCGCCGACGAGGCGGTCCATTCCGGCGTCCTCCCACTCCACGCTCGTGGGTCCGTCGTAGCCGATGGCGTTGAGCGCGCGGAAGAGCGGCTCCCACGGCACGTCGCCGTGCCCGGTCGAG